>NZ_JAGGOY010000066.1 GCF_018614095.1 Streptomyces sp. ISL-87 | reverse complement strand
CCCCGCCCCCGCCCCCGCCGCAGGCGCCGGCACCGACCCCGGCCCCGGCCCCGCCGCAGGAACCGGCACCGGCGTCCGCGCCGAGCTACCCCGCCACCCCGTGTCGAAGACCCTCGGCAGGTCCTCCACCGGGATCCCCCCGCAGCCGTCCGTCACGGACAGAACCACCGCCCCCGCCCGGAGCTCCGCGGCAATCGCCACCGTCCCGTCCGCCGGCGTGTGCCGAATCGCGTTGACCAGCAGGTTCGCCAGGACCCGCGTCATCTCCTTCCCGTCCACCTCCACCGGCACCCGGTCCACCGCGTCCCCCACCAGCCGCACCCCGTGCTCCCGCGCCAACGGGTCCACCCCCGACAGCGCGTCCCCGACCAAGTCGTACACCGACATCCGGCTCGGGCTCAGCGCCAGCGCCCCCGCGTGGATGCGGGACAGCTCGAACAGGTCCCCCACCATCGAGTTCAGCCGCTCCACCTCGGTCCGGATCTGCCGGTGATACCGAGCCGGATCCGCCGCCATGCCGTCCTCCAGCGCCTCCGACATCGCCCGCAGCCCGGCCAGCGGCGTCCGCAGGTCGTGCGAGATCCAGGCGACCAGTTCCCGCCGCGAGGTCTCCAGCGCCCGCTCCCGGTCCCGTGAGGCGGCCAGCTTCGCGCTGGTCGTCGCCAGCTCCCGGGACAGGGCGTCCAGTTCCGCCGTGGCCTGGCCCGCCGGCGCCGCGAAACTGCCCCCCTCGCCGAAATCCCGCGCGGCCAGGGAGAGTTCCCGGCTGCGCGCGACCACCCACCGGCCCAGCAGCAGTGCGGTGGCCAGCGAGACCACCGCCGCCATCGCCACGACCAGCGTCACCACCCCGAGGTCGTGCGGGGACAGGAACATCGCCTGGGCGACGGCGAGCGTGCCGGCCAGCATCGCGGTGACCGCGACCGCGGCGATGATCGTCAGCGAGACCGCGACCGAGCGGTGCCGCAGCAACCGCAGCACGACCGCCCCGAGCGCCCCCGCGCACACCGCCCCACCCAGTGCGAACAACGCGATGAGCAGTACGTCCTTCACCGCGACTCCCCCGTCCTGGCCCCCATCGGTTCGAAGCGGTACCCGACGCCCCACACCGTCTGGATCAGCAGCGGCTGCCCCGGGTCCTCCTCGACCTTCGCGCGCAGCCTTCGTACATGCACGGTGACCGTCGACAGGTCCCCGAAGTCCCAGCCCCACACCTGGCGCATCAGCTCCTCCCGGCCGTGTGCCCGACCGGGGTGCCGCAGGAAGTGCGCGAGCAGGTCGAACTCGCGCAGGGTGAGCGCCAGCGCCCGGCCGTCCTTGGTGGCCCGGTGGGTCGCAGGGTCCAGCGTGATCCCGGCCCCCGTCAGGTGATCCGGCCCGACGGCGGGCGTCGCGGCCGCCGGCCGACCGCGCCTCAGCACCGAACCGACCCGCAGGACCAGCTCGCGCGGGCTGAACGGCTTGGTGACGTAGTCGTCCGCTCCCAGCTCCAGGCCGGCGATCCGGTCGTCCTCGTCACCTCGCGCCGTCAGCATGATCACCGGAACCGGCCCCGCCGCACGCAGCCGCCGGCACACCTCCAGCCCGTCCAGCCCCGGCAGCATCAGGTCCAGTACCACCAGGTCCGGCCAGGCGCGCTCGGCCGCGTCGAGGGCGGCGGGGCCGTCGGCGGCCTGTTCCACGGTGAACCCGGCGCGCCGCAGGTACTGACCGACGACCTCGGAGACGGTCGGGTCATCGTCCACGACCAGGATCCGCGCGGGGGGCGACGCGGAGGCTGATTCCATGCTCATGCGGTCCAGCCTCCCATCCGGCGCCCGCCCGCCGTGGGGCGGAGGCGCCCGGGCGGGGTGACGTCCGCGTTTCGTAAGGAGTGGATGGCCCTTTTGCCGAGCCGCGATTCATACGGTGAAACCCGTGACCGTAGACGTCGTACTCCCCTGTCTGAACGAGGCCGAGGCCCTGCCCTGGGTACTCGCCCGCATTCCGGCCGACTGGCGGGCCCTGGTCGTGGACAACGGCTCCACCGACGGCTCCGCCGAGATCGCCCGCGCGCTCGGCGCCACCGTGGTGACCGAGTCCCGGCGCGGTTTCGGCGCCGCCTGCCACGCCGGGCTGCTCGCCGCCGAGGCGGACATCGTCTGCTTCTGCGACTGCGACGCCTCGCTGGACCCGGGGCTGCTGTCCGGCTTCGTGGCGAGCGTCGAGGCCGGCGAAGCAGATCTGGTGCTGGGCCGGCGCCGACCGCAGGGCCGGGGCAGCTGGCCGCTGCACGCCCGGGCCGGAAATCTGGCACTGGCCCGTCTCCTCCGCCGGCGCACCGGCCTGCCCCTGCGCGACCTGGGCCCCATGCGCGCCGCCCGCCGGAATGGACTGGCGAGCCTGAACCTGACCGACCGCCGCTCCGGATACCCCCTCCAGATGGTCGTCAGGGCGTCGGACGCGGGCTGGCGAATCCGGGAAGTGGACGTCCCGTACCTCCCCCGCTCCGGCAAGTCCAAGGTGACCGGCACCTGGCGGGGCACCTGGCAGGCGGTACACGACATGAGCCACGTCCTGAAGGAGCCCGCCGCGACTCCCGCAGCCGACCCGGGCGCGGTCGGCCCCGGCGCGGTCGGCCCCGGCACGGTCGGCCCCGGCACGGTCGGCCCCGGCACGGTCGGCCCCGGCACGGTCGGCCCCGGCACGGTCGGCCCCGGCACGGTCGGCCCCGGCACGGTCGGCCCCGGCACGGTCGGCCCCGGCACGGTCGGCCCGGGCGCCGCCGCGCACGCCCGTACGACTCCGCCCGCCACGCCCTCCAGAGGTGCCCGGTGACCACCCTGCTCGTGATCGCCAAGGAGCCCGTGGCCGGGCGGGTCAAAACCCGGCTCACCCCGCCCTTCACACCGCTCGAGGCGGCCGCGCTGGCCGAGGCCGCGCTCGCCGACACCCTGGCGGCCGTGGCCCGGACCCCGGCCGAGCGGCGGGTGCTCGTACTGGAGGGGCGGCCCGGGCCGTGGCTGCCGCCGGGGTTCGAGGTGCTTCCGCAGGGGGCCGGGACCCTGGACGAGCGGATCGCCGCCGCGTTCGGGGCGTGCGCCGGGCCCGCGTTGCTCATCGGGATGGACACCCCGCAGGTCACCCCGGAACTGCTGGCCGTCGGGACGGATCCGGCGGGCTGGTCCACGTACGACGCCTGGTTCGGGCCGGCCGTGGACGGCGGTTTCTGGGCGCTCGGCCTCGCGGCGGCGGACCCGGCGCTGCTGCGCGGCGTACCGATGTCCGTCCCGGAGACCGGCGCCGCGCAGTACGAGCGGCTGCGCGCCGCCGGCCTGCGGATCGGGCGGCTGCCACTGCTCCGGGACGTGGACACCGCCGAGGACGCCCTGCTGGTCGCGGCGCAGGCCCCGGCGGGCTCCTTCGCGGCCCGGCTGGCCGAACTGACCCAGGCGGTACGCGGATGAGCGCCGTGGGCGCTGTGGGCGCTGTGGGCGCCGTAGGAGCCGTAGGAGCCGCTGACTCCGCCGTCGCGTGGACGGCCGACCCGTACACCGTCGCCCTGCGCCGCGGCCGCGGTCCGCTCTACCTGCGCCGCGGGGACGGCTGGCTGCTGCCGCTGGACGTGGAGCGCTGGTGCGAGGCGCCGGACGGCGCGGACTGGACGGTGCTGGGGCGCTGCCGGGGCGCGGTACTGGACATCGGCTGCGGGCCCGGGCGACTCGTGTCCGCGCTCGCCGCCCGGGGACACCTGGCCCTGGGCATCGACGTCAGCCCGGAGGCGGTGGCCCGTACCGCCCGCTCCGGTGGCACCGCGCTGCGCCGCTCGGTCTTCGACTCCCTTCCCGGAGAGGGGCGTTGGGACACGGCACTGCTGATCGACGGGAACATCGGCATCGGCGGTGACCCGGCGCAGCTGCTGCGGCGGATGGCCCAGGTGCTGTCCGGGTCCGGTGCGCTGATCACCGAGTGCGTGGACGTCGAGGTCGACGAGCGCTGCGAGGTACGGGTGGCCGACGGGCGGGGCGGCCTCGGCGCCCCGTTCCCGTGGGCCCGCGTCGGCCCCGCCGCGCTGACCGCGCACGCGGTCGGCACGGGCTGGATCCCGACGGCCCGCTGGACAGCCGCCGACCGCGTCTTCATAGAGCTCCAGCGCTGACAACCCCCGCCCCGGGCCCCCACGACTCCGTCGCACCACCCCGGCCGAACGCCCTCGGGGAGGGACACCCGGCGCGGGATCCGCGGGACCCGGAGGGGCAGCCGGGGCCGCCCCGAAGCCCGCCGGGGCTGTGGAGCTTGGGGAGTCATACCCCCCATCACACCGCCGTCCGGCGCCCGCGCGGGTGGTCCGACACCTTACGAAACGCGGACGTCGGGCCAGGTCACGCCCCTGGCACCGGGCCCCGCTGCCACGCTGACCCGCATGAACCGCCCCCGCCCAGGCATCCGCACCCGCATCCGGATCCACCCCCGCACACCGATCCACGCCCGGACCGCAACCGCGCTCACCGCGCTGCTGCTCGCCGCCCTGACCGCCGCCCTCCTGCCTGCCGTCCGCCAACAGGACTACGTCACCGATCCGGCCGGACTCACCTGGCGGTACGCCGCCGCCTGGGCCCTGTTCGCCGCGGCGGTGTATGCGCTGCGCCGCGTCCCGGGCCGGTACGTGGTCCCGCTCGTGCTGGCCGGTTCGGTGGCCGTGGCCGCCGCCGGGCTGGCCGGGCCACCGCTGACCAGTACCGACTCCTTCCGCTACGCCTGGGACGGCCGGGTCCAGGCCGCCGGGATCTCCCCGTACGACCACGCCCCCGCGGACCCGGCCCTGCGCGGCCTGCGCGACGCCTGGCTGTTCCCGCGCGGCGCGGCCGCCTGCGCGGGGCCGGACCGGGTCGGCGTCGAGCCGGGGGGCTGCACCCGGATCAACCGGCCCGCCGTGCACACCATTTACCCGCCCGTCGCGGAGGGCTACTTCGCGGTGGTGCACACCCTCTCCCCGCCCGGCGTGCGCCACAAGGCCCTGCAGACCGGCGGGGCGCTGCTGGCCGTCGGTGTCACGGGTGCGCTGCTGCTGATTCAGCGGCGGCGGCGCGCGGATCCCCGTACGGCCGTGTACTGGGCGTGGTGTCCGGCGGTGGCGGTGGAGGCGGTGAACAACGCGCACGTCGATGTCCTGGCCGTGCTGCTGTCCGTGGCCGCGCTGGGTGTGGTGGTCCGCCGACGGGCCGCGGGCGGCGCCCTGTTCGGGCTGGCGATCGCGGCGAAGATGCTGCCGGCAGTGCTGCTGCCGGGTGCGCTGGCCGGCGTACGGCGGTGGCGGGATGCGGCGGCGCTGCTGCTGCCGACGGCCGCGGTGGTGGGGCTGGTGTACCTGCCGTACGTACTGGCGTCCCGGTCCTCGGTGCTGGGCTACCTGGGCGGGTACGCCGAGGAGGAGGGGTACGGGGATCCGGGCGCCGGCGGGCGGTACGCCCTGCTGCGGCTGGCGCTGCCGGATTCCTGGGCCGTGCCGGCGGTGGCGCTGGGGATGCTGGCGGCGGTGGGCCGGGTGTGGTGGCGCGGTGACCCTGAACGCCCTTGGAGCGGGGCCCTGTTGGTGACGGGCTGTGCCTTCCTGCTGCTCACCCCGGGGTATTCCTGGTACGCCCTGCTACTGGTCGCCCTGGTGGCGCTGGACGGGCGCGCCGAGTGGCTGGGCGTCGCGGTCGCGGGGGCGGCGGCGTACGTGTCCTCGCGCGCGCTGGGCGATCAGACGGTCGCAGTGGCGTACGGGCTGGCGGGCGCAGCGGTGCTCGCCGGCTGGGCGGTGCGCCGCCGCGTGGCGGCCCGGGAGGGGGAGGGGTCCCGTCCCGGGCCGCGGGGCGGGCGTCAGCCGATGTGGAACGAGTCCCCGTAGACCTTCCAGTCGAGCGGGGTGTTGAGGTTCAGGTTCCCCTTCTTCAGGAAGACCCGCTGCGCGGTGTCGACGCGGCTGGTGTCGCTGTGCGCCTCCTCCTGCTTCATCGCCCAGACGCGGGCGTCGAGGAAGGCGTTGAGCCACGTGGTCTGGTTGCCGCCCTGGGACGGGGGCTTGGCCTTGGACAGCGCCCGCTTGCGGATGTTGCGGAAGCTGGTGGAGTCGCCGCCGTCGCCGTGCATGACGATGGCGTCGTAGTAGATGAACTGGCCGAGTACGCCGACCCCGTCGGACTTGCCCTGCTTGACGGCCGGGTTGAAGTAGACCCGGTCGCGCTCGTGGTCCTGGGCCTTTCTGAACTCACTGCCCTGGGCGGCCTTCGCCCAGTCCTTGGTGAAGTTCGGGTCGAGGCCGGCGTGCGAGTCGGTGCCGTCGACCTTGCGGAGGGCCGGGAGGTACTTGGCGAGGATGTTGCCCGGCTTGATCTCGGTGTAGTACTCGACCAGGTCGAGCATGTCGCCGGTGCCGGAACAGAAGCCGATGATCCCGGCCGTGTAGCCGCGCTCGTCGCCTATGTCCTCGATGTACTTGTACTGCGCCTTCCAGTCCAGCGAGGAGTTCTCCGCACTGGAGACGATCTGCATGGCGATGTCCTTCTTCGCCGGGTCGTCGAGTCCGACGGCCGCCGCGGACGCCACTGCTGTCGCGGGGGCGGCGGAGGGCTCCTGGGTGGCGGTGGCGTGCGCTGCTACCGGGGCGGCGAGCAGTGCCGCGCCGAGGACGGCGCCGATCGCCATCGTCTTGCGGTGGGGGGTGAACACAAGGCCTCCATAGGGTGGTTGAGGCTTCCCGATTCCGTTAGGAAACTTTCCTACCAGATATCCGGAGCGGGGAACACCCCTCACCCGGCACCGCGTTTGCGGCTCTCTCGCCCCGCCGGCCCGCCCACGGGGTGAGGGGAGACCCCGTGCGCGCCGATCGCGGTGTCCGATGCGCGGGCAAGCAGCACGGCCCCCGCCAGCACCGGGGACCCATCCGGGGCAGGGCCCGCGTTGGCCGCTGCCCTCGGCGCAGCCGGGTTGCGGCTGCACCTGTGCCGGCCCTGGGCCGGGGACCCGGTGCCCGCCACGCTCACCGGCGCCGACGCGCTGGTCCTGGCGGCCGCCCCGCCCGGGGCCCTGCCCCTGCTCCGCGCGGCCCTCGCAGCCGAGGTGCCGGTGCCGGCGCTCGGCGAGGGTGCGCCGCTGCCGGCCCGGGCGGCCACGGCCGACCGCAGCCCGGAGCGGCTGCCGCTCGCGCCCCCGGGGCCCGCACGAAGCCTGGGAGGAGCGGTTCGCCCACCAGACCCCGGGCTACGAGGCCGCCTTGGCCCGGATGCGGCTGTGGCCCGGCCAGACCGCGCTCGATCTGAGCTGGGGCAGCGGCGAAGGCCGCCACCCACTTCGCGGCCCGCGCGGAGCGTCAGGGCGGCGCGGCGCACTGAGCAGGCGCGGCGCACTGAGGCGTAGCACGCTGATCAGGCGTAGCGCCCGTCCCGACGCCGCCGGGCGATCAGAGCCAGCCGTTGCGCCGGAAGCCCCGGTGGATGACGAAGCAGGCGACCGCCATGGCGACGAGGACGGTCGGATACCCGTAAGTCCAGTGGAGTTCGGGCATGTTGTCGAAGTTCATGCCGTAGATCCCGCAGACCATGGTCGGCACGGCGACGATCGCCGCCCACGCCGTGATCTTGCGCATGTCCTCGTTCTGGGCGACGGTCACCTGCGCGAGATGGGCCTGCAGTATGGAGTCGAGCAGCGCGTCGTAGGCGGTGATCTGCTCGGTGGCGCGGGTGAGATGGTCGGCCACATCACGGAAGTACGTGCGGCTCTCCGGCGGGATGACCGGACTCGGCTGCGTGGCGAGCTGATGCAGCGGTCGGCCGAGCGGGGCCACAGCCCGCCTGAGTTCCAGGAGTTCACGCTTGAGCTGGTAGATCCGGCCGGCATCGCCGCGGCCGCCGTGCACGCTGAACACGGCGGTCTCCACGGCGTCCATGTCGTTCTGCACGGCCTCGGTGACGGCCACGTAGTCGTCGACGACGAGGTCCGCCATGGCGTGCAGGACGGCGGCCGGGCCCATGGCCAGCAGCTCCGGCGCGTCTTCCAGGGCCTCGCGCACCGGGCCGAGGGAGCCGTGGCCGCCGTGCCGGATGGTGATCACGAAGTCCGCACCGGTGAAGGCCATCAGCTCGCCGGTCTCCACCACCTCGCTGGTAGCCGTGAGCTCCTCGTGCTCGACGTAGCGGACGGTCTTGAACACGGAGAACAGTGTGTCGTCGTAGCGCTCCACCTTGGGGCGCTGGTGGGCGTGGACCGCGTCCTCGACGGCGAGGGCGTGCAGCCCGAACAGCTCGGCGAGCCCCGCGAGTTCCTGCTGCGACGGCTCGTGGAGGCCGATCCAGACGAAGCCGTCGCCCGTTTTGCGGACCCGCCGCAGCGCCTCGTCGACCTCGGCGCAGCCGTCCTGCCGTACGCCGTCCTGGTAGACCACGCAGTTGACCACCGCGCTGCCGAGCGGGGAGCGGGCCGGATGGCTGAGGTCGACGGCTCGCCGGTAGCCGCGGCGGACGGCCCGGCGGAGGCTGCTGAACATGGACAACGCGGTACTTCCCTTCGGCGGATCACCGGCAAGTCTGCCACCGCCGCCGATCCGTCCGCGCCTGCCCCCGCCGGGCTACCGCTCCGCGGCCGGGGGCCTCCGGGCGACCCGGAAGAAGAAGGCGATGCTGCCCGTGACCGATGGGCCGCGCGCCGTTACGCGCCCAGCGCGAGCGGAGCCGCGCCGAAGGACACGTCGAAGCGGTCGCACCAGATGGAGACGCTGGTGTACTCGGACAGATTCAGCCCGGCCGGGATCTCGTAGTTCTGGTCACCCTTGTTGCCCTTGAGCTTGCCCAGGCTCACGTACTTGCCGTCATCGAAAACGCGCCACCCGTCCACGCCCTCCTTGACGGGGGCGTCGGTCAACAGCACCCGCAGGTCGGGGCCGTTGCTCGTGTCGAGGTCCTCCAGGCGCAGGGTGTACGAGCCGTCGCCGAGGCGGATCACCTTCGCCGTGCCGGTGGTGGAGTGCTCGTGGCTGATCAGGGCGCCCTCCGCCAGCGTGCGGGGAGACGCCGCCGGGGATGCGGCGGCCGAGGGGGCGGAAGGGCCCGGCAGGGCCTCCCGTACGGTCGCGTTCTGCCACAGCTTCCACGGCTGGAACCAGTACAGCCCGACTCCCAGCGCCACGACCGCGACGACCGCCGCGGGCACCGCCCACCGCCACCTGCCTCGCACCACCACAACCATCCCCTTCCACGTACGTGCACCGGCCGCGCCGGCTCCACCCATCCAACCGCGCGCGGCCGCATCCCCGTACCCCTCGGCTGGTGACGAAACCCTTACGCCCTTGCGCCGATCCGCGACGGGCACGGCCGCGCGGGTCCGGTCGGCGGCCACAACCCCTATGCTGCGCCGGTGACCACACTCCCCGAACCGCCCGCGCCCAGCCGCCGCAAGATGATCGCGGGGCTCATCGCGCTCGTCCTGGCCGCCGTGGTCATCGTGGCCGGCTCGGCGCTCGCCATGCGCAAGTCCTGGGAGCGTTCGCACCCGGGGGACTTCAAGGCCGACCCGGTGTACTGCGAGTTGCTCACCCCGGAGACCGTGCACCGCCTGGCGCCCACCTCGTACGGCGGCCGCGCCGATACCTCGTCCTGCACCTGGGCCGCCCCGCGCGCCGAGCGCCCGTCCGGGGCCGGCATCCACCTGCTGGCCCTGCGCTCCAACGAGAAGGTTTCCCACGCCGAGGTGCGCAGGGAGCGCACCAACCTGCTGGGCTGGGAGAAGGACACGGTGGCGGACGTCCCCGGTGTCGGGGACGAGGCGTTCATCCGGTTCTCCGCGCCCGAAGGCCGCGCGGAGATCAGGGCCCAGGTCGTCTTCCGGCGCAGCAACGTGGTCGTCTACCTCAGCTACAAGCGCGCCGACACCGACCGGGAGGCCGTCCGCGCCGGGGCGATCGACGCGGCCCGCGAGGCGGCCGGCCGGCTCAAGTCCGCGACGCGATAGCCGATCGCGGGGCTACGGGGCTCCGGACGGCACCATGCTCATGCTGTCCGACGAGGACCTCGCCGATCCAGCGTCGGACCGGCGGTGCGCTCTCAGGCCCGGTCGACGAACACGCTGGTCGACTTCACGCGGGCCGTCGCCTGCGCCCCCACCTCGAGCCCCAGTTCCTCGACCGCCTCGCGCGTCAGCAGGGACACGATGCGGTGCGGGCCGGCCTGGATCTCGACCTGTGCGTCGACCGTGCCGAGCTTCACGGCGGTGACGATGCCCGGGAAGGCGTTGCGCGCCGAGGTGTACGGGGCCTCCTCGCCATCGCTGCCCTCCTGTGCGGCCTGCACGCAGAACGCGGCCAGGTCGGGGCCCTGGATCATCCGCCGGGTGCCCTCCCGGTACGTGGGGAACCGCTCGGCGTCCGCCCAGCGCCGGGCCGTGTCGACGCTCACGCCGAGTAGCCGTGCCGCCTGGCCGATCGTGTAGGACTCCATGGCGGCAGCCTAGTGGAGGGGCTCAGCCCGCCGGTCGCAGCGCTTGCGCCGCGGCCTGCGCGATCACCTCGGCGACCGTCGACAGCGCCGGCGAGTCGAGCTTCCACTGCTGCCAGTACAACGGCACGTCCATCGGCCGCCGCGGCTCCAGCAGCACCAGTTCCCCCGACCGCAGCAGCGGCGCGGCCTGCGGTTCCGGCACCAGCCCCCACCCCAGCCCGGCGGCCACCGCATCGCGGAACCCCTCCGAGGTCGGCACGTGGTGGCGCGTCGGCGAGGCCGCCGCGCCCTCCCCCGCCAGCGCCCGCACGAAGGTGTCCTGGAGCTCGTCCCGGCGGTCGAACACGATCACCGGCGCCTCCCGCAGATCCCGCGCCGGCTCTCCCGTCAGATGACGGGCGGCGAAACCGGGGCTGGCCACCGGCAGGTACCGCGCCAGCCCCAGCCCCCGTACGGTGCACCCCGCCACCGGATCCGGCGAGGAGGTGACCGCCGCCATCACCTGGCCCTCCCGCAGCAGCGCCGTCGTATGGGACTCGTCCTCGCGGTGCAGTTCGAAGCAGACGGGCGGATCCTGCGGCACCCGGGTCAGCGCCGGCAGGAACCAAGTGGCCAGCGAGTCCGCGTTCACCGCGATCGGCAGCCGCACCGGACCCAGCCCCTCCGCCATCCCCATGCCCAGCTCGGCCCGCGCGTCGCGCTCCAGCCGGGCCAGCTGGCGCGCGAACCGGACCACCACCTGTCCGGACTCGGTGGTCCGCACCGGCTTCGTCCGCATCAGCAGCACCCGCCCGGTGCGCTGCTCCAGCGCCTTGACCCGCTGGCTGACGGCTGACGGCGTGACATGCAGGGCGGCGGCGGCCGCGTCGAAGGTGCCCTCGTCCACCACCGCGAGCAGTGTCCGCACCTGGTCCAGTGGAAGCTCATCCATCACAAGCGCTAATGGTACGTAAAAATCTTTAGCTGTACTGTCGACGGGCCCGCGCCTACGGTCGCTTTCATGAACAACGGCATCATCGCGGCGGCCCTCGCCGGCTTCGGCACCGGACTCTCCCTCATCGTCGCCATCGGCGCGCAGAACGCCTTCGTCCTGCGGCAGGGCGCGCGCCGCCATGCCGTCCTCGCGGTGGTCGCCATCTGCGCCGTGTCGGACGCGGCCCTCATCGTGCTCGGCGTGGCCGGTGTCGGCGCCGTCGTCACCGCCTGGCCCGCCGCGCTGACCGCGGTGGGAATCGCCGGGGGCGTCTTCCTCATCTCCTACGGGGTCCTCGCGGCGCGCCGGGTGCTGCGCCCCACCCCCGGCGCGGCCCTCACCACCGAGGGCCGCGCCCCCGGCTCCGGCCGCCGGGCCGTGCTGACCTGCCTGGCCATGACCTGGCTCAACCCGCACGTCTACCTGGACACCGTGCTGCTGCTCGGGTCCCTGGCCGCCGACCGCGGCGACCTGCGCTGGGCCTTCGGCGCCGGGGCCGCCCTGGCCAGCCTCACCTGGTTCGGCACCCTGGGCTACGGCGCCCGCCTGCTCAGCGGCCTGCTCGCACGCCCGTCGGCCTGGCGGGTCCTGGACGGCCTCGTCGCCACCACCATGGTCACGATGGGCGGCATGCTCCTCGTACGGGCCTGAGGCCCGCCCGCCTCCGCCTCTTCCTATCCCTCTTCTCCCTATCCCTCTTCCTTTTCCTCTTCCTCTTCCTGTCCCGGTGTCGCCCGTACGATGACCAGCGAGCCCTCGTACAGCGGCCGGCCGCGCAGGTGGCCGAATCGCTCGTCCCAGGCGCCGGAGTCCAGGTCGGCGCTCAGCCGGGCGGTGAACCGCTCGCGCACACTGTCATCGACGAAGCTCCAGGCTGAACAGGCCTGGCGGGCAGCGGGGTTCAGCAGCATCTCGGGGCGTCCGTACTAGGCCTCGTTGAAGCCGTCGGTGCAGTCCAACGGGATCGGCACGGGCCGCACACTGACGGTCCCGCCGAGGGCGGCGGCCATCTTCCCGACCGGCGGGTACCGCCGTGCCTCGGTGTCGAGGACCTCGGGCGCGTACTCGTAGAGCCAGAAGTTCCGTACGAGTTCCGGATTTCTCATGCCTTCCAGCCGATGTACGCCCCCGCAATGTGCGGAAGGCGGAGGTGATCGCCCTGGTTCCTGCGGCACAGCACAGCAGAACGCCCACGCCGAAGACGTGGGCGAAGGGGAACTTCCGAACCATGACAGCTGACGCAGACGTTACACGTCCGCACACGCTGTCACCATAGGAAACGACCCGCGCGTCACACCCCGACATGGGTGTGCGGGGACCCGCCGGTACCCGGCGGGCGCACTGCTTCAGGCCACGGGCGGATTTGCCGATTCGGCGGCGCGGCGGTATTCGGCGTTGATGCGCTGGGCTTCTTCGAGCTGGTCTTCGAGGATGATGATGCGGCATGCAGCCTCGATGGGGGTGCCTTGGTCGACGAGCTCGCGCGCGCGGGCTGCGATGCGCAGTTGGTAGCGGGAGTAGCGGCGGTGGCCGCCCTCGGAGCGGAGCGGGGTGATGAGGCGGGCTTCGCCGATGGCTCGGAGGAAGCCCTGGGTGGTGCCGAGCATCTCGGCGGCCCGGCCCATGGTGTAGGCGGGGTAGTCGTCGTCATCGAGACGTCCGAACGAGTCGTCTGCTGTCATTGCACCTCTCTGTGGAACGCGTGGAGGGGCCCTGGTGCCATACCGGCACCAGGGCCCCGAAGGAACTGCTACACCATCTGCCGACCCTGGTACTGCGTCGGCCTTCTGTTTCCGCAGACCCGACCGAGATGCTGCCGGGGGTGCGGGGATCGCGGTTGCTTGACCGGAGACCACCTCGCTATCGATGTCCTGCGGTACCCGGGCTCAAGACTTCCACCCGGGCGATCCTGATGGCGCTCAACTCCTCCGTTCTTTCCCTCTGGATGAACTACTTACCAAGCGGGAACTGCGTACTGCTGGTACTGCGTACTGCTGGTGGCCTCGAACAGCGCCACTCTTCGGCAGCCAGCCCCGTCGCCCGTCCTGCATCTGCTCTGGCTTAGAACCCCACTGCCGAACCTCCCGGCACGCGCGCCCGCAGCCGACGCCTTTACCGAGGAACCACTGACAACCGCACTGCTGGTACTGCGAACTGCACCTACTGAACTGCTACTGCGGTACTGCTCACGGCGGCCCCTGATCACTGCGGGCCACCCGGTCCGATCGTCAGTCCCGTCGCCGCCCTGCAACAACCCTGGCTTCGAAACTCCACCACCGCACCGTCCTGCGAACTGCCTGTACTGCTGCCTGGCAGTTCATCTCTGCCGGGCCTTGCTTGATCTCGGCTACGAGAGAAACCATAGCCACACCACCGCCCAATGTCTACTCCGGCCGCAACAGATTTCCGTGCGCGAGGCAGAGGCATAGTCGGCCCCGGCGACCGCTCCGGCCAAGGCGGCAACAGCGGCTCGATCAGCGCCCACAAGTCGTCGTCCACGATCCACGGCCGAGTACTCACACATCACGAACGGCCGAATCCTCACACCGGTCACGGCCGACCAGGCCACTTCAGCAAGATCCTGATACGAGCTCTATGCGTCAGCCGGTACGTGCCCGGTATGAAGGAAGGATCGTTGAAGCGGTATGAACGAATCCGACGATCTCGATGACCACGAATGGGACGCTGTCCGCCCCCTTGTTCCCCGCTGCGGGCCCGGGGGGCCTGACTACCGGGCCATCGTCAACGGCATCCTGTGGCAGCAGACCGGCGGCCGCCGCTGGCACGATCTGCCCACCCGCTACGGGCCCTGGCACCGCTGCGCCGAACGCCTTCGCCTGTGGAGCACCGACGGCACCTGGCAGAACATCCCGCCGGTACTGCCCAGAGATCCGGGTTCCGGCGTCAGTGCGCTGCCGGCCCACCACACGGCATGCCCGCCCTGGTGGGCAGTCGCCCACCCGGAGAGGAAACAGTTCTGCCGATCGCGGCCGGAAGCCGCGTGCGGATTCGCTTCGGCCGCATGCTGTGTCTTGCGACCGGGACTTTGAGGGTGTGGTGCCAGCTACCCGGGAAGCTGTGACGCCGCTATTGGGCACGGTGCGGCTTGTGCCGGGTGACCCGCAGGCGAGCCTGAGCGGAGAGGCGGGGCCGGCCGGTGGACTGGCGTGCGCGTGGCAAGGGGCCGTCGCACAGTTCCTGCAGTACGGGGCCGGGCTCGCTGCCGGGGGTGAGGGTGAGGCCGATGCGTGCTTCCGGGTGGCCGACGGGGCCGGTCATCCGCACCCGTGCCTGCTGCACGCCGGGCTGATCACGGACGTCGGCGGCCAGGGCGTCGCTGAGGGCCTGCTCGCGCAGTTCCACCCCGTCCGCTGCGGGTGTTCCTCCGACGGGTATGTGGCCGGGGTGCGTGCGACGCAGCTGCGCCAGCAGCCACCACAGTGCGAGCAGAACGACGATGACCAGGGCGGCGATGACCACGGGCCACCACCAGCTCTCGTCCGTCCAGCGGGTGCGGTCGGCGGCGCCGAGCAAAACGGCGTTCGGGGTGCTCAGCGGCCAGCCCTCGGGAGGCGTCAGGTTCCACCGCCGGTACAGGTCGAAGCCACCCGCCAGAATCAGCAGACCTGTGCCGAACAAGACGATGCCCGTCACCGCCAGCAGAACCCGGTTGACTGCGGATTTCCTCTTCATCGGATCCGTCTCCTGTTCTCCCCGGTGAGTCACTTGCGGGCCGGGCGTACCCGAATGGCTAGCCGTGGCGGGCGGGCAAGGGCGAGCCGATCGCGTTGCTCGAGCAGCGCGGTCAGGAGATCAGCCCTGACGTCGTCTGGGGCGCGGAAGCGGACCTCCGCGCGCGCCGTGATGCGGTTCCGGCCCACCCGGATCCTGGCGCCACTGACGCCGGGCACGCGCATGGCGGCGTCGCGCAGCAAGAGAGCGGCGGCGTCGCGGTCCAGCAGGGCCTGTACCTGGTCATCGGGCGATTTGAGGGGCAGCTGATGGCGCAGGCCGGGGGTCAGTGCCAGGATGATCAGCCAGAGGCCGACGACGGTGAGGACGGCCGCTCCCACCTGTATCCAGATGTCATCCAGGGGGCGGGTAGCCAGTTCGTCGGCCAGGCGTGTGCGCCATGCGGCGGCGACGTTGCCCGCGCGGACCCTGACGACGTCGAACAGCAAGATCGCGGCCGCCGCCCCGATGACCAGGGCTATGAGCGCGGCAGGTATCCGGCGTGCGGACCACGGGCGGCGCGAAGGGCGCAGGCCGCCACCCGCGTCGTTGCCGTACCCCCTTTGCGGGGTATCGGAAGGCTGCTTGGCCAGGAGGCCCGTCATGCGGGAGGCGGCCTTGTCGGTGGCGGTGGGCTGCTCTCTCTCGGCTGCAGGGTCTTGGTCCCGTGTCATACCGGCTCTCCTTCCCGATGCGGTTGCCCGGCGAGGTCACTGCACACGTCTGCGTTCGCCGCCTGAGGCAGGCACCAGGTGCTCGATGGTCACCGTGACTTCGCTGACCTTCATGCCGGTCAGCTCGGCGACGCGCTCACCGACGTAGTGCTGCAGCTGGCGGGCGGCACCGGCGAGCTCTGCCGGGTAGGGCAGGTCCAGGGTCAGGCCCAGCCGTGCGGATCCACCGGCGACAGCCACGGAGGCGCGCGGAGCGGCCAGATTCATGTGTGACGTTCCTGCTTGCCTGTGCAGGGCCTCGCGTGCGGCGCGGGCCGCAATACGGGCCACCACCTTGTCCGGGATGACCGTCGCGCCACGCTCGGCCGCCGGTGGCAGCGCCCGCGTGGCGCCCGCGGGTCCCTGGGGCAGAGCAGCGGCAGGCTGCGAGGTCACTGCCGGTCCCGAGAGCGCTTGAAGTCGGACATCTCGAGGTCACCCTGCACCATGAGGCCGACCACCAAGCCCACCGTGCCCAGGACTGCCACGAGCAGGAAGGCCCAGAACCCGCCGAAGAAGGCGGCGAAGCCCAAGGCCATTCCGGACAGCAGGCCCACCATCGCTGCGCTCATTTCACTCACCTGAATTTCACGTCGATCGGTCTCCTGCCCGGCGGCGGAACGCGGGCGGACAGGCTGCGCCACGTCACTGGACGCGGCTCTCGCTCTCCTCGCCTTCCTCCTCCTCATCGGGGAGGTGAACGTCGTCGACGGCGATGTTCACCTCGACGACTTCCAGACCGGTCATGCGTTCCACGGCCGTGATGACGTTGGTGCGGACGTCGCCGGCAACGTCGACGATGGACACGCCGTACTCCACTACCACGTCCAAGTCCACGGCCGTCTGCCGTTCGCCCACCTCGACTTTCACGCCCCGGCTCACACTGGGACGTCCGCCCGGAACCTTGTCCTTGACCGCACCCAAAGCGCGGGTCATTCCGGCCCCAAGGCTGTGGATGCCAGGTACCTCTCGGGTGGCCATCCCTACGATCTTCTCGACCACGCTGTCGGCGATGATGGTCCGCCCCCGCGTCTCAGGCGGGGCCCCGACGCCGCTGTGGCCCTGCAAAGACTTGCCCGCGCCGCCCGGCCGGCTCTCACCTGTGGCGGGGCTGATGCTGTCCGACATGAGGACCTCCAAAGGATGTCCGTGCAGGCGCCGGTGCGGTGCCCTCGAAGGTTCAGACACACCACAGGCACATTCCTCACGCCGCTCACGCACGCGCATACCATCGAGATGCGTGCCGAAGGCCGAGACGATGGTTTCCGACAGGAAGCGAACGGCGGATGCGCGAGCGGAGCGGGCCCCCCACCTCACCGGGCGCAGCACACCCGCGCCAGGCTGCTCCACGGTCCGCCGCCGACATCCCCGCCGGCTGGGACTCGTCCGGCAGCGCTCTGCCGGACAGGCTGCTGGCCGTACGGGCTGCAGAAGGCGATGACGACGCGTTCGCCGCCTTGGTCCGCCGTCACAGCGGCAGGCTGACAGCCCTCGCCTACCGCCTACTGGGCAACCGGGCGGATGCCGAGGACGCCGTTCAGGACGCCTTCCTCAGTGCTTGGCGACAGCTGCCTGAATTCCGCCATGGCGCTACGTTCGGCACCTGGATGTACCGCATTGTCACCAACCGCTGTCTCAACACACTGCGCCGCCGGCCCCCCGCTCTCCCCCTGGACACCATCCCCGAACCCGTCGCCGCCGACGCAGGCAGCGCACCCCCACGCGTAGCCGAAACGGACGCTACGACGGCCGCACTGACACAGGCACTACGGGAACTCAGCCCCGAGTTGCGGGCCTGCTGGATCCTGCGCGAACTGCACGGCCTGCACTACGACGAGATCGCCCACGTGACAGCCAGCAGCGAGCAAACAGTGCGCGGCAGACTCTTTCGCGCACGACGCGCTTTGACGGAGGCGATGCGCCCATGGCGCTAGACGACCCGCATCCCACCTCAGACGACAACCCGACGACCACCAGTACCCAGAGATCAGACACCCCGCTGCTCCCCGAAGCGGAGCTGCTGGCCGGTACCGAACTGCTGCCCTGCGGCCGCCCCCTGACCGACGCCTGGCAGCAGGCCCGCAGCCCAGGCGCCGCGGCACACGACGCACACACCAGCGGCTGCCCCTACTGCCGGCAGGCGGTCGAAGGGCTGCGCGCCCTCGACCAGGCCACCCGGACCCTGCGCGCCGAGGAACAGCCCGACGTACACCACCTCGCCAACCGGGTCATCAACGCGGTCCGGGCGGAGGTACGACTCGGCACGTCACTGCCGCTGGACGATCCCGACCACGGCCTGCGCATCGCCGAAAGCGCCGCCGCGAAAGTTCTGCGCCGCGCTGCCGACACGGTGCCCGGCGCCCGCGCCGCCAGCTGCCGCCTGACCCCCACCCGCAACGACACCGCCGTGCATGTCGTCATGACGCTGGCCACCACCCTCGACCAACCACTGCCGGAGCGGGCCGCACAGGTACGCCAAGCCGTCCTCCACGCCGCGCAGCACGAACTCGGCCTCGCCGTCACCGACGTCGACCTGGAAATCAACACCCTGCTGGACCCCCTCCACGTGCCCTTGGACGACCTGCCCGACCTGCCCGCAGCGAGCAGACGATGACCTCCACCCACAGCACAGACGTCCACCAGACCGCGGCCCGCGCTGCCCTCGAGGTGCCCGGCGTGGCAGCCCTCCAGCCCGCCCTCGCCGACCGTCTCGCCGCCGCAGCCTCCCGTGTACGGCACGTCGTGGGCGCTGCCCCGCATCCCGATGTCACCGGAATCCGGGCCGAACACGTCCCCGAAAGCGGCTGGCGGGTGGAAGTACGGTGCGTTCTGCACGACGGCCGCCGCGTGGTCGACGTCGCCCGACAGGTACGCGAACGCGTGCGGACCGCAGTCAGCACCTACCTGACCCAGCACGGCGCACCGGCACCCGTCACCGTGCAGGTCACCGTCACCCGCACCTTGTAACCCAATGGCGGACGGGCCCGCCCTTCCCCTCCCCCTTCCCGGCGGGCCCACTGCAAGCGACGGACCAGCTGGCCGCCGCAAGGACGCCACCTACGGTGTGAGCGCCGAAAGCCATCGGCTTGTGACAGCCCAAGGACGTCGAGGAATGGCCGCACAGCCGACGAGTCGACCCGCAGCCGGCGGCTTGATGGCGCACATAGAAACCGTTCCCATCGGCGTGCGGCCGTCGACCGACGTCGAATCGGCTGAGTGCCAGGCGGGTCCCACGCGGCGTCGGCGTGCGTCGCACCAGCGTGCGTCCCAACGTTCGTCCACAAGGTTTCGGCCGCAGGCGCCGCGCTAGCCTAACCACGCCAACATCCAGCGGATGGCCACCGGTGGTCCCTGGTCCGGCTGCGGCCCTGAACAGACCCCCGCGAGAACCCTGTCCTCCCGGCTCCAGCCGGGAAGACAGGGTTGTGTGTCAGTGTGGGCGCCGGGTTGCCAGCCAGAGGCTGACCGGAGCCGGAGCAGGGGCCGGGCCCGCCCATTCATCCGGGCGGGCCCAAGCTCCCCACCCGGGCGGCCCGCAACCACATGGCTCAGCGGATAACGCCGGCCAGTTCCAGCGCCATGTACGCCGGGATGAGGAGTGCGATCAGCAGCCAGGGCGACTGAAACGGTCGGTTGACGATGCGGCGGGCACCGCCGACCGCGGCGATCCCCAGGACCGCGGAGATCACGAGGCTGTCCAGCCCCTCCCGAAGACGGTCGGCGCCCGCCGGAACGAGGCTCCAGCCGGCGAGTGTCGCAGTGAGCAGCGACCCGTATGCGAAGGCCAGGAACACCGCGGCGGCGAGACACCAGCGCAGCGGCTGTCGGCCCGTGGAGTGTTGCACCATGGAGACGTCCCGATTCATGAGCGGGTCAGCGCGTGTACTGGTACTGCCAGGCGGAGCAGCCGCCCATCCATCCTGCCAGGCAGCTGGGACTGTCGAGCGGGTGGTTGAACACCAGATCCAGAGCGTATGTGCCATCCGAGTACTGGTCGTACCGGTAGAACTGGTGGTTGGGCATTTTGTCGTGATTGCCATAGATCCAGTGGCTGCCGTTCTGGTACACGTCCTGCTGGTTGGTGTAGGTGATGCCGGCCACCGGCGAGCAGTACGGGTTGTGGACTTCGTGGTCGATCACGGTACGGCCGTAGCGGCCGTCGTTCTGCAGCGGGCGGATGTCGACCCCGTCTTCGCCCGCCTTGCGCTCCGAGTCGAAGGCGAAGGTCCCGTTGCTGAGCTTCTTGTACCGGTGGGTCGCGCTCACGCTGGCCGAGGTGAAGGTGAACGCGGACGTCCAGTCGTATTTGGCGACGGCCTTCGACCGGTACTTGCCGGTCTCGTAGCCGACGCCGCGGTTGTCTCCGGCGAACCAGTAGTCGGAGTCACCGTCGCCGCTGTCGCAGTCGATCCAGCTGCCGTGCTCCGGAGCGTCGACGAACGCCATCGGGATGTAGGTCTCGTAGACGTTCCGCGAGTAGGTGAGGACGCGGACGTTGGCCGGCAGGGTGTCGCCCGGCTGGGCGTCCGCCGGTGCCTTGTCCGTGGCCGTGGCCGGTGGGGTCAGCTCCACACCGTAAGAGACATCCGTGACCGTGGCAGGGGTGACCTCACTGGTGATCGCAGGCATGGCGTGCATCTCGTACTTGGCCTGCTCGCCCAGCGTCGCGGGGGTCTGCACCTGCACCGCGGCGGTGTGGGCGAGGGTGTGCCCCTCACTGGTCACGTCGTAGGTGGTGACGTCCGGTATGGGTCCCCAGCCCAGGGTGGTGCCGGAGGCGGTGGTGACGGCGGTGAGCGGAGTGAGGCCGGAGGCCGCGTCGGGCACGGTCGCCAGGGCCTTGGCGACGGGCTCGGAACCGTTGTCCGTCAGGGCCACGACCACCAGGGCGAACGACTCCGGCGCGTGCGCCGGTAGCTCGGCGGAGGTCTGAGTGCCGCGCCACAGGACGCGTTGGATGCGGTCGTCGACGATCAGGTATGCGGATGCGTCCGGTATCGCGGTCCAGTTCAGCTGCACGGTGGAACCGGTGACGCTCACGCCGGCCGGGGCCTGGGCTTCGGCGGAGGCCGGGCCGACCGCGACGAGGGAGGCCACGACCGCAGTCGCCAAAGGCAGGACGAGGCGCCGCCGAAGCGCCGTGGGCAGGTGGAACAACATCAATCTCTCCTGGAGTCCGGGTGGATGGCGATCAGGTCGTGGTGCGGGCCAGTACGGCGCCGGTAAGGGCGTCCACCTGGACCTGCTCCACATCGGGGACCTGGGCGTCGGAGCGGCCGGCCAGGCCGCGGTCGATCGTCACGGTCCACCGGCTGGTGTCCCAGGTGTCGCCCACCGCGGTCGCGGGGGAATGGTCGTCCCCGACCGCGGCGCGGGCCGCCGCGATCGCGTCATCGCGGCTGACGGGGAAGGAAGCCGCGTCGGCTTGTCCCCCAGCAGCGGACAGATAGACCACGGCGCCGGTCCGCCGGTCGATCTCGACGGTGACTTCCCGGGTACCGGCCTGGCCCGCCTCGACGGCTCGCCAGCGCAGCAGCCGCAGCGCGTCACCGTCCAGGTGGCTGACCGCCTCGTCGTCGACGAACTGCCAGTCGGCGGAGAAGCCGGCGACGTTGTCCTGGAGGAACCGCAGCGCGGTCTCGCGCGCCCGCTCGGGGGAGAGCGAGGTCTCGCCGCTGGTGGTCGGAGTTCCCACGGCATCGAGGACGGAGCCGTCCGCTCGTGTCCGGTATTGCACGCCCTCGGCCGTCGTCACATTGGTGACCTCGGCGCCGTCCGGCCCCTCGCTGCTCGTCGAGGCGACGGGGGTGAGCTGGGTGAAGCCGCTGAACGCCGGGGTGGGCACGGGCTGGGTGGCCAGGGGCTGGCTGTCGAGCGGCTGCCCCGCGCCGGCCGGCTTGAGGACAACGCCACCGGGGTTGGCCACCGCGCCGCGGATCACATACTTGTCCCACCCGCCGGCGTTGCCCTCCCTGACCACGAGGTCGGTCCTGGCGCGGGCCAGCGCGGTGCTGACGCTCGCCCCGGTTGTGACGTGGTAGGAGAAGCGGCTCCAGAAGTAGTTTCCGGAGTAGTTGGTGGTGCTGATCGCCGTTCCTGCGGCGGTCCCGGGGTAGTACACGAGGTCGGCGAAGGTAATCACCGAGTCGATTCCGCGGGAGGCCGCAGCCTTGTTGAAGTCTCCCCAGATCCCGGACTGGGCGGTGTCGCAGCCCGCCAGGATCAGCAGCCGCATGTCGTCCACGTCCGCGTACGGCAGGTACTCCGTGAGGAACCGCAGGTTGGCGTACGGGCTGACCACGTCGGTCGTCGTGCCGGCCGCCAGGATCGAGTCCTGGGAGTCGGTCGCGCCCTCGTCGGTCTGGAAGATACCGGCGTTGGCGTGGCCGAAGAGGCCGAGCACCGCTGAGCCCGCACCATCGTTGAACACGTCGTCGACCTGGCGCCCGTTGGTGTAGCCGGTGGCGGTGTAGCCCATCGACTGGGCGGCGCCGGTGAAGCTGGTCGCGCTGTACCGCGTGTCGAGACCGTCGTTGAACCGGCGGCCGACGTTCACGTCACTGGCGGCATTCGCGGGGACCGGCCCCAGCGTCGTCGAGACCACGGCCGCCAGCGACAGGGCCAATAGTGGCCTGACCGTGCGTGCCACCGTGTGGCGCGCACCGGCACCGCTCGTCCTGTTCCTGCATCGAGTCACTCGGTGACTCCTCCTCCCATGTCACACCGCTGGACCTGTCACCAGCGGCGCAGGTCTGTCATCTGCTCTACGAGGACGAGCAGCGCGTCCTGCGCACAGGAGGGGAGATTTTTTGTGGACCGGCGGGGACCTCGGATCTCAGCGCCGCAGCAGCGGGACGTCCCCGTCGACAAGGCCGCCAGGCAGTTCGACAGGGGCGCTGTCGACCGGGACCGGCGGGACGGCGGCGGGCGCGTCCGGCGGCGTGGGCAGAGCCGGGAGGGCCGCGTCCGGCAGGGCCGGGAGAGGCGGCAGGGGTGCGTCCGGTACCGAAGGCGGGGCCGAGGTGGGCGCATCGGGCAGCGGGGCACCGGCGCCCGCTGAGGGGCCGCTCGCGTCCTGCTCCGCCGGATGTGGGAGCACAGACCCGGCACTGCCTTCGGCGGGAACGGGGGACGTGGCCGGCTCGTACGACGCCGGCAAGCTCTTGGAGGCAGGGTCCGGCGCGGCCGGGGAAGCCGCTCCGGACCGGCGGGGCGGAGCGGGAGGTGAGCCCTGCGCCTCAGAGGGCGTGGGCAGGGTGAGTACCACGATCACCAGCGTCGCCGCCGCGGACACCAGGCCCGCGGTCTGCGCGCCCCCGCCCGCCTGCGGACGGGCGCGCCATGCCCACGCGGCCAGGGCCAGCGTCCCGGCAAGCGTGGCGCGCAGCGTCCGCCGGGCCCTGACCAGCAGCGACTCGACTGCCCGGTAGCTCAGCCCCAGCTGTCCGGCGACCTGCGCCACGTCCAGGTCCTCCGCCTTCAGGCGCAGTGCCTCCGCCTGCCGGGCGGGAAGGTCCCTGCTCCGGCCGGCGAGCCACCTCGCCTCCGCCCGATCGCATACCGCTTCCTCCACGGTGACCTGGCCCGGGGCGGTCAGCGCCGAACGGGTATGCACCTCGGCATCGCGGCTGAGCTGCCGGAACCGGTCAACGCACAGCCGCACGGTCACCGACGTCAGCCACGCGCCCAGCCGGTCTCCGTCCAGATGGGGGCATTCCGCCGCCCGGACCATCGCCTCGTGCACTGCATCCTCGGCGTCCTGCAGACTCATCGACCGCCGTCGCGCCACCTTCAGCAGCTGCTCGCGGTGGCTCCAGATCTGCTGCCATCGGTAAGCAGACATTCCGGATTGCCCGGAATCCGGAATCTGACGCATACAACAACCTCTCAGTTCCACCAGGATCAAGGAGTCCGGCACCACCGTGCGCAAGAACCCGCGCGAGAATCTATCCGAGGTGTCCGCCTGAGCATCCGCCAGCCCCGGAGTACGCCACAGGGGATGATGGTCGGCCCTGTTCATTCCGCAGCAGGTCATTTCGGACGCCCAGTCCGTTCGGACGCGCTCGTGCTGTTCAACACGAGGTACATGGACGCCGCGATCACCCGGCTCCGAGCGGACGGCTTCGAGGTGCGCGACGAGGACGTGTCCCGCCTCTCGCCGTTCGTCCGGCATCACATCAACATCCTGGGCCGGTACTCCTTCCAACTTCCCGATCTGCCCGGTGGCCTGCGGCCCCTGCGTGATCCGCCTGCGGTCGATGAGGGGTAAGGCTCAGCCCGGGACCAGGCCGACATCGGGACCAGGCCGACATCGGCGGACGGGTCAGCCGCAGTCGGCCGAGGCCAGTCAGCTGCGGCTGCTCGCCGAAGATCTGGGGGCGCTGCTCGACGAGCAGACGCCGCACCTGATCACGGCGACATCGCGGGACGACTGGGACCGGGCGCGCCTGTACGGGCGCACCGCGACCGGCCTGCTGCGCTACCACTACTGGATGGCCGACACCTCACCGGCCCGCATGACCCGGCTGGTGGGCGTGCGGGACCAGATGATGGCCCACAACCTCCTCGCCGTCGCCGCTCGGGGCCCGGCACTCATCCACGCGCACAACTCCCATCTCCAGCGGCGGAAGAGCACGATGCGGATGGGCGGGATGCCGCTGGAGTGGTGGAGCGCCGGTGCGCTGGTGAGCGCCCAGCTCGGCGAGGGATACGCCTTCGTGGCCACGGCCCTCGGCACGATCCGGCACCAGGGAGTGGACACACCGCCGCCGGACACCCTCGAAGGACTCCTGTACGCGCTCCCGGAGGCCCGCTGCGTCATCGACGCCCCGCGGCTGGCCACCGCCCTCGGCGACACGCGGCCCGCGCCCCGCGTATCCCCCTGGTTCGGCTACTCCCCGCTTGACCCGGCCCACCTGGCGGACAGCGACGGCATCGTGTTCGTCAAGGACGTCCCGCAGAGCTAGCCAGTGCCACCATCAGCAGTCCGGCCTGTCGCGGCGCCTCGGATGCGCGGGAGGCGTCCCGGCCGTCAACGGCGAATACGACCGCTCAGCGCCGGCCGGCCCCGGGCGCCAGCAGGCTGGTGACCTGCGCGATGGCCTCCGGTGTCCGGTGACGGCTTGAAGTACCGCTTCACGTTTTCCGGCTTGCGATGACTCGACTTGGCCATGAGCATCAGCAGGCTCGCTCCGGCCTCCCCGAGGTGGGTCAGGCCGGGGTGCCTCCATTCGTGTAGATCCCAGCCGGTGCCCTGCCCGGCTGACGCGGTGTGCTGGTCCAGCAGCCGCGCGGGCCTCCCGTACGACAGCCGGGATAGCCCGGTGTCCGGGCACACATCCCGCGGCGAGACGACCTTGCCCGGTCCCGGGCGGCGGTGGGTGACGAACACCGGGCCGCGGGTGCGGCCCTTGATCAGGCGGGGCAGCAGCCGCGCGGTGCCGGCGTCCCAGTGGACCGTCTCCAGCACGAAGCCCTCACGCGCCCGACTGCCCCGGCGCCGCGCGGCCGCCCCCTTCGCCTTCACCGGTGCCCGGCGCCCGGCCACGGGGCGCAGGGCCTGGTACCTCCCGTGGCCGTTACCGAGAAAGGGGGTATGGAGAGGTGCGCACGGGGCAGAAATACACCTGCCGCCTGCCGCCTGCCGCGGGATGTTCAAGAGGTCCGACCACCGAACTGAAGGGACCCATCCCCGGCTTCAGCAGCAAGGCGAGCCAGCCTCAGGCAGGGGAACGAGCGCCCGCGACCACCACGGCTCCGGACTCGAGAAAGGACGCCCTCTCATGGATGAGAACGGGCTCCGACGTGCATAAAGCACAGTTGGGACGACAGGATTTGAACCTGCGACCCCTTGACCCCCAGTAGCTGCCCCAGGGTCACAATCAGGACATGTGGCCCTATTTGAGGGCGGGTAACGTGCGTGAATGTGCATGCCGTTTACCTCCAGGCGGAGGTGCTGGTCCCCAAGTGGTCCCCAACCAGTCGCCGCCCAGAGGTGTCGCTCGGGCGCCCGATCGAGGGACCCGGACCAGTTGAGTGCACCGTGCGGCCCCCGGGTTTCCGGACGGGTCCCCCAGCCTGGGGTGGGGGCGCACCAGTCACATTGTGACGGTTCCCACTCCCTGGGTACCCAACATCGTGATCCGACGGTCGCCTCAGCCGAGCCGGTCATCGCGGTGGATCGGGAGGTTCACTCGATATGTTGCGGCTCGCAGGCGGGCAGGGTGCGTCGACGGCACGACGCCACCCTCCAGTGGCCCTGTGAGACGACACCACGGACGGCGCATTCGCCCCGCGTCCGCTCAGCTGGAGGTGTGCAGCGCTCCCGTCGACTCCGACTTCCGTCGCCGCCGGCCTGGGAAGTTCCGGCTCCCCTGGCAGGAGACCTGGGAAGAGATCTGCGAGGAAGCCCTGGCCGCACAGGAGCTGGAGGACACCTCGTCAGGCACGGACCGCTACGACTACCAGTACGGATTCGACCGGTGGTGCGAGAGGTGGCTCAAGGCCCTCATGCATCTCGCCCCTGCCGAGCAGCACAACCACTCCTCGCCTGTCGCGGCACGATGGACACGCGCCCACGACGCCTTGCAGCGCGAAATCAAGCGCGATCTTCAGGATGAGCCGTGGGTGCCCAGGCTGGTCGATCAACTGCACAACACGGGTCGAGGGTTGGTGACCGGCATCGCTGCTTCCATGGCCGAGCCAGTGGTCGTGGCCTACGACGGTCGCGAGGCGATCGATCTGCCCTGGCCGGCTCAGTACCTCCTCTGGACCCAGAATCCAGGCGGTGTCCGGCAAGCCGGCCACAGCCGACACCGCCTGACCGCCCTCCCACGGCTCTTCACCCTCCTCGACGGTCAGTCGCGCCGCTCCTTGCAGGTGATCGCCGACGTCGAGTGGCACGACTCACCGGCCATCTACCAAGAGGCCATCGACAACGTGCCCAAAGCCGCATTCTCGCCCGAGGCCCACTGCTGGTGGAACACCAACGCCGCAGGGCGCCTCCCCCACCTCCTGTCCATGGCACGCGCAGACGCCGTCTCCGCACAACGACAGGCTCAACGCGCCCAGGCACCCTGGCGGTAGACCACAGCAGGCGGGCACTCTGGGCCGTCAGGTTATCGCCAACGCGAACGTCATCAGGTCTCGGGCAGCCTGTCCCATACGAACCCACGTAGTTGATCTATTCGAATCGTAGGTCCCCGCGTTCAGCAGGTGAGCGGCACCTTGCCGATGCTCTGGGGTAGCCGGCCGAAGACGCGGACCAGGACCAGCAGAGCGCGGACGACCATGCACCCGCACACCATGTGCCGACCAGCGCCTGGTGAATATCGACAGGGGCATGGACGAACTCCGCCAGACTCGCAGCCGCTCTGCGTGAGCTCGCCCCTCAGAGAAGGGCGCGATGATCTATCAGCACTCCGATGACGCACGTCAGCAGGAGGTCGCTGGGGGGGATTGACGCCCGGGTTCGCGCTGCCCGCGACAAGAGAGCAGCGAGGGGCATCTGACGATCGGTGGGTGGGGGGAGGGAGGCGTCAGGCATCCCTCCCCCCACCGGCTCCGCGGGCGCCGTCGGGGCGGAACGGTAGGGGCAAATTCGCCGATCAGACACTCATCCATGCATCGAGGAAGGCTTTTCGCCCGGCCGGATCGGCTGATTTGTGGTCCGCGTGCAGGACGCGCCAGGCGGTGAGTTCGAGGTCTCGGAGCCACAGCTCGCCGATGACCTGCGTTTTGAGGTCGGGGAGGTGGTCGGACTCGGAGAGTGCCTGGCCGATGACCTCTCCGGCTGCGATGCGCTGGGGAGGCGTCATCTCGTCGATGGCCGAGAGGATCTGCCCGGCCAGACCGGTTCCTTCTCCGGCCAGCGAACTCAGCACGCAGGCCTTGATGTTGGCAGGCAGCAGGTAGAGGGAGCCCGAAGACCTCCACAAGTCCGACCAGAAGTGCTCTCCGGCCTCGGTGGGAGCGGGGAGCGCAGCCAGCAGTCCGAGGAGGTGCGCGGTGGCCGCGTACCCGTCGGAGTGGGCCGAGGCGACGACGGCGATGTCCGCCACGCGCTCCACGTCGATTCGACCGGCTTCGAGGCGTGGGTCCAACCCCAGCCGCTGTTCCAGCTGATGGGGGACGGACGCGTGGGAGCGGAACTCAGGAAGCATCGGCGGTCCTTGGACGTGGGAGAGCGGAGAGGCCCGTTCGGAAGTCCTGATCGTTCCCATGGCCCGCCGAATTACACGAGTTCCACGGCTCCAGTTGACCGAAGACTGCCAGGATCGAAACCATGGGGCGGCTGCGGCAGACCTCCGGAATGCTGCTCCGGGCAGGGTCCTAGCATGAACTCATGGTTGCCAGTGATGCCCAGCAGTACGAGTCAGAACAGGAAGCAGTGTCCCGAGACGACGCCGAAGTCGGCAGTGCTTCTTCCGCACCAACGGTGGGAGGACGCGAGGACGCACACCCCGTTGCCGGCCTGGTCGAGCGGGCAGCCGATCTCGTGGAACCGGTCAAGCCGAAGCTGCGGGGATGGCTCCACGCCGGCATGGTCCCAGCCTCGTTGGCCGCGGGCATCGTCCTCATCTGCCTGGCAGGGACACCGCAGGCCACCCTGGCCTGCACCGTGTACTCCGTCACCGCCTGGCTGCTGTTCGGGACGAGCGCCGTCTACCACCTCGGCACCTGGGGACCACTCGGTGAGGCCGTTCTACGGCGCTTCGACCACGCCAACATCTTCCTGATCATCGCAGGCACCTGCACCCCGCTCGCCGTGCTCCTCCTCCCGCCCGGCCAGCGGTCCGTTCTGCTGTGGATCGTGTGGACGGGCGCTCTGGCCGGCATCGCCTTCCGCGTCCTGTGGGTCGGAGCTCCCCGCTGGCTGTACACCCCCTGCTACCTGGCCCTGGGCTGGGCGCCGGTGCGTTACCTGCCGGACTTCCTGCACAGCGGCGGAGCGGCCACACTCTGCCTGATCGTGACCGGCGGGCTCCTCTACAGCGCGGGCGCGGTCGTCTACGCCCTTCAACGCCCCGACCCCTCACCCCGCTGGTTCGGCTACCACGAGGTCTTCCACGCCCTGACCGTGGCAGCCTTCACCGCGCACTACATCGCCATCCTCCTCGCCGCCCACTGACCACGACGATGCCCCGACGGGCTCTGGGGCCAGGCCGGATGCCGAGGTATGCCGCACACCCCCAGGGCCACCGCGGGTGCGGGCAGGCGAGTGGCCGCCCGGCCGCGGGTCAGGGTGCGAGGGGGCGGCGGAGCGAGAGGTAGTAGTCGCCGACCGCGGAGAGGTAGCCGTGTTCAGCCGTTTCGCTGTCGGTGGTGAAGCGGGGCGCGGCCTTGATCTCCTCCTGCGTCCCCGAGACCTTCACCGTGCCCGCTTCGGTGTCGATGCGGGTGACGGCCCCGGCCGGGATCAGGACGCTCTTGCCGAACACCCACACCCCGGTGTCGACCACCAGGTGCTGCATGCCGGCCTGGTCCTGCTGGCGGTCCACGTGCCCGATGACACCGTCAGCGGCCTCCACGGTGAAACCCACCAGCGACTGCCGAGACGTGTAGCCGCTGTCCTGCGCGTACATCCACACACCGCTCACAGACCCGTCTCCTCACCCTCGGCAACCGAACCCAGCCAGCATCATCGGCTCGTATCGTCTCTCCTCGTTCCCCAATACCCGCCGGACAACCTAGGGACGATGAGGGACCTCGGAGGGGCTCCGGGCGGTGCACCATGGCGTCTGCCACGCAGAGTCCAGGACCGTCTGGGCCAGGCCACGGGATCCGTGTGCGTCTCAGATCCCGCCGAGACCCCGGACGAGTTCAGCGACCGTTGCGGGCGGTACCGGTTGCACGGGGCAGCCGTACGGGCCGATCTCCTTGCCTGCGTGCGGGGTGGTCAGGCCAGGTTGATGTTCTCCGCCTGGGGGCCCTTCTGGCCCTGGGTGACGTCGAACGTCACGACCTGGCCCTCCTGGACTCACGGAAGCCCGAGGAGTTGATCGCGGAGTAGTGGGCGAAGACGTCGGGGCCGCCGCCGTCGCACCATCCACGTCACCACGGCCCCCGGCGGCGGAAAACCCTAGGCGCTTTCCTACCCCGAGAGACCCACGGCAGCGCCGGCATCGCCGCGATGAGCCGGCATCGTTGAATCGGGCGCATCACTCGCGGGACCTTCGTATACCCCGGGGCAGCTGACCTGTCCCGGCGACGGGCGTCGGGCAGAGGCACCGCCCACTCGACCGGTAGCCTCCGGGTCTAGATCGATGGTGTCGAGCCGACGGCTCGCTCAGCGGGAGGACATGGAATGCCGTGTTTCAACTGTTCGGACGCCTCCGAGCGTGCCGCCGGGCTGCGCGAGGCAGCACAGGCAGTGCGCCGCGGTGAGCTCGTGGTACTGCCCACCGACACCGTCTACGGGGTGGGCGCGGACGCCTTCAGCCCCACGGCGGTCGCCCGACTGCTGGACGCCAAGGGCCGGGGGCGGAACATGCCCTCCCCGGTACTGGTCGGCTCCCCGGACGATCTGGACGGCCTGGTCGACGACCTGCCCGAGCAGGCACGGCAGCTCGTGGACGCCTTCTGGCCGGGCGGCCTGACCCTGGTCGCACGCCACAAGCCGTCGCTCGCGTGGGACCTCGGCGAAACCGGAGGCACGGTAGCCCTGCGCATGCCCGCGCACCCGGTCGCCCTGGACCTGCTCAACGAGACCGGGCCGCTCGCCGTCTCCAGCGCCAACCTGACCGGCCAGCCCTCCCCGCAGGACTGCGACGCCGCCCACATGATGCTCGGTGAGACGGTGGCCGTGTACCTGGACGGCGGCCCGACCCCTGCCGACGTGCCGTCCTCGATCGTGGACATCACCGCCACCTCCCCCGTCCTGCTGCGCGCCGGGGCGATCAGCGCCGACGAACTCCGCAAGGTCGCGCGCGGTCTTCAGGAACGCTGAGGACCGGCGTCAGGGCGCCAAGTCGGCCAGCACGTCCTCAATGCCGCGAACGGTGACCGGGCTGGCGGTGCCGTCGGCCAGCCGGTAGGACAGCCCCACCACCGCGGCCTGCCCGGCGTCGACCGCCTCGGCCAGGACGCGGGAGCGGTCCAGCAGCAGGTCGACGGTGTGCCGTATGTGCTCGGCGATGAAGTCCGCATCCTCGGTGCGCCCCGCGGCGCGGGCGGCCAGAACGCTCGGGGTGACCCGCTCGATCACATCCCGCACGTAGCCCCCGGCCGCCGTGCCGTCCTCGACCGCCGCGCGGGTGGCCGCGACGGCGCCGCACGCGTCGTGGCCAAGCACCACGACCAGCGGGGCGCCGAGCACACCCACCCCGTACTCGATGCTGCCCAGCACCTCCGGGCCCGCGACGTGCCCGGCGGTCCGGACCACGAACAGATCACCCAGCCCGCGGTCGAAGATGATCTCGGCGGCCAGGCGGGAGTCAGAGCAGCCGAACAGCACAGCGAACGGCTTCTGGGCCGGGACGACCTCGGCGCGGCGGGCGGCGTCCTGGTTCGGGTGTTCCGGCGTGCCCGCGACGAACCGCCGATTACCGGCCAGCAGCATCTCGAAAGCGTCACGGGGCGTCGTGGTCTGCGCATCGGTCATGCCCGAAGGCTACGGCCTGCGCTCACGGGCCGCGCAGGTCACCCCATCCCGATCGTGGACTGTGGTGCGGGCCTGGCCTCCTCCGCACGGTTCACCGGGAGGATCGCGCGCCGTGCGGTGCACGCCTCATCCGGGGACTCCCCCCTTCGGCCAGTCGGAGCCAGACTCGATTCGATCCGCATACTGTGCCAGCCGCACGCCGAAGAGGCTCCATAACTGCTGCCCGGTGGGCTCCTCCCCCGCCTCATGGGCCCATATGACGATCAGCGGGCGGCGTATTCTTGGCTGCGACGGTGGGGAGGCCGGGTGAGAGGAATGCGAGCTCTGGCTACGCTGGATGAGGTTGAAGTGGGAGATCACGTCTGCTGGGTGATCGACGATGCCCGGGGGCTGGCCACCGACTCGGCTCCGTTCGTCGCGGACGGGGCGCTTTTCGGGGACCGGCTCGTGCTGGTCGGCGCTCCCGGGCCGCTGGCGGAGGTCCGCAAGCTGCGCGCGTTCCCCTCCTCGGCCGTGGTGATCGACCCCTTCGAAACCGCCGGATCCATCGTCTCCGCGGTCTACCAAGAGCTCAAGCGGGCGAGTCGCGAAGGGTTCCGTTCCGTCCGCGTCCTCGCGTGCCGCGGGTCGGGGGGCGACGCCTCACCGGGGATGCCGGCCCTCCTGGAGAGTGAGCTGGGCCTCGACGAGGTCGCCGCCCTCAGCGGCGCCACCGTGGTGTGTGCCTACCTCCCCGGTACGTGGGACGCCGCGGAGCTGGAGCAGGTCATGTGCGTACACCCGCAGACACTGGGCAACCGACCTGAACTGCCCGGGTTTCACATGTTCAGATCGGGAAGCGAGGGCTGGAAGGTGACAGGCGTGATCGACTCGGACGGGGCACACGCGTTCGGGTCCGTGCTGCGGGCCGCAGCGCTCCACACGCCCGCGATCCGGCTGCGCTTCGAGGACGTCGAGCTGATCGATGCCGCCGGGATGCGCGCCCTGGTCGACGCCGCGCTGCACCTGCCCGACCGGACCATCACCGTCGAAGGCGCCAACCGGATCGTGCGGCTGTCCTGGCAGCTGTCCGGCTACTCCGTTCCCGAGGTCCCGGTGGAGGTGCTCGGATGACCACCTCCGTCCGGCAGGAACAGCCGCAGGAAGGCTTCCGCCACGAGCTCTACCCCTACCTCGGCGACGATGCGTTCCTACACGGCGCCCTGGGCTTCATCCAGGAGGCCCTCGACGCCCGGGCAGGCGTCATCGTCTCCGTACCCGGGGACCGCGAGGCCCTGCTGCGCGCCGAACTCCCGGACTCCAAATCCGTCACGTTCATTGACGCCGCGACCCCCGGCCGCAACCCCGGCCGGCTCCTCGCCGTCTGGCAGGACGAGATCGCCCGGCACGCCGCCGAGGGCCGGCCGCTGCGCGGCATCGGCGAGTCCGCCTGGCACCAGGCGCGCACCCCCTCGGAGGCCGCCGAACTGCGCTACCACGAATGGCTCCTGAACCTGGCCTTCGCGCAGAGCACCGCCTGGTGGCTGCTGTGCCCCTACGACACCGCCGACGAGGACCCGGCCTCGCTCCAGGCACTGACCCGCTGCCATCCCCTGATCCGCCGCGACGGAACCACCGAACCGAGCGCCGACTACGACCGGGACGCCCCCTACACGTTCGAGGAACTCGCCGGGCCCTGCGGACCGCTGGACGAGTTGTCCTACGCCCGCGGAGACCTGGCCGCCGTACGCGAAAGGATCACCGCCTGCGCCGCCGAGGCGGACCTCCCGGAATCCCGGCTCAGCGAACTCCTCCTCGCGGCCACCGAGGTCGCCACCAACAGCATCCGCCACGGCGGAGGCCACGGAACCCTGCGCACCTGGACCCAGGACGCGACCTTCATCTGCGAGTTCCACGACACCGGCCACATCGAGAACCCGCTCGCTGGCCGGATCCGGCCCACCTACCAAAGCCCCGGCGGCCGCGGGCTCTGGCTGGTACACCAGCTGTGCGACCTCGTCGAAATCCGATCCACCCCGCAGAGCGGCACCACGATCCGCCTGCACACCTCGTTGGGCGACTCAAGCCAACCCGGCCAATGACCCGCCCCCACGTAGAGGAGCGCCGTCCGACCGGCGCATGTCGGTCGGACGGCCCTCACTGTTCGTGTGCCAGCTCGCGCGGGTCCCGTCGGTCAGACGGTCAGACGGTCACCGGGATGCCCAGCATCGCGGAAGCCTGCTGGAGTGGGCTGAGGACGCGCGTGGGCGCGGCGGCCCTGGGAAGGCCGCGGCAGGTGAAGCCGAGCTGGGTCATGGCCCGGAGGACTTCGCCGATGCTGAAGTCGCGTCGGTCCTGGCGGGTGATGACCTGGCCGACCTGCTTGACGGGGTAGGTGCGGCGGCCGATGATCACGGACTCGCCGATGACCTGCTCGGGCTTGATGCCCTTCATCGATTCCAGGACGCCGCTCTTGGTCAGGTCGAACGGGAAACGGGCGATGACACAGCGCATGATGCCTCACTGGAAGAAGTAGGGGACGGTCGTGCCGCGGTGAGGCGGCTCAGCGGGCAAGGGCGAGAACGCCCAGAGCGCTGCCTTGTTCATCGACGACGGGCAGGGCGTCGAGCCTGCGGTAGCGCATGGCGTGCTCGGCCTCGGCCATCGTCGTCACCGACGAGGTGACCGGACCGCGGTCGCCCATGACGTCGCGCAGCCGGACCTGGTCCGTGTACGCGGAGCCGTCGCGGACGACGGCGCGCCGGGCCAGGGTGACCAGTCCGGTGCACAGGCCGTCCTCGTCACAGACAAGCAGATGACCAGCGCTGATGGCGCTGGCCATGACGGACAAGGCCACCTGGACCGTCATGTCGTCACAGACCTGCGGATCGGCCGCGTCCATCGCCTCGTTCACCGTCCGGCACACAAGGTTGGCGTTCGCCGAGCGGGACTGCATCTGGACCAGCGTCACAACGCGCCTCCTGCATAGACGGATCAGTTTCCGGATCACGTGGTTATCAGGCCGCCGCATCGAAGGCGGACTGCCGCACGCTCACCCGCCGGGCAGCCGAAACGGGCCTACGCCGGCCTCGGGATGCTGCGCCGCGGTTGGGCCGCTCCGAGACCGGTGTGGTGATGGTGACCGGGATTCCGGAGGGCGCCTGGGCGCCGGTGGTCCGGTTCAGGGCTTCTTCGCCGGAGCGGACCTGGCTGGTCTGCGGCACGATCCCGGCGGCCTGCATGAGGCGGGTCATCTCACGTCGCTGGTTCGGGGTGACCAGGGTGACGACGCTGCCGGACTCGCCGGCGCGGGCGGTGCGGCCGCCGCGGTGGAGGTAGTCCTTGGGGTCGGTCGGCGGGTCCACGTTGACGACGAGGTCGAGGTTGTCGACGTGGATACCGCGCGCGGCGACGTTGGTCGCGACCAGGACGGTGACGTGCCCGGTCTTGAACTGGGTCAGGGTCCGGGTGCGCTGCGGCTGCGACTTCCCGCCGTGCAACGCAGCGGCCCTCACTCCACTGTTGAGCAGGTGCTCGGTCAGGCGGTCGACGGCGTGCTTGGTGTCCAGGAACATCATCACCCGGCCTTCGCGCGCCGCGATCTCCGTCGTCATCCGCTGCTTGTCGGCGCCGTGGACGTGCAGCACGTGGCGCTCCATCGTCGTCACCGCGCCGGCCGAGGGGTCCACCGAGTGGACAACCGGGTCGGTGAGGTAGCGGCGCACCAGCAGGTCGACGTTGCGGTCCAGGGTGGCGGAGAACAGCATCCGCTGGCCCTCGGGGCGCACCTGGTCCAGCAGGGCGGTGACCTGCGGCATGAAGCCCATGTCGGCCATCTGGTCAGCCTCGTCCAGGACCGTGATCGCGACCTGGTTCAGCCGGCAGTCACCGCGGTCGATCAGGTCCTTGAGCCGCCCGGGCGTGGCGACGACGACCGCGGCGCCTGCGCGCAGTACGCCTACCTGCTGTCCGATGGGCATGCCGCCCACGACGGTGGCCAGGCGCAGCTTCACCGCACGGGCGTAGGGGTCAGCGCCGCGGTGACCTGCTGCGCGAGCTCGCGGGTGGGAACGAGGACCAGGGCCAGCGGCTGCCCGGGCTCGGCGCGCTGCCCCGCCGTACGCGCGAGCAGGGCCAGGCCGAAGGCGAGAGTCTTGCCGGAGCCAGTACGGCCACGGCCCAGGACGTCGCGGCCCGCCAGCGTGTTGGGCAAGGTCGCGGCCTGGATCGGGAACGGCACGCTCATGCCTTCGGCGCCCAGGGCGGCCAGCAGCTGGGCCAGCATGTCGAGGTCGGCGAAGGCCTCGACGGCGGGCAGCGCCGGAGTGATCGTCTTCGGCAGGGCGAACTCGCCCTGGATGGCGGCGGGACGGCGGCCGTAGCCCGAACGGGCGGGAGCGCCGGAACGGGCGGGGCGGGGGGCGCCGCTCTGGCCGCCGCCGGTACGGGTGCGGGAATAGCGGTCGTTCGTGCGAGGGGTGCGGTCCATGCGGAACCTTCCTCGATGCGGCACGTATCGAGGAATTCCCATCATGGTATTCGCGAGAACGAGCCGAAGAAAGACGGGGCAGAGCCGTGCCGAAAAAAGAGCGGGTAGGCCTTGCGGAAAAGAGTGCCGCGCAGTGCGTCAAAGAGGCCGGGGAAACGGCGGACGGCTTACAGGCGGCGGGGGGCGTCGTGTGACGACGTATCCGCCGGGCCGGACAGTGAGGCGGGCCGGCGCCGGGCGCCGTCACCCGCCGCGCACGCGAAACCGTCGGGACCCGACGTGGCGTGGGAGGGGAAAAACAACGAGCTGGGGCCCGCACCCCAAGGTGCGGACCCCAGCTACGTGTGCGCGTCAGCGTCAGGCGGGAACGATGTTCTCGGCCTGCGGGCCCTTCTGGCCCTGCGTGACGTCGAAGTTAACCTTCTGGCCTTCCTGAAGCTCACGGAAGCCGGAGGAGGCGATGTTCGAGTAGTGAGCGAAGACGTCAGCGCCGCCGCCCTCCTGCTCGATGAAGCCAAAACCCTTTTCCGCGTTGAACCACTTCACGGTGCCAGATGCCATATTAATCTCCTTTGGGGCAGTGCCCGGAATCACACTGTGCGGTTCCGGAGTCGCCGCGATGATTGCCCCGACCGGAAAATCGGCGGAAATGCAAAGCGCCTCCAGCGGGCGAGAACGCCAACAAGGGAAGCGCTTGAATTTTTGCGAACCAAGACTGCAACTGAGATCGACAGTAGCACGCCGAAGCAGCCCCCGCACGTAAAGCCATTCTACTCAGTTCCCTGCGATAAAAACCCTCACCTTTATGCGCGGCAAACTCTCACCTCACGGTCACAGATTTGATCCCCTGCGCGTAGCGGATGCCAGAAACCGAGCTCTCCCGTACGTGCGGGCCGTGCGGGCCGTGCGGGCCAGCGGGTCATTGCCCGGGAGCGGTGCGTCCTGTTGTTAAGGGGAGTGAGGCGTCGGTGAGGTCGGCGCCGGTGGCGGCGTCGCGCTGGGACTGGACGGTGCCGTGCCAGTCCAGGCACATGACGGTCGCGCCGTCCTCGAGGTGGCCGTTGCCGGCGTCGACGATCGCCCCGATGAGGTGCGGGCGGCCTCTCGGGGGTGCAGCTCGCGGGTTCGGACGATCAGGTCGGTCACTCAGCGCCGATGTGAAACCTGGCGCCGGACAGGTCACATTTCACCACGGGGAGTGCCCGGATCCGCAGGCACTGGTCCGCCAGCCCTCCCCCACCTTCGCGCACAGGGTGACCCTGTGCGCCTTTTGCTTCATCCTCACCTGCGCGATCAGTAAAACCTGTCACGCGATGACCTGGTCCCGGGCCTCGGAACCGTGATGTTCGGCGTTGAAACGCTGTGCCGCTGCGAGCTGGTCTTCGAGGATGACGATGCGGCAGGCGGCCTCGACGGGCGTACCGTGATCGACGAGCTCGCGGGCGCGGGCGGCGATGCGCAGTTGGTAGCGGGAGTAGCGGCGGTGTCCGCCCGGTGAGCGGAGCGGGGTGATGAGGCGGCGTTCGCCGAGGGCGCGGAGGAAGCCCTGGGTGGTACCGAGCATGTCGGCGGCCCGTCCCATCGTGTAAGCGGGGTAGTTGTCGTCATCGAGACGGCCGAGCGACTCGTCTGCTCTCATCGAACCTCTCTGTTGAACACGCGGAGGGGCCCGGGTGCCGTATGGCACCCGGGCCCCGAAGGAACTGCTACACCATCTACCGGCCCTGGTACTGCGCCGGCCTTCGGTTTCCGCAGGCCCGACCTGAATGCTGTCGGGGGTGCGGGGATCGCGGATGCGTGACCGGAGACCACCTCACTATCGATGTCCTGCGGTACCCGGACTCGCGTGGTGTCCGGGCGATCCTGATGGTGCCCAATCCCTCCGTTCTTCCCTCTGGATCACTCACTTACCAAACGGGAACTGCGTACTGCTGATACTGCGAACTGCTGGTAACGCGGGTACTGCGAACTACTTGTACCGCTGGTGTTGCGTACTGCTGGTGACCTGTCAGAGCGTCACTCTCCGGCAGCCAGCCCCGTCGCCCATCCTGCGTCTGCTCTGGCTTAGAACCCCACTGCCGAACCTCCCGGTGCGCGCGCCCGCAGCCGACGCCTTCACCGAGGTACTGCTCACTCAATTTCACTGCTGGTCCTGCGAACCGCACTTGCGGGTACTGCCACTGCGTTAACTGCGGTACTTCCTGTGGCGGCCTCTGATCACTGCAGGCCACCCGGTCCGGTCGTCAGCCCCGTCGCCGTCATACAACCGCTCTGGCTTCGACACTCCACCACCGCACCGTCTTGCGCACTGCACGTACGTGTACTGCTGGCGCTGCTGCCCGGCAGTTCGTCTCTGCCAGGCCCTGCGGTCTCTCTGCGTTACGAGAGAAACCATAACCACACCACCGCCCAATGTCTACTCCAGCTGTGACAGATTTACGCGTGTTCGACGAGGAGGTAATCGACCCCGGACGGGACGGACACAAGGCGGGCCCTGCCGGATTAACCCGCACAGGGCGGGGCACAAGGGCTGAGCAGGCATAGCCGCGGACAGACGATCAGAGACCAGGGTGACCTGATGGGCATGATGAGCGCCGCCGTCGCAACCGGCCGTACCGCAGCCTCGCCCGCGGACGCACGCCAGCGCACCGAGCTCTTCCTCGGCGGTCTCGCCCGCCCTCTCGCCGACGAGGATGCGGAGACCGTGGTCCTGGTTGTCTCGGAGCTCGTCACCAACGCCCTGCGCTACGGGGGCGGCACCTACACACTGGACCTGACCGCCCACCCCGACAGCATCGAGGTGGCCGTCCATGACGGCAGCTCGCGGGCGCCGCGCATGCGCACCCCCGACCTCATCAACGGCACGGGAGGCTTCGGCTGGCCCATGGTCAACCATCTCGCCCTCGCCACTCACATCACCGCCACCCCCGACGGCGGCAAAACCGTACGCGCCCTCCTCCCCCGAGAGAACCCACCACAGCGGATCCCCCACCTGACGGCATTGCCGCAACGAGCCTCCGCCAACTTGAAGTAGCAAGTCAACGGCCTGATGCGACCAGTGCTCGGCGTGCCCACGCAGGCCTGGCCGTTGCCTTCGGCCTCACGCTCACGGCGTGCCAGAACGGCGAAGACGGCGCGGCACAAGACGGCCAGTCGTCCGCCTCCACCGCGCCCACCCCGTCCTCCTCGGGCGGCGGTTCGAGCTCGGGCAGTTCGGATCAGGGCGGCGGGAAGGACTCCGCCGGAACGGGCTCCAAAGTGCCGCACCCACGACCTGGAGATCACGGCGACCGACAGCACCATCGGTGGCGACACCGACGGCACCATCGCGGTAGAGCTGAAGAACCGCGGCGGTCGGGACTGCACGCTCTCCGAGTACGCGGGCGTCGACCTGAAGACCAGCGCGGGGTCGCTGTCCGCAAAGCACACCGGCGAGCACACCCCGGCCTGGCCGTCTTCAAGAACGGGGCGGAGATCGCCCCGCCGGACGAAACGAAGTCGGTCACCCTCGCCTGGCCGGGCGCCGCCACGCTGCCCGTCACGGGCCGGATGCTGGCGGCCCATGCTGGGTGTGGGAGCGCTGGTGGGGGCTGCCGAGCTGACCGGCCGTCGCCGGACTGGGCAGGGCCCTGGCCGACCGCGCGGGGACGCATCCCTCACCTCGGCTGAGTCCGAGGCGGATGCGGCGTGGGGGCGTCGTGAGAGAGGGTGAGGACTGGCTGGGGAGCAGGCCGTCAGTGCCGAGCTGACCGGGGCGCTTCCGGTTGACTACGTCGGGATGCGCCGCCGCCTCGCCCGCGACTGGGGGATCGTCACGCTCTCGTTACTCATGCGCCGCAGAACTCGGCTTCGACGACTCGCTGTTCGTGGACGTTCCAGTCGCCGTTGAAGTTCAATGACAGTACGTGCCCGCCGTCCGTGGTTGCCATGGTCTGCGAGATGGAGCCCTGGATGCCGCCGTTGTGTCCCCATACGTCGATGCCGCAGGACAGTTTTATCTTCATCAGGCCCAGGCCGTAGGAGACGGTCGGCATCTCCTTGATCGGCTCGGTCGTGGTCATCTCCGCCAGCTGACGCTTATGGAGGAGCCGACCGGAGAGCAGGGCCTGGTAGAACCGGTTGAGATCACGGGTGTTGGAGACCATTTCCCCGGCGGCGCCTGCGAGGGAGGGGTTGAGCTCGGTGACGTCGTACGTGGGGCTGTTCGGATCTGCGGGCCCGGCGAGTTCCCCGGTCAGCTTTGAGTAGGCGCGTCCGCTGGGGCCCGGCACGCGGGCCCGGGTGCCCGGCAGTGTGGTGGAGTCCATGTGCAGGGGGCGCAGGATCCGCCGCTCGATCTCGCGGGCGTACGAGTGACCGGTGGCTTTCTGGATCACCATTGCAGCGAGGACATAGTTGGTGTCGGAGTAGCTCCACCCTGTGCCGGGGTCGAAGGTCGGCTGGTGGGTCATGGCGAGTTGGACGACCTGCTGCTGCGTCCAGGTGTCGTAGCGGTGCTGGAGGAAGTCGGTGCTGAACTCCTTGCGTTTGAAGTCCGCGTCGTCGGTGTAGCTGTAGATGCCGCTGGTGTGGTTGAGGAGCTGTCGCAAAGTGATTTTCGTGCCGTCGTGGCCGTTGCCCCGCACCACGCCCGGCAGCCAGTGGTCCACGGTGTCGTCCAGGCTCAGCCTGCCCTCGGCTTCGAGCTGGAGGACGACGGTGGCTACGAACGTCTTGGTGATCGATCCCACTCGGAATCGGTCATCGGCCCGCGGCTGTCGGCCGGTTGCCAGATCGGCAGTGCCCGCACGGCCTGCCCAGACGTCGTGCCCGCGCTGGGCGAGCGCGATCGCGCCGGGCGGTCCCCCTTGGACCACCCCGTCCAAGGCCGCCTGCGTGGCCTGGTGGCCGCCGCGTGCGGTCGACGCCTGACCGGCGTCCTCGGCGCCCGCCGCCGACGCGGGCAGGGTGAATCCGGCGGTCACCACCGCCATCGCGACCGCCCCGACAGCAGCCACCCGCAACCTCGGCGCCCTGGGCCTGCCGCCAACCCTCTTCCTGGGCGAACGTGATCCGTCTGCTGCACGCGTGTGCTCGTACACGAAAGGCTCCTGCGAGGCCGGTGGGCGACAACTTCTCTGTGGGCCCAGTATTTTCGGTCAGGGCCTGCGCCCGGGAGCCTGTCAGCCACCTGCTTCGAGGTGGGGCTAACCCCCTGCCCCGCCGGTCAGCCTCCTCGGCGCCAACCAGTTGGGAGTCTGAAAGGTTTTTTTCATTTGCCAGACCCCAGAGAAGCACTCCTGGGTCAGAATTCATCGGTGCGATCACTCCCCCGCTGAACGCCTGAGGATCTGCGTCAGCGGCGGGTTGCGATACAGGGCCGGAGAGTGGGCCGACACGCCCGCCCCCCTTGAGGACCAGCTCGCCGACATCGTGCAGGAGGTGGAGCTCCGAGGCGAAGCCGCCGAACGCAAACGGTTGGCCGACCTGGAGGCCGCACGGGAGAAGCGGCTGCAGTGGGAAGCTGCGATGCAACAGGCAAAGATCGACTACGCCGAGGCAGCCCGCGCCCTACGACTCGAAGCGCAAGAAAAGGCATGGCGCCACGCAGCGGGCCTGGCCGAGTACGTAGTCGGAGAGGGACGGAGGCGAGACATGGATCGCTTGGGCCGACGGCTACGTGCAACGCCTGAACCCGCTCAACGGGACGCTCCGCCTCCCGGCCATTCCCGAACCTCCCCCCGCCGACTTGCGGCCGTTCCTGCATGGCGGGAGCGCGCACGGCCCCGGCTAGGAGCGTGGGTCAGTAACTGGCAACCCGCCTGTGGTTCGTGATCATTCATGCGGGATGATGTCGGTATGAGTGGTGGGGATGGGCTGTTCGAGGTCGAGCCGGTCGAGAAGAAGCAGCCACAGGGTCGTCCGTCGGCGGTGGACAAGCGGTTCCGGGCTTTCGACCCGCATCAGGTCCTGCTGCTGCCCCCGTCGCTGGACGACTGGCTGCCCCAGGACCACTTGGCCCGGTTGGTAGCCGACCTGGTCGACCAGGTGCTCGAC
>NZ_JAGGOY010000065.1 GCF_018614095.1 Streptomyces sp. ISL-87 | reverse complement strand
TTCCGCGTACGTACGGGACTTGTACGCCGCCTCCAGCCGCTCCTCGAATTCCTCCATGTCGAGCCGGCCCTCGGCGACGGCGTCCCGCAGACGCTCCACCACCCGCTCCCGGTCGGCATCCGACGCCCTCAGCTCCGGCAACGGCTTCTCCGGCCGCTCGTCAGTCATGGGGCCCAGCCTAGGCAGCGATACACGGGAGTTGTAGGGCTTACCGTTCGCCCAGCCCAGCCCAGCCCCAGCCCCCTCACCCCCGCCCTCACCCCCGCCCCGCGTACATCCGCGCGATCACGTCCTCGATGTCCGGCTCCCGCACCGACAGGTCCACCAGCGGGTAATCCGCCGCGACCGCCGCCACCAGCGGCGCCGCCGAGGTCTGTGCCGGGAAGGCCAGCCACTGCCGCGGCCCGTCCACCCGGACCACCCGCGCCCCCGCCACCTCGATCGGCGGGAGCTCCCGCTCCAGGTCCACCACCAGGGTCCGCTCGCTCTCCCCCGCCGACCCCGCCGCATGCAGCCCGCCCAGCGGCCCGTCGTACATCAGCCGGCCGTGGTCGATCACCATCACCCGCTCACACAACTGCTCGATGTCCTGCAGGTCATGGGTGGTCAGCAGCACCGTTGTCCCGAGCTCCGCGTTCAGTTGCCGCAGGAACCCCCGCACCTTCGCCTTGCTCACCACGTCGAGCCCGATCGTCGGCTCGTCCAGGTACAGCACATCCGGATCGTGCAGCAGCGCCGCCGCGATGTCCCCGCGCATCCGCTGCCCCAGCGACAACTGCCGCACCGGTACGTCGAGCAGTTCGGCCAAGTCCAGGCGGTCCACACAGCGGTCGAGGTTCTCCTTGAAGCGCGCCTGCGGAATCCGGTACATCCGCCGCATCAGCCCGTACGAATCCTTCAGCGGAAGGTCCCACCACAGCGTCGTGCGCTGCCCGAACACCACCCCGATCCGGTGCGCCAGCCGCATCCGCTCCCGCGCCGGGTCGATACCCGCCACGCGCAGNNCTTGCCCGCGCCGTTGGGCCCGATATAGCCGACCACCTCACCCCGCGCCACCTCGAAACTGATCCCGTCCACGGCCCTGACCTGCCGTTTCTCCCGGCGCATCAGCCCCACCCGGCGCCGTACGTCGAAGACCTTCTCGACCCCGTCCAGCGAGATCAACGCATCCGTCGTGCCCGCCACAACCACTCAGCTCCCCGTGCTCCGGTACGAACGAATTCCCGCGCGCCACGCCAGCGACGCGGGCAGGAACACCGCGAACGCCACCAGCGGGCTCACGTACGCCACCCACCCCGGCAGCCCCAGCGGATCGGGCCGCCCCAGCACATGCAGTGCGGGCAGCCAGTTGACGAAGGCCAGCGGCACGATGAAGGTCACCCCGCGCAGCAGGTCCTTCGCGAACACCGTCGGCGGGTACTGGAGCATCGTGCAGCCGCCGTAGGTGAAGGAGTTCACCACCTCCGCCGCGTCCCCGGCGAGGAACTGGAACGCCGCCCCGGCCACCATCACCGCCCCAAAGATCGCCGCCCCGGCCACGATCATCACGGGCACCAGCAGCACCTTCCCGGGCGTCCAGTCCACCTCCAGCGCCGACACCGCCCAGCCCAGCACCGCCAGCCCCTGCGCGATCCGCCCCAGCCTGCGCAGCGCGAACCGGTCCGCCGCGACCTGCGCGAGCACCGGGACCGGCCGCACCAGCATGGTGTCGAGCGAACCGTCGCGGATCCGGGCGCCGATCCGGTCGGCGTTGCCGAGCAGCAGGTCGGCCAGGCCCAGCGACGAGGAGCAGGCCCCGTACAGCAGGGCGATCTCGGGCAGCGAGAAACCGCCGAGCACCTCCACGTGCGAGAACATGATGTAGATCGCGAGGAAGTCGAGCACCGTGATCGCCGCGTTCCCGACGGTCGACAGGACGAAGGACATCCGGTACGTCATCGTCGACCGGACCCACATCCCCACGATCAGCCCGTAGCCACGCACCCCCTCCGCGGCGCGATTGCGTCCGGGCATCTCCAGCAGCCCGACAGGCCACCGCTCCAGCGGCTTCGGCGTCGCCTCAGCCTCGACCTCAACCTCAAGCTCAACCACCCTGGACCACCACCTTCTGCGTCGCCGCCGACTGCATCAGCCGCCCCAGGCCCAGCAGTACGAGCGCCCAGCCCGCCTGGAACCCGAGCGCCCGCGCCGCGCCCCCCGCCCCCTCGTTCTTGCCCAGCAGCACGTCCATCGGGACCTGGAGCATCGCCGCCCAGGGCATGACCCGGACGAACTCGCCGAAACCGCCGGGGAACACCGTCAGCGGCAGCAGCATCCCGGAGAAGAAGATCGAGACGACGGTGGCCATCATGTTGATCCCGCTCCCGTCCATCAGCCAGAACGCCGCCAGCCCCAGCAGGTAGCGCACCGCGAAACTGACCACCAGCCCCAGCAGTACGGACACCAGGAACAGCAGCCACCGCAGCGGATCCGCGGGCATCGCCAACTGGAACGCCAGCGACCCCGCCACCAGCGGCACCACCCCGCGGCCCAGCAACTGGAAGCCCGCCCGGCCCAGATCGGCGGCGAGCCACCACGCCTGGAGGTCCGCCGGCCGGTACAGGTCGACGGCGATGTCACCCGTGCGAATGCGCTCCTGGATCTCCTCCTGGAACCCGCCCCCGATGAGTGCGCCCGCGGCCAGCAGCGACTGGCTCACCCAGACGAAGGTCAGCGCCTGCGCCTGGTCGTAGCCGCCGAGTCCGGGCCGCTCGTCCCACAGCGCGATGTACGTGTACGCGACGATGAAACCGAACACGGTGTTGGTGAACACCCCGGCCGCCGTCGCCGTCCCGTAGGTGGCGTAACGCCGGAACCCGCCGGCCGCGACGGCCACATAGAGACGCGCTGCCTGACCAGCCCTCTGGCCAGCCCTCTGACCTGTCCTCTGACCTGTCCTCTGACCCGTCCTCTGACGCACCGTATCCCTCCCCTTCCCACGTCGTTCCTACGTCGGCCAAAGGGCGCGAGCTTAGTGCGGAGGGGCGAGCCACGCGACCGAATTGCGCCCGTCCAGGGCGGAATCACCGGCCATCAGGTAGACACCATGAGGTACGGATGTGGATATATCGCACGGCGCCGAGGAGTTCTGGAGATGAGCGACCAGTCACCACCACCAGGCTGGACCCCTCGCGACCCGGACTCCCCCGACGAACCACCGAACAACCGGCCGCCGGACCAGAGGAAGCGGAAGCGCACCGGATGGCGCCGCTTCGTCCCCACCTGGCGCATGGTCGTAGGCGGCATCCTGCTCTGCGCCCTACTGCTCGGCGGCGTCCTGATCGCGGGATACCTGCTGGTCGACATCCCGTCGGCCAACTCCGCCGCGACCGCGCAGTCCAACGTCTACCTCTACGCCGACGGCTCCCAGCTCGCCCGCGACGGCGAGGTCAACCGCGTCAACGTCCCGCTCTCCCAGATCCCGCGGACCGTCCAGCAGACCGTACTGGCCGCGGAGGACCGGGACTTCTACTCCGAGCGGGCGGTGGACCCGAAGGCGATGCTCCGCGCCGCCTGGAACACGCTCGCCGGCAAGGGCAAGCAGTCCGGCTCGACCATCACCCAGCAATACGTGAAGAACTACTACTTGGGCCAGGAACAAACGGTCAAACGCAAGGTCAAGGAGTTCTTCATCGCGATCAAACTCGGTCGCGAGAAGTCCAAGAACTACATCCTCGAGGGCTATCTCAACACCAGTTACTTCGGCCGCAACGCCTACGGAATCCAGGCCGCCGCCCAGGCCTACTACGGCAAGGACGTAGGCAAACTCACCACCGTCGAGGGCGCTTACCTCGCCACCCTCCTCAACTCCCCCAGCGCCTTCGACGTCGTCGCCCACCCCCAGAGCCGGGACCGCGCCCTGGCCCGCTGGAATTACGTACTCGACGGCATGGTCAAGAAGAAGTGGATGACCGCGACCGAGCGGGCCGCCGCGAAGTTCCCCGAACCCGGGAAGATCCGCCCCGCCGCCGGCCTGTCCGGACAGCGCGGCTACCTGATCGAGGCGATCAAGGACTACATCGTCGACCGGAAGATCCTCGACGACGACACCCTCGCCGAGGGCGGCTACCGCATCGCCACCACCATCGACAGGCGCCGCCAGACCGCCCTCGTCGACGCCGTCGACGCCCAGATGGTCGACAAGCTCGACCCGGAGACGCGCAAGGCGGACCGCCTGGTCCGGACCGGCGCGGTCTCCATCGACCCGGCCACGGGCAAGGTCATCGCCATGTACGGCGGCATCGACTACACCAAGCAGTACGTCAACAACGCGACCCGGCACGACTACCAGGTGGCCTCCACCTTCAAGCCGTTCGTCTTCGCCTCCGCCGTCGAGAACGACTCCCGCACCCAGGACGGCCGCCCGATCACCCCCAACACCATCTACAACGGCGACAACAAACGCCGCGTCGTCGGCACCCGGACCCCCTACTCCCCCGAGAACGAAGGCCAGCAGTCGTACGGCGACATCACCGTCAGCACAGCCACCGACCTCTCCGTCAACGCCGTCTTCGCCCAGATGGTCGTCGACGTCGGCACCGAGAAGGCCAAGCAGACCGCCATCGCCCTCGGCATCCCCGAGAACACCCCGAACTTCGTCCAGGGCCCGGCCATGGCGCTCGGCACCATGCAGGCCAGCGTCCTCGACATGGCCCAGGCCTACGCGACGCTCGCCGACCACGGCCGCTACACCCCGTACACCTTCCTGGAAAAGATCACCAAGGGGAGCGACACCATCCGCCTGCCTGCCCGCACCGCACGCCAGGCCGTCAGCCGCGAAGCCGCCGACACCACCACGTCCATGCTGGTCAGCGTCGTCGACGACGGCACCGGCACGGCGGCCCTCGCCGCCGGCCACCCGGCCGCCGGCAAGACCGGCACCGCCGAACTGGACCGCTCGGCCTGGTTCGCGGCGTACACCCCGGACCTGGTGACGGTGGTCTCGATGATGGGCCAGGACCCGGACACGGGCACGCTGCAATCCCTGTACGGGGCGCTGGGCGAGGCCCGCATCGGCGGTGGCGGCTACCCGGCCCGGATCTGGGCGGCGTACACGAAGACGGCACTGGAGGCCACCGATCCCGTCGAGTTCGACCTCGAACTCCAGCCGGGCGCGGCCCAGCCGTTGCCGCCGGTGGCACCGAGCATCCCGCAGCCCCCGGGTGAGCGCCCTTCGTGGCCGCCGGTGCGACCGGTGCCGTCGATTCCGCCGACGGGCGGACAGGACCAGGGCGGACGGACGCAGGGCCAGAACCAAGGGCAGAACCAGGGGCAGAACCAGGGCCGGAGCCAAGGCCAGAACCAGGGGCAGAGCCAAGGTCAGACCCAGGGCCAGAACCAGGGCCAGAACCAGGGCGCCGAGACCGACGGCGGCACCACCCAAGGCGCCACCGAGGGCACGGCCGAAGGCACCACCGAAGGCACCACCGGTGGCGCGACCGGCGGAACGACCGGCGGCACGACCACCGGGGGCACGACCACCGGGGGCACCAACACCGGCGGCACCAACACCGGCGGCACCACACCAGGCCGGCGCCCACGCCCCGAATTCCTGGAGTGACACCCGGGGCCCGCCCGGTCAGTGACCGGAGGTCGCCTTGAGCCCCACCACGGCGACCAGCAGCAAGCAGATGAAGAAGATCCGGGCGGCGGTGACGGGCTCACCCAGCACCGCCATCCCCAGCACCGCCGCCCCGGCCGCGCCGATGCCCACCCACACGCCGTACGCCGTACCGATGGGCAGGGACTTCGCGGCGTAGGACAGCAGCACCATGCTGGCGACGATGCCGGCGCCCGTGAACACACTGGGCCAGAGCCGGGTGAAGCCCTCGGTGAATTTCATACCGATCGACCAGCCGACTTCGAGCAGACCGGCGACGAGAAGCAGAACCCAGGCCATGACAGGCACCTCCGGGACGAGAGCGAACGGGGTGCGTCGTCTTTTCGTCCAGCTACCCGGTACGGCGCGTCTCGTCGGGGGTTCGCCTCCACCGTAGCAAAGGGCAGCGAAAAGGGCCGGTGACGCCAAGTCACCGGCCCTCGGCCCGCCCGAATCAGACTGACTCAGCCCAACTCAGCCGACTCAGCCGACCCAGCCGACCCAGCCGACTCAGAGATACAACCCGGTGGAGTCCTTCGACCCCTCCAGCCGCTCGGCGGCCACCGCGTGCAGGTCCCGCTCGCGCATCAGGACGTACGTCGCCCCCCGCACCTCGACCTCGGCCCGCTCCTCGGGGTCGTACAGCACGCGGTCGCCCGGCTCCACACTCCGTACGTTCTGCCCGACCGCGACCACCTCGGCCCAGGCCAGCCGCTTGCCCACCGCGGCCGTCGCCGGGATCAGGATGCCGCCACCGGAGCGGCGCTCGCCCTCCGGCAGGTCGGACTTCACGAGCACGCGGTCATGCAGCATGCGGATGGGCAGCTTGTCGTGGGTGGTGTTCTCGCTCACGCCCCGAACCTACCCGCCCGTGCCCGCGATGCACTGCGCAGGGTCATCAGCGTCATCCGGGGGCCGTCAGCGCTTACGGCGCGCCGACGCCACGAGCAGCCCGACCACACCGACCGCGAGCAGCGCGACCGGCACGATGCGCTCGATCCGCGGGGCACCGTCCTCGTGGCGCAGGCCGCCCCTCAGATCGGTCATGAGACGGTTCACGACCACGACGGCGCGGCCGGCGGTGTGATCGACCGTCGAGGCCACCCTGGCCCTTGCGTCCCCGATGATCGTCTTCGGATGCATGCGCACGCCGATCTCGTCGAGCGTCTCGGCGAGCTGCTCGCGCCTGCGGACGATGTCCGCCTCGATCTGTGCGGGGGTCCTGGCTTCGGGCACCGCGCTGCCTCCGTCGTCGTCGTGGTCGGTCATGGTCGGTCGCGTGGGGGCGTAGTCCGCCATGAACAGTCTGTCAGCTTAGTCTCGTGGGCGTACCGATCCCCTCCCGAGGAGACATACCGATGAGCGAGCGACTGCAGCCGGGCGACACGGCCCCCGCCTTCACCCTTCCCGACGCGGACGGCAACGAGGTCTCGCTCGCCGACCACAAGGGCCGCAAGGTGATCGTCTACTTCTACTCGGCCGCGCTGACGCCGGGCTGCACGAAGCAGGCCTGCGATTTCACGGACAACCTCGACGTTCTGGCCACGGCCGGCTACGACGTCATCGGCGTGTCCCCGGACAAGCCGGAGAAGCTGGCGAAGTTCCGCGAGCAGGAACACCTGAAGGTCACCCTGGTCGGCGACCCGGAGAAGGAAGTCCTGGCCGCCTACGGCGCGTACGGCGAGAAGAAGCTGTACGGCAAGACGGTGACCGGGGTCATCCGCTCCACGGTGATCGTCGACGAGGAGGGCAAGGTCGAACACGCCCTCTACAACGTCAAGGCCACGGGCCACGTAGCCAAGATCATCAAGGACCTGGGCATCTGACCCCACCCGCACCCTCCGAACGGCCCGCACCCAACCGGTGCGGGCCTCTCCGTTCATCGGGCGCGACGGTTCATACCGGGGCGTTAGCCCGTACGAGGCCACGAACACACGGCGAACTCGGCGGCCGGCCCGGGCACTCAGGAGATCGGCGTCTCGTACGCCTGCGCCAACTGCGGGAAGCGGCGACGCAACTCCTCGCCCTTCAGGCCCCACCAGTCGTAGACTGAGCAAGCTACGCAGGGCCAATGTCCAATATGGCCCGACATGTGGCGGTTGTGGTGGAATCAGGTAGTCACGCTGGGTTTAGGTCCCAGTGGGGTAACACCCGTGGGGGTTCGAGTCCCCCCAACCGCACAGCGCGAAGGCCCGGTACGCACTACGCGCGTACCGGGCCTTCGGCGTATCCGGCGTCAGCCCAGGAGGGCGCGGATGAAGGGGACCAGGGCGCGGAAGGCCTGGCCTCGGTGGGAGATGGCGTTCTTTTCGGCCGGGGTGAGTTCCGCGCAGGTGCGGGTTTCGCCGGCGGGCTGGAGGATCGGGTCGTAGCCGAAGCCGCCCGTGCCGGAGGGGGTGTGGCGCAGGGTGCCCAGGAGGCGGCCCTCGACCACGCGTTCGGTGCCGTCCGGGAGGGCGAGGGCCGCCGCGCAGGCGAAGTGGGCGCCGCGGTTGGCCTCGTCGATGTCTGACAGCTGGGCCAGGAGCAGGTCCAGGTTCGCCCGGTCGTCGCCGTGGGTGCCTGCCCAGCGGGCCGAGAAGATGCCGGGGGCGCCGTTCAGGACATCCACGCAGAGGCCGGAGTCGTCGGCGATCGCCGGCAGGCCGGTGGCCTGCGCCAGGGCGTGGGCCTTGAGGAGGGCGTTCTCGGCGAAGGTGACGCCGGTTTCCTTGACGTCCGGGATCTCCGGGTACTCGTCCGCGCCGACCAGCTCGTGTGGCAGGCCGGCGTCGGACAGGATGGCCCGGAGTTCGGAGACTTTGCCCGCGTTGCGGGTCGCGAGGATCAGGCGGCGGCTACTGCTACTGCTGCTGGTCATGGGCTTCATTATTCCGGCCGCCCCCACGCGCCTCACCCCGCCCGCCTCAGCCGCCTCAGCCCGGCGTGCACACCTTGGAGAGTTCTGACGCCGCGTCCGCGACCGGGGTGATGTCCGGGGCCGTGTTGCCGCTCTCGATCGAGGCGCGGACGTTCTTGACCGCCGTGTTCATCGAGTCGATGGCCTTGCTGAGGTCGGCGTTGTCCGTCTGGTCGCCGATCTTCTTGAGGTTCGTCTCTATCTGGTTGAGCGCGTTCTGGGCGTCCTGCGGGCTGTTGCCTGCCTGGGAGACGGCCTGCTGGAGGTCGTTCGCGCCGTCCGTGATGGCCACCGCCGTGTTCGCACAGTCCATCGCCGTCGAGATCGCGTCGCACGAGGCGAGGGCCGGGACGGCGAGAGCCGCTGCCAGGGCCACGGCCGCGATACGGAGCTTGGGCTTCTTCACTTCGGGTCCCCCAGGGTCTTGGATACGGGCTTGGATACGGGCTTGGATACGGGTTCGGACACGCGCTTGGATACGGCTTTGGATACGTGGACGGGCGCACGGTTGTGACACCGTGCGCCCGTATCTGCGTAGACGCCAGCTCGCGTCCCGCGGTTGCTGCGGCTTGCTGCGGCTTGCTGCGGCTTGCTGCGGCTGCCGCTACGGCTGCGGGGTCTGGAGGTCCAGTGCGCTCAGCTGGATGGCCTGGAGGTCGGCGCAGCCGCCGGAGGCGAGGTCGAGCAGGGCGTTGAGTTCCTTGCGGTCGAAGGGCTCGCCCTCCGCGGTGCCCTGGACCTCGACGAAGCGGCCGTCGCCGGTGCAGACCACGTTCATGTCGGTCTCGGCGCGCACGTCTTCCTCGTAGCAGAGGTCGAGGAGCGGCTCGCCGTCGACGATGCCGACGCTGACGGCGGCGACGGTGCCGGTGAGGGGCTTGCGGCCGGCCTTGATGAGCTTCTTGCGCTGGCCCCAGGCGACGGCGTCGGCGAGTGCGACGTAGGCGCCGGTGATGGCGGCGGTGCGGGTGCCGCCGTCGGCCTGGAGGACGTCGCAGTCCAGGACGATGGTGTTCTCGCCGAGGGCCTTGTAGTCGATGACGGCGCGCAGCGAGCGGCCGATGAGGCGGGAGATCTCGTGGGTGCGGCCGCCGATCTTGCCTCGGACGGATTCGCGGTCGCCGCGGGTGTTGGTGGAGCGGGGCAGCATCGAGTATTCGGAGGTGACCCAGCCTTCGCCGCTGCCCTTGCGCCAGCGCGGGACGCCTTCGGTGAAGGAGGCGGTGCAGAAGACCTTGGTGTCTCCGAAGGAGATGAGGACGGAGCCCTCGGCGTGCTTGCTCCATCCGCGTTCGATGGTGACCGGGCGGAGCTGATCGGGCGTACGGCCGTCGATGCGAGACATGCTTCTGAGCCTAGTCCCTGTGGGGGAACGCGAAGACCCCGTCCGGGCGCGTTCGGGACGGGGTCTTCGGTGTGCTGATCGGCTGAGGGGCTCAGCTCACATCATGTCTTCGATGTCGGCGGCGATCGGGTCGGCGTCGGTGCCGATGACGACCTGGATCGCGGTGCCCATCTTGACGACGCCGTGGGCGCCGGCGGCCTTCAGGGCGGCTTCGTCGACCAGGCCGGGGTCGACGACCTCGGTGCGGAGGCGGGTGATGCAGCCCTCGACTTCTTCGATGTTGTCGATACCGCCGAGCCCGGCGACGATCTTCTCAGCCTTGGTGGCCATGCGTGTCTCCCTGAGTGTTACGAAGAACGAGTCTCGGCGGCCGTTGCCTACCACTGGCCGGCGACCGATCGGCCGGTGGCCGACCTGCCGGCGCGGTCCGCTTTGTCACGGTAGCCCACGGTTGGCCCATCTACGCGAGCGCGTGCCCGGCAGCTGCCGAATGATGACGATCAGCGCCAACCTGCGCTCCAGGCGGGTGCCGTGCGACCCCATCACTAGTGGTCTACACCAGTGTGCCGCAAGTGTCGCAACTGCCAAAACGGCCCGGTCAGGGAGGACGCCGATGAGCGAGAGCAGCGCCGCCGCAGCCGTGCCAGAGCCCAAGTGGTGGAACGGACTGTTCCAGGGGCTCCAGAAGATGGGGCGGAGCCTCCAGCTGCCGATCGCCGTGCTGCCCGCCGCGGGCATCCTCAACCGCCTCGGCCAGCCCGACGTCTTCGGCAAGGACGGCCTGGACTGGACCGACGTCGCGAAGGTGATGGCGGGCGCGGGCGGGGCGCTGCTGGACGCGGACCTCGGCCTGCCGCTCCTCTTCTGCGTCGGTGTCGCGATCGGCATGGCCAAGAAGGCGGACGGCTCGACCGCCCTCGCGGCGGTGGCGGGCTTCCTCGTCTACCGGGGTGTGCTGCACGCGTTCCCCAAGCCCTGCCCGCCGGGGACGAAGGACATCGGGGGCGGCTGCATCACGCCGAGTGACACCTTCGCCGGGTACACGTACCAGAATCCGGGGGTCTTCGGCGGCATCATCATGGGCCTGCTGGCGGCCTGGTTCTGGCAGCGGTTCCACCGGGTGAAGCTGGTCGACTGGCTGGGCTTCTTCAACGGCCGCCGGCTGGTCCCGATCATCATGTCGTTCGTCGCGATCGCGTTCGCGGTGCTGTGCCAGTGGGTCTGGCCGCCGGTCGGTGACGCGCTGGAGAGCTTCTCGGACTGGCTGGTGGGGCTGGGCTCGTGGGGTGCGGGCATCTTCGGCGTCGCCAACCGCGCGCTGCTGGTGATCGGCCTGCACCAGTTCCTGAACGTGCCGGTGTGGTTCCAGTTCGGCACGTACGTCACACCGACCGGGGAGACGAAGCACGGCGACATCAACATGTTCCTGGCGGGAGACCCGCAAGCCGGGCAGTTCCTGTCCGGCTTCTTCCCGATCATGATGTTCGCCCTTCCGGCGGCGGCGCTGGCGATCGCGCACTGCGCGAAGCCGCTGCGGCGCAAGGAGGTCGGCGGGCTGATGATGTCGGTGGGCCTGACTTCGCTGGTCACGGGCATCACGGAGCCGATCGAGTATTCGTTCCTCTTCGTCGCGCCGCTGCTGTACGTGATCCACGCGCTGCTGACGGGCGTGTCGATGGCGGTGACGTGGGCGCTCGGTGTGCACGACGGCTTCAGCTTCTCGGCGGGCCTGATCGACTACGTCATCAACTGGGGCCTCGCGACGAAACCCTGGCTGATCATTCCGATCGGCCTGTGTTTCGCGGTCGTCTACTACGCCGTCTTCCGCTTCGCGATCACGAAGTTCAACCTCCCGACCCCGGGCCGGGAGTCGGACGAGGAGATCGCGGCGATGCAGGCGGAGAACATCAAGGCTTAGCCGCACACAGCGGCACACCGTCAACTCCCGCGCTGCGCAGAGGCCCTCGGATCAACGGATCCGGGGGCCTTCGCCATGCCCTGACCTGTGTGACCCAGGCCACAGGAAATCGAAGGTTCCTTATCTATCCCCGACCATGCTACAACTGGTCTACACCACCGATTGGTGTAGACCACGCAAGCCCGTCCAAGCTCGCGTACCCCCATTCCGAGACGCCGCCATCCCCCGTTTCCCCCGGGCGGCGCCTTGCCTTCTGGAGGAAGCTCATGTCCACAGCCACCGCTGCGGAAAAGAAGAAGGGCGCGGGCGTGATGGCCGTCATGCAGCGCATCGGCCGGAGCCTCATGCTCCCCGTTGCGGTGCTGCCCGCTGGTGCGCTGCTCGTCCGCCTCGGCAATGCCGACATGCTCGGCGATCCGTCGCTGCCGGGCTTCATCACCAAGATCGCAGGCTACATGGCCGCCGGTGGTGGCGCGATTCTCGACAACATGGCGCTGCTGTTCGCCGTCGGTATCGCGATCGGCTTCGCCAAGAAGTCCGACGGCTCGACCGCTCTCGCCGCCGTGACGGGTTACCTGGTCTTCAAGAACGTGCTGGCCACGTTCACCGACTCGAACCTGCCGAAGATCTCCAAGGTCGTCGACGGCAAGATCGTCCAGCTGGACGCACCGGTCGACGCCAAGGTGCTGGGCGGTGTCGTGATGGGCATCGTCGTCGCGCTGCTCTACCAGAAGTTCTACCGGACCAAGCTGCCCGACTGGGCCGGCTTCTTCGGCGGCCGCCGCCTGGTCCCGATCCTCTCCGCCTTCGCGGGTCTGCTGATCGGCATCCTCTTCGGACTCATCTGGCCGGTCCTCGGTGCGGGTCTGCACAACTTCGGTGAGTGGCTGGTCGGTTCCGGCGCCGTGGGCGCGGGCATCTTCGGTGTCGCCAACCGTGCGCTGATCCCGGTCGGCATGCACCACCTGCTGAACTCCTTCCCGTGGTTCCAGGCGGGCGAGTACAACGGCAAGAGCGGCGACATCGCCCGCTTCCTCGCCGGCGACCCGAGCGCCGGCCAGTTCATGACCGGCTTCTTCCCGATCATGATGTTCGCCCTCCCGGCGGCCTGCCTCGCGATCGTCCACTGTGCCCGCCCCGAGCGCCGCAAGGTCGTCGGCGGCATGATGTTCTCCCTCGCGCTGACCTCCTTCGTCACCGGTGTGACCGAGCCGATCGAGTTCACGTTCATGTTCATCGCCCCGGTGCTGTACGCGGTCCACGCGGTGCTGACCGGTGTCTCGATGGCCCTGACCTGGGCGCTCGGCATGAGGGACGGCTTCGGCTTCTCCGCCGGTCTGGTCGACTTCGGTCTGAACCTGGGCATCGCCTCCAACCCGTGGGGCCTGGCCGGCGTCGGCCTCTGCTTCGCGGTGGTCTACTACGTCGTCTTCCGCTTCGCGATCACGAAGTTCAACCTCCCCACCCCGGGCCGCGAGTCCGACGAGGAGCTGGCCGAGCTGCTCAAGGCCGAGGCCAAGTAGGCATCGCGCACGAAGAAGCCCCCGCTCTCCCGGAAGGGAGGGCGGGGGCTTCCTCGTACGTGGCGGGGGCTCAGACCTCGTACACCGCACCCGCGTACGCGAGGTCGACCTGGCCGTCGTAGACCGCGCGGGCGTCGGCGAGGTTCTGCCGGGCGTCCGTCCACGGCGGGATGTGCGTGAGGACGAGCCGGCCGACCCGCCCGCCACGGGCGTACTCGCCGGCCTCGCGGCCGTTGAGGTGGAGGTCCGGGATGTCCTCCTTGCCGTGCGTGAAGGAGGCCTCGCACAGGAACAGGTCCGTGCCCTCGGCGAGCTGGCCCAGCTCGGGGCAGACACCGGTGTCCCCGGAGTACGTGAGCGAGCGGCCGCCGTGCTCGACGCGGATCCCGTACGACTCGACCGGGTGGCAGACCTTCTCGGTGCGGACCTGGAACGGGCCGATCTCGAAGGTGCCGGACTTCAGGGTGCGGAAGTCGAACACCTCGCTCATCGAGCGCTCGTCGGGGACGTCCTCGTAGGCCGTGGTCAGGCGCTTCTCGGTGCCCTCGGGGCCGTAGACCGGAATCGTGCCGCAGCGGCCGCCCTCGTGCCGGTAGTAGCGGGCGACGAAGTAGGCGCACATGTCGATGCAGTGATCGGCGTGCAGATGACTCAGGAAGATCGCGTCGAGGTCGTAGAGACCGATGTGGCGCTGGAGCTCGCCCAGGGCGCCGTTGCCCATGTCGAGGAGCAGCCGGAAGCCGTCGGCCTCGACGAGGTAGCTCGAGCAGGCCGATTCCGCGGACGGGAACGAGCCCGAGCAGCCGACGACGGTGAGCTTCATGGAGCGTGAACCTCCAGGGACGGTCCGTGGACGGAATGCGGGCCGTGCGTGGGTCGAGCGTAAGGCGCGAAACCTCCGGTCGCTCCTCCGCGGCGGGCCGTTGTGGGGGGAATCACCTGTGCTGTCACCCGGGGGAGCGACGACCCGCACGCGGGTTGCCATCCGCTGCCGCGCCGGGGCCGTGCGGCGCGGCTACGGTCGGAGTATGGACACGTCCTGGTGGCCTGCCGTCGCCGCGGTGGTGGCGGTGGCGCTGGTGGTGCTGGTCGCGGGGCGTCGGCCGAGGTCGGCGCGGCGCGCTGCGCGGGGCGGGCCGGCGCGTGGGGCCGGGCCGCCGCCTCGGCCGCGGGCGGGTGAGCTGTGGTGTCTGGCGGACGACCGGCTGTGCCTGGTGCTGGCGGTGGGGGCGGGTTCGGTACGGGGCCACCGGGCGCGGGTCGCGTGGATCACCGGGAAGTACGACGACCGGCGGGCCGGGGTCATCCCGCTGCCGCCGGGGACGGTGGGGGCGCAGGGCCGGGCGTCGTTCCTGGAGGCGGACCGGCCTGCGGAGGTGTCGCTGTGGGAGTTCAGGCGCCGGCTGGGGATGCTGGACCCCGCGGTGTGGGACGAGGTCAAGGGACTGGGCGGAGGCAACAGATGACGTCGATCCGGTTGCGGCGTGTCTACGATCCCCCCGAGCCGGGGGCGGACGGGGTGCGGGTCCTCGTGGACCGGCTCTGGCCGCGGGGCCTGGCGAAGGCGGAGGCAGCCGTGGACGAGTGGCCGAAGGCGGTGACGCCGTCTTCGGAGCTGCGGAAGTGGTTCCACGCGGGGGGCTCGGAGGAGGAGTTCCGAGCGAGGTACGAGGCGGAGCTGGAGGGGGCGGAGGCGGTGGCCGGGCTGGAGCGTCTGCGGGCGCTGGCCGCGGAGGGGCCGGTGACGTTGCTGACGGCGGTCAAGGACCCGGGGTCCAGCCATGCGGCGGTGCTGGCGGAGCTGCTGGGCTAGCGGCTGGGGTGGTGCCGGCGTCCGGACGGGCTGAAGCACCTGGGGCTCCGCCCCAGACCCCGCGCCTCAAACGCCGGCGAGGCTGGAAGTCTGGGGCGGAGGCCCTGCTCTAGGCCCAGAGTTGGCCCTGGAGGGCTTCGATGGCTTCCTCTGTCGTCTCCGCGGTGTAGACGCCCGTCGAGAGGTACTTCCAGCCGCCGTCGGCCACCACGAAGACGATGTCCGCCGACTCGCCCGCCGCCACCGCCTTGCGGCCCACGCCGATCGCCGCGTGCAGGGCCGCGCCGGTGGAGACGCCCGCGAAGATGCCCTCCAGCTGGAGCAGTTCACGGGTGCGGGTCACCGCGTCCGCCGAGCCCACCGAGAAGCGGGTCGTGAGGACCGAGGCGTCGTACAGCTCCGGGACGAAGCCCTCGTCCAGGTTGCGCAGGCCGTAGACCAGGTCGTCGTAGCGGGGTTCGGCGGCCACGATCTTGATGCCCTCGACGTGTTCGCGCAGGTAGCGGCCGACGCCCATCAGGGTGCCCGTCGTGCCCAGGCCCGCCACGAAGTGGGTGACGGAGGGGAGGTCCGCGAGGATCTCCGGGCCCGTCGTGGCGTAGTGCGCGCCCGCGTTGTCCGGGTTGCCGTACTGGTAGAGCATCACCCAGTCGGGGTGCTCCGCCGCCAGTTCCTTGGCCACCCGGACCGCGGTGTTCGAGCCGCCCGCCGCGGGCGACGGGATGATCTCGGCTCCCCACATCCGAAGGAGGTCACGCCGCTCCTGCGAGGTGTTCTCCGGCATGACGCACACGATGCGGTAGCCCTTGAGCTTGGCCGCCATCGCCAGCGAGATGCCGGTGTTGCCGGAGGTGGGCTCCAGGATCGTGCAGCCCGGGTACAGGCGGCCGTCCTTCTCCGCCTGCTCGACCATGTGGAGCGCGGGGCGGTCCTTGATCGAGCCGGTCGGGTTCCGGTCCTCCAGCTTCGCCCAGATCCGCACGTCCTCGGAGGGCGACAGCCGGGGCAGCCGGACGAGCGGCGTGTTGCCGACCGCGGCCAGCGGGGAGTCGTAACGCATCAGACAGCGCCGCCGGCCACGGCCGGGAGGATGGTGACGTTGTCGCCGTCCTTCAGCGCGGTGGAGATGCCGTCCAGGAAGCGGACGTCCTCGTCGTTGAGGTAAACGTTCACGAAGCGGCGCAGCTCGCCGCCCTTGGCCTCGTCGACGATGCGCTCCTGGATGCCCTTGTGGCGGGTCTCCAGGTCGGCGAAGAGGTCGGCGAGGGTCGCACCGCTGCCCTCGACGGCCTTCTGGCCGTCGGTGTAGGTGCGGAGGATGGTGGGGATGCGGACCTCGATGGCCATGGCAGGCTCCAGTGTCGTGATGGGGCGTAAGGGCGCGCGGCGTGCGTGCCCCCGCGCGAGAAGGCTCTGGCTGAAGGATCAGGCAGCAGGACAGATGGCGCTGGCGAGGCGGCACAGGTCGACGTGCAGCCGCGCCACGAGCAGCAGCCTGCCGGGCGTCTCGATGCTCACATCGTGGGAAACCATGCGGTCATGTTAACGATTCCCGGTCCCCCGTTTGGAGTGTGATCCCGCATCGTGGACGCCAACCGCTCACATGCTGGTCAGCCGACTGTCAGTAAGCCGCTACGACCTGCACTTCTTCCTCTGTGATCACCCCGTCGACGATCCGGTACGAGCGGAACTGGAACTCCCCGAGGCCGTCCTGGTCCGCCGTGGAGACCAGCACGTAGTGCGCGCCGGGCTCGTTCGCGTACGTGATGTCCGTGCGCGAGGGGTAGGCCTCGGTCGCGGTGTGCGAGTGGTAGACGATCACGGGGTCCTCGTCCCGGTCGTCGAGCTCGCGGTAGAGCTTCAGCAGATCCTTCGAGTCGAACTCGTAGAACGTGGGCGAGCGGGCCGCGTTGAGCATCGGGATGAACCGCTCGGGGCGGCCGGTGCCCGCCGGTCCGGCCACGACACCGCACGCCTCGTCGGGGTGGTCCTTGCGGGCGTGCTCGACGATCTGGTCGTACAGGGCCTGGGTGAGGGTCAGCATGAGCGACAGGATAAACAGACGGGCCCTCCCGTACCGAGGAGTGGTACGGGAGGGCCCGGATGCTGGACACGAGGCCCAAGGTTCGAGGACCGCTAGGACGCCTTGGTGAAGGCGGTACCGCGCGGGTTGCGGGCCTTCATGGCCCAGTACGAGACGCCCAGGATCAGGCCCCACAGCGGGGCGCAGTACAGCGAGACCCGGGAGTCCTTGTCGATGCCCATCATCACGATGACCACGACGATGAAGGCCAGGGCGAACCAGCTGCTGTACGGGGCGCCGGGCGCGCGGAACGAGGACTTCGGCAGGTCGCCGCGGTCGGACTTGGCCCGGTAGCGGATCTGGCAGACCAGGATCACGATCCAGGCCCACATGCCGGAGATGGTGGCGAAGGAGACGACGTAGTCGAAGGCCTTGCCGGGCGCGACGTAGTTGATCCAGACGCCGAACAGCATCAGGCCGGCGGAGAAGGTGGTGCCGACGAGCGGGGTGCCGCTCTTGGTCAGCTTGGTGAAGAACTTCGGGCCCTGGCCGTTGAGCGCGAGGTCGCGCAGCATGCGGCCGGTGGAGTACATGCCCGAGTTGCAGGAGGACAGGGCGGCGGTCAGGACGACGAAGTTGACGATCGCCGCGCCGATGCCGAGGCCCATCTTCTCGAAGGCCAGCACGAACGGGCTCTCGCCCGCCTTGAAGTTGGACCACGGGATGACCGACATGATCATGATGAGCGCGCCGACGTAGAAGACGGCGATGCGCCACGGCACGGTGTTGATGGCCTTGGGCAGGGTCTTCGCCGGGTCCTTGGACTCGCCGGCGGTGACGCCGACCAGCTCGACGGCGAGGAAGGCGAACATCACGATCTGCAGGGTCATCAGCGTCTCGCCGATGCCGTTGGGGAAGAAGCCGCGGTCGCTCCACAGGTTGGAGACGGAGGCGGTGGCGGCGGCGTCGGAGAACCCGATGGTGAGGATGCCGGCGCAGATCAGGATCATGCCGACGATGGCGGTGACCTTGACCATGGAGAACCAGAACTCCAGCTCACCGAAGAGCTTCACGGAGATCAGGTTGGCGCCGTAGAGGATGACCGTGAAGATCAGCGCGTAGGCCCACTGCGGGAAGCTGTCGTGGGTCCAGTACGACATGTACTGGGCGGCCGCGGTCACCTCGGTGATACCGGTGACCACCCAGAAGAGCCAGTACGTCCAGCCGGTCACGAACCCCCAGAAGGGGCCGAGGAACTCGCGGGCGTAGTCCGAGAAGGACCCGGACACGGGGCGGTACATGAGCAGCTCGCCCAGGGCCCGCATGATGAAGAAGATGACCAGGCCCGCGATGGCGTAGGCCAGGATCAGGCTCGGGCCGGCCTTGGAGATCGCCTTGCCGGCGCCCAGGAACAGGCCGGTGCCGATGGCACCGCCGATCGCGATCATCTGGATCTGGCGGGCGCCGAGTGCGCGGTGGTAACCCTCGCCGCCCTCGCCCTGGGTGCCCTCGGCGGGCGTTTTGTCGTGCTGCTCGACCTGCACAGAGGTCATGTCTGGTGCGCCTTTCTCCACGCCGACCCGCGCCTTCACTGGCTGCGGATCGGGTCCTCGATCCCCCCGGATACGGATGGAGTTGCACGCCGGCGATCAGCCGGTTCAAGCGGGCCGGGGGACATGGGTGGCGCCCCGTCGGCGGTCGTGAAGATTTATCACGGCCTTACGGGTGGGCGGGGGGACGAAATGTGACACGAGGCATGGGTAATTCAGGACAAAGGCATGGAAACGAAATAGATCGGCGCACCGCGGTGATCTGATCGTTATCCGGATTTGAGCGTCCGCTGAGCGAACGGTGTTCGCCCTTGAGGGTCCGCTGAGACTTCTCAGAGGGTCTCGATGAGGCTCTCCTGAAGACCGCCGAGCCAGAGGTACGCCATCACCATCGGCTTGCGCGGATCGTCGTCCGGCAGCCGGAGCAGCGCGGCACTCTCGTCGTCCTCGGTGATGTCGAGCCGGGCCGCGATGGTGAGCCGCAGGTCGTTGAGCGCGCCGAGCCAGCGCAGCGGCAGCTCCCCCGTCAGCTCCAGCACCGCCGCCTCGCCGCCGGCCGGGGCGAGCCCGTCGAGGCTGCGTACGACGGCCAGCGCATCCTCCCGCTTGTGGGTGCGCAGGTCGTTCTCGGTGAACCGCCTGAACTCGGCCGAACGGGCGGCCAGCTCGGCCGGGTCCACGGCCTGGTCCTCCGGGCCCGGGCCGCCGTAGGCGTCGGGGAACAGCCGGGCCAGCGCCGGGTCGGACGGCGGCTCGGTGGGGCCGTCGGAGGCGAACAGCACGGCCAGCGGGTCGGCGTCCTCGGCGGGCTCGGGTTCACCCGGGCCGATCAGCTCCAGCAGTTGCACGGCCAGGGAGCGCAGGATGGAGATCTCGATCTCGTCCAGCGTGACGGTGACGCCGCCGCCCTTGCGGGGGGCGAACATCCCGGCGGACCCGCCCATCAGATCCGGTCCTGGGAGAGGGTCGCCCACAGGCCGTAGCCGTGCATGGCCTGCACGTCGCGCTCCATTTCCTCGCGGGTGCCGCTGGAGACGACCGCCCGCCCCTTGTGGTGGACGTCGAGCATCAGCTTGTGCGCCTTGTCCTTGGAGTAGCCGAAGTACGCCTGGAACACGTACGTCACGTAGCTCATGAGGTTGACCGGGTCGTTGTGCACCAGGGTCACCCAGGGGACGTCGGGTTCGGGGACCGCGAAGGTCTCTTCGGCCGATTCGGTGCGTTCGATCTCAATGGGAGCAACACTCACTTGTCCCATGCTGCCACCGTGACCGGCCAGTCGCACAAACGGGCCCTACATCTCGTCACTCTGACGAGATGTGCGCTAGCATCCGTGACATGAACCCTGCGGACCTGGGCCTGCCGGTGGACGTGCCGTCGACAGCGCTCTTCACGGACCATTACGAGCTCACGATGCTGCAAGCCGCGCTTGCGAACGGCACGGCCGACCGCCGCTCGGTCTTCGAGGTGTTCACCCGGCGGCTGCCCGAGGGGCGGCGCTACGGCGTGGTGGCGGGTACCGGCCGGGTGCTGGACGCGGTGGAGAACTTCCGCTTCGACGGGGCGGTGCTGGAGTTCCTGCGCGAGCGCGCCGTGGTCGACATGCGGACCCTGGACTGGCTGGCCTCGTACCGCTTCTTGGGCGACATCTGGGGCTACCCGGAGGGCGAGGTCTACTTCCCCGGCTCGCCGATCCTGCGGGTCGAGGGCAGCTTCGCCGAGTGCGTGCTGCTGGAGACCGTGATCCTCTCGATCCTCAACCACGACTCGGCGATCGCGGCGGCCGCCTCCCGGATGGCCTCGGCGGCGGGCGAGCGGCCGCTGATCGAGATGGGGGCGCGGCGTACGCACGAGCTGGCGGCCGTCGCCGCCTCGCGGGCCGCGTACGTGGGCGGCTTCACCTCGACGTCGGACCTGGCGGCCGGGTTCCGGTACGGGATTCCCACGGTCGGTACGAGCGCGCACGCGTTCACCCTGGTGCACGACAACGAGCGGGACGCGTTCACCGCGCAGGTGGCGTCGCTGGGCGGCGGGACCACGCTGCTGGTGGACACCTACGACGTGGCGGAGGCGGTACGTACGGCCGTGGAGGTCGCCGGAACGGGGCTCGGGGCCGTCCGGATCGACTCCGGCGACCTGCTGCTGGTCGCGCACCGGGTGCGGCAGCAGCTGGACGAGCTTGGGGCCACGGGGACGAAGATCGTGGTGACCTCGGACCTGGACGAGTACGCGATCGCCTCGCTGGCCGCGGCGCCGGTGGACGCGTACGGGGTGGGCACGCAGCTGGTGACCGGCAGCGGGCACCCGACGTGCTCGATGGTCTACAAGCTGGTGGCGCGGGCGTCGTCCGCCGACCCGAAGGCGCCGCTGGCGCCGGTGGCGAAGAAGGCCTCGGGCGGCAAGACGTCGATCGGGGGGCGGAAGTGGGCCGCCCGCCGGGTGGACGCGGACGGGGTCGCCGAGGTGGAGGTCGTGGGGACCGGCCCGGTGCCGGCTCCGCTGGCCGACCGGCAGCTGCTGACCCAGCTGGTCAAGGGCGGCGAGGTCGTCGCCCGCGAGCCGCTGGAGGCCGCACGGGACCGGCACCGGGCGGCGCGTGCGGGGCTGCCGCTGTCCGCGACCCAGCTGTCGCGCGGCGAGGCCGTGATTCCGACGGAGTACGTCTGACAAACGCCGGCCTTTCCAGCCCGTCCGGCGTTTGAGGACCGGTCCGGGCGGAGCCCTGTTTCGGGAAGGGGCGGGGTGGGGGAAGAGCCTGCGCAGCGGAACAGCGGAACAGCGGAACAGCGGAACAGCGGAACAGCGGCACAGTGGGAAACACATCGACCGAAGGACACGCGTCATGCACCGCGCACTGATCGTCGTCGACGTACAGAACGACTTCTGCGAAGGCGGCAGCCTCGCGGTCACCGGCGGAGCCGACGTCGCGGCCGCCATCACCGAGCTCATCGGGCAGGCCACCCCCGGGTACCGGCACGTCGTCGCCACCCGCGACCACCACATCGACCCCGGGTCGCACTTCGCGCGCCCCCCGGCCGAGCCGGACTACGAGGCCTCCTGGCCCGTCCACTGCGTGGCCGGGACCGAGGGGGTCGGGTTCCACCCGAACTTCGCGCCCGCCGTGGCGTCCGGGGCCGTCGCGGCCGTCTTCGACAAGGGCGCCTACGAGGCCGCGTACAGCGGATTCGAGGGCGCCGACGAGAACGGGACCCCGCTCGCCCAGTGGCTCAGGGACCGGCAAGTCACCGAGGTGGACGTCGTCGGGATCGCCACCGACCACTGCGTCAGGGCCACCGCCCTCGACGCCGCCCGCGCCGGCTTCGCCACCCGCGTGCTGCTGGACCTGACGGCCGCTGTGGCCCCGCACACGACCGCCCGGGCCCTGGAGGAGCTCCGGGAGGCCGGCGTCGACCTCGTCGGCGGCCAGAGCGGCCAGAGCGGCCACGGCGGCCAGAGCGGCCAGAGCGGCCACGGCGGCCACGGCGGCCACGGCGGCCAGGACACCCCCTAGCGCCCCAGCAGGGCCCGGATCGGGTGCCAGAGTTCCTCCGCCCGGTCGGGGGCGCAGCGCCACAGGAGGCCGTCCGGGTGGTGGAGGACGGCCGTGACCTCGTCGGGGGTCGGGGGCTGGGCGTTGCCCCGCAGGTAGACGGCCCGCATGCCGAGGTTCCGCAGCCTGGTCAGGGCGCGGGCACGGTTCGCGGCATGGACCAGCACGCGGACATTTCCGCCCTCACCGGACGGCCGCGGCAGCGTGAGCGCGACCACCACGCTGCCGCCTGGCAATCTGACGAAACCTCCACCGGGCATGATCTTCAGCTCCCCCGTCAATAAGACAACTCGCATCCGCATCTAAACGCGAACGGCCGCCGCCCGCTAGAGGGCGACGGCCGATCATGCTCTGACCTGCGATTTTACGAACTACTTCGCGGCGGGGCCGACCTCGACGGTCATTTCCAGACCCTCGTACGACTCCTTGGCGATCTTGATCTTCGTGTTGGTGTCAGTGACCTTCACGGAGCCGGTCGGGTTCTCGTCGTAGTAGTACTTGCCCTTGTGGTCGTCGAAGACGCCGTTACCGGCCGACGGCTTGATCCACAGCTCCTTGTCCGCCTTGTGCAGCGTCAGGGCGTCCGTGGAGTACCAGCTGAACGGGGCGTCGAACGGCTGGATCTTGTTGCGCAGCAGGGTGCCGTCCGACCACTTGATCGGCTTGGCCTTCGAGTCGATCGGGAGGATCAGACCCGAGCCCGGGTGCTGGCTGGTGTTGTTGTCCTTCTGGGAGGTGTCCCAGAGCCAGATCAACAGACCGTCCTGGTACGGGTAGTGCTCGACCCACTTGGGACGGGCCGCCGAACCGAAGTTGTACGGGCCGACCTTGAGGGTCGTGTCGGAACCGACGTAGCGGCGGTTCTCGGCCAGGTAGTACTGCGCGTACTCCTTGGTGAAACCGGCGCCGATGCGGGAGAAGCCCTTGCCGGTCCAGCCGTTGTCGCCGTTCTCGGCGCCGTCGGTGAACAGCGTGGCGCCGTCCGCGGTGAGGGTGACGGCGTCGGCCGTGAAGCCCTTGCCGCCCGCGCCGCCGTCCGTCTGGTAGCGGAAGCGGAGGTCGATCTTCTTGCCCGCGTAGGCGTCGAGCGGGAACTTCAGCGACTTCCAGGCGCCCGAGACACCGGTCAGCGAGGGGCTGCCGGCCGCGTCGACCGGGATGGCCGCGCCGTCGGCGGTGCCGGCGAGGGCGGTCCAGTTGGCGCCGCCGTCGGTGGACACCTCGGTGTAGAGGAAGTCGTAGTCCGCCTCGATGTCCCACCAGCCCTTGAGGGAGAGGGCCGCGGAGGACTTGCCGGTCAGGTCGACCGACCGGGTGAGGGTGTTCTTGAGGTCGTCACCCATGTTGCTCCACCACTGCGAGGAGCCCTCGGCGGGAGCGACGACGTCGGTCTTGACCTGCTTCTTGGGCAGCTCGACGACCAGCGCCTGCTTGTTCTTGGTGTTGTACGCGGAGACGCCCAGCTTGTGGGTGGACTTCGTCGCGGCCTTCGCCGTGTCGTAGTTCAGCCAGCCCAGCTGGAGCTTGTCCCAGGCCGTCATGTCGCCCGGGAGGTCGCCTATGGAGTCCTTGCCGGAGCCGAGCCAGGAGCCCGCCGACATGAGGGACCAGAAGCCGACGCTGTTCTCGCCGCCACCGGAGGTGTCGTAGAGGTCCGGCAGACCGAGGTCGTGGCCGTACTCGTGCGCGAAGACACCGAGGCCGCCGTTCTCGGGCTGCATGGTGTAGTCGCCGACCCAGATGCCGCTGGTGCCGATCTGGGTGCCGCCGGCCTTGTTGCCCTCCGGGCCGGTCTTGCCCGCGTTGGTGCCGTACGCGTACCAGCGGTGCGCCCACAGCGCGTCGTGGCCCTGCACGCCGCCGCCGGCCGACTCGTCCTCGCCCGCGTGGACGATCTGGAAGTGGTCGATGTAGCCGTCGGGCTCGTTGAAGTTGCCGTCGCCGTCGAAGTCGTAGCGGTCCCACTGGTCGTACTGGGCCAGCTGCGCAGTGATCTGGGCGTCGGTCTTGCCCGCCTTCTTCTGACCCTCGGCCCAGGCGGTCACGCCGTCCTTGACGGTGTCCCAGACGTTGGAGCAGTTGGTCTGACCGCAGTAGTTCGAGCCGTAACGGGCCTCGTTGTACGGGATCTTGACCCAGTCGGCGACGTCGCCCTCGACCGAGTAGCGGCCGGAGGACGTCTTCTCGTAGTAGGTCTTCAGCGAGTTCTTGCCCTTGCCGGTACCGAAGTACAGGTCCTGGAAGTGGCTCTGGCTGTAGTCCTTGCGCCAGGCGGTGCTGTTGTCCAGCTTCCGGTCCGGCTCGGCGATCGTGTTGTGCAGCGGACCGGGGGTACCGCCGTACTTCGGCGCGGGCGGCTTGGGGCCGTCCGGGCCGTCCGGGTCGAACATGGTCGTGCTGTCGACCTGGTCGCCGAACTCGACGAGGATCGTGAAGATCTTGTCGGTCCTCTCGCGGCCGAGCTCGACGTACTTCTTGTCGTCGAGCTTGACGACCTTCGAGGCACCGCGCTGCTCGACGTCCTTCTTGCCGGTCAGCACCTGGTCCAGGGCAGCCTCGCGGGCCTGCGCCTGCTGCCTGGAGTACGGGCCTTCGAGGTCGTGCTTGACCTGCTCCTTGGCCGGAGAGGTCGGGTCCTGCCGGTCTGCGGCGGGCGCGCCCCACCGGTCGTCCGCGTGGGCGGAGGCGGTGAAGAAGGCGCCGGAAGCCGCGGTTGCGGCCAGAGTCACACCGACGGCCGCGGCGCGCAGCGCTCGGCTTCTGACGGAATTGCTGGTCACTTGATGTCGTTCCCCTCCCGCGGCCGCAACGTTGGTCGGAACGTCTCCATAGGAGCGGGGGGTTCCGCGCGGCGCGCGTCTCAAGTGACGACATTTGACCGGAGAGTCGAGAGAAAAGACAGACCTTGACTTGTTCCTTACAACTGCACTATGCGGTCAAGGAGTTCCGCTATTCGGACGTTCCCCTGCCATATAGGGCGAAGGGTGCTTCACGGCATCCGTGTGGCACGGCGAATGACCCTGTGCGCCCCCCATGCTCCCGGGCACCGTGGGTTAGGTCACGCTTACTGGCGGTTCCGCTCGGGCATTCCCCGTCGTAGAGTCACTTGACGCGCGACCGAGTTGAGCCGACTCCCCCTCCCCGCCTTGAGGACGGATACCGCCATGCCGCGTCCGACTGCCGCACAGCTCGCCTACGGTTCCGCCACCGTCATCGTGTCGACGATCGCCATGCTGCTGCTCTCGCAGACGAGTACCGGGCTCGGCGTCGCGGTCATCTCCGCGGCGGCCCTCGGCCTTGGACTGCTCGTCGCCCTCACCGTGCCGCTCCCGCGGCGCCGCGGCCGGCATGCGGCCGCCCGCGCCGGGGCCCGGACGGTCCCCGCGGATGCGGATGCGCACGCGGATGCGGGCGCAGACGCGGGTGCGCGGATGCCTGAGGCCCGGACGGTGGCCGCCGCCAAACACCCCGTTCATTACTGACCGGTTCGCACCCCCAACGTGGCGCGGGCGGCCTCACCCGAGGGGAGACCGCCCGCGAATACCGCTGTGGCCGGGTCAGGTCGACTTGACCACCACGGTCTTGGCGACCTTGTCGTGCAGGGCCTGTTTGTACGGCTTGTCGACGAGCATCGAGATGATCAGCGCGAGCGGCCACAGGCAGAAGCAGCAGACCAGCGTCGGCACCCACAGCACGGCGCCGCGGCCGAGGGCCGCGTTGGAAGGGGGCACAGTGCCGTCGTTGAGCATCGCGACGCGCAGGCCCAGCCACTTCTTGCCGATGGTCTGACCGTTCTTCTTGGTGAACCACCAGTCGTAGCCGACGTACGCGACGATCCCGACCAGCGTCCAGATCAGGCCACTGCCGCCGTACGACTTGGTGACGACCTCGGTGACGTCCTCGCCCTTGTCCGTGTCGACCGTGTAGCGCTTGTCGCCGAACGGCAGCTGGATCAGGAACAGCGGGATCGAGATGATGAGCACGTCGACGACGCGGGCGAGGAGCCGCCGGCCGAAGTCGGCGAGCGGGGGCATGCCGGCGAGCGGGTCGGGCATGCCGTAGTCGCCGCCCCCGCCGTACGGACCGCCCGGCGGCGGAGGGGGCGGCGGGGGCGGAAACCCTCCGCCCCCGCCCCCGGCCCCGCCCGCGCCGCCGCCGCCGGGGGGCGGTGAGTCGTACGGCGAACCGCCCGACGGAGGCGTCGGTTCCTGGGGCTTCTTGAGGAACGGGTCGTCCTCGGGCGGCTGGCCCGGCGGCGGCTGGTCGGTACTCATGGCCCGAGTCGAACCCGGCCCCGGGGGGCCCGCAACGGGACGGCGTCCGTTCAGGGGAACAAGGGCCTGTCAAACTTGACCCGGCCC
>NZ_JAGGOY010000064.1:398-6726 GCF_018614095.1 Streptomyces sp. ISL-87 | reverse complement strand
CAGGGAGGGGAGGATGTCAATCCCGAACCTGCCCCCGAAACCGGCGGACGACTGCGGGGTGTGCAGCGCCCTGGTCGCGCAGCGGCGGGAGGCCTGGGGCAGGGGTGATCTGTCGGCGGTGACGGATGCGGATGTGGAGCTCCGCAACCACCCTCATCGGTCGAGGCGGTCGCGATGACGCGCGCGGTGCTGCGGTACGTGAAGCACCGGATCACGCAGCATCCGGGGACGGACGTGACCTTCGAGGCCGACTGCCTCCGCTGCGACTGGCAGGCGCCGGCGTCGGAGGACGGGGCTGCGGTCGACATCGAGTGCATGAGCCACACGGGCCGCACGGGGCACCAGGGCTTCCGCCGCCGGTGTACATCCTTCGCCTAGGTCGAGCGTACCCAATGACCCACAGTCGCAAGCTGCGGCCGTCTCAGGCGTGCTCGCCAAGGTGGCGGTACAGGGTGGCCCGGGAGATTCCGAGGGCCTTGGCGATGGCGCTGGTGCTCTCGCCCTTGGCCTTCCTCGCGCGGGCCACAGTGAGTACGTCCTCGTTCACGACGGTCGGGCGCCCACCGGTACGCCCCTGCGCCCTGGCAGCGTCGAGTCCGGCGCGGGTGCGCTCCTTGATCAGGCTGCGCTCAAACTCTGCCATGGCTCCGACCACTTGCAGCATGAGACGGGCCGTCCCCAGTAACAAGGGTCGCACCGAGGAGATCATCGGCACCTGGTTCGCGCAGGGCGGCGGCCGCCGCGAGAAGACGGTCCTCGCCACCAAGGTCTACGGCAACATGGCCGCCGAGGGCGAGGCCTGGCCCAACTACGATCGCCTGTCGGCGCTGAACATCCGGCGGGCCGTCGACGCCAGCCTGAGGCGCCTGAGGACCGACCACATCGACGTCTACCAGTTCCACCACGTGGACCGGCTGACCCCCTTCGAGGAGATCTGGCAGGCCATCGAGGTCCTGATCCAGCAGGGCAAGATCCTCTACGCCGGCTCCTCCAACTTCCCCGGCTGGAAGATCGCCCAGGCCAACGAGGCGGCGGCGCGCGGCGGCCGGCTCGGGCTGGTCAGCGAGCAGTGCCTGTACAACCTCGCCGAGCGGCGCGCGGAGATGGAGGTCATCCCAGCCGCCGAGGCGTACGGGCTCGGGGTCATCCCGTGGTCCCCGCTGCACGGGGGCCTGCTGGGCGGAGCGATCCGCAAGGCCGCCGAGTCCGGGCGCACGGCCTCGGGCCGGTCGGCGGACGCCCTGGCGAACAGCACGGTACGGGCGCAGGTGCAGGCGTACGAGGACCTGCTGGACAAGCACGGCCTGGAGCCGGGCGAAGCGGCGCTGGCCTGGCTGCTGACCCGTCCCGGGGTCACGGGGCCGATCGTGGGCCCGCGTACGCCGGAGCAGCTCGCGTCCGCGCTGCGGGCGGTGGAGCTGGAGCTCTCGGACGAGGTCCTGGCGGGCCTGGACGAGATCTTCCCGGGCCCGGGCGCATCGCCGGAGGCGTTCGCCTGGTAGTGCCGGTCGGGCGGGCTGCCGCTACTCGCTGCCGCTACTTGCTGCGGCTACTGCCCGACGGCGGCGGCCACCGCCACGACGACGAACATCAGCACGAGCACACCGGCCATGACACGGTTTCTGGTCTTGGGATCCACCCGTCGAGCCTAACGCGGCCGGGCCCGCCCCTCGCACAGAGGGCCGGGCCCGTGCGCTCACCGTGCGAGCGGCCAGGCCGCGAGGACCTCGTACCGGGGCTGCTCACCGGGAATGCCACTGGTGGGCAGGTTGCTGCGGACCAGGCTGAGTTCGGTGACCTCCCACGCGGTGCCCTCGAAGGAGCCGAGCCCCTCCAGGTACGGGCGCAGGTCGACGGCGTGGTTGCTGCGGGCCATCGTGAGGTGGGGGGTGTACCGGTGGTGCTGGCCCATGGGCACCCCGGCCCGGCGGGCGGCGGCATCGGCGCGCTCGGCGAGCATGCGGAGCCCGTCGAGGTCCCCGGCGGCCCCGACCCAGAGGGCACGGTCGCCGAAGTGGCCGGCGCCGTGCAGGCGGAGGGAGAGGGGCGCGGTGTGCTTGGCGGCCCGCTCCAGGCGGACATGCAGCTCGGGAAGCAGCCGCTCCTCGACCTCGCCCATGAAGGCGAGGGTGAAGTGCCAGCCCGCCTCCGCGGTCCACCGCATCCGGTCCCCCGCGGGCAGCGCCCGCACGGCCTCCCGCAACTCGGCCACGGCCGGTGCGGGCGGCAGCACAGCGGCGAAAAGTCTCATACTCCGACCCTAACGGCCCCACCCGACCCCGCGCCGCGCCTCAATCGCCGGCGGGGCCGAAATGTGCCGCAGCGCGGCACGGCCGGCTGACCGGGGCCATCCAGCCCCGCCGGCGCGTGAGGCGCGGGCCCGGGCAGGGCCCGCAGGGGGGCCGGGCCCAGAGCCGGCCCGCCTCCGGCGGCTGCCGGGCCCAGAGCCGGCCCGCCTCCGGCGGCTGCCGGGCCCAGAGCCGGCCCGCCCCCGGAGGGGTCAGGCGGCCGGGACCAGGTCGCGGGTGGTGCGGGGGACCAGGGTGAGGCCGTTGTGGCGGTCGACGCTGAGGCGGAGGTTGCCCACGCGGGACAGGACGACCGCGATCGCCAGGGCCGCGGTCAGGGAGATCAGGCCGCCCGCGGCCATGCCGACGCGCGCGCCGTACGTGTCCGTGACCCAGCCCACCAGCGGGGCCCCCACCGGGGTGCCCCCGGTGAACACCATCATGAACAGGGCCATGACCCGGCCCCGCATCTCGGGGTCCGTGGCCATCTGCACACTGGAGTTGGCCGTCACGTTGACCGTCAGCCCGAACATTCCGATGGGGACGAGGAGCGCGGCGAAGAGCCAGAAGCCCGGGGCGAACGCCGTCACGGTGACCAGCCCGCCGAACAGGACCGCCGCCGCCACCAGGAGACGCAGGCGGGAGTGGCCGCGCCGGGCCGCCAGCAGTGCGCCCGCCAAGGAGCCTGCCGCGATCAGGGTGTTGAAGAGGCCGTACGTGCCCGCGTCCCCGTGGAACACGTCGCTCACGAACGCCGACAGCCAGATCGGGAAGTTGAACCCGAAGGTCCCGATGAAGCCGACCAGCGCGATCGGCCAGATCAGCTCCGGCCGCCCGGCCACGTAGCGCAGGCCCTCGCGCAGCTGGCCCTTCGCGCGCGGCTGCGGCTCCACCCGGTGGAGTTCGTGCGCCCGCATCATCAGCAGGCCGGCGATGGGGGCCGCGAAGGACAGGCCGTTCAGCAGGAAGGCCCAGCCGGAGCCGACGGCGGTGATCAGCACGCCGGCCAGCGCCGGGCCGACCAGCCGCGCGGACTGGAAGTTGGCCGAGTTCAGGCTCACCGCGTTGGCCACCTGCGCCGGGCCGACCATCTCCGAGACGAACGTCTGCCGGGCCGGGTTGTCCACGACGGTGACGAGGCCGAGCAGGAAGGCGGCGAGGTAGACGTGCCAGACCTGGACGTGTCCCGCCAGGGTGAGCGCGGCGAGCGCGATACCGGTCAGGCCCATCGCGCCCTGGGTGGCGATCAGCAGCGGCCGCTTGGGGAGCCGGTCGGCGAGTACGCCTCCGTAGAGGCCGAACACCAGCATCGGCAGGAACTGCAGGGCGATCGTGATGCCGACCGCGGAGGCGGAACCGGTCAGGGACAGGACCAGCCAGTCCTGGGCGATGCGCTGCATCCAGGTGCCGGTGTTCGAGACGACCTGTCCCGTGGCGAAGAGCCGGTAGTTCCGGATCTTCAGCGAGCTGAACATCGAGTTCTTGCCCGCGGAGGGTGTACGTGTAGAAGTGGATGTGTGGCCGGGTGCGGAGTCTGCTCCGTTTCCCGTACTCAAAAGCGTTCGCCTCCTGGCGTCGGTCCTACAGGTGCGCGAGCTTCTCCAGGACGGGCGCGGCCTCGCGCAGCTTGGCCCATTCGTCCTCGGTGAGCTCGCCCGCGAGCCCGGCCAGGAAGGCGTTGCGCTTGCGGCGGCTCTCTTCGAGCATCGCCTCGGCCTCCTCGGTCTGGCGGACCACCTTCTGGCGGCGGTCGTCGGGGTGCGGCTCCAGCGTGACCAGTCCCTTGGCTTCGAGCAGCGCGACGATGCGTGTCATCGACGGCGGCTGGACGTGCTCGCGCCTGGCCAGCTCACCGGGGGTGGCCTGGCCGCAGCGGGCAAGGGTGCCGAGCACCGACATCTCGGTAGGGCTCAGCGATTCGTCGACGCGCTGGTGTTTCAGGCGCCGGCCCAGCCGCATGACGGCGGAGCGGAGATCGTTCACGGCGGCAGCGTCGTCGCCATGGGAAAGGTCACGCATGTTCTTTAGAATAACTCATTACCCTCGCTAAGGAAAACGGAAAGCGGCGGCCACGGGGGAGACGCTCGTCACTCGTACGGGTGAGCCGGTTCCGGAAAGTGACACGCGGGCACGCCCTGTGCCCCGACTCTTTCGGCATGGGGACTCATGTGCTGAGCATGCGCATAGACGGGGAGCTGCTGGACCGGCTCCGGCACCATGCCGCAAAACGCGGAATGAGCGTCCAGGACTATGTCGTCCGGACGCTCATTCGCGATGACTTCGACGAGCGGTTCAAGTCCGCCGTCGACGAGACGGAGAAGTTCTACGGGCTGACGTAGGGCTGCTGTGAGGCTTGCCGTGGGGCTCCCGTAGCCCCGCAGTCCCGTAGCCCCGTAGCCCTGCGCGGTCCTACGTGAGGCCGAGCGCCGGCATCACGTAGTAGAAGAGGAACACCGCCGACACGACGTACATGGCGACCGGGACCTCGCGGCCCCGGCCCGTCGCCAGGCGCAGCGCGCAGAAGCTCACGAAGCCGATGCCGATGCCGTTGGTGATCGAGTAGGTGAAGGGCATCATCACCATGGCCAGGAAGGCCGGGACGGCGATGGTGAAGTCGCTCCAGTCGATGTCCTTGACCGAGCCGGCCAGGATCAGGAAGCCGACCGCCACCAGGGCGGGGGTGGCCGCCTGCGACGGGACCATGGTGGCGAGCGGGGTGAGGAACAGCGCCACGGCGAACAGGCCGCCCGTGACCACGTTCGCCAGACCCGTGCGCGCGCCTTCGCCGACGCCCGCCGTGGACTCCACGAAGCAGGTCGTGGCCGAGGACGAGGTCGCCCCGCCCGAGGCGACGGCCAGGCCGTCCACGAGCAGGACCTTGTTGATGCCGGGGAAGCTGCCGTCCTTGTCGATCAGCTTGGCCTCGTCACCGACGCCGAGGATGGTGCCCATCGCGTCGAAGAAGCAGGACAGCAGCACGGTGAAGACGAAGAGGAGCCCCGTCAGCAGCCCGACCTTCCCGAAGCCGCCGAACAGGCTGACCTGGCCGACGAGCCCGAAGTCGGGTGCGGACACCGGGTTGCCCGGCCACTCCGGGACGGTCAGGCCCCAGCCCGTGCCGGGCAGCTGGGCGATCAGCTGGACGGCGACCGCGACGACGGTCATGACCACGATGGAGATCAGGATCGCGCCCGGCGTCTTGCGGATCAGCAGTGCCAGGGTCAGCAGGACGCCGACGACGAAGATCAGCACGGGCCAGCCGTGCAGGTGGCCGTCGCTGCCGAGCTGGAGCGGGACCGTGGTGTGCGCGGCGTCCGGGATGCGGGTGACGAAGCCCGAGTCGACCAGGCCGATCAGCATGATGAACAGGCCGATGCCGATCGCGATGCCCTTGCGCAGGCCCAGCGGCACGGCGTTCATGACCCGCTCGCGCAGGCCGGTGGCGACCAGCAGCATCACCACGAAGCCGGCCAGGACGACCATGCCCATGGCGTCGGGCCAGCTCATCCGCGGGGCGAGCTGGAGCGCGACCACCGTGTTGACGCCGAGGCCGGCCGCGAGCGCGATCGGGACGTTGCCGATGACGCCCATGAGGAGCGTGGAGAACGCCGCCGTCAGGACGGTGGCGGTGACGAGCTGGCCGCCGTCGAGCTGGTGCCCGTACATGTCCTTCGCGCTGCCCAGGATGATCGGGTTCAGCACGATGATGTAGGCCATCGCGAAGAAGGTGGCGAAGCCGCCGCGGACCTCGCGGGCGATGGTGGAGCCGCGCTCGGAGATCTTGAAGTGGCGGTCGAGGCCGGAGGTCCCCTGAGGGGTGGGGGCGGGAGCCGGGGTGGTGTCCGCGGGGGCGGGGGCCGACGTACTCATACGGTCCTCAACGTCCTCATTGGGTGATACATACGAAGAAAATGGGCCACGCCCAAACCGTTTCAGTATGAACACATGAACGAAAGCCCGTCCATCTCCGCGCGTAGACCCCGTTTCGGCCCACCTAGTGCCGTGGCCGGAAAAGGTTTACCGGGTCGCGACGCCCAGTA
>NZ_JAGGOY010000064.1:0-377 GCF_018614095.1 Streptomyces sp. ISL-87 | reverse complement strand
TTCCGGCCGCGACACTAGACTTGGGGCCATGGCGAAATGGACTGCGAAGCACGAGGCACCCGAGCCCCTTGAGGGCCCGGTGGTCGCGACCGTCACCGGCGGCACGATCCTCTGGTTCGCCCTCTTCGTGGTCCAGCTCCCCTTCTACGGGTGGTTCGCCGACCGGGACCTGCTGTGGTGGGTGTGGTGCTGCGCGGCCGGAGGCGTGCTCGGCCTGATCGGCCTCTGGTACGTCCGCGGGCGCGACGCGGCCCTCAAGCGGCACGCCGATGCGCTGGCCGCGCGGGACGAGGGGGATGTGACGGGCCCGCCTGGCCCGGCGCCCCACGCCGGCTAGCGACGCGACCGGCCCGGCTCGGCCCGGCCCCGGCCCGGCC
>NZ_JAGGOY010000063.1:186-175850 GCF_018614095.1 Streptomyces sp. ISL-87 | reverse complement strand
CCGGGGCACGCTCGACCCGGCCATCGTCGCCCTGTGCACGGGCCGCTACGGCGGCTAGTGCCGTGGCCGGAAAGGTTTGCCGGGGCGCGGCGTCCGGTGCGGTGCATCGCAAGGCGGAGGACCGCGGCTCGTACTCGACGTACTTGCGCGGTCCGACAACGCGGCGAGGTGCCGTGCCTGGGGGCACCTCCCAGCGGTAGCCGGGGGAGCGTCGCGACCCGGTGAACCTTTCCGGCCACGGCACTAGCGGGTCACGGGGCGTTCGGCGGCCAGCAGGAAGACTACGGAGCGGTCCTGTTCGGCCCAGGTCCGGGGGTCGAGGCCGACGGACTGGAGCAGCGCGCACTCGACGGCGTACCCGTGTTCGGTGAGGGCGCGCCCGATGGCCTCCGCTTCGTCGCGTGTGGAGGCGTGGCTGACGATCCGTTCGGGGCGGCGGTCGGCGACGGCCGCGACGACCTCGGCTCCCCCGCCGCCGACGCGGACGACGTCGGGCTCGGGCAGGTTCTCCAGTACGTGCGGCGCGTGCCCGGGGACGACTTGGAGCAGTACGCCCCGCTTGCGGGCCGCGGCGGTGACGCGTTCGCAGGCGCGCGGGTCGGCGTCCACGGCGATGACGGCGGCGCCGAGCGCGGCGGCGTCCACGGCGAGGGCGCCGGAGCCGGTCCCGATGTCCCAGACGAGGTCGCCGGTGCGCGGACCGAGGCGGGCGAGCTGGGCGGCGCGCAGTTGCGCCGACTCCCCCTCGCCCGCCTCGGATACGTCGGCCTGCGGCGCGGCCCAGCCGCGGGGGCCGCTCTGGCCGGGGGTCTGGCCGAGCAGCCAGCCGGGCTCGGCCGCGGCAGAGACCTGTCCCGCGCCGCCGATGACGATGACGACGTTGGGGTCGCGCCAGCTGTGGTCGGCGGCCTTGTCTGAGGTGAGGACGCTCACCTGTTCCTTGGCGGTGCCGAGTTCCTCGCAGATGACGAAGGTGCGGTGGACGCCGTCGAGCAGCAGCGCGAGTTCGGCGGGGCCGGCGCCGGGTGAGGTGAGGACGGCGACTTTGCTGTGGGCGCGGCAGACGTTGACGGCGCGGCGCAGGGTGCGGGGGTGGGCGACGACGACCTGGGCGTCGTCCCAGGGCATACCGGCGCGGGCGAAGGCGGCGGCGACGGAGGAGACGGCGGGGACGACTTCCACCTCAAGGCCGTGCTCGGGGGCGCGCAGGGTGCGGACGACGCCGAAGAAGCCGGGGTCCCCGTCGGCGAAGACGACGGCGGTGCCGCGGTGGCCGGCGATCCGGCGGGCGGCGAGGCCCAGGCTGCCGAGGCGGATGCGCTCGGCGGTGGGCGGGACTTCGGGAAGCGCGAGGTGGTGGGCGGCGCCGGCCACCAGGGTGGCGGCGGAGAGCGCGGACCGGGCGGCCGCGGTCAGGGGGGAGCCGTCCCAGCCGATCACCGTGACCCGGTCGGCCATCGTCGTCAGTCTCCAGAGGTGGGGGCAGGCGCGGATGTGGGGGCAGGCGGGGAAGGTATGGATTTATGGTGAGACTACCTGGTCATCGGTTCAGTTCCAGTCGGTCGAGACCGCGTACCCGTTCGCGTCGGCACGCTTTGCGAAGGCGGGGCCGCCGCCGTATCCGCTGTAGCTGTCGTACCCGTCGTAGCCTTCGTACCCGTCGGCGTCGTCGAGGTCTTCGGGGACGAGGCTCCAGACGATGAGGTCGGTCCGGGTGTCGGTCCAGGAGCCGTCGGCCGTCTGGGTGCGCACTATCCAGGCGTTGCGGAGCACGCCCTCGCTGATGCAGCCGATCTTCTGGGCCACCTGCTGGGAGGCCGTGTTGTCGGCCGGGGTGCGCAGTTCGAGGCGTTCGAAGCGCTGGTCGCGGAAGAGCCACTGGGCGACGGCGAGTACGGACTCGCTGGCGTAGCCCTCGCCGCGGGCCCAGGGGGCGGTGACGTATCCGACCTCGGTGGCGCGGGTGCGCCAGTTGGTGTTCCGGAGGTGGACGATGCCGACCAGGCGCTGGGTGAGGAACTCGGTGACGGCGAGGACGATGCCGCGGCCCTCGGTGCGCTCCGTGTGGGAGTACCGGGTGGCCCAGCCGTGCGCGTCGGCGTGGGTGTAGGGGTGCGGGACGGTGGTCCAGGCGGTGATGTTCTCGTCGTTCATCATCTCGGTGAGCGCGGTGACGTCCTCTTCCTCGAAGGGGCGCAGCACCAGCCGGTCCGTGCTGATGGTGACGTCCGGGAAGGTGGTAGTCATGCGCAGCTCCATGCCTGAGACCGTGGTGCGACCGTGTTGCGGGACCGTTTGTGCGGCGTAGGCCACAGCATGCAGCATCGGCCGGGGGATGTGCATGGCCGGGGTTGCCCGGAAGCGGGCACGGCTCGGCCCCGCACGCCACGGGGGTGTGCGGGGCCGACAAACCGGGGTGAATCAAGCCTTATTCATCAGGAGGCGGCGGGGGCGCCGAAGGCCGGGACGACCGAGCCCTGGTACTTCTCCTCGATGAACTTCTTGACCTCGTCGGAGTTCAGGAGCTTGGCGAGCTTCTCGATGCGCGGGTCCTTCTCGTTGCCGGCCTTGACCGCGAGGAAGTTGGCGTAGGGGTTGCCCTCGGCCTTCTCCAGGACCAGCGCGTCCTTGGCGGGCTTCAGACCGGCCTCGAGGGCGTAGTTGCCGTTGATGACGGCGGCGTCCACGTCGTTCAGGGCGCGGGGGACCGTGGCGGCCTCCAGCTCCTTGAACTCCAGGCCCTTCTTGTCGGTGATGTCGGACAGCTTGGCGCTGGTGCCGACACCCTCCTTGAGGGTGATCAGGTTGTTCGCGGCGAGCAGCTGGAGCGCGCGGCCCTCGTTGGTGGTGTCGTTCGGGACGGCGATGGTCTGGCCGGCCTTGATGTCGGTGAGGGCCTTGACCTTCTTGGAGTAGAGGCCGAGGGGCTCCAGGTGCACGTTCACGACGGGCACGATGTGCGTGCCGTTCTTCTTGTTGAAGTCGTCGAGGTACGGCTTGTGCTGGAAGTAGTTGCCGTCGACCTGGCCCTGCTCGGTGGCGGTGTTCGGCAGGACGTAGTCCGTGAACTCCTTGACCTCGAGCTTGAGGCCTTCCTTGGCCGCGAGCTTGTCCTTGACGAAGTTCAGGATGTCGGCGTGCGGGCTCGGGGAGGCCGCTATGACGAGGGGCTTGTTCTCGTCGGTCTTGCCGCCGGCCTTGGTGGAGGACGGGTCCGAGGAGCTGCCGCAGGCGGTGAGGCCGAGGGCGAGCGCGGCGGAGGTGGCGGCGATGGCGGTGAGCTTGATGTTCTTACGCACGAAGAGTGCCTTTCATTGCGGTGCAAGTGCGCGGATCGTGCGCGTGTCTTGCGGGTGGTGGCGGCCCAAGCACGACAAGTGCGGGCCTTCTTGGGGGGTGGGTCTGTTGCGCCCCGTGGGGCCTCAGACTGTCCGGAGGCTTGTGGGCCTCACGCTGTCCGGCCGCGGCGGGCGAGGACGCGTACCACGCCGTCGCCGATCAGCTGGATCACGGTGACGAGCGCGACCAGGACCACGACGGTGGCGACCATGAAGCCGGTCTCGAAGCGCTGGAAGCCGTAGGTGATGGCCTTGGAGCCGAGGCCTTCGCCGCCGACCGCGCCGGCCATGGCGGAGTAGCCGATCAGGGTGATCACGGTGGTGGTGACACCGGCGATCAGGGAGGGCAGCGCCTGCGGCAGCAGGACCTTGCCGACCAGGGTCGGGATGCCGCCGCCCATGGACTCGACGGCCTCGATCAGGCCGTGGTCCACCTCGCGGACGGCCGTCTCGACGAGGCGGGCGAAGAAGGGGACGGCGCCGATGGCGAGCGGGACGATCATGGCCGTGGGCCCGATGAAGGTGCCGACGACCGCCGTGGTGACCGGGATCAGGGCGATCAGCAGGATGATGAACGGCAGCGAGCGGCCTATGTTCACGATCACGCCGAGGACCTTGTTGAGCGGCTGGTTCTGGAGGAGGCCGCCCTTATCGGTGAGGACGAGCAGGATGCCGATGGGCAGTCCGCCGAGGACGGTCACCAGGGTGGACCAGAGCACCATGTAGAGGGTGTCGTACGTGCCCTGGGTGAGCAGGGGCTGCATCTCGGACCAGGTCACTTGGCACCATCCTTGACGAGCTGGGCGAGCTCGGCGTCTGCGTCTTCGGGATCGTCGACGACGTCGACCTGGAGGCCCTGTTCGCGCAGGAAGCCCACCGGGACCACGTTGTCCTCGTAGCGGCCGGGCAGCTCGATGCGCATCCGGCCGATCTGCCTGCCCGCGACGGTGTCCATCGCGGCGCCGAGGATCGAGATGTCGATGTTGTACGTACGCGAGAGCTGGGAGATCACCGGCTGCGTGGCGGCCTCGCCGTGGAAGGTGACGTCGACGACCGTGCGGTCCGGGCCGGAGGCGGCGCCGCTGACCGGGAAGAGCTCGGCGGCGAGCTCGGAGCCGGGGGTGGCGAGCAGTTCGGCGACGGTGCCGGACTCGATGATCCGGCCCCGCTTCATCAGGGCGGCCGAGTCGCAGATCGTCTTGACGACGTCCATCTCGTGCGTGATGAGCAACACGGTCAGGCCGAGCTGCCGGTTGAGGTCGCGCAGCAGCTGGAGGATCGAGCGGGTGGTCTCGGGGTCCAGGGCGCTGGTGGCCTCGTCGGACAGCAGGACCTTGGGGTCGCCGGCCAGGGCGCGGGCGATGCCGACGCGCTGCTTCTGGCCGCCGGAGAGCTGGGCGGGGTAGGCCTTGGCCTTGTCGGCGAGGCCCACGAGGTCGAGGAGTTCGGCGGCCTTGCGGGAGCGCTCGCGGCCGGAGATCCCGAGGATCTCCAGGGGCAGCTCGATATTGGCCTGGACCGTGCGCGAGGACAGCAGGTTGAAGTGCTGGAAGACCATGCCGATGCGGCTGCGGGCCTCGCGGAGCTCCTTGCCGGCGCGGCGGCCGCGGCCGGCGAGCGCGGTGAGGTCGACGCCGTCGACGGTCACGGTGCCGGCGGTGGGGCGCTCCAGCAGGTTCACGCAGCGGATCAGGGAGGACTTGCCGGCGCCGCTCTGGCCGATGACTCCGTAGACCTCGCCCTCGCGGACGTGCAGGTCGACGCCGTCCAGGGCGGTGACCTCACGGCCACGGGACTGGTAGACCTTCGTGAGGCCCGATGTGGTGATCACAGGATTTCCGTCGCTGTCGAGTGCTCGGCGCAGCGGAGTGCCGGGCACGGGGCAAACATCTGGGGACGCGATACGGGTCAGACCGTCACGAAACGACGGGCGACGCGTGCGCGGGGCAGGAGCGATCCGTGCCGCTTCGGAGCGGCGGTGCGGACGGGCTCGGCCGGTCTCGCTTCGGGGCGCGAGACTGCATGGAGAGGGGCCCTCAGAAGGCGCACATTCGACACATACAACGAGCACCGGGCGTCATCGTCGCCTCGGTCGCAAGGGTGCGGCTGCTCGTCGTGGTCATGGGCCCCAGTAAAGCAGACGCATCCCGTCACCGATCAAAGCCGTCCGGATAGCGGACACGTTCCGACCGTATTCCGGACGGCATCGTTCCGCGTCACGGCCGGGAAAGCCGGGGCCCAGGGGCGCGCGCATCGGGTCCTTCGGGCCGTAATACGCTCGCTGCATGCTCGACGCCCTGACGGTCGCCATCGGCGTGACCGCACTCGCCCTCGCCGCCTGGTGCGGCCACGCCGCCTGGCGGGACCAGCCGACCAAGGACTGGCATTTCATCGGCATGGCCGTGGTGACCGTGCTGGTCCTGCTCCAGTTGGTGGTCGGAGTGGTCAAGCTGGCCCAGGGCGAGAAGGCCGACGAGGGCGCGGTGATCTTCGTCGCCTACCTGATCGGGTCCTTCGCGGCGGTCCCGGCCGCCGCGCTGCTCTCACTGAGCGAGCGGACCAAGTGGGGTTCGGTGACGGTGGCCGCGGGTGCGGTCGTCCTCGCCGTGCTCGAAGTACGCCTCTATGACATTTGGGGAACACCCGGTGCCTGACACGGACATGGACGCACACATGGATGACGCGGCCGCCGCGCCCGCCGGGCGTGAGCGCCTGGTCTCCGGACCGGGGCTGCTGCTGGTCTGGCTGTACGGAGTGATCACGGTCGGCGCGGTCTCGCGCTCGGCCTACCAGATCTCCACCGAGTTCGACCGGGCTCCGCTGCCGTACGCACTGTCCGGCGTGGCCGCGCTGGTGTACGCCTTCATCACGTACTCGCTGGTGCGCGGCGGGGAGACGGCCCGCAAGGCGGCGCGGATCTGCTGCGCCGCCGAGCTGACCGGCGTACTGATCGTGGGCACCTGGACCCTGGTCCGGCCCGAGGCCTTCCCGGACGCGACCGTGTGGTCGAGCTTCGGGATGGGCTACCTGTTCATCCCGGTGATCCTGCCGATCACCGGGATGCTCTGGCTGCGTACTAGGCGCTGACCGCGAAGTCGCTGGCGTCCTTGGCTTCCTTCTCCAGGATCACCAGCCGCACCCCGTCGGAGGCGGTGCGGCCGCCGACCTGGGTGTAGCCCGCCTTGCGGTAGAGACGCAGGTTGGATTCGCTCTTGTGCCCGGTGTGCAGCCTGAAGCGGGTGGTCCCGCCGTCGCCCGCGAGGGCCTCCTCGACGGCGCGCAGCAGCCGGGCGCCGAGTCCGTGGCCCTGCATGCGCGGGTGGACGCACAGCTTGGCGATCTTGGCGGTGCCGTCCTCGCCGACGTTGCCGCGCACGGTGCCGACGATCTCGTCACCCAGCCGGGCCACGAGCACGGTGTCCGTCGCCAGTTCCCCCTTGAGGGAGTCCAGGGACTGGGTGAGCGGCTGGATGCGGTAGTTGCCGTACAGCTCGGCCTCGCTCTGGAACGCCAGGTACTGCAGCTTGAAAATCTGCTCAGCGTCCTCGGCAGCAGCCGCCGAAATCGTCACGCTCATGCCCATGTGCGCATGCCTCCAGCTCACCTGGTAGCCCGTTGGTCTACCGCTCCTTTCCCCGCAGGCCAGGAGCCGCAACCTCTGCAGCCAGCATTCTGCGCAGACATCCCAGGCAACGGGAACGGACGGGCCCCAAACTTCCTTGTGAGATACCCAACTCCCCTGCGATTTCACGGTAAGTGAGGTCTCTGGGCGAAAGAAGTGCTCCCATCAGCTCCGGACAGCGTCCGGGCAACCGGGCGACTGCCGATCGGAGAACCCGATTTTCCTCCCCGTGCAGAAGGGCATCCTCCGGTTCCGCCGTGCCGCCGGCGAGCGCGCCGCCGTAAGGGATCTCGCGCCTGGCGCGGCGCCGGGCCACGCGGGCCTCGGCGCGCACCGCCCGGCGCAGCCAGCGCACGGGCTCGGCGGGAGCGGGGTCGTGTTCCAGCAGCCTGACCCAGACAGCCTGTTCCAGGTCGGCGGCGTCCACACCGGCGCCCGGGGCCTCCGCGGCCGCCTCGGCGGAGAGCAGCGGGCCGAGTTCGTTCAGCAGGTCCATGCCGGGCGGGACGCGTGGGCCATGCCCCGCGGTTTCCCCGCAGGGCACGGCCCACCCGTATGAGTTATTCCGCTTATCGGTTGACTCCGCGGCCCGGGCGGAAGGCCTCCGCCGCGAGCAGCCCGGTGTCCGGGTTGTCGGTGAAGATTCCGTCGATGCCCTGTTCGAAGTAGGTCCGGAACGCGCCGAAGGCATCCCCGTACGCGGCCGGATCCGCGCCCTTGCGGTACTCGGCGGGCAGGAAGCTGTTCTCGTTGCGCTCGGTGTAGGGGTGCAGCACCAGCCCCTGCGCGTGGGCGTCCTCGACCAGGGTGGTCGGGGTGCCGAGCCGGCCGGAGGCGTCGCGCGGCAGGATCAGGTCCATGGTCGGGCCGATGCCCTGGGCGAAGCCGGCGATCCACTTCAGGCCCTCGGGCTTGACCAGGTCCGCGACCGTACGGGGGTCCTTGGCCACCTCGAAGTCCCACGGGCGGGTGCCGGCGGCGGAGAGGAGCACCACGCGCGGGGCGGAGACCAGCCGGGACAGCCGCTGGATGCTGGAGGGCTCGAAGGACTGCAGGAACAGGGCGGCGCCCCGGCCGTCGCGGCCGTAGCGGCGCAGCAGCTTGGCGAGGGGCTCCTCCAGGCCGAGGCCGAGGGCGCGGAAGTAGCTGGGGTGCTTGGTCTCGACGTGCAGCCAGACCCTCTTGCCGCGCCGCTTGCCCTTGCGGTCGGCCCAGCGCAGCACCTCCTCGAAGGTGGGCACCGCCCAGTGGCCGTCGTAGAGCGTGTTGCGCTGGCGGACGGCGGGGATACGTTCCTTCGCGCGCAGGGTCTTCAGCTCGGCGAGGGTGAAGTCCTCGGTGAACCAGCCCGTGACGGAGACCCCGTCGACCGACTTGGTGGTACGCCGCGACGCGAACCCGGGGTGGTCCGCGACGTCGGTGGTGCCGCCGATCTCGTTCTCGTGGCGGCACACGAGGTGGCCGTCCTTGGTGGGGACGAGGTCCTGCTCGATGACGTCGGCGCCGAGGTCGAGGGCGAGCTGGTAGGAGCCGAGGGTGTGCTCGGGCCGGTAGCCGCTGGCCCCGCGGTGGCCGATGACGGTCGGCACGGGGAGGTCCCGGTAGCCGCCGTGGCCGCCTTCTGCGGCGGAGGCGGACCCCGCCGGGAGACCGGCGATGCCGCCGCCGGCCGCCAGGACGGCCGCCCCCAGGACCGTGCGCCGCGCTGCCCCACCCTGCTTCATGAGTGCCACTCCTCGTTCTGGAAGGGGCCGGCGCTCCCGGGATCTCTGGTGTTCCGGGCGTCTCGCGGCCCGCGATCGGCGTGCCGATGGTAGGCAGCGGCCCGTGTCCGGGGGATGGGCGTGTACGGAACATGGCGGAAACTTGTGTCAACACTGCGTATCCACCGCGTGAACCCGATGTGCGATCAGCACGGAGCCGCGAGTATCGTCCTCACCTGCACTACCGCCGTGTGGTGCGCGAACCGCTTTCGATGCCGGAGGGCTCACGTTGTTCCGTACCGCGCTCATCAAAGCCACTGTCGGACCCGTCATGCGCATGATGTTCCGCACCCGGGTTGAGGGCGTGGAGAACATCCCGGGCACCGGTCCGGTGATTTTGGCGGGCAATCACCTCACCTTCATCGACTCCATGATCCTTCCGCTGGTGTGCGACCGTACGGTCCACTTCATCGGCAAGGACGAGTACGTGACGGGCAAGGGGATCAAGGGCCGCCTCATGGCGTGGTTCTTCACCGGCGCCGGCATGATCCCGGTCGACCGCGACGGGGCCAACGGCGGGGTCGCGGCCCTGATGACCGGCCGGCGGATCCTCGAAGAGGGCAAGATCTTCGGCATCTACCCCGAGGGCACCCGCTCCCCCGACGGCCGCCTCTACCGCGGCCGCACCGGCATCGCCCGCCTCACGCTGATGACCGGCGCGCCGGTGGTCCCCTTCGCGATGATCGGCACGGACAAGCTCCAGCCCGGCGGCAAGGGCATGCCCCGCCCGGGCCGGGTCACCGTCCGCTTCGGCGAGCCGATGGAGTTCTCCCGCTACGAGGGCATGGACCGCGACCGCTACGTGCTGCGCGCCGTCACCGACTCGGTGATGGCCGAGGTCATGCGGCTGTCGGGCCAGGAGTACGTGGACATGTACGCCACCAAGGCCAAGGCCGCCTGACCCTCCTACTGCTCCGGCCTACTGCCTCCGGCCTACTGCCTCTGGCCTACTGCCTCTGGAGTGACCGGCTGACGCCCGCCAAGGTGGTCGTGGCGAGGATCCAGCCGGTCACGATCAGCAGGTACGACAGCCACTGGTACCAGCCGCTCGGCGCGAAGGCCGACTCCTGGCCGAAGCCGATGATCGGCATCATCAGGTCGAGCGTGTAGAACACCGGATTGAAGTCCGGGGCCTCCCCCGCCTTGAGCTCCGCCGGTGGCTGGAGGCTGTACGCGATCGTCCCCGTGAGCAGCAGCGCCAGCAGCCAGCCCGCCGCGCGCAGCGGCCGGAAGCCGTAGCCGACGGTGGCGTCCTGGAGCACTCCCCAGAACCGGGCGTGCCGGGGCCGGGTGCGCCGGTGCCGACGCAGCTTGGCGAGCTGGACGGTCCGGGCGCCCGCCTCGTCGCCGACCGTGCGGTAGGCCGCGGCGAGCTGTTCGTAGGCGTACGGGAGGTAGCCCGACTCCTCGCGCTCCAGGGCGGGCAGCCGCTGCTCGGCCCGGAGGTGCGGGGCGAGGGTGCGGTAGTTGAGGCCGTCGATGCGGATCTGCTCGGGCCAGGTCTCGGGCGGCATGTGCAGCAGGTCGAAGCTGGAGCGGCGCAGGTTGACCGCGCCCTGGACGGGGTCGCAGTTCCGCAGCCAGACCTCACCGATCGCGCAGCTGGAGGCACGCAGGGCCACCCCGCCCGGGTTGACGAGCCGGGCGTAGGCGAGGTTGAGCTGGCCCGGTATACGGGAGCCGCCGAGGTTGACCCGGCCGTGGGCCTCCAGCCGCATGGCGCGCAGATCGGTGCCGACGGTCAGGGTCTCCGCGTGCAGGGCGGTGCCGCCGGGGGCGAGCAGGCGGGCGTCGTCGAGGTTGAGCTGGCCGCCGACGGTGGCGCCGTTGATGCGGGTCTGGCCGTGGACGGTGAGGTTCGTCGCGACGACGTCGGTGCCGATCTGGGCGTGGTTGAACTGGAGCGGGGGCTCATCGGCGTCTTCGGGAACCCCGGGTGTGCCGATGACGGCTTTGCTCAGGAACAGCCCGCCGGCTATCCGGGCGCCCTGGAGGCGGACCGGGCCGGTGATCCGGCAGCAGGAGAGCCGCAGCACGATGTCGACGCTGACCGTGGCGGCCGTCAGTCCGGGCAGGGCCGAGCCGGACAGGACGAGGGCGCGCAACTGGGCCCCGTAGATGACGGGTTTGCGCTCGAACCAGCAGCCGCGCAGCCGGATGGCGTGCTCGATCACGGCGTACTTGAGGTCCAGCTTGCCGGTGATCTTGAAACCTCTGAGGTTGAGCCCGGCGACCTGGCCCTCGGCGGCGGTCCCGCTCAGCAGCAGGGCGGAGAGCACCTCGGCCCGGATCGTCCTCTCGGGTCCCCAGGCGTGGCCCTCGGAGGCGTCCTCGTCCCGGTTCTCCCGGAGGTCGACCCCTTCACCGCGCGGGAAGGCTTCCCACACGCGACGCTCGGCCGGGGTCAGATCGTTGATCTCCATCGCCGGGATGGTGTCCTGCGCGCCGACGGGCTGTCAACTCTGCGCAGAGCACCATCCCTTGGGGCCAGGGGGCGCGGGGGTGGCGGTCAGTATTCGATGCCGTCCTGGAGCCGCTGCCCCTTCAGCAGGAACCAGGCGGCCACCGCCGTGGCCAGCAGGACCGCCGCGCCGACGCCCGAGGCGAGCCGGAGCCCGTCCACGAAGGCCTCCTGGGCCGCGCCCACCATCTGCCCGGCGGTCTGCGGATCCAGCGCCCTGGCCGCTTCGACGGCGCCGCCGAGGGATTCGTGGGCGGCGTCGGCGACCGGCCCGGCGACCGAACCCGGGGCGGTGAAGCCCTGGTAGACGCCGGTGACGATGGAGCCGAGCAGGGCGATGCCGAGGGCGGCGCCGAGTTCGTATGCCGTCTCGGAGACGGCCGAAGCCGAACCGGCCTGCTCCTTGGGCACACTGGAGAGGATCACGTCGGCGGTGACGGTGAAGGAGAAGCCGGCGCCGAGGCCGACGACGAGCAGGGCGGCGCCGAGCAGCGGGTAGCCGCTCTCCTTGTGGACCAGGGTGATCACGCCGAGGGCGAGCCCGATGGCCGCGAGGCCGCCGGAGACGATCGACCGCACCGAGTACCTGCGGGCGTACCTGCCCGCGAGTAGGCCGGTGGCCACCGCGCCGATGGCGGCGGGCAGTTCGGCCAGGCCCGCCTCCAGCGGCTGGCGGCCCTGGACGAGCTGGAGGAACTGGGAGAGGAAGAAGACCAGTCCGGACAGGCCGAAGACGGTGAGCAGGTCGGCGAGGACCGCGCCGGAGAAGCCCCGGTGCTTGAAGAGCCGCATGTCGAGCAGCGGCGCCGGCAGGGTGAACTGGCGGCGGACGAAGGTGTAGAGCGCGCCCGCTCCGAGGACGGCCGCGGCCCAGACCTCCCCGGACAGGCCGTGGGTGGCGACTTCCTTGACGGCGTAGACGACGCCGATGATGCCGACGAGGGAGAGGACGACGCTGATCAGGTCCCAGGGGCCGGCCACCGGGTTCTTGGACTCGGGCAGCAGCTTGATGCCGACGACGACCAGGACGATCATCACGGGCAGGTTGATGAGGAAGACCGAGCCCCAGTAGAAGTGCTGGAGCAGGGCTCCGCCGACCACCGGTCCGACGGCCGCGCCGGCCGAGGCGGTGGCGCCCCAGATGCCGATGGCGAGGCTGCGCTCCTTGGGGTCGTGGAAGATGTTGCGGATCAGGGCGAGGGTGGACGGCATCAGGGTCGCACCGGCCACGCCGAGCAGGGCGCGGGCCACGATCATCATCTCGGGGCTGGTCGCGTAGGCGGTGAGCACGGACACGGCGCCGAAGGCGGTCGCGCCGACCAGCAGCAGCTTCTTGCGGCCTATGCGGTCGCCGAGGGAGCCCATGGACACCAGCAGGCCGGCGATGACGAAGGAGTAGATGTCGCCGATCCACAGCAGCTGGCTGCCGGACGGCTTGAGGTCCTCGCTGAGGGACGGGGTGGCGAGCCCGAGTACGGTGGCGTCCACCGCGACCAGCAGCACGGCCAGGACGAGCACGGAGAGCGCGAGCCAGCGCCCCGGGCTCTTCTCCTCCGTCCCCGTCGGCCGGTTCAGCTGTTCGGTACGGCTCATTTCTCCACACTCCGTCGTGCGCCACCGAGCAGCAGCTCGATGATCATGTATTGGAAGTCCTTGGCGGCGACCCGGCCGTCCATGACGGCCCAGGCGCAGGTGCCGATGAGGCCGTAGAGGGCCTCGGTGAGCCAGGCGGGACTCAGGTCGATCCTGATGTCCCCTTCTTCCTGGCCGCGCCGGAAGAGCGCGCTGACCCGGGCGTCGAGCCGGGCCCATCCCTCATGGATCTGATCGCCCTCGAAGAGCTGGTTCTCGGTGACGAGGAAGGCCAGCAGCTGGGCATTGGGCTCGGTCTCGGCGACGAGCCGTTTCAGCGCGTCCACCGCCGTGCCGTCTTCGAGGCGGGCGTTGTCGAACGCCACCTCGAACTCCCGGATGCCGAGTTCCTCCAGGGCGCGCACGAGGGCGTCGCGCCCGGCGAAGTGCCGGTGGAGGGTCGCGCGGCCGATTCCGGCGGCGCGGGCAACCTCGTCCATCGTCGCGGTCGATTTGCGGGAGAGCAGGGCCGCCGCGTCGCGGAGCACCTGGTCACGATCCATGGCCATGAGACAACCATAACCCGAATGAGACATCTCTGTCTCACTGAAATAATTGCGGTGCCTCCGGGCGCCCGGAACGGAAGCATGATCCGATGACGACGCAGAAGCCCTTGTTGCTGATCGACGTGGACGGCCCGCTTATCTCTGCGGTTTCTTCCTGTCTCGTTGTCTCGCCCACCAACCCGCCCCCGCGCCACCCATGCCCTGGCGAGCACGCGTGTCTCACGCTGCTGGACAGCCATTAATCAGTGGCTGACGGCGGCGATCGTCCCGATAATCGGCACGGCCGTGGACGGAGGTCCGCCCGGCCGAGGACTTGATTGATGGGGTGGACGCGCTGCTGGCTGCGTACGACGAGCAGGTACGGGGACACGTTCCGGAACGAGCACCGGTGGGATCCGTGGTCGAGCGGGACGGGCTGGTGGTCCGGACCCACTACGGCACACACGGCACCGTTCGGCACTCCCCCCTGGGCAAGGAAACCGACCGGACGGAAGTCACCCGGCTGATCCGTCGGCAGCAAGAGGCCTTCGCCGCCCGGTGCGAACCGGCCGAGTGGCGGGCCTACGGCCACGACCCGGTCCCCATGGACGAGCCACTGCGCGCCGCCGGCTTCGCGGCTGTCGGGCCGCCCCAGACCCTCCTCATCGCCGAGCTCGACGATCTGACGGGCACGGTGGCACCAGCACGGGGCCTGCGCGTGCGTCGGCTGGGCTACGGCTACCACCGGATGCGGGAGGTCGACCGTCTGGTCTCGGCCTGCGGGCCGTACCTGCGCGGCCTGGCGGACATCCGCGAGGACCACGGAAACCTGCTGAGCTGGGCACTGAACGTCCAGCTGCTGGAAGCGGAGACCCGACTCGTCGGTGTCGGCTGGGCAGAGGCCGTGGGGGCGACGGAGTTCGCCGCGGTTCGGGGCATGACCGGCCCGCACACAGAGTTCCTCCCCCACTGGGTCCGTTGGGCCCGCAACAGCCGCGCCCTCCACATGGGTATCGGCAAGGCACCAGAGCGCCGCTACTTCACCGCCGAGGCGTCGGAGGGACCGATCCTGGACGCCCTCCTCGCAGCCGGATTCCGCGCCGTGTCGAGCGTACGCAATTACCTCTGGGCTCCGGCCGGCCCACCACCCGCCACGCATCGCCCCGTTTCCATGCTGCTCGACGACCCGGATCACAACGCGCTATGCAAAGCCTTCGCGGCCGACTTCTCCTTCAAGCCCAGCCACACCTATTACCCGGCCATCGAGGAGCCGTCCAACTCAGTCACCTGGCACGTCGGGGACGTCACCGATACGCGCCACACGTACGGGCTGATGCGGGACCTCCCCGATGACCACCGGGTAGCACGCCTCCAGGACATCGTCGAACGCGGACTGCGCGCCTGCGTCCAGCCTGGCGAGCAGCTCTACTCGGTGAGCTGGTGGCATCAGGGCTACCGATTCGACCCGACCCGCGTCGGCGGCTCCGGCCAGCCGACCTGGCCCGGCGCGGCGTGCTGGGATGGCGAGTACTACAAGCTCCTCACGCGCGATCTGCGCATGGGAACGTTCTGGCATCCCTGGGAAGAGTCCCTGTGCGTCTTCGGCACCGAGCTCCTTGCCGAGGTCGAGAACGAGCTCACGGCCACCCTCGGCACGGTGATGCGCCGCGGCGGCCGGAACACCGGCAACGTCTGGACGTACGAATCACGGAGCAGCCCGCATGTGAGAGCCGCGGGCAGCATCTCCACAGCCGCGTCCGCCCAATCGGGAGATGGTGTGCCCATTTCCAGCTGAGGCTCTCCCGCGGCATTCCCGGCGCCCGATGGCGAGCCACCGTCATGGTCGGACTATATGAATAGTCCCCACATGGCTGACAGTTCGCAGATATCGGGCACATCTGATTGTGTCTCAACTACCTTGCAACGGTGATTCTCTTCTACTTCTCCAGGGCTGGTGGAGAGGACTGGGACCTCGCCTCCCCACCGCTCAACCGCGACGGCATGCCGATCCTCGTGGACGGTGATCTCCGCTTCGAGGACGAGAACGGCCCCCGATCAGTGACGTTCATCAACCGCTGGCTGCGGGAGCTGCCGATCAGCGGAGCCCCCGCCGAAAACTCATGGAAGACCTACGCCCTACAGCTCAAGCCCTGGGCCGAGTTTCTGTCTGCCCACGGCATCGCTCTGTTCTCCGACCGGCAGCGGCTGCGCGACGGGCTGTCGCTGTACGCCGAGCATCGCTTATCCGGCCCGCTGGAAGTCCGGCTTGGGTCAACCAGCTGGAACCTTGCGGTCAAGACCATCGCGGCGTTCTACCAATGGGCCGTGAACGAGGGGCACTGTCAGCAAGTCCCGTTCTCCTACGCCAAGAGCTCGTACCTGCGGCCCGACGGGTTACGCGTGGAGTCCACCCGAAACTTCGCCACCGTGAGGGGTGCCAGACGGCACGCCACCCGCAAGTATCTGGAGCGGCCGTACTCCGAGCTGCTGGTCAACGCTCTCGCGGGTAACGACCCCAACGGCGAACCCGACCACACGTTTCGTGGCCACGAGACCGGCCGAAACGCCGCCGGTGGCTCGCTTGCGATCTCTACCGGCCTACGGCTTCGAGAGTGGCAGCTCCTCACACCGTGGGAGGTCCCGCCCCTGCCCCGCCAACGCACCACCGTTCCCGTCCCGTTGCCGATCGCGCCTCCGACCACCAAGGGCAGCAAGGGGCGACAGACCTGGGTGGAGTACGACACCCTGGCCCGCGTCCACGACTACACGGCGCTTGAGCGAGCCGCCCATGTGGACGGCTCCCGATGGCGCCCCGACCACGCCCTCCACATAGAAAGCCCGACACACGAGGGCGCCTACCTCAACGGCACTTACCGCCGCTGGCACCTGCTGACGCCGGCCGAACGGCTCCGCCTCGTCGGCCCCGGCGGCGGTAGCGCCCTCCTCGCCGTCCAGTCCGACGGCTCGCCCTTCCTGGACTGGGCAACCACGCTCCGCCGAACCTCCGCCCGCATCCGCGACCAGTGGGAGCCCGCGTTCCCGCACGTCCACCCCCACATGGCACGTCATACGATGGCCATGGCCACCCTGGAAAAGCTGGTGCGCGGCTACTACCAACAGGCCGCCCGCCTCGTCCTCGACACCGGCGAGGACAACGCCATGGCTCTGTACCTCACCAAGGCCGATCCCCTGCTGGTGCTGCGGGACCTCCTCGGCCACGCCAGCGTCGCCACCACTCAGGCATACCTCCATCTCCTGGACACCCAAAGGATCTTCCGCCAGGCATACGAGGACGCCGACCCCGACGCGGCCGCCCGCCGGGAAGCCGTCACAAAGATCCGGGACACCGATGCCCGCTGAAGTCCGAGAGCCGCTTGCCGTTCAGTACACGCTCCCGGGTCAGCGGCCCTACCTCGGCACGCTCCACGAGCTGCCCGACCCAGTGCTCGCCAGCGACTTCGCCCGCGGCCTTGCCGCCGCCGCCCACCCGAACGGTCCGATCCGCACCTACCGTGAGGCCCGGCACGCCGTCCGATGCGCCCGGCACCTCGCACGCTACCTGTACGAGACTGGTTTCACCGGCGCTCTCTCCGATCTCGCTCCAGCACAAATCACTCCCTACTGGCTGGAGTTCGGGTTCACGTTTGAGCGGCACAGCCGAATCACCCTCAACGGCTTCCACGCCGACGGCGGCACCCTCCACGTCGGCATCCAAGCCCACCTCGACGGAAGGCCGATCAACCAGCAGGCCGGCTCCACCCCGCACCGGCCATACAGCGACGGCGAATGGCAGCGCATCGGCCAAGCCGCCCGCACCGACATCGACACCGCCTGGCAGGACCACCGTAAGGCTCTGGACGCCGCCGAACGCGGGGCCGACCCCATCATCCACGGCATCAACCGGGACAACCTCGCCTGGCTGATCCGCAGAACCGGCCCCCTGCCGACCCACGCGATCCGCGCGATGATCCCCGGAGCTCGTTGGTCGATCAGACCCACGGTCCTGGAAATCCGCGATGCCCTGTTCCCAACCGGGTACACGGCACTCGCCTACAACCTCCGCCTGGCTATTCTGACCGGTGCCGTACCCGACGGCATCGATGCACTCGTCGTACCCGACTTCACGCACACCGGCCCCGCCACGGGCTTGCTGTCCTACCCAAAGGGCCGGACCGCCCGCGAAGCGCTCAACCTGCGCGGACCCGCCGTACGGCTCCTGGACCAGTGGCTCACCCATTCCGCGGCTCTCCGCGAGCATGCCGGAGAACTCTCCGACTCCATGTGGATCAACTACAACGGCGTCGCGTTCTCCGGACACCCTCGTACCCCGTGGCAGCGCATCAGGTGGGCGAAGGCCGTAGGCCTGACTGACGACAACGGCCAGCCCATGCCCCCGCACGGCAGCCGGATTCGCACAACCTTCCATCACCGCCGCGACCGCTCGACCTGGACTGGGCGGACCACCATCGATCCCAACCACACCCCGGCAGTCGAAGGTGATCACTACCTCCACCACCACACCCCCGCGCAGGTGGAGGCCATCGAGGGAATCATCGAGGACGCCCAGCGCGACATCCGCCGCAAGGCAGCGCCGCCGGTCATCGCCACCGGTCAAGACGCCGCCCGGTTTGCTGCCGATTTCCCCCGCCTCGTTGTGGACGCCGGACTCGACAGCGACGCCATCCAGCGGCTACTGGCCGGGGAGCAAGACGTGTTCGTCGCCTCCTGCGCCAGTCTCTACAACAGCCCCCACGCCCCGGCCTGGACAGCTTGCCCAGCCCGTCCCTGGGTGTGCCTGCTGTGCCCGCTCGCCGTGTTCACCCCCCGGCACCTGCCCAACCTCCTCCGCCTCCAGCGGTACTTCGCCGATCAAGAACGGCACATGACCAACGCCCAGTTTCTCGCGATCTTCGGCCCCTACGCCGACCGGCTCGATACCGACCTGCTGCCCCGTTTCAGCACCACAGCCATCCAAGCCGCAGCTGAATCCGCATTCGCGGCCCTGCAACCGGAGGAGATCCCGTGACCAGGCCCGATGCTCTGACCGCCGGCCCCGGCCACCATCCCTTCACCGACTTGGACATCCTCCAGGCGGCCGGATATCGCACTCGCCCGGGCACTCGGCGCCCCCGCTTCGACCAGGACACCTGGGACCTGACCTGCGTCGCCGAAGCCCCAGTGTCCTGGCCCCGTAGCCAGCAGATCGTGGACTTCACCCAGATCAGCAACCCCATCTGGCGAGCGGTCGCGCGCACCTACTTGATGGGCCGCCTCCTGCCCACCCACCCAGCCGTTTGCGTCCTCCCGCAGGCGTACCGCACCCCTCTCGCCCTGCAGACGCTCCGGCACGAAGTCGTCCGCCTCACGGCTTGGTTCAACCACCTCACCGACGCAGGACTCACCGAACTCAAACAGATCCGCCAGCGGCACTGTGACACCTACCTGTCCGCCGTCTCCGTCGGCCGCACCGACCCCAGCAAGCCGGTCACGCCTGGAACCGTCGCGGGTTTCGTGCTGACTGCCCAAGCCCTGGCCTCGTACGCACCGCTGCTGCAGGACTCCTACCCGACTGGCTTCCGCCCGTGGGGAGACCGCACCGCCTCGCAGGTCGCCGGATACCAACGCCCCGACATCAACCAGACCCCTGCCGTCCCGGACGACATCCTTCGGCCTCTCCTCGCCGGCGCCTCGTACCTCGTCCATACGATCGGCCCGCACCTCGTCAAGGAAACCGCCCGCGCCCGGGAGATCACCGACCACCGGGGCGGCATCCGGTCATCCCTCCGCGTCGAACATCACCCTCTGGTCATCGCCGAAATCGAGCGGCGTATCGCAGCCGGGATCCCAGCGCCCCGCGCCGCCCCCGCCGGCATCTCCCGGAGGCTCACATCGGGTTGGGACGCCGACGACCCTCTGCTGACTCTCGCCTACACGTCCTTCACCAAGGATTTCCTGTCGCTCTCCTCCACCAAACGGGACCTGGACCGGCTCCGGCCCCATATGGAGGCATGGGTCGCTGCCTGCGGCATCGAGAACTCGTGGTGTCGTAACGCCTCGGTGGTGCCTCGCGCCAACGACGAAACGCCTGCCCCCTGGGCCCTCCCCATGAATCACTTCGCCCTGGACAGCACGATCTTCGCCGTCACCTCCGCCGCCTACTACCTCACTGCCGCCTTGTCCGGCATGCGGGCCTCCGAACTGGCCGAGCTCACGCATGGCTGCCGCCGCTGCGAGGACCGCACCTACGGCTCCCGCCATTGGCTGGACTCCCGCCGCATCAAGGGTGAGAAGTTCGGCGGAGTCCCCGACTCGTGGGTGGTAATCGAAGACGTGCACCACGCCGTCGCAATCGCCGAAGCCCTCAGCAACACGGATCCTGGGAACCTGATCTTCCCCGGCGCCAACAACTCTTCCAACCGGTACACCGCACTCCGGGACTGGATCAACGGTCCCTTCGGACAGCACCTCGGACTCACGAAGATCCCCGACGGCCCGGTCCACCCGCGGGCCCTCCGCCGCACTCTCGCCCTGGCCATCGCCCAACGCCCCCACGGCCTCCTCGCCGCAAAATGGCACCTCAAGCACGTATCGGTAGCCACCACCGAGGGCTACACCGCCCGGCCCGGCGGCCACCAGGCCGCGTTCCTCGCCGAGGTCCAGACCGCAGAGGAAGTCGAACACACCCGACTCACGGTCTCCGCGTACCACGACTACCAAGAAGGGACTCTCCCCTCCGGCCGAGGCGCACGCGGCCTGATCGCCGCCTTCCAGAACGTGGACCGCTCCCTCGTCGGCCACGACCCCGGACCCGCCACCGTCGCCGACGACCGCCGCGTGGAGAAGCTACTCAAGACCAAGGCGAAGACGCTCCACATCGGCGTTGCGAACTACTGCTGGTTCACCGACCCCGCCAAGGCTCTGTGCCTCACCATGGCGGGCACCCCGAACGCCACCGAGCCGCTGATGGGCATGTGCGACTCCGCTCACTGCCCGCAGGCCACCCATCACCCCCAGCACCGGCAAGCGTGGGCCGACCATGCTGAGAACACCCGAGCCGTGTTTCTCGGCAACCCCCGGCTGTCCGCGCCGGAGCGTCAACGCGCACAGCAGACCTACGAGCGATCCATGAGGATCGTGGAATCCATCGACACCGCAGTAGCCGGTGAGGAGACATCCAGTGCCCAATGACCGCCACGCCGATGCGGAGAGTCGCTTGACGGCCGCCATGGATCAGCTCATGGCCGGAGACATCCCCGAGGGACTGCGGTGCGACATCAAGTCGCTCAGCATCCTCGCCGCGGTTCCCCGGGCGACGCTGTACCGGACCTACCCCCATGTCAAGGAGGAGTTCGAGAGCCGGCTTGACAGGGCCCGGGAAGCCACTGGCGAGCCGGACCCCCGCCTTGCCCAGATCGCCCGCCTCAAAGCCGAAGTAGTCAGCTTGAAGGGACGCCTGTCCGAAATGAAGCAGGAGGCGGCCGAGGCGACTGCGTTCAGGACGCTGGCGCTGTCGCGGCTCGCGGAACAGCACGACGAAATCCAGCGCCTCCGCGCAGCCCTCCAAGACGGTGGAAACGTCCGCACGCTCCCAGTGCGGGCTCGCCTCACGACGGACCAGTGAGAAGTCCGTGCTGGCGGCGCCTGTCAAAGGCGCCCTGTGGAGCCTTCGCCTTCCCTGAGCAGCCATTCCCTGACCGAAGGAGCACGGTCCAAAAGTCGGCTGATCCGCATGCCTTCGTCTCGCGAAGTCACCCTCGGCAGCGGAGTGAAGTCGTCGGGAAGCACATCCAGCAGGCTCATCACATAGCCTCCCTCACTCAACATGATCAAAAGCTCGCACCGCAGCTGACGGGGGATGGCTGGGCGATGAGCCAAGCTGTTCCACAGGGCCGGCCATAGATAGTGGGTGCCATCGGGCGCCGCATTCGCCAGCACCCACGCTGGGTCCAGCCGTTGGTTGAGGCTGAGGTCATCCGCCCGCTCCTCCAGCCTGAGCAGCAAGGCCGTATCAATAACCTTCACCTCACGAGGTACCAACGGATTCGAGTTCATCGCCCCATGCTGCCCGACAGCTCCCTGTGCCGAAGAGCCGATTCCAGTGAGAGACATTCCGTGAGGAGTGCCAAGAATCGAGGCCCGATCCGCTACACAATTCCGGCGCGCTGCGCGTGCAGTTCGGAGCGGACGAGTTCGAGCAGACGGCCGGCCCAATTGCGGCCGCGGCCCGCGTTGTCGCCCCAGAAGGGAGAGTCGGCATCGTCGTAGATGAGGGTTGCGTCGTCGGTTGCGAGGAGGACCTCTGCCAGGTCTGGGTTCTGGGCGTACTTGGCACGCAGGAGCATGATCATGACGGCGCTGCGGGCGTGTTCCCAGCCCGCGCGTTGGGTGGCGTCGGCGGCCAGCTTGCGGGCGGCGTATGAGGTGTCCGCCGCTGCGATGGCGGCTTGTGCCGTGGAGTCGTCGACCGACAGGGCCCAATAGGCGTGGGCGACAGACGAGTAGGGGATCCCCTCGATGTTGATGGACGCAGGGTAGTCGCTGCGCAGAGCCACCTTGCCGGGGTCGTCGACACGCTGCCGCGGGTACGAGTGGTACAGATGGACGGCCGGCGCGTGCGGCGTCGCCGGTCCGTCCGCAGGAACTCGGGAGGGCCGTTCGGCGATCAGCCTGGCGCGCTCTTCGAAGTAGGTGACAGCCTCGTCGTACACCTCCTGGGAGACGGGCTCGTCGGACCATCCATCCGGCACCCCGCCCGGCCCGGCCACCAGCACTTGAAGCGGCCAGTCTTTACGGTCCATATCGCCGAGCGCGTAGCGCCGCTGGGTCTCAGGGATGGCCAGGTAAGCGGCGAGGGCGGCGGCTCGGTTCTCCTCGGTTCGGTCGGCGAGAAACACGTCGACCGCGGCCAGGCACCGGGCGGTCGAATCGGGGCGACCGTTCAGCTCGTCGATGGTGTCCCGCACCTCGGCGAGCAGCAGTTCTGGGGTGATCCACGTGCGCGGCTCGGCGAAGCTCCAAGAGGCCAGGCCGTGGGCCGATGCCTCGGCACCCTCCGGCAGGTCGGTGGCCACCCAGCCGGAACCTAGCTTCTGCTCGAACTCATCGATGGTGACCAGGCCCCAGCAGTCGATGAGCCCGTCGGCGTAGATGACCAGGTCCGTGAGGAAGAACGTCCCCCCGTTGCAAATGAAGGCGTGACGCCAGGTTCCGGGTATACGGACGCCGTCCGCCTTGCGGTATGTGATCCGGTTGCCGATCATCCCGTCATTGTGCCGGGTCCGGCCACGCGCCTTCCATCCCCCACCGACCGCGAGAATCGGTCAGACATGTCCCATGCCCGCATAAGCCCGCTCAACCCGTACGCCGCGCGGGCCCAGCGCCGACCTGCGGGATACACCACCCACCGGATGCGCCCGACGGGCTGGACGGACGGCAAGCCGCTGCGGGTCTGGCTGAACCACGGCCACGGCGCGGAACTGCTCGCGCTGGCGGACGCGTACGAACTCGTCTGGGCCACCACCTGGAAGGACGAGGCCAACGACTGGATAGGCCCGCACCTGGGACTCCCCCGCCTGCCGTTCATCGACTGGCCGCAGATGCACGGGCGGGCGCCGCGCGGCACCTTCTGGAAGACCCAGTACATCCTGGAGTACGCGGGGACCAGGCCCTTCGCGTGGATCGACGACGACATCACGACGATGGACCACGAGTACGTGGACCAGCACCACCTCGCCAACGCCCTGCTGCTGCGGATCGACGAGCGCATCGGCCTGACCAGGGTGGACTTCGACGCACTGGCGGACTGGGTGGCGTAGGACGGCGAGAACGGCGCGGCGCAGAACGGCGCGGCGCAGAACCGCGAGGCGCAGACCGGCGAGGCGCAGACCGGCGAGGCGCAGAACGACGAGGCGCAGAACGACGAGGCGCAGAACGACGAAGGGGGCGGCCGGAGCGGATGCCCCGGCCGCCCCCTTCACGGGCCGCGCGGTTACTGCTTGTGGATCGCCCAGGCGTGCTGGATGACCAGGTCGGCCTTCAGCTCGGTGAGCTGGGTCGCGACCGCCGACGGGGCGGTGCCGCCGCGGCCGTTGCGGGAGGCGAGGGCGCCGGGCACGTTGAGGACCGTGCGGACCTCCGGCGTCAGGTGCTCCGAGATCTTCGCGAACTGCTCGTCGGTCAGCTCGTCGAGCTCGATCCCGAGCACCTCGCAGACCTTGACGCACTCGCCGGCCACCTCGTGCGCCACCCGGAACGGCACACCCTGCTTGACCAGCCACTCCGCGATGTCGGTCGCGAGGGAGAAGCCCGCCGGAGCCAGCTCCTCCATCCGCTCCCGGTTGACGGTGAGGGTCGCCATCATGCCGGTGAAGGCCGGGAGCAGGACCTCAAGGGTGTCGCACGAGTCGAAGACCGGCTCCTTGTCCTCCTGGAGGTCGCGGTTGTACGCGAGCGGCAGGGCCTTGAGGGTGGCCAGCAGGCCGGTCAGGTTGCCGATGAGGCGGCCCGACTTGCCGCGCGCCAGTTCCGCGATGTCCGGGTTCTTCTTCTGCGGCATGATCGACGACCCGGTGGAGAAGGCGTCGTGCAGGGTGACGAAGGAGAACTCCTTCGTGTTCCAGATGATGATCTCCTCCGCGATCCGGGACAGGTTGATCCCGATCATCGCGGTGATGAAGGCGAACTCGGCGACGAAGTCACGGGAGGCCGTGCCGTCGATCGAGTTGCCGACCGAGCCCCGCTCGAAGCCGAGGTCGGCGGCGACCGCCTCCGGGTCCAGGCCCAGCGAGGAGCCGGCCAGGGCGCCCGAGCCGTACGGGGAGACCGCCGTACGGGTGTCCCACTGGCGCAGCCGCTCCGCGTCCCGCGACAGCGACTGCACGTGGGCCAGTACGTGGTGGGCGAAGAGCACCGGCTGCGCGTGCTGGAGGTGGGTCCGGCCCGGCATCGCCACGTCCGGGTGCGCCTCGGCGAGGCCGACCAGCGCGTCCTGGAGATCGGCGATGAGGCCGCCGACGATCCGGGCGTGGTCGCGCAGGTACATCCGGAAGAGGGTGGCCACCTGGTCGTTGCGGGACCGGCCGGCCCGGAGCTTGCCACCGAGGTCGGCGCCGAGCCGCTCCAGCAGGCCGCGCTCCAGGGCGGTGTGGACGTCCTCGTCGGCGATGGTGCCGGTGAAGGAGCCGTCGGCCACGTCGACTTCGAGCTGCTCCAGGCCGGCGATCATACGGTCGAGCTCGTCGGCCGTGAGCAGGCCCGCCTTGTGGAGCACACGGGCGTGGGCGCGGGAGCCGGCGATGTCGTACGGCGCCAGGCGCCAGTCGAAGTGGACCGACGCGGACAGCTTCGCGAGGGCCTCGGCGGGGCCGTCGGCGAACCGGCCGCCCCAGAGCCGGACGTCACCACCGTTGTTGCTGCTCACAGCTACTGCTCCTCAAGAGGGTGAATGTGCGACGGCCTCCCCGCCGCGGAGGTAACGGGGAGGCGGTCTCGGTACTGCGTTGCCTAACGACTCAGGCGAGGTCGCGGCGCGCGGCGATCTTCGAGGACAGGCCGAAGATCTCGATGAAGCCCTGGGCCTTGGACTGGTCGAAGGTGTCGCCCGAGTCGTAGGTCGCGAGGTTGAAGTCGTACAGCGACTCGTCCGACTTCCGGCCGGTGACGACGGCGCGGCCGCCGTGCAGGGTCATCCGGATGTCGCCGGTGACGTGCTGGTTGGCCTCGTTGATGAAGCCGTCCAGGGCGCGCTTGAGCGGGGAGAACCACAGGCCGTCGTAGACCATCTCGCCCCAGCGCTGCTCGACCTGCCGCTTGTAGCGGGCCAGCTCGCGCTCGACGGTGACGTTCTCCAGCTCCTGGTGGGCGGTGATCAGCGCGATCGCACCCGGGGCCTCGTACACCTCACGGGACTTGATGCCCACGAGACGGTCCTCGACCATGTCGATCCGGCCGATGCCCTGGGCGCCGGCGCGCTCGTTGAGCTGCTGGATGGCCTGGAGCACGGTGACGGGCTTGCCGTCGATGGCGACCGGGACGCCCTCCTTGAAGGAGATGACGACCTCGTCGGCCTCGCGCGGGGTGGCCGGGTTCGAGGTGTACTCGTAGATGTCCTCGATCGGCGAGTTCCAGATGTCCTCCAGGAAGCCCGTCTCGACGGCGCGCCCGAAGACGTTCTGGTCGATGGAGTACGGGGACTTCTTGGTGGTCGCGATCGGGAGGTTCTTCTCCTCGCAGAAGGCGATCGCCTTGTCGCGGGTCATCGCGTAGTCGCGGACCGGGGCGATGCACTTGAGGTCGGGGCCGAGGGCGGCGATGCCGGCCTCGAAGCGGACCTGGTCGTTGCCCTTGCCGGTGCAGCCGTGGGCGACGATCGTCGCGTTGTGCTTGTTCGCGGCGGCGACGAGGTGCTTGACGATGGTCGGCCGGGAGAGGGCCGAGACCAGCGGGTACCGGTCCATGTAGAGGGCGTTCGCCTTGATCGCCGGGAGGCAGTACTCATTGGCGAATTCGTCCTTGGCGTCCGCGACCTCGGCCTCGACGGCACCGCAGGCGAGCGCGCGCTTGCGGATGACGTCCAGGTCCTCGCCGCCCTGGCCGACGTCCACGGCAACGGCGATGACCTCGGCGCCCGTCTCCTCGGCGATCCAGCCGATGGCGACGGAGGTGTCCAGGCCGCCCGAGTAGGCGAGTACGACGCGCTCGGTCACGGGTTTCTCCTTACGGTGCATTCAACGACAGGCATAACTATGCACTACTCCGTATGTTTCGTCAATCGAGCCCGCCGCCGCCCCGCTGACCAGCCCGTATATCGAGTGCGTGGCCAGCGGGGCGCCGAGGCCCGTCCGGTCCTGGCCGCCGCCCTGGCCGGGCTGCTGCTCCATCTGCTGGACGACCCGTCGGCGTCGGTGGCCCGCGAGGCCTCCCTCTGCCTGCGCCCGGTGGCCCGGCGGCTGGACTCCGGATGGCTGGCGGCCCGCATCGCCCCGGACCGGCCCGCGCACACCCGCCGGGCGGCCTTCCACCTTCTGCGCGAGCAGGGCGGGATCGCCGAGCTACGGGCCTGTGTGGCTCTGGCGGCGGATCCCGACCCGAACCTGCGCGAGCTGGCGACGGCCGAGCTGCGCGCTTGGAACTGGCAGCTCACCCTGACCGCGGGGAAGACCGACCTGCGCCACGGGCGGCTGGGTTTCGCGGACTTGAATTCCCCGCCCTGGCCCGGCCGTTCCGGCGAATAAAATCCGGTCATGGGAAAACTCTACGAACGCATAGACGGCCGGCTCCGCACCTTCATCGAGGAGCAGCCGGTCTTCTTCACCGCGACCGCCCCGCTCGCCGGTGACGGCCACATCAACCTGTCCCCCAAGGGCCGCGCGGGGACCCTCGTCGTCATCGACGAGCGGACCCTCGCGTACCTCGACTTCGGCGGCAGCGGCGCCGAGACCATCGCCCACGTTCGCGAGAACGGCCGGATCACCCTCATGTGGTGCGCGTTCAGCGGCCCGCCGAACATCGTGCGCATCCACGGCGAGGGCGAGGCGGTCTTCCGCGACGACCCCCGCTGGGGTGAGCTGATCGGCCTGTTCGGGGAGGCCGACGGGCCCTCCGCGCGGGCCGTCATCCTGGTCGACGCCCGCCGGATCGCCGATGTGTGCGGGTACGCCGTCCCCTTCATGGAGTACCAGGGCGAGCGCACCCTCCACGCCGAGTACTTCGGGCGCAAGACGGACGAGGAGTTCGCGGAGTACTGCGAGAAGAAGGACTTCATCGAAACGAGCCTCGACGGCCTGCCTGCACTGCCGCTGCCCCTTCCGCCCCGTACCGTCTGACATGTGCTGCGTACCGCCCTTGTCACCGGCTCACTGATCGTCACCACCCTGCTCCCCCAAGGGCATGACCTGCATGACCCGCTGCCCGCCCGCCTCGCCGACACCGGCGGCGGCAGTCAGCTGATCACCGCCGTCGCGCCCGCGCGCGGCTCCACGACCGGGCGGCTGACCTGGTGGGACCGGCGCGCGGGGCGCTGGTTTGAGGCGGGCAGCGCCGAGGCCCGGTTCGGCGCGAACGGCCTGACCGAGGGCGCGACCCGCACTCAGGGCACGAACACCACTCCGACGGGCCTGTACGAGCTCCCGTACGCCTTCGGGATCCGCTCGGCCCCGGCCGGGACGGAGTACCGCTACCGGCGGGTGACGGACCGTTCGTGGTGGTGCCAGGACAACGCGTCGGCCAGCTACAACCGCTGGGTGGAGCCGCTGCCGGCGGACTGCGCGCCGGGTGAGGCCGAGCACCTGGTGACGTACGAGAAGCAGTACGCGCACGCGCTGCTCATCGGCTTCAACTACGAGCGCCCCGTACACCGCCGCGGCGCGGGCATCTTCCTGCACGTCAACGGCAAGGGCGCGACGGCCGGCTGCGTGTCCGTCCCGGAACGGGCCATGCGCGCGATCCTGCGCTGGGCCAGCCCGCGCCGCGCGCCGCACATCGCGATCGGCACGACGGACGGGCCGCTGGACGTCACCCGGTACTAGCGGCGTCCCCGGTCGCGGCGCGCCAGCGCCGAGGCGGTCAGCACGGCCGCCGCCCACTCGGCCGGGCCGTGCGCCGTGGCCGCCGCCGCGTACGAGTTTCGGCGGCCGCGGACTACGGCCGGGCCGCTCAGCTCTCCTTCTGCGCCAGCCGCAGCAGGTGGTCGGCCAGGGCCTGGCCGCCCGCCGGGTCCCGGCTGATCAGCATCAGGGTGTCGTCGCCCGCGATGGTGCCGAGGATCTCGCGGAGTTCGGCCTGGTCGATCGCCGAGGCGAGGAACTGGGCCGCACCCGGCGGGGTGCGCAGGACCACGAGGTTCGCGGAGGCCTCCGCCGAGATCAGCAGCTCGCCGGAGAGGCGCCGCATGCGCTCCTCCTTCGCCGACTCACCCAGCGGAGCCTGCGGGGTGCGGAAGCCGCCCTCGCTCGGGACCGCGTAGATCAGCTCGCCGCCCGTATTGCGGATCTTCACCGCGCCCAGCTCGTCGAGGTCGCGGGAGAGCGTCGCCTGGGTGACGCTCAGCCCGTCGTCGGCGAGCAGCTTCGCCAGCTGGCTCTGGGAGCGGACCGGCTGCCGGTTGAGGATGTCCACGATCCGGCGGTGGCGGGCGGTGCGGGTCTGCGGTACGGACTGGCCGTTCTGCTCGTGTTCCTGCGCCTGACTCATCGTCGTCTCATTCCCCGGTGTGTCCGTCCCCGTTGGCCGCGTGCTCGGCAGCCCGCTTGGCTGCGTCGAGGATGCCGGGCAGTGCCTGGACGAACGCGTCCGCCTCGGCCTCGGTGAGCACGTACGGGGGCATGAGCCGTACGACGTCGGGGGCGGGCGCGTTGACCAGGAAGCCGGCGTCCTGAGCCGCCTGCTGCACCTGGGGTGCGAGCGGCTCGGTCAGCACGATACCCAGCAGAAGGCCCGCACCACGGACATGGGAGACCAGCCCGTGCGCGGAGTTCTCGATTCCGGACCGCAGCCGCTCGCCCCGCGCCTTGACCTGGTCGAGCAGGCCGTCGGCGGCGATGGTGTCGATGACGGCGAGGCCGGCGGCGCAGGCGACCGGGTTCCCACCGAAGGTGGTGCCGTGCTGCCCGGGCTGGAGCAGGTCCGCGGCCGGCCCGAAGGCGGCGACGGCTCCGATCGGCAGACCGCCGCCCAGACCCTTCGCGAGTGTGACGAGGTCGGGCTCGACACCCTCGTGGGCCTGGTGCTCGAACCACTGGCCGCAACGCCCGACGCCGGTCTGCACCTCGTCGAGGACGAGCAGGGTTCCGGTGGCCCGGGTGATCTCGCGGGCGGCCGTCAGGTACCCGGCCGGCGGGACGACGACGCCGTTTTCGCCCTGGATCGGTTCGATGATGACGAACGCGGTCTCCTCGGTGACAGCGGCCCGCAGGGCCTCCACATCGCCGTACGGGACGTGCGTGACATCGCCGGGCAGGGGCAGGAAGGGGCCCTGCTTCTTGGGCTGGCCGGTGAGCGCGAGGGCGCCCATGGTCCGGCCGTGGAAGCCGCCGCCGGTGGCCACCATGTGCGTACGCCCGGTCAGCCGGCCGATCTTGAAGGCGGCCTCGACGGCCTCCGCACCGGAATTGCAGAAGAAAACCTTGCCGGGGCGGCCGAAGAGCTGGAGCAGCCGCTCGCCGAGGGCGAGGACCGGCCCGGACGCGTAGAGGTTGGAGACGTGGCCGAGGGTGGAGATCTGCCCGGACACCGCGGAGACGACCGCCGGGTGCGCGTGGCCGAGGGCGTTGACCGCGATACCGCCGACGAAGTCGGTGTACTGCTTGCCGTCCGCGTCCCAGACCTGCGCGCCCTCGCCTCGTACGAGTGCCAGCGCGGGGGTGCCGTAGTTGTTGGTCAGCGCACCCTGCCAGCGGGCCGCGTACGCCTCGTTTCCGGCGCCTGCGGTGTTGCTCCCGGTCACTTCGCTCCCCCTTGCTGCTCGTCGGGCACGACCATCGTGCCGATTCCCTCGTCGGTGAAGATCTCCAGCAGGATCGAGTGCTGGACCCGCCCGTCGATCACCCTGGCGGTGCTCACGCCGCCGCGGACGGCGTGCAGGCACCCCTCCATCTTGGGCACCATGCCGCTGGACAGCTCGGGCAGCAGCTTCTCCAGCTCGCTCACGGTGAGCCGGCTGATGACCTCGTCGCTGTTGGGCCAGTCCGCGTAGAGGCCCTCGACGTCGGTGAGGACCATCAGCGTCTCGGCGCCGAGGGCGGCGGCGAGGGCCGCGGCCGCCGTGTCGGCGTTCACGTTGTAGACGTGATGGTCGTCGGCGCTGCGCGCGATGGAGGAGATGACCGGGATCCGGCCGTCCGCCAGCAGCGCCTCGATCGCGCCGGTGTCGATGGCGGTGATCTCGCCGACCCGGCCGATGTCGACGAGCTCGCCCTCGATCTGCGGGGTGTGCTTGGTGGCGGTGATCGTGTGGGCGTCCTCACCGGTCATGCCGACCGCGAGGGGCCCGTGCTGGTTGAGCAGCCCGACCAGCTCGCGCTGGACCTGGCCCGCCAGGACCATCCGGACCACGTCCATGGCCTCCGGGGTGGTGACCCGCAGGCCGGCCTTGAACTCGCTGACCAGGCCCTGCTTGTCGAGCTGGGCGTTGATCTGCGGGCCGCCGCCGTGCACCACGACCGGCTTGAGGCCGGCCTGGCGCAGGAAGACCACGTCCTGGGCGAAGGCGGCCTTCAGATCCTCGTCGATCATGGCGTTGCCGCCGAACTTGATGACGACGACCTTGCCGTTGTGGCGGGTGAGCCAGGGCAGCGCCTCGATGAGGATCTGTGCCTTGGGCAGCGCGGTGTGCTTCCGTGTCTTGCCGTCGGCCCTGCTCATGAGGAGTACGCGCTGTTCTCGTGGACGTACTCGGCGGTCAGGTCGTTGGCCCAGATGACCGCGGACTCGGAGCCGGTGGACAGGTCGGCGGTGATGCGGACCTCGCGGTCCTTCATGCTGACCAGGTCGCGGTCCTCGCCGACCGAACCGTTCTTGCAGACCCAGACGCCGTTGATGGCGACGTTGAGGCGGTCCGGGTCGAAGGATGCCTTGGTGGTGCCGATGGCGGAGAGCACCCGGCCCCAGTTCGGGTCCTCGCCGTGGATGGCGCACTTGAGCAGGTTGTTCCGGGCGATGGACCGGCCCACCTCGACCGCGTCGTCCTCGCTGGCCGCGCCGATGACCTCGATGCGGATGTCCTTGCTGGCGCCCTCGGCGTCACCGATCAGCTGGCGGGCCAGGTCGTCGCAGACCGTGCGTACGGCCTGCGCGAACTCCTCGTACGCCGGCACCTGGCCGGACGCGCCCGAGGCGAGCAGCAGCACCGTGTCGTTGGTGGACATGCAGCCGTCGGAGTCGACCCGGTCGAAGGTGGTACGGGTGGCGGCGCGCAGCGCCTCGTCGAGGGTGGCGCTGTCCAGGTCGGCGTCGGTGGTGAGGACGACGAGCATGGTGGCCAGGCCCGGGGCGAGCATGCCCGCGCCCTTGGCCATGCCGCCGACGGTCCAGCCTGCCTGCGAGACGGTGGCCGTCTTGTGCACGGTGTCGGTGGTCTTGATGGCGATGGCGGCCGCCTCGCCGCCGTCCTCGGTGAGTGCCTCGACGGCGGTCTCGATGCCGGGGAGCAGCTTGTCCATGGGGAGCAGGACGCCGATCAGCCCGGTGGAGGCCACGGCGACCTCGCCGGCGTTGTGCTCGCCGCCCAGGGCCTCGGCCACCTTCTCGGCGGTGGCGTGGGTGTCCTGGAAGCCCTTGGGGCCGGTGCAGGCGTTGGCGCCGCCAGAATTGAGGACCACCGCGCTGACGGAGCCGCCGCGCAGGACCTGCTCCGACCAGTGGACGGGCGCGGCCTTGACGCGGTTGGAGGTGAAGACGCCCGCGGCGGCCAGACGCGGCCCGTTGTTGACCACGAGGGCCAGGTCGGGGTTGCCGTTCGCCTTGATTCCGGCGGCGATGCCCGCCGCCGTGAATCCCTGTGCTGCCGTGACGCTCACTGCATCTCCTCGTTCGCTTCTCCGCCCGCGCAGCGCGCCGGTGCGGCCATCGTCGTCGTCCTCAGCCCGGTGGCTGCGCGTGCGTCGCTCACGGCGCGACTCCGATCGTGGAAAGACCCAGCCACTCGGGGAGCCCGAGGGCGATGTTCATGCTCTGCACCGCGCCGCCGGCGGTGCCCTTGGTCAGGTTGTCGATGGCGCTGATCGCGATGATCCGCTGGGCGGATCCGTCGTAGGCGACCTGGATCTGAACGGCGTTGGAACCGTAGACGGACGAGGTTGCCGGCCACTGGCCCTCGGGGAGCAGGTGGACGAAGGGCTCGTCGGCGTACGCCTTCTCGTACGCGGCGCGGACCGACTCCGCGGTGGTGCCCGGCAGGGCCTTCGCGGAGCAGGTGGCGAGGATGCCGCGGGGCATGGGCGCGAGGGTCGGCGTGAAGGAGACGGAGACCTTGGTGCCCGCGACGGGGCTCAGGTTCTGCACCATCTCGGGGGTGTGGCGGTGCCCGCCGCCGACGCCGTACGGGCTCATGGAGCCCATGACCTCGGAGCCGAGCAGGTGCGGCTTGAGGGCCTTGCCCGCGCCGGAGGTGCCGGTGGCGGCGACGATCACGGCCTCCGGCTCGGCCAGCTGCGCCGCGTACGCGGGGAAGAGCGCGAGCGAGACGGCGGTCGGGTAGCAGCCGGGAACGGCGATCCGCTTCGACCCCGCCAGCGCGGCACGGCAGCCCGGCAGCTCGGGGAGACCGTAGGGCCAGGTCCCGGCGTGCGGGGCGCCGTAGAACTCGTCCCAGTCGGCCGAGTCCTTCAGCCGGTGGTCGGCGCCCATGTCGACGACGAGGACGTCCTCGCCGAGCTGTGCGGCGACGGCCGCGGACTGGCCGTGCGGCAGCGCGAGGAACACGACGTCGTGACCGGCGAGGACCTCGGGCGAGGTCGCCTCCAGAGTCCGGCCGGCGAGCGGCACGAGGTGCGGCTGAAGGGAGCCGAGGAGCTGTCCGGCGTTGGAGTGTCCGGTCAGCGCGCCGATCTCCACCTCGGGGTGCGAGAGCAGCAGGCGCAGCACCTCCCCGCCCGCGTACCCGCTCGCTCCGGCCACCGCTACACGTACCACCATCGGACCCTCCTCTTCGATGGCATGACTATACGCAGCTCTGCACGTTTATGCAAAGCTGCCCGCCTGCTCTTCGTCAGGTCGATGAGACTTAGCGTTCTTGTTGGCCCTTTAGCGGTCTACTTGGCCCGCCTGAGCGTTCTAGATGACCCGTAGCGCGACAGACACACCTGACCTGCGTTGATGCGTGCGCGGAGTTGGGGGGACCCGCTCAAACGCAGGGCAGTGGCCTGCGACGATGCCTGGGTTGGACGGTGGGCGCGCACGTTAGCAAGAGCGCGATCGAAGCCGGCCCCTACGGGCTGACGAAAGAAGCGGGTATGGCATGGAAACGCTGGTGGAGGGGGCCGTCGCGGAGGCACTGCGCGAGGGCGGCGGCGAGGTGATCCGTCTGTACGTCGCGGCGTGCGCCGAGCGCATGGCGCCGCTGTTCATGGGCCTGCGGGCGGGGGTGGCCGGACGGGAGGCCGACCTGGACTTCTGCGCGCGGTCCGTACGCGACCTCTGGCATACCGGCCCCCGCTGGCCGACGCTGCTGAGCGCGTAAGCGCGCTTGCCGAGCTCGAAGCTCAAATGGGTGTGCGGTTGCCGGAGGACTACCGGAACTTCCTCACCTGTGTGGGCGCCGGCCGGGCGGGTCCCGCATACGGTCTCTTCCCCGTGCGTCGCGTGCAAGGCCGCTGGCGCTGGGAAGGGGGCGGTGCCGACTTGGCCGACCTGTCCATGCTCGCCCGGCCCTTTTCCCGACCACGGCCCGGACCCCGAATCCCTCGACGCGCTCCGCGCCGAACGCCCTGAAGAAGAGGACTTCGACGAGATCGAGGAGTTTGACGACGCCATCGAAGCATGGGACGAACGCTGGGAAGCCCTGATGTTCGCCCCCGAGCGCACCGCCGGCGCCATCGTGATCTCCCACCTCGGCTGCGCCCAGAGGGAATGGCTGATCATCAGCGGCACCCACCGCGGCACAATCTGGTCCGACTGCCGAGCCGACGACGCCGACCTCGTCCCACTCCTCGCTCACGACGGGAAGCCGGTCACCTTCGCCCGCTGGTACATCACCTGGCTGGAAGAGGCAGAACTCACCGCGCATCAGCCACTCACGAGAACCTCCTCCGAGAATTAGCGCTCTACTTGTCCGTACAGGCCATGTAGCGCGCCAAGTCACACGGGCTGTGACTGAGTCTTTGACCTGGCCTGTGGGCGGTCGAGTTGGCCCGGGTGAGCGCCGGAGTTGGCCCGCACCCCTGATCTGGGGTGTCAGGGGCGGGCGGCGGCCACCAGCTCGCTGGTCGTCACCACCCGGGCGAAGCCCCCTCCGTGCAGTGAGACGGCACTCGCCCGGGCCAGCTCGTCGGCCGTCAGGCGCCAGCCGTTCGGGCCGGTCAGGTCGAAGGTGTGGGTGGCGTCGAGGGCGACCAACACGTCGTAGCCGAGGTTGCCGCCCATGCGGGCGGTGGTCTCCACGCACATGTTGGTCTGGATACCGGCCAGTACGGCCTGGGTGATACCCGCCGCCTTGAACCAGTCGTCAAGATCGGGGGCGCCGTAGAACGCCGAGTTCACGGACTTGGTGACGAGCAGCTCCGGCCCGCCGCCCTTGCCGCGCCGCTCCTCGACGTATGCCTTGAAGTCGTTGCCCTCGCACCCGGTCCGCAGCGGCGAGCCGGGCTCCTTGGAGTCGTGCCGCACGAAGACGACCGGCCGGTCCGTGTCCTGCCAGGCCGCGATCAGGGAAGCGATGTTCTCGTCGGCGGCCGGGTTGTTGCGCGGGCCCCAGAACTCCGACTCGTCGAAGCCCTTCTGCACGTCCACCACTACCAGCGCCGCGTTCTGTGTGATCTCCATGCCCACGATTCTGCCGCCGGGCCGGGCCGGTTCACAGGAGGCAGAAAGACAGCGATCGATGGTTTACTGCCACGGTGACGCAACCGGCCCCCGCCCACCGCATCGCCCTGCTCGCCTTCCCCGGCATCCGGGCCTTCGACGTCTCGGTGATCACCGAGGTGTGGGGCGCGGACCGCACCGACCGCGGGGTGCCCACGTTCGAGCTGCGCCGGGTGGCCGTCGGCCCCGAGCCGGTACCGATGCGCGGCGGGCTCGCGCTCACACCGGACCGCACCCTCGCCTGGCTACCCCGCGCCGAGCTGATCCTGGTACCGGGCCTGGACGACCATGTCACCCCGGCACCCGAGCCGGTCCTCGCGGCACTGCGCCGCGCCCACGTCCAGGGCACCACCATCGCCGCGCTGTGCGGCGGAGCGTTCACGCTCGCCCAGGCGGGCCTGCTGGACGGCCGCCGGGCGCTGACCCACTGGGCACTGGCCGATCTGCTGCGGGCCCGGCACCCACAGGTGCGGGTCGAGCCGGACGTCCTGTTCCTCGAGGACAGCAATCTGTGGACATCCGCCGGCACCGCTGCCGGCATCGACCTGTGTCTGCACCTGGTGCGCGCCATGCACGGCGCGGAGGCGGCCGCGACGGTCGCCCGATCCATGGTCACCGCACCGTTCCGGACCGGCACCCAGGCCCAGTTCATCGAACATCCGACCCCGCACACCGACCGCGACGCGGACGCACTGGCCGAGGTACGCACCTTTGCCCTGGCGCATCTCGACGAGCCGCTCACCGTGTCCGCACTCGCCGCCCGTGCCGGGATGTCGCCGCGCTCCTTCGCCCGGCACTTCGCGGCGGCCACCGGAGCCACCCCGCTGCGCTGGCTTCTGGACCACCGCATCGCGACGGCCCAGAAACTTCTCGAACGCACCGACCTGCCCATGCCCGAGGTCGCCCGCCGGTCCGGTTTCGGCAGCGAGGTCACCATGCGCCAGCACTTCACATCCCGCCTGGCGATCAGCCCACGCGCCTACCGCACCTCGTTCGCCGAACAACCACCCTCTGGACAGGGGCGTTGATTGCGGGCCAACCACGACGCTCACCCGGGCCAACTCAAGCGCTCGCGGCCAACTCAAGGACGCAGTCTCATCGATGATGCGACGGCGCCGATCCGGCCTGCTCACACGGACGCGCGTACGCGGGTCACACCGGGGCCTGGAGGGAGAGGTGCCAGCGCCCCGACCAGCCCGTCAGGGTCACGGTCGAGAGTGGGCGTACGTCCACGTTCCAGTACGTCAGCGGCGGCGCCTTCAGCGCGTAGACCAGGGCCGCCCGGACCACCGAAGGCTCCGCCACCGCCACGATGGCTCCCCCGTCGTCGGCGGGGCGGGTGTCCAGCCAGCCGCCGATCCGGGAGATGAAGGCGAGCAGGGACTCCCCGCCGTGCGGGGCGCAGAGGGGGTCGGTGAGCCAGAGGTCCACCGCCCCGGGTTCGCGCGCGGTCACCTCGCCCAGGGTCAGCCCGCGCCAGCGGCCCATGTCGCAGTCGCGCAGCGCGGGCTGGGCGAGCGGGGCGTACCCGAGGGCCTCCCCGGTGGCCCGGCTGCGCGGGCTGGGCGAGCAGTAGCGGAGCTCGGCGGCGCCCAGCGGTACGAGTCCCCGCGCGGCGGACTCCACGGCGCGCCAGCCTGCCCCGTCCAGCGGACGGTCGTCGTCGAAGCGCTCGGCGAGCAGCGAGGAACCACGGGCAGCGGCGACGAGCGAAACCCGAACATGCATGCGGTGATGGTGAGCCGCGTGCCGCATGGGGTCAAGCGCCTGGACCGAGCCCGTTGCGCAGCCGGTGGACGGCCTCGGCCAGCTCCCCCGCGCCCGAAACTCCCGCGAAGCTGAGCCGTACGTAGGGACTCGGCGGCTCGGCACAGAAGTACGGCCGCCCGGGTGCGACCGCGACCCCGGCGCGCAGGGCCGCCGCCGTGAAGGCCGTATCGTCGCCGCCCTCGCCGAGCCGGGCCCACAACTGGTACCCGCCGGAGGGCAGGTGAGGGACGGTCAGGCCGGGCAGCTCCCGTCGCAGCGCGCCGGCGAGCACGTCCCGCCGGTGGCGCAGCTCGGCGGCGACGGCCCGCAGGTGGCGCGGCCAGGCCGGCGCGCCGACCAGTTCGAGGGCGGCCTCCTGGAGCGTCCGGGGGACGAAGAAGCTGTCCACCACCTGAATGGCGCGCAGCCGCTCCAGCACCGGTCCGCGGGCGGCCAGCGCTCCCACCCGCAGGCTGGGCGAGGTGACCTTGGTCAGCGATCTGACGTGCACCACCACCCCGTCGGCGTCGTCGGCGGCGAGCGGGGCGGGCAGCGGGCCGGCGTCCTCGTGGGCGAGGGCCCGGGCGTAGTCGTCCTCGACCACGAAGGCCCCGGCGGCCCGCGCGATCCGCAGCACCTCGCCCCGCCGCTCGGCCGACAGCACCGCACCGGTCGGGTTCTGGAACAGCGGCTGGCAGACGAAGACCCGTGCGCCGGTGGCTTCGAAGGCGGCGGCCAGCAGCTCCGGCCGGACCCCGTCGCCGTCCACCGGGACGGGCACGGGCCTGCAGCCGGAGGCGCGGGCGATGGCCAGCAGCCCCGGGTAGGTCGGGGACTCCACGAGGATCGGCGCCCCGGGCGGGGCCAGCGCCCGCAGAGCGGTGGTCAGCGCGCTCTGCCCGCCCGCGGTGACCAGTACGTCGGCGGCGGCCACGGCCCCGCCGATCTCCCGGGCGAACCAGTCGCGCAGCTCGTGCAGACCCTCCACGGGCGGCCGCCCCCAGGCCCCGGGGCGCCGCCCGGCGCGGGCCAGGGCGGCGGCCATGGCGCGCTCGGGCTGGAGCGAGGGGTGCAGGTACCCGCTGTGGAGCTCGATCACCCCGGGCGGCGGCGCGGCCAGCGTGATCAGCACCCCGGCGGCGTCCACGGAACGCGGAACCACCTCCCCGGCCCCCTCCGCGCTGAGCGCGACCTCCTGCCAGGAGGTGTCCCCGGGGGCCCCGGTCTCGGTACGCGGCCGGGCCCGGTACACCCCGGCGCCCGGCCGGGTGACCACGAGCCCCTCGGCGGCGAGCTGGGCGAGGGCCCGGGAGACGGTGACCGGGCTGACCCGGTAGCGCTCCACGAGAGCCCGGCTCGATGGCAGCTTTCCACCCACTGAGTAGCGGTTCAACTCTGATCGCAGGGATTCTGCCAGCTCAGCCACACTGCTACGCTCGTACATGACAGCACAGAATAGCGCTACTCGCCTGACCTCGATAGCGGTTCCGGGTATCCCGAGTACCGGAACGCGTACCGGAACCGCCCTCGCCGCGCTCGGCGTCATCGCCTTCTCGCTGACCTTCCCCGCCACCGCCTGGGGCCTGGAAAGCTTCGGCACCTGGTCCCTGGTCTCCCTGCGCAGCGTGCTCGCCGCCCTGATCGCGGGCGGATTCCTGCTGGCCGGGCGGGTCCCGCTGCCCGCCCGCGCGCACTGGGCGGGGCTCGCCGTCGTGGCCGGCGGGGTGGTCGTGGGCTTCCCGCTGCTCACCACGCTGGCGCTGCGGACCTCCACCACCTCGCACGCCGCCGTGGTGGTCGGCCTGCTCCCGCTGACCACGGCCGTGGTGTCCTCACTGCGCACCGGGGCCCGGCCCTCGCGCGGGTTCTGGGGCGCGGCCGTCGCCGGAGCCGCGATCGTCCTCGGCTTCACGCTCACCCAGAGCGGCGGCGCCCTCTCGGCCGGCGACGGCTTCCTCTTCGCCGCCCTGCTGGTGTGCGCGGCGGGCTACACCGAGGGCGGACGCCTCGCCCGCCACCTGCCCGGCTGGCAGGTGATCGGCTGGGCCCTGGTGCTGTGCCTGCCACTCAGCCTGGCCGGCTCCGCGCTCGGGCTCGCGTACGAGCCGGTGCACCTGACCGTCCACGGGCTGGCCGGCCTGGTCTGGGCGGCGGCCGGCTCCACCTTCCTCGGCCTGTACGTCTGGTACCGCGGCATGGCCGAGATCGGCCCGGCCCGCGCCAGCCAGCTCCAGCTCGCCCAGCCGCTGCTGACCCTCGTCTGGTCGGTCGGCCTGCTGGGCGAGCGGCTGACGCCCGCCGCGCCGGCCGCCGCCTGCGCGGTGCTGATCTGCATCGCCGTGACCCAACGGGTCAAATAGCAGGGAAACGACCTAAACTGCTAGCACCGGATCGGACCGCCACCGAGGAGGTCAGCTATGCGCGCGACCGAGGGCGACCAGTTGGTGCAGCACGGCAGGATCGTGGGCCAGCACGACAAGGTCGGCGAGATCACCCAGGTCCTGGGAGAGAACGGAACCCCTCCCTACCGAGTCCGCTTCGCCGACGGGCACGAGGCCGTCATGTCCCCGGGCCCCGACTGCGTCGTGAAGCACCCCACGGAACCCACCCACTGAATCAGCGCGGGAATCAGCGCGGCGGCACAGCCGTCGGGTAATGGTCGGCGACAACCCTGGCCATCGCCCCGTTCGGGTCCGCGACCACCTGCTTCGCCGAGAAGTAGGCATGGCCGCGGACCTCCGCGTAGCCCCTGGCGAACCGCACATGCCGCGACAGCTCCGCCGGATCGCGCCAGGCGGCGGTGGAGCTGTCGGGGTCGCAGCGGTAGAGCGCCTCGCCCACGTACAGCTGTACGGACGTGCCCGCGACCGTCCGGGCCCACCACGGCACGATCGCGGCGTAGTCGGCGGTCGGGTGCCCGATGTGCCAGTAGGCCTGCGGCACGATGTAGTCGATCCAGCCCTCGGTCACCCACTTGCGCGTGTCCGCGTACAGGTCGTCGTACGTGGCGATGCCCGCCCGCGTCGGCGACCCGGCCGGATCCACGTCGTCGTTGCGCCAGATCGCGAACGGGCTGACGCCGAACCGCGCCGCCGGCCGGACCTTCGCCAGCCGTTCGGACATCTCCCGGACCAGGGTGTCGGTGTTGTTCCGGCGCCAGTCCCCGCGGGAGGAGAAAGAGCCGCCGTACGCCTCGTACGCCTCGTCGTCGTCGAAGTACTCGTCCTCGACGGGGTACGGGTAGAAGTAGTCGTCCCAGTGCACCCCGTCCACCGCGTAGCGGGAGACGGCGTCGAGCATGGCCTCCTGGACGAAGAGCCGCACGTCGGGCAGCCCGGGGTTGTAGTAGGTCTTGCCCCCGTACGGAACCGTCCACTCGGGGTTGCGCCGGGCCGGGTGGGACGGCGCCAGCAGGTCGAGGTCGGTGTGGTTGGCCACCCGGTACGGGTTGAACCAGGCGTGCAGCTCCAGCCCGCGAGCATGCGCTTCGGCGACGGCGGTGCCGAGCGGGTCCCATCCGGGATCGACGCCCTGTTCCCCGGACAGCCACTGCGACCAGGGCTCCCGGGCCGCGGGCCACATCGAGTCGGCCGTCGGCCGGACCTGGAGGATCACCGCGTTCAGGCGGCGCTCGACGGCGGTGTCGAGCAGGGCGAGCAGCTCGGCCCGCTGCTCCCCGGCCGACAGCCCGCTCTCGGAGGGCCAGTCCACGTTCTCTACGGTGGCGATCCACATCCCGCGGAACTCGGCGGCCGTCGCCCCCTTCCCTTCTGCCCGCGGGGCCGGCGCTTCCGCCCGCCGGGCCCCCCGCTGCGCCCCCCGCTCCGCCGCTGCTCCCGCCTGCTGTGCCGCTCCCGCCGGCCCCGCCGCCGCCGTGACCAGCGCCCCCGTGGCACCCGTCAGCAGTCCCCGCCGTCCGATGTACGCCATGTGACGACTCCACTCCGTTCAGTGACAATGCTCTGCGTGCGTTCAGCATGCCCGCCCCGGCCCGCCACCAAGGCCAAGGTCGGGGGTAACGTCGGGGGGCGTGGCGGGCGCCGGAACGCAGTTACCACTGCCAGGTACGGGGGACCCGCGATGGATGAGCAGCGAAAGGCACGAAGTGACGGACCTCCCTACCGACATCGCACGGGTCGGCGTAGTGGGCTGTGGCCAAATGGGCGCCGGCATCGCCGAGGTGTGTGCCCGCAGCGGTCTTGAGGTGAAGGTCGCCGAGACCACTGGCGAGGCCCTGGAGATCGGGCGCACCCGGCTGCACAACTCCCTGATGAAGGCCGCCGAACGCGGCAAGATCAGCGAGGAGGAGCGGGACGCCACCCTGGCCCGCCTCACCTTCACCACCGACCTCGGCGAGTTCGCCGACCGCGATCTCGTCATCGAGGCCGTCGTCGAGAACGAGCAGGTCAAGACGGAGATCTTCCAGGTCCTCGACCAGGTGATCACCCGTCCGGACGCGATCCTCGCCTCCAACACCTCCTCGATTCCGCTGGTGAAGCTGGCCGTCGCCACCTCGCGCCCGGACCAGGTCATCGGCATCCACTTCTTCAACCCGGCCCCGGTGCAGAAGCTCGTCGAGCTGATCCCCGCCCTGACCACGGGCGAGGAGACGGTGAAGCGGGCAGAGGCCCTGGTGCGGGACGTGCTCGGCAAGCACGCGATCCGCGCCCAGGACCGTTCCGGCTTCGTCGTCAACGCACTGCTCATCCCGTACCTGTTGTCGGCGATCCGGATGTTCGAGTCCGGCATCGCGAGCCGCGAGGACATCGACAACGGCATGGAGCTGGGCTGCGCCCACCCGATGGGCCCGCTGAAGCTCGCGGACCTGATCGGCCTGGACACCGTCGCCTCGGTGGCCGACTCGATGTACGCCGAGTTCAAGGAGCCCCTGTACGCCGCTCCCCCGCTGCTCCAGCGGATGGTCGACGCGGGCCGCCTCGGCCGCAAGACCGGCTCGGGCTTCTACCCGTACGGCTAACCGAGCCGCAGATGGTGCAGAAGCAGCAGCCCGGCCGCCATGTTGGCGGCCGGGATCTCGCCGCGCGCGATCATGTCCGGCACGAGTTTCAGCGGGACCCACTCGCGGCGCGAGGACTCGAAGTCGTCCTCCGGGTGGCCGATGTACGTGGCCCCGTCCGCCCAGTAGAGGTGGTGGCGGGCGTCGGTCAGCCCGTTGGAGGGCTCCACGGTCATCAGGTGCTGGAGCGGGCCGGGCCGCCAGCCTGATTCCTCCTCCATCTCCCGGGCCGCGGCGACGGCGATGTCCTCGCCGTCCTCGACCACGCCGGCGGGCAGTTCCCAGCCCCAGCTGCCGGTGATGAACCGGTGCCGCCACAGCAGCAGCACCTCGTTGGCCTCGTTGACGGCCGTGGCGACGGCGACCGGGCGCAGCCGGATCACGAAGTGGTCCAGGTGCCGGCCGTCGGGGAGTTCCACATCGGCGAGATTCACGTCGAACCAGCGGTTCTTGTATACGGTCTGCTCACTCAGGTTCATCCACTGCACGGTTTTGCCACCTTCCGTATCTGTAGGTGGCAACATGGCAGCAGTTCGGTCCGTCACAGGGGAACGCGCAAAGCCCCGTCGATCAGCTGCGCGGTCTCCTCCGCGCCGGCACAACCGCTGGTCAGCAGCTGTTCGCGGACCGCCCGCAGCCGGTCCCGCAGCCGGAGCGACTCCATCCCCTTGGCCCGCTCGGCCATTTCGGCCGCGGCCGCCACCGCCCGGTCCGCCTCACCCTGGCGCAGCTGGATCTCACACAGCATCGCCAGCCGGTGGACGCGGCCGCGGTCGTGCGCCGGGGTGCCCACGGCGGCCACCGCCTGCTCGTGCGCGGCATTGAGATCCCCGAGGCTGAGCAGCGCCTCGGCCACCTGTACGTTGACCAGCCCGGGCTGTACGTAGCCGGTCTCGTCGGGCTCCGCGCCCGGCCTGATCCGCTCGGCGGCCGCCTCGGCATGCCGGATGCACTCCAACGCGGCGCGGGTGTCGCCGAGTTGGGCGTACGCCTTGGCCTGCATCGCGTACAGGTCCGCGGCCAGCGCCGGGGTGGTGTGGCGGCCCGCGGCGCGCAGGGCGGCCTCGGCGAAGGCGACGGCCTGCCGGTGGTCCCGCAGATGCAGGCACTGGTTGACCAGCAGCGCGATGACGTACGCCCCCAGTCCCCGGTCGCCGCTCGCCTTGGCCAGCCGGAGCGCCTGGTGGAAATAGCGCTGGGCGAGCCCGTGGGCGTCCGAGTCGTAGGCGCAGATGCCGGCCACCGCCACGAGGGACCCGGTGGCCCGGTGCAGTTGGCGGCCGAGGCCGTCGGGGTAGCTTCCGCGCAGCATGGGCGCGGTCTCGTTGCCGAGGAAGCGGACGATCCGGTCCCGGGTGGCCATCCCGCCGGCCCGCCGGTACATCAGCTCGTAGTGCGCGCGGGCGGCCCGCAGGATCTCGATGTGCTCGGGGCCGGTCCTCGTCGGGCCCTCACGGGACACGTCGGCGTCCTCGGGCGGGTTCTCCCACTCCCATACCGGGATCACGGCGGGGGTTCCGGTGACCGCCGCGGCGGACAGGAGCTGGGTCCGCCCCTGCTCGTCGGACCGCCACAGCGCGGCCGCGCGGTCGACGAAGCCGCTGAGCGGGGTGGCGTGCAGGTCCGCCTGGCCGGGCACCCCGAGCCCTACGTCGTCCAGCGACACCGGGCGCCTCAGTCGGCCGCCGAGCACCTCGCAGATCAGGTCGGGAACCTGGCCCCGCGGCCGCTGCCCCTTCAACCAGCGGGAGACCGCGGTGTGTTCGTAGCGCAGCGCGAGTCCGCGGGTCCGGCCCGCCTGGTTGACATGCGCGGCGAGTCCGGCGTGGGACATTCCCGCCTCGACGAGGAGGGCGTCTAGCAGGGCGTTGGGCTGCATGTGCCCCTCCAAGGGCTCGTCGAACTCAGGCTAGTGGCTGGGCCGGTGCACTGCCCCCGATTCACACAGGGTGTGAAGTGAGTACGCGCATAAATGCGATACGCACCCTGCCGGAGGAGTGGCCCGGGGCGCTTCACTTAAGAGCCTCGCCAAGAGGTAGCCCGGGTCGTCGGCTCCCCCTCGTACAGTGCGACGACCCGTCACCGCGCCGCCCGTTCTGCTGTCTGCCCGACACTCCATGGCAGGGCGGGCGGCGCGCCTCGGTTCCCGCCGGCGCCCGGTTGGTCGCCGGGCCCCGGCAGGGGGCCAGGCCGGACGCGCGCCGGGCCCATCCACCGGGCCCGGTGCGCGTGGTCACGACCGGTCGTTGCGGAGCACCAGCAGGGCGGCATCGTCGGCGAGTCGCCCGCTGGTGTGGCGCAGCAGCGCGGCGTGCACGCCCGCCACCAGCCGCACGAGCGTGCCGGCGCCCGCCTCCGCGAGGACGCCGCGCAGGTCGAAGAAACGCCCGGCCGGGTCCCGGGCGTCCTCCGCCCCGTCGGTGTGCAGCACGAGTACGTCGCCGGGGTGGAGTGGACCGCAGTCCTGCGGTACCGGCGCCTCGGGTACGGGGATCACCCCGAGCGGGGGCAACGTCTCGCCGCCGTCGAGTGGTTGCACGTGCGTGTGCCGCTGCGCGGAGCCGTCTCCTCCCCACCCCTTCCCGAAACCGGGCTCTGCCCGGACCCGCGCCTCAAATCAGTGCACCGGACACGGGTCACCGGGGTTCTCACCCAAATGAGTGAGGGGCGCGTCCGGTGACCCGGACACGCCCCTCAGCAGCACCTCAGAGCCCTGGCAGGGCGCTACGGCAGAGCACTACGCGCCGCGCAGCACCGCTCCCGTACGCTCGCCGGCCAGGGCCACCGCCGCGTCACGCGCCGCCGTGGACTCCTCGGCCGTCAGCGTGCGGTCGGCCGCGCGGAAGCGCAGCGCGTACGCGAGGGACTTCTTGCCCTCGCCCACCTGCTCACCGGTGAACACGTCGAACAGCCGCAGGGATTCGAGCAGTTCGCCCGCCCCCTTGCGCAGCGCGGCCTCGACCGCAGCGGCCGGAACCGACGCGTCCACGATCAGCGCGACGTCCTGGGTCGCCACCGGGAAGGTGGAGATCCGGGGCGCCTGGACGGCCTCGCCACCGGCCGCCGCGAGGCGGTCGAGGTCGAGCTCCATCGCGCTGGTACGGGCCGGCAGGCCCATCGACTTGACGACGCGCGGGTGCAGCTCACCGGCGTGACCGATGACCGTCTCCACCCCGTCCAGGGTGACGAGCAGCTCGGCGCACCGGCCCGGGTGCCACGGGCCGTACTGGCCCTGGCGCACGACGAGTTCGACGCCGGCCTCGACGGCCAGCGAGCGCGCGGCCTGGACGGCGTCCGCCCAGTCGGCCGGACGGCCCTTGCCCCACCAGCCGGCCTGCTCGCGCCCACCGGCCAGCACGACCGCGGCGTACCGCGGCTGCGCGGGCAGGGCCGCGTCCAGGGTGGCGATCTCCTCGTCCGTGGGACGCCGGTCGACGGGCAGCCGTACGGCGACACCCGGCTTCGCGGCGGCCCGGAAGACCGAACCGGTCTCGAACAGCGCGAGGTCGTGGCTGCCCCGGCTGTCGTTGCGGCGCAGCGCGCCCAGCAGACCCGGCAGCAGCGTGGTGCGCAGCGCCGGCTCCTCGTCGGAGATCGGGTTGACCAGCTTGACGACCTGGCGGGAGGCGTCGTGCGCGGGCAGCTGGAGCTGGTCGAACACGCCCTCGCCGATGAACGGGTAGCTGAGCGCCTCGACGTAGCCCGCGCCGGCCAGCGCGCGGCCGACCCGGCGGTGCAGCTGCTGCCGGGCGGTCAGACCGCGGCCGGAGGGCACCTGCGGGAGGGTCGACGGGAGGTTCCCGTAGCCCTCCAGCCGGATGACTTCCTCGGCGAGGTCGTTCGGCTCGGCGAGGTCGGGACGCCACGACGGCACGGTGACGACGAGCTCGTCCTGGCCGTAGACGTCGCAGCCGATCTCCTGGAGGCGGCGGACGACGGTCTCGCGGCCGTAGTCCATGCCCGCGACCCGGTCGGGGTGGTCCGCGCTCATCGCGACGGTGCGCGGGGCGCCCGGGGCGATGAGCTCGGTGACGCCGGCCTCGGCGGTGCCGCCCGCGAGCAGGACGAGCAGGTCGACGGTCCGCTGGGCGGCCGCGGAGGCGGCCTGCGGGTCGACGCCCCGCTCGAAGCGCTTGGAGGACTCGGAGGAGAGCTTCAGGCGCCGGGCGGTGCGCGAGATCGACACGGGGTCGAAGTGCGCGGCCTCGATGACCACGTCGGTGGTCCCGGTGACGGCGCCCGTCTCCGGGTCCATCACCGAGTCGGCGATCTCGGTGTTGGCGCCGCCCATGACACCGGCGAGTCCGATCGGGCCCCTGTTGTCGGTGATCACCAGGTCCTCGGCGTCGAGCGTGCGCTTGACCCCGTCGAGGGTGGTGAACTTCTCGCCCTGCTCCGCGCGCCGGACGCCGATGGCACCGTCCAGACGGGAACGGTCGTAGGCGTGCAGCGGCTGGCCCAGTTCGAGCATCACGTAGTTGGTGACGTCGACGGCGAGCGAGACCGGGCGCATGCCCGCCTTCTGCAGGCGGCGCGTGAGCCAGATCGGGGAGCGCGCCTCGGGGTCCAGACCCGTCACGGTGCGCGCGGTGAAGCGGTCGCAGCCGGCCGGGTCATCGACCTTGACGAGGTAGCCGTACGAGTTCGGCGCGGGCACGTCGAGCAGCGCCGGATCGCGCAGCGGCAGACCGTACGCGGTGGCCGTCTCACGGGCCACACCGCGCAGGGACATGCAGTAGCCGCGGTCCGGGGTGATGTCGATGTCGAGGACCTCGTCGACGAGCTGGAGCAGCTCGATCGCGTCGGTGCCGACCTCGTGCTCGTGCGGCAGCACGATGATGCCGTGCGTGCCGTCGTCGCCCATGCCCAGCTCTTCGCCGGAGCAGATCATGCCGTGCGAGGTACGGCCGTACGTCTTGCGCGAGGCGATCGCGAAGTCGCCGGGCAGCACCGCGCCGGGGAGGACCACGACGACCTTGTCGCCGACGACGAAGTTCCGGGCGCCGCAGACGATCTCCTGCGGCTCGCCGGTGCCGTTGGCCTGGCCGACGTCGACCGTGCAGAAACGGATCGGCTTGCGGAAGCCCTCGAGCTCCTCGATGGTCAGCACCCGGCCGACGACGAGGGGGCCCTTGAGCCCGGCGCCGAGCTGCTCGACGGTCTCGACCTCGAGGCCGGCGTCGACGAGCTTGGCCGCCACGTCACGACCGGTCTCGCCCGCAGGCAGGTCGACGTACTCCCGCAGCCAAGAAAGCGGGACCCGCATCAGATCTCCATCCCGAACGGCCGGGTGAAACGAACGTCACCCTCGACCATGTCTCGCATGTCTTCGACGTTGTGGCGGAACATCAGCATCCGCTCGATACCGAACCCGAAGGCGAACCCGCTGTACTTCTCGGGGTCCACACCGCAGGCGATGAGCACCTTGGGGTTGACCATCCCGCAGCCGCCCAGCTCGATCCAGCCCTCGCTGGAGCAGGTACGGCACGGGCGGTCGGGGTTGCCCACCGACTCGCCGCGGCACACGTAGCACTGCATGTCCATCTCGGCGGACGGCTCGGTGAACGGGAAGAAGTGCGGGCGCAGGCGCGTGGTGGTGGCCTCGCCGAAGAGCTCCTTGACCATGTGGTCGATGGTGCCCCTGAGGTCGGCCATGGTCAGGCCCTCGTCCACGGCGAGCAGCTCGACCTGGTGGAAGACCGGGGTGTGCGTCGCGTCGAGCTCGTCCGTGCGGTACACGCGGCCCGGGCAGACGATGTAGACGGGGGGCTTGCGCTCCAGCAGCGAGCGCGCCTGCACCGGGGAGGTGTGGGTGCGCAGCACGACGCCGGACTCGTCGCCCTCGGTGCCTTCCGGCCCCCGGACGAAGAAGGTGTCCTGCATCTGGCGTGCCGGGTGGTCGGGCGTGAAGTTGAGGGCGTCGAAGTTGAACCACTCCGCCTCGACCTCGGGGCCCTCCGCGACCTCGTACCCCATGCCCGTGAAGATGTCCGCGATGCGGTCCATCAGCGTGGTCAGGGGGTGCCGGGCGCCGGCCGGGACGCGGTCGTAAGGCAGCGTGACGTCCACGGCCTCCTCGACCAGCACCCGCTCGTCGCGCTCGGCCTCGAGCTCGACGGTGCGGGCCCCGAAGGCCTTGTTCACGGCGCCGCGGGCCTGTCCGACGCGCTTGCCGGCCTCGGCCTTGGCCTGGGGCGGCAGGGCGCCGATCTCACGGTTGGCGAGCGCCAGGGGCGAGCGGTCGCCCATGTGCGCGGTCTTCGCCTCGCGAAGCTCGTCGAGGTCGCCGGCGGACGCGAAGGCGGCGAGCGCCTCGTCCCGCATGCGCTCGATCTCTTCCGGTTTCAGTGCCTCGACCTCGACAGGGTCGTACGACTTGTTCGGTGCCGACATCTCTTCCCGTACTCCGATGGCTGGCTGGTGGTCCCCGACGACTCGATCGACCTGATCGGACAAGGACACAAAGGTGCCAAAGGACGAGTCTAAAGGCCGCGGGGGGTGGAAGGAGCCCGTGGGCCGCCTGGCGAGACGCTCCGCAGGGCTACTGCGTGAGGTAGGCCGGGGCGGCGACGGGCAGGATAAATCGGAACTCGGCGCCGCCGCCGGGGCCGCGGCCGACCGTGATGGTGCCGCCGTGGGCCTCCACGATGCCCTTGACGATGTACAGGCCCAGGCCGGTGCCGCCGCGCTTGCTGCCCCGCCAGAAGCGGGTGAAGACGCGGCCCATCGACTCCTCGGGGATCCCGGGGCCCTCATCGGTCACGGTGACGGCGGTTCCCTTCTCGGTCTTCCCCGCGGCGTTCGCGAAGGTGGTCGGCGATACGTCGATGGTGACCGTTCCGTCTCCGTGCCGCACCGCATTTTCGAGAAGGTTGCCGAGGATCTGGTCGATCTTGTCCGGATCGGCCCACAGATCGGGGAGCGGGCGGCTGACGCGTACGAGGAACCGGTCGGGTGCCTGCCCGTTCGCGGTGAGCGCCTGGACGTGGCGGCCCACGGCGGTGGAGAGGTCCACGGGCTGGCGGCGCACCTCCAGCCGCCCGGAGTCGATCCGGGAGATGTCGAGGAGCTCGGCGATCAGCCGGGTGACCCGGTTGGCGTCGGCGTCGACGGTCTCCAGCATCAGCCGCTTCTGGTCGTCCGTGAACCGCTCCCACTTGGCGAGCAGGGTCGCGGTGAAGCCCTTGACGGAGGTGAGCGGGGAGCGCAGCTCGTGCGCGACGGTGGCGATCAGCTCGGCGTGGCTGCGCTCGGTGCGGCGGCGGGCCTCGGTGCCCCGCAGGGTGACGACGAGCCGGCGCAGCGGCCCGGTGGGGTGCGTGCGGACGTACCGGGCGGAGACGAGCACCTCGCGGCCGCCGGGGAGCAGCAGATTCCGCTCGGGCTGCCCGCGCCGGGTGGCCAGGCCGCCGTAGGGGTCGGTGAGTGCCCACCAGCGGCGGCCTTCGAGATCCTCTAGCGGTAGTGCCCGGTCGATCCCGACACCGAGCGCCTCGCCGGGGGCGAGGGCGGTGATCCGGGCGGCGGCGGAGTTGAAGCAGATGACCCGGCCGGTGTCGTCGGCGACGACGAGCCCGTCGGGCAGGTCGTCGGGGTCCATCCCGAGCCCGGCGAACCCGGCCTCGGGCACCTCCCCGCCCCCGGAGCCGGGCGACACACGGCCACCGGTCTGCGCGGGGACCGGCTGCGGGGGCACCGACTGCGGCACGGACTGCGGCACGGACTGCGGGGGCACCGGCTGCGCAGGGATCGACTGCGCGGGGACGGCCCGGGCCGGTGCCGGGTGCGCGGGGCCTGCCGGGGTCGGGGTACCGGCCGCCTCGGCGGCCGCTGGCGAGCTGTTCGTACCGACGGTCATGTTCCCCGTACCCCACATCTCCGAGTAGCGCAGTGGGCCCCCCGGGCCGCCACATTACTAGCTGGGGGTGACGGAGCGGCACCCTCCGGGAGCCCGCTGTGCACGCGCGGACGCGTACAGGCACACGGCGGCGGCCGTCGCGAGGTTCAGACTCTCGGCCTTGCCGTGGATCGGGACCCGCACGACGGCGTCCGCCAGCGCCCGGGTCTCCTCGGGCAGGCCCCACGCCTCGTTGCCGAAGACCCAGGCCGAGGGACCGCCCATGGTGCCCGCGTCCAGCTCGGCGTCGAGGTCGTCCTCGCCGGCCCCGTCGGCCGCGAGGATCCGTACGCCCGCGGCCCGCAGCCCCTCGACGGCCTGCTCCACCGGCACGCCGACCGCGACCGGGAGGTGGAAGAGGGAGCCCACGGAGGCCCGTACGGACTTGGGGTTGTACAGGTCCACCGAGGCGTCGGTCAGCACCACCGCGTCGGCTCCGGCGGCGTCCGCGCAGCGCAGCACCGTACCGGCGTTGCCGGGGTCGCGGACGTGCGCGAGGACGGCGACCAGCTTGGGCCGGGCCGCCAGGATGTCCTCGAAGGGGGTGTCGAGGAAGTGGCAGACGCCGACCAGCCCCTGCGGGGTGACGGTCTGCGAGACCTCGGCGAGCACCTCGTCGGAGGCGTAGTGCACCCGGGCGCCCGCGTCCAGCGCGGCCTCTATGATGCCGGCGTAGCGCTCGGCGGCCTCGACGGTCGCGAACAGCTCGATCAGTGTCGCGCCCTGGGTCCCGCGGTGCTCGACGGCCTCGCGGACCGCCTGCGGGCCCTCGGCGATGAACCGGCGCTCCTTGGTGCGGAAGTTGCGCCGCGCCAGTCGCCTGGCGGCGGCCACCCGCGGGGATCGGGGGGAGATCAGCTCGGCGGGGGCGGGGGTACCCATGGCGGTCGGCGCTCGCTTCCGTACGTACTGCGGGTCGAAACAGGTAGGTCATCAACAACGCACCGGACCCGCAGGCACAGGGCCTGCGGGTCCGGGCTGAAGCCAGTGAAGGCTCGCTGCGCCAAGCGTGGTGCTTAGGCGGCGGCGGGGGCCTTCGGGGCGTTCACGTCGGCCGGAAGCGCCTTCTGCGCAACCTCGACGAGGGCGGCGAACGCGTTGGCGTCGTTGACGGCCAGCTCCGCGAGGATCTTGCGGTCCACCTCGATGTTGGCGGCCTTCAGACCCTGGATGAGGCGGTTGTACGTCATGCCGTTCTGGCGGGCAGCGGCGTTGATGCGCTGGATCCACAGCTGACGGAAGTCGCCCTTGCGCTTCTTGCGGTCGTTGAAGTTGTAGACCAGCGAGTGGGTGACCTGCTCCTTGGCCTTGCGGTACAGGCGCGAACGCTGACCGCGGTAGCCGGAGGCCGCCTCGAGGATCGCCCGGCGCTTCTTGTGGGCGTTTACTGCCCGCTTGACGCGTGCCACTTTTTACTCCTTGTAGCGGGGCCGTGGGTGTCTTCACACGGCCCGAATTCGATGGGTTCCCGGTCTAGACGTCCGCTCCCGGCAGGGGAGCGGAGAACGTCACTTGCCGAGAAGCTTCTTGATCTTCTTGGCGTCGCCAGGGGCCATCTCCGCGGTGCCGGTGAGGCGGCGGGTCAGCGTGGACGGCTTGTGCTCGAGCAGGTGGCGCTTGCCGGCGCGCTCACGGAGCACCTTGCCGGAGCCGGTGATCTTGAAGCGCTTCTTGGAACCGCTGTGCGTCTTGTTCTTCGGCATAGCGCCGTTATCTCCTCGTCGGTGGCGCCCCCGCGGTCCGGTACGGGACCGGGCTGTGCGGGAGCGTCATGTTGTGTCGGTGATCCGGGACGGGCCGTCCCTGGATCAGGCCTCGGCGGAAGCCTCGTGAGAGGCGGCCTCGGCATCCTCGGCAACCTCGGCAGAGGCGGCTGCCTCGTTGGCGGTTTCCTCCACCTCGACGGGGGCCTCTTCAGAAGCCTCCTCGTCAGTGGCGGCAACACCCTGGCGCTCGGCCTTGCGGGCGGCCTGCGCCTCGCGGGCTTCGGCCATCGCCTCGGTCTTCTTCTTGTGCGGACCGAGGACCATGATCATGTTTCGGCCGTCCTGCTTCGGGTTCGACTCGATGAACCCGAGGTCCTCGACGTCCGAAGCCAGACGCTGCAGCAGTCGGTAGCCGAGTTCCGGCCGGGACTGCTCGCGACCACGGAACATGATCGTGATCTTGACCTTGTCGCCCTGCTTGAGGAACCGAACGACGTGACCCTTCTTGGTGTCATAGTCGTGCGGGTCGATCTTCGGCCGGAGCTTCATTTCCTTGATGACCGTGTGCGCCTGGTTCTTGCGCGCCTCACGGGCCTTCATGGCCGACTCGTACTTGAACTTGCCGTAGTCCATGAGCTTGCAGACCGGCGGGCGTGCGGACGCCGCGACCTCGACCAGGTCGAGGTCGTATTCCTGCGCGAGCTCAAGCGCCTTCGCAAGCGGCACGATGCCGACCTGCTCGCCGCTGGGACCGACGAGTCGTACCTCGGGAACGCGAATCCGGTCGTTGATGCGGGGCTCGGTGCTGATGGATCCTCCTCGGTTGCACCACACGGCTGCCTGGCAGACAGTCGCTGACGTTTGTATCGTCAGACCGACCGCGGCGGAGAATCAAAAAAGCCCCGCCGGGCACAGGCAGGGGCTCCAAAACAACCGGAGCACCGCCGCGTGCGAACCGCGGGGCGCAGACTCGGGCAGCTTTCCATCGTCCGTACGGAACGATGGATGCCACCTGACCGGTGACCCGCCGCCCCGGAGGGCAGTCAGGTGGGAGATCGGAGCCTCCACTTGTGGGCCGGGCACATAAGTGTCCGGCCGGTCGAAGTACATACTAGCACCCGCGTTGCAAGGCCACCGCACGGCATATCGTGTGACGCATGACTGACGCGACGCCCCCCATTGACACCTCCGATTCCGCCACGGCCCCCGACTACGACGAGATGACCCGCGACATCGCGGACGTGCCCGCCGTCGAGGTGATCACCACGGTGGCCGTGCACCTGCTGAGCGCCGCGGCGGTCAACCTGGGCCTGGACAAGCCGGACTCCGAGCACAAGGACCTCGACGAGGCCCGCAAGCTGATCACAGCCCTGGCCGGCCTGGTCACGGCGAGCGCCACCGAGATCAGCTCCTTCCACGCGGCCCCGCTCCGCGACGGCCTGAAGTCCCTTCAGCTGGCCTTCCGCGAAGCCTCGATCGTGCCGGACGAGCCGGGTCAGGGCCCGGGCGAGAAGTTCACGGGCCCGGTGTACGCGTAAGGCCGTACACGTAAGGCGTACATGTGATCACAGCGGCGACGCGAAGGAGGCCGGGGCACTGCCCCGGCCTCCTTCGCGTCCGCCCCCTTCCATCCGCTGGAAAGGGGGCTATCCGCGGCTGAAAAGGGGCTCGCCGGGCGGGGCCGGGGCGTCCGCGGGGAGCAGCGCAAGGTTCAGGCCGCGCACCAGCCGGGCCCGCAGGGTCTCGTCGGCCGCCAGCGCCTCGGCGACCCGGCGCGCGGCCGCCGGAGCGGTCTGCGGGTCGGCGGCCAGCACGATCGCGAGGGTGCCGTCGGCGTCCGCCCCGGCCGGGCCCAGGTGGGCGCGGAGTACGGCGGGCTCCGCGGACACGGCGGCCCGTACCGCCTCGCGTACGGCCGGGTCGGCCAGCGGGCCGGCGTCCGTACGGCCCTCCGCCAGCGCGAGCAGCGCGGAGCCGGTGAGCTGGTACGTGACGGGGCCGGCCAGGTCGAGGACCACGGTGTCGGCCTTCTCGTGCGCGGCGGCCTTCAGCGCCTGGTGCAGCGGAACGGCCACCGGCCGGGCCGCCGGGTCCCAGAGCGCGAGCGAGGCGATCGAGGTGAAGGCCGGCAGGGCCCGCCGGTCGCCCGCCTGGAGGGTGGGGACGGCCATGTCGCTGGTCTTCTCGCGCTTGAGCCCGGTTTCCGGGTCGGTCTCGACCTCGCCGAGGACGGCGACGACCGGGACCAGCAGCCGGGCGTCCTTGAGGGCCGCCAGCACCTCCGGCTCCCTGCCTCTGTCCTCGGCCCAGGCGGCCAGGGCCGCGCTCAGCCGGGGATCGGCGGAGCCGTCGTCGTCGGAGAAACCGGGGTCGGGAATGTTCTTGTTCGCCACAGTTAACCGACCCTATCCCGCCGCGGGCGCCGCGGACGCCGGGCCAGTACGGCGGCCAGCGCGAGCAGCGCCACCCCGGCGGCCGCGGCCACCGGGGCCCCCAGCCGGGCACCGCGCTCGGGGGCGCGGACGGGTTCGGGGCCGGGGCCGAAGTACGGCCGCGCGGCCGCGACGGGCGCGGGGACCAGCTGCTCGGGGCGCAGCTCGTCGGCGGCCTGGAGGGCGGCGACGGGATCGACCAGTCCGTAGCCGCGGGAGTCGTCGCGGCCGCCGGCCGGGGCGTCGGAGGCGGTGTCCTCCAGCAGCTTCTTGATCTGGGCCGGGGACAGGTCGGGGTGCGCGGCCTTGACGAGGGCCACGGCGCCGGAGACGAAGGCCGCCGCGGCGCTGGTGCCCCAGCCCTCGTAGTAGGAGCGGTCGGGGTCGGCGATGACCACGTCGACACCGGGGGCGCTGACGGTGGCGTACCAGTGGCGGGTGGAGAAGTCGGCCTTCTTGCCGTGCCGGTCGACGGCGGTGACGGCGATGACCCCGGGGTAGGCGGCCGGGTAGGAGACGGGGTCGCCGTCCTTGCCGCTGTTGCCGGCGGAGGCGACGACGACCACGCCCTTGCCGAGGGCGTACTGGACGGCCTCGTCCTCCGCGGCCTCGTGGTGGGCGGAGTCGCTGTCGTCACCGAGGGACAGGTTGATGACGTCGGCGCCGTGGTCTGCGGCCCAGCGGATGCCTTCGGCGAGGGCGCCGCCCTTGCTGTCGCGGGCCTTGGCCCGGGCCGGGTCGCCCTCTTCGAGGATCACCCGGACCGGGAGGATCTTCGCCTGGGGGGCGATGCCGAGGATGCCCTGGCGGCGGTTGGTGCCGTGGCCGCGTCCGGCGATGATGCCGGCCATGGCGGTGCCGTGGCGGGCCCAGGCGCGGTCGCCGCGGCCTGCGCCCATGCCGACGACGTCGGCGCCGTCGAGGACCTGGCCGGCGAGGTCGGGGTGGGTGCCGTCGACCCCGGTGTCGAGGACGGCGACGGTGATCCCGTCACCCCGGGTGGTGCCCCAGGCCTCCTCGGCGCGGAGGGCCAGCAGGCCCCACTGGCGGTCGCGGATGGCGTCGGCGGTGTCGGCGGCGGCGGGCGCGGTGGTACCGGCGAGGAGGGCGGCGAGTACGAGGGCGGTGGCGGTGGCCGCTTGGGCTCGTCTGCTCATCTTGTGGGCTCCGGCGGGGTGGCGAGGGCCCGTACGGCGTGTGCGATGCGGTCCGCGACGGCCTGGGCCTCGTGGCCGAGGCCGGCTTGGGCCACGGCGCCGGTGGCGTCCTTCTTCATGGCCTCCCCGGCCGGAACGGGCACGTCCAGGGGGCGGCCGTCGGCGAACGCCGAGACGCAGTAGACGAGGACCGGTGCCTCGGGGAGCACGGAGGCGGTCCAGGCGGCGCGCTGCGGGTCGGTGAAGCCGTAGCCGGGCGGGGCGGTGAGGTGGTCGCGGAGACCGGCCATGGCGGGGGCGTCGGCGGAGGTGAAGACGAGTCCGACGGCGATGAGGGAGCTACGGGTGGCGTCGGTGTAGGTGGCGCGGAGCACCCGGGTGCAGCCGGCGTCGGCCAGCAGGCGCTGCCAGTCCGGGTTGAGCGCGGGTCCGCAGTCGGAGTCGGGGGCGACCGCGACCCGGGTCCAGGTCCGGTCGGCCTTGCCGGGGCCGGCGGCGGGGCCGGCGAGCACGGGCGGGAACAAGGTGTCCACGGGGGTGGCCCGCCAGAGCGCGCCGGCCTTGCGGTAGGCGGCGTCGGCGGCCAAGGGGCGGTGCACCGCGCGGTGTTCGTCCCAGGCGGTGACGGCGCCTCCGCCGGCGAGCCCGGCCCCGAGCAGACCGCACAGCAGGGCGGCCGCGATCCGCTTGTGCGCGGGGCGGCGCGGGGCGGCCGGGACCGCGGCGTGCGGTGTCGACGTCGTCATCCGGCGGCTCCGCCCCCCGTTCGTACGCTGCGGCCTTTGCGTACTCTACGTGTGCCGGTGCCCTGGCCGGGCGGTGCGGGGGGGTGTGGGTTCGGCCCCCGGGCCGGGGTCGTGCCGCCGGGGCGTAGCCCCCTTCGCCTCAGGCGCCGGCGGGGGCGGTGTCCTGGCCGGGCGGGTTTGCCCCCCGGGCCCGTGGTCGTGCCGCCGGGGCGTAGCCCCTTCGCCTCAAGCGCCGGCGGGGGCGGTGCGCTGGCCGGGTGGGTTTGCCCCCCCCCGGGCCGGGGTCGTGCCGCCGGGCGGTGGTTCCTTCGCCTCAGGCGTCGGCGGGCCGGTGCCCTGCCGGGCCGGTTTGCCCCCCGGGCCGGGGGTGTTCCGCTGGGCGGTATTCCCGTCGCCTCAAGCGGCGGCGGGGGTGGGGTTTGTCGGACTCATGGGAAGGGGCCGACCCCTACCCACCGGTATGCCGGCATGGCAGGCTGCCCGCATGACATCCGATCGCGCCCGCTACGACAAGGCCACCGCCCACCTCGACGCGCCGCTGGCCATCGTCGACCTGGACGCGTTCGACGCCAACGCCGACGATCTCGTCCGCCGCGCCGCCGGCAAGCCGATCCGCGTGGCCAGCAAGTCCGTCCGGTGCCGCGTACTCCTCGAACGGGTACTGGCCCGGCCCGGGTTCGCCGGGATCATGTCCTACACCCTCGGCGAGAGCATCTGGCTCGCCCGGTCCGGGTTCGAGGACGTCCTGCTCGCCTACCCCTCCGCCGACCGCGCCGGATTCGCCGAGCTCGCGGGTGACCCCAAGCTGGCCGGCGCCGTCACCGTCATGGTGGACGACGCGGAGCAGCTGAAGCTGATCGACCGGTCGAGGGACGGCGGTACCCAGGAGATCCGGGTCTGCCTGGAGCTGGACACCGCGCTGCACCTCCTCGGCGGCAGGGTGCGCGTCGGCGCCCGGCGTTCGCCGCTGCGTGAGCCCCGGCAACTCGCGGAGCTGGCCCGGGCGGTGTCGGCCCGGCCGGGGTTCCGTGTCGTGGGGCTGATGGGCTACGAGGGGCATGTCGCCGGTGTCGGTGACTCCCTCGCCGGGCGGCCGTTCCGCTCGCGCGCGATCCGGCTCATGCAGAGCGCGGCCCGCAAGGAGCTGGCGGCCCGCCGCGCCGAGGCCGTACGGGCGGTCCGCGCCGTGGTCCCGGATCTGGAGTTCGTCAACGGCGGCGGCACCGGCAGTGTCCAGCAGACGGCCGCCGAGGACGCGGTCACGGAGATCGCCGCCGGATCGGGGCTCTATGTGCCGCGGCTGTTCGACAACTACACGTCGTTCCAGGGCCGTCCGGCCGCTCTGTTCGCCCAGCCGGTGGTGCGCAGGCCCGGCGTGGGGGTCGTCACCGTGCTCGGCGGCGGGTATCCCGCCTCCGGGGCGGCCGGTGCGGACCGGCTCCCCGTGCCATATCTCCCCCAGGGCCTGCGCTACGACCCGCAGGAGGGCGCGGGCGAGGTGCAGACCCCGCTCCTCGGCAGCCCGGCCGATGATCTGATGATCGGTGACCGGGTGTGGTTCCGCCACGCCAAGGCCGGTGAACTGTGCGAGCGTTTCGACGTGTTGCACCTCATCGAGGACGACCGGGTGACGGCCACCGCCCCGACCTACCGGGGTGAGGGCCGCACGTTCCTCTAGGCGTGTTTTAACGGCCTTGTGTACGAATGAGGTCGGGGCGTGTTGGCCTGGCGGGTTGTCTGATGGGTGCTCACCTCTCGGCGGCGCGGTCGGAGACCAGGGCGGCGACTGCCGCGTAGGTCTCGTCGAAAGAAGCCTGATCGTGTCAGTTCGCCACGTTGTTGTGTTCCGGCACCGGTTCAACCCGAGCTCGGGAGGCCGGAGAGCAGGGCCGCAGCAGCTCTGTCGAAAGGGGCGATGCTGCCTGCAGCGCGACACAGGATGTGGGCTCCTTCGAGTGTGACGATCATAAGGGTGGCCAGATCAGCGGCCTGGGACGGGCTCATTCCGGCGTGGGTGAGTTTTCCGGCGAGCTCGCCGCCCCATCCGGTGAATGCTTCGGCCGCGACAGTGCGCAGGCTGCTCTGGTCGGCAATGGCCGCACCGCCGTCGATGGTGACCGCCGCGATTGCGCAGCCGCCGCCCCCGGCGGACGCCTGCACCACGGGGCGGACGCTGCCAAGGAACGCCTCCACGACTTCGCGTGGCGTGCGGGCCGGCAGTTCGTGCAGGTCGCTGCGGACGTCTTCTGCGTTGCGGCGGGCGGCTTCGAGTGCGAGTTGCTGTTTGCCGCCCGGAAAATGGTGATAGATCGCTCCGCGCGCGGCACCACTCTCGGCCAGGACGTCGGTGAAGGACATCGCGGCCAGGCCGTGGCGCTGCAGCAGTCCGATTGCTGCGCTGATCATGCGGGACTTCGTGTCTGCGGCCATCGCGACCCCCCTTGACTAGTACGGCCATCCTAGTCCATGCTCACCTCGCTAGGACGTACGTACTAGTAGCGTGGGCTGGACAGCCCCCGAAACCGGAGGTTCGTGATGGGCAAGACGTTTCTCTACACCGAGATCCAGGCAGCAGTGCCGTTCGATCAGTTCGACTGGCACCAGATCAATGCGGCGCTGAAGACCGCGCCGGGCCTGATCCGCAAGACGTGGCTGTCCGGCATCGGAACTCACACCCTCGGCGGCTTCTACGAGTTCGACAGCACCCAGAACGCCCTGGCCTTCGCTCAGGGCCCCTTCGCCGAAGAAGCCCGCCGGGCCGGAGCCCCGGCAACGACACGACTGTTCGACGGCGACATCGTCAAAGACGCCAGTCTCGACCTGAACTCGCCCTACTACACCTGACACCGCAGGTTGCCGCCGAGTCGGCTCTGAACACCGCCTCGCTCCACCGCCGGGGCGAGGCGGCCTCAACGGAAAGTCATCTCGATGAACATCACGCGGCACCCCGAGAACACCGTGAGCTGGATCGACCTCGGCACCCCCGATATGGGGACGACGACGGCGTTTTACACCGCGCTGTTCGGCTGGACCGTCGCCCAACCGGACTCCAACGGCTACCGGCTCTGTACAGCTGCGCGGACATCTCGTCGCCGCCCTGGGGCCGGCCGAGGACGTAGGCGCACCCTACTGGACGACCAACGTCACCGTGTCGGACGTCCAAGCCACCGCCACCCGCTTCACGAACCTGGGCGCCCAGATCATCGTGCCACCAACCCAAGTCGGGACGCTCGGCCACGCCGCCGTCACGATCGACCCCGTAGGCGCACCACTGTCACTCTGGCAGCCCGGAACCCATGACGGCATGCAGCTGAACCACGAACCGGGGACCTTCGCCCGCATCAGCCTTCTCACTGACCACTCCGCGCATGCCGCCGCCTTCTACCGACCAGCACTGCACTGGAACTCCAACCCCCAGCACACCGAGTTCCGGTTGCCGGACAACTCCATCGCCGCCACCGGCAAGCCGCCAGGGAAACCAACGGCGCAGCGATCACTCTGGCTGGTCAGTTTCGCCAGCAACAGACCCACCGCCGACGTCAAGCGGGCCCGACAGCTCGGTGCGACCGAAGTTCGCCAGGACTCCAACAGAGACGTGGTCATGCGCGATCCCACCGGCGCTCTGTTCGGCCTTACCCAGCACGTCCGATAGTCCCGCTCCGCCCGAACGCGTTGCCCCAGGCAATCGCGCACCAAGTTGTAAGAGTCCCGCCTGGCCCGCGACGCCTGGTGGCCGCGCCCTCCGGGCGCCCGGCGCAACTTTTAGAACACGCCTAGTAGACCGAGTCCGTCTGGTCCGGGATGACGCTCGCGTCGCCCCGGCGGACGGGGCCCGGCGTGCCGTCGTGGTCGACGTAGCCCGTCGTGGCGCACGGGTACGGCGTGGCCTTCTGCTTCTTCGGCTCGATGAACATCGGGTTCACGATCCACTTGCCGTCGCTGTTGTCGTAGGCGCGGCACATCAGCTCGTTCTTGTTCCGGTTCACCACGAGCCGCAGGGCGGTCGCGTCGCGCAGGAACGAGATGTCGGTGTCGGAGTCCCCGGCGGCGAACACCTGGCGGCGGGCGACCGGCTGGACCTTCTCGGCTGCCGCGCCGCGGACGCCGAAGATCTCCTTGTTGATCCAGCAGCGCTTGCCGTCGATGTACGTGATCATCGTGTCGGCGCCGTCCTTCACCGACCCGCAGCCCTGGAGGTGTGCGGTGAACTTCCCGCCGCGCGAGGTCGTGTTGCGGATGCCGATGACGTGGTCCGCGCCGACGCCGACGCCCTGGGCCCACACCTCGACGACCGGCTGCGGCGAGGCCGAGCTGATCCACACGTCGAAGCCGGCCTTCTGGAGGCCGCCGATCAGGTCCTTCTGCTGGTCGTAGTAGCGGACCCAGCCGGTGGCCGTGCCGGTGCCGACCTGCTGCTTGGTGCCGACCGGCGCGGCCAGGTTCTCGGTGCGGGCGGCGGCCGCGAAGCCGCGGATCTCGCGGGCGGTCCAGCCCTGCATCAGCTGGGGCAGCCAGGCGTACGCGGGTTCGGTCGTGCGGTGGTCCCAGCCGGCGAAGGCGGCGGCGCCGGTGCGGGTCGCGGCGGTCCCGTAGACCGCGTTGACCTCGTCGGCGCAGTCGGCGCCCTCGGCGGTGCCGGTGGGCAGCGGGGCGCCCGGGCGGGCGAGCGTGCCGCAGGCGTCGGCCAGGGCCCGGGCGGCGGCCGGGGTGAGGTGGCGGCTGGTGGTGGACCAGTCCCCGGCGGCGGGCTGACGGATCCTGCCGTTGCGGAGCAGCCAGAACATGGTGGCGTCGCCGACGTCGTTCTTGACGACGGTGTTGTCCCAGTCGAAGACGGCGACGGGCTTCGCGCGGTTGGGGCGGTACGGGTTGCAGGCGCCGTACTCGTCGATCAGCTGCTGGAGCCGGGCCTGGTTCTCCCCGTACCAGCCGGCCGCGAGCCGCGGGGTGGCGCAGTGGGCGCCGGGGGCCGCCTGGGCGGCGGGCGCGGTGGCGGCGAGTGTGCCGGCGAGCGTGCCGGCGGATATCACCACGGCGGCGGCGACGGCCTGGAGCCGCCGCGTGGTGGTGAGTCGGGTCGTGGTGAGTCGGGTCACTGAGGTGGACGCTCCTGATGTCGTACGAAGATCATCTCGGATGCTAGTGCTGTGGCCGGAAAGGTTTGCCGGGCCGCGGCGTCCGGTGCGGTGCATCGCAAGGCGGAGGNNGTAGCTGGGGGAGCGTCGCGACCCGGTGAACCTTTCCGGCCACGGCACTAGGGCACGACAGCCGGGCGTCGTGCGACGCCCGGCTGTCGGGGGGATGGAGTACGGGTGAACGCTGTGTGCGCCGCCCTACAGGGGCGTGACGTACGCGCCGGAGATACCGCCGTCGACGAGGAAGTCGGTGGCGTTGATGAAGGAGGAGTCGTCGCTGGCCAGGAAGGCCACGGCGGCGGCGATCTCGGTGGGCTCGGCGAACCGGCCCAGCGGAATGTGCACGAGGCGCCGGGCCGCCCGCTCCGGGTCCTTGGCGAACAGCTCCTGGAGCAGCGGGGTGTTGACCGGCCCCGGGCAGAGGGCGTTGACGCGGATGCCCTCGCGGGCGAACTGCACTCCGAGCTCGCGGGACATGGCCAGGACTCCGCCCTTGGAGGCGGTGTACGAGATCTGGGAGGTGGCGGCGCCCATGATGGCCACGAAGGACGCGGTGTTGATGATCGAGCCGCGGCCCTGGCGCTGCATGTAGGGCAGGGCGGCCTTGCAGCACAGGTAGACGGAGGTCAGGTTGACGTCCTGGACGCGCTTCCAGGCCTCCAGGCCCGTGGTGAGGATGGAGTCGTCGTCCGGGGGCGAGATGCCCGCGTTGTTGAAGGCGATGCCGACCGAGCCGTAGGTGTCGTAGGCGGTCTTGAAGAGGGCCTCGACCTCCTCCGGGCTGGTGACGTCGACCTTCACGAACGTGCCGCCGACCTCCTCGGCCGCGGCCTTGCCGGCCGTCTCGTCGATGTCGCCGCAGACGAGGTTGGCGCCCTCGGAGGCCAGGCGGCGGGCGGTGGCGAGGCCGATGCCGCTGCCGGCTCCGGTGATGACGGCGGTGCGGCCGACCAGGCGGCGGCAGACGATCTCTTCGGTGGAGTCAGTGCTCATTGGGTTCAGGCCTCCGTGCTGATGAAGACGTTCTTGGTCTCGGTGAAAGCGGTGAGGGCGTCGGGTCCGAGCTCGCGGCCGAGTCCGGACTGCTTGTATCCGCCGAAGGGCGTCCAGTAGCGGACGCTGCTGTGGGAGTTGACGGACAGGTTGCCCGCGGCGACGGCGCGCGAGACGCGCAGCGCCCGGCCGATGTCGCGGGTCCAGAGGGAGCCGGAGAGGCCGTACTCGGTCGCGTTGGCCAGGCGTACGGCGTCCTCCTCGTCCTCGAAGGGCAGGACGACGGCTACCGGGCCGAAGACCTCCTCGGCGGCCACGGGCGCGGTGGGGGCGACGTCCGTGACGAGGGTCGGCGGGTACCAGAAGCCGGGGCCCTCGGGCGCGGCGCCCCGGATCACGGCGAGGTCATCGGTGACGTACGACCGTACGCGGTCCAGTTGCACCCGCGAGATCAGCGGCCCCATCTGCGTCTTCTCGTCGGCCGGGTCCCCGACGACCACGCCCTCGATCCCCGGTGCGACCAGTTCCAGGAACCGTTCGTACGCCGAGCGCTGTACGAGGATCCGCGTACGGGCGCAGCAGTCCTGGCCGGTGTTGTCGAGGAAGGCCATCGGTGCCGCCGCCGCGGCGGCTTCCAGGTCGGCGTCGGCGAAGACGATGTTGGGGCTCTTGCCGCCGAGTTCGAGGGTGACCCGCTTCACCCGGTCGGCGCACTTGGCCATGATCTGCTTGCCGACCCGGGTGGAGCCGGTGAAGACGATCTTCGCGACTCCGGGGTGCTCGACCAGCGCGTCGCCCGCCACGTCGCCCCGGCCGGGGAGCACCTGGAAGAGGTGCTCGGGGATCCCGGCTTCGAGGGCGAGTTCGGCGAGGCGCAGCGCGGTGAGCGGGGTGATCTCGGCGGGCTTGAGGATGACGGCGTTGCCCGCGGCCAGCGCCGGGGCCAGGCCCCAGGCGGCGATCGGCATGGGGAAGTTCCACGGGGCGATCACGCCGATGACGCCGAGGGGTTCGAGGAAGGTGACGTCGATGCCGCCGGCGACGGGGATCTGGCGGCCGGAGAGCCGTTCCACTCCCCCGGCGGCGAAGTCCAGCAGGTCGCGTACGTTGCCGGCTTCCCAGCGGGCGTTGCCGATGGTGTGCCCGGCCTCGCGGACCTCCAGCCGGGCCAGTTCCTCGATGTGCCCGTCGACCACGGCCGCGAAGCGGCGCAGCAGCCGGGCCCGGTCGGCGGGGGCGGCCGCGGCCCAGCCGCGCTGGGCCGCGGTGGCCCGTGCGACGGCGGCGTCGACATCGTCCCGTGTGGCGGCCGGGACGGTGGCGACGATTTCCTCGGTGGCCGGATTCAGCACTTCCAGCGCATCGGACACGTGGTGCCTCTCAGGTGATCGGTTGCGGGGTGGTGAGGACGGGCCAGGGGGTATCCGGCGGATCAGGTCGGGCCCGGCCATGATCCGCCGGACACCCCTAGAGGCGTTCGAAGGAGCGGCGCAGCTCCCAGTCGGTGACCGCGGAGTCGTACGCGTCGAGTTCCACGCGGGCCATGTTCCGGTAGTGGGCGACCACCTCGGGGCCGAAGGCGGCCTTGGCGATCTCGCTGTTCTCCCAGAGCTCCGCGGCCTCGCGCAGGGTGGTGGGGACGTGCGCGAAGTCGGCGGTGTACGCGTTGCCCGCGCAGGCCTCGGGGAGCTCCAGGCGGTTCTCGATGCCGTAGAGCCCGGCCGCGACCAGGCCGGAGACGGCGAGGTACGGGTTGACGTCGCCGCCGGGGAGGCGGTTCTCGAAGCGCATGGAGCGGCCGTGGCCGACCACTCGCAGGGCGCAGGTCCGGTTGTCCACGCCCCAGGCGACCGCGGTCGGCGCGAAGGATCCCGGCCGGAAACGCTTGTACGAGTTGATGTTCGGGGCGTAGAGAAGGGAGAAGTCGCGCAGCGCGGCCAGTTGGCCGGCCAGGAAGTGGCGCATCACCGGTGACATTCCACCGTGGGCGTCCGGTCCGTCCCCGGCCATCACGTTGCGTCCGTCGGTGTCGTTGAGCGAGAGGTGGATGTGGCAGGAGTTGCCCTCGCGCTCGTCGTACTTGGCCATGAAGGTGAGCGAGACGCCCTCCTGGGCGGCGATCTCCTTCGCCCCCGTCTTGTAGACGGAGTGCTGGTCACAGGTGGTCAGCGCCTCGTCGTAGCGGAAGGCGATCTCGTGCTGGCCGAGGTTGCACTCCCCCTTCGCCGACTCCACGATCAGGCCCGCGGCCTGCATCTCGTTGCGGATACGGCGCAGCAGCGGCTCGATCCGGCCGGTACCGAGGACGGAGTAGTCGATGTTGTACTGGTTGGCGGGGGTCAGGCCGCGGTAGTTGGCGTTCCAGGCCTGCTCGTAGGTGTCCTGGAAGACCATGAACTCCAGCTCGGTGCCGACCATGGCGGTGTACCCGTGCTCGGCGAGGCGCTCCAGCTGGCGGCGCAGGATCTGCCGGGGGGCGGCGACGACGGGCGTGCCGTCGTTCCAGGCGAGGTCGGCCAGGATGAAGGCGCTGCCGGGGTTCCAGGGGATGCGGCGCAGGGTGGCGAGGTCGGGGTGCATGGCGAAGTCGCCGTAGCCCCGGTCCCAGGAGGACATCTCGTATCCGTCGACGGTGTTCATGTCGGTGTCGACGGCCAGGAGGTAGTTGCAGCCCTCGGTGCCGTGCGCGAGGACCTCGTCCAGGAAGAACTGTGCGGCGAACCGCTTGCCCTGGAGGCGCCCCTGCATGTCGGGGAAGGCCAGGACCACTGTGTCGATCTCACCGCTGGCGACGAGGGCGCGGAGCTCCTCGGGCGCGAGCGGCGGCTTGCGGTCTACCACGGGAATCTCTCCTTCGGTGAGCCGAGTGGGCCTAAGGTATTGAATAGAACCATTGCTTGGGAAGGGGAGGAGCCGAGATGACCGATACGGCGAGCGAAGGCGGCGCGATCGCGCGGCTGAATCCCGTACTGCGGCAGGTACGGGCGGGCAACGGTTTCGAGGAGGCGCTGGAGCAGATCCTCCAGGTGGTCCGGCTGGGCCTGGTGCCCGGCGGTGAACGGCTTCCGCCCGAGCGCGAGTTGGCCGAGCGGATGGGGATCAGCCGGGTCACGCTGCGCGAGGTGCTGAAGGTACTCCAGGACCAGGGCCTGGTGGAGGCCCGGCGCGGGCGGTACGGCGGAACGTTTGTGCTGCCACGCCCCGACACCCCGGCCGGCGGGGCCGAGGAGGAGCTCCGGCGGCGCGTCGCCGGTGTGGACATCGAGGACGCCCTGCGGTTCCGGGAGGTCCTGGAGGTGGGCGCGGCCGGCCTGTGCGCCTCCCAGGGGCTGACCGAGGAGGACTCCGAGCGGCTGCTCGGCGCGCTCGGCGCCACCCACGACGCCCCGCTCGCCGACTACCGCCGCCAGGACACCCTCTTCCACCTCACCCTGTGCGAGCTCGCCGGATCCGCCACCCTGACGGCCCAGTACGCGGCCGTCCGGGCCACCGTGAACGACCTGCTGGACTGCATCCCGCTGCTGGTGCGCAACCTGGAGCACTCGCAGCAGCAGCACACCGCTCTGGTCGAGGCGGTACTGGAGCGGGACGCGGCGGCGGCCCGCGAGACGATGCGCGAGCACTGCTGCGGAACGGCCGCGCTGCTGCGGGGGTTCCTGGCCTGAGGAGCGGCTCCTGTGGCGGCTCCCGAGCCGGCCCCCGCGGCGGCTCGCGAGGCGCCTGCCCTCTTACGTCCGGGAGGTTTTCGTAACCGCTGTTTAACGCGGGGGTCTTGCGCATTCCACTCTCCTGACGCAAAGGTACGCCTCACAACCATTGCAGTGCCTGAGGCAGGAGCGCACATGGCCGACGACATCGGGGCACGGCCGGCAGCCGTGCCCGAACCCACCAAGTCCCCCGAAGGCGGCGACGGCTACCTGGAGCGGCGCACGTTGCGCCGGGGCAGCGCCGGCTGGCTGCTGCTCACCGGCCTCGGCGTCGCGTACGTCGTCTCCGGGGACTTCTCCGGCTGGAACGTAGGCCTCGCCCAGGGCGGATTCGGCGGCCTCGCGGTCGCCACCGTGCTGATGGGGGCAATGTACGCCTGCCTGGTCTTCTCCCTCGCGGAGCTGTCCGCGATCCTGCCGACGGCGGGCGGCGGCTACGGCTTCGCCCGCCGGGCGCTCGGCACCTGGGGCGGCTTCCTGACGGGCACCGCGATCCTCATCGAGTACATCCTCGCCCCCGCCGCTATCGCCATCTTCATCGGCGACTACGTCGAATCCCTGAACCTCTTCGGCCTCACCTCGGGCTGGCCGGTCTACCTCGCCTGCTTCGCGATCTTCATAGGCATCCACCTGTGGGGCGTGGGCGAGGCCCTGCGCTTCTCCCTCGTCGTCACCGCCGTCGCCGTGCTCGCGCTGATCGTCTTCGCGGTCGGCGCCTTCACCGGATTCGACGCGTCCAACCTCGACGACATCGCCGTGGACACCACCGCCTTCGGGTCCAGCTCCTGGCTGCCGCTGGGCGTCCTCGGCATCTGGGCCGCCTTCCCCTTCGGCATGTGGTTCTTCCTCGGCGTCGAGGGCGTACCGCTGGCGGCGGAGGAGGCCAAGGACCCGGTGCGCTCGATGCCGCGGGCCCTGTCGATCTCGATGGGCATCCTGATCCTGCTCGCGCTGATCACCTTCCTCGCCTCCACCGGCGCCCGTGGCGCGGACGCCATCAAGGACGCCGGCAATCCGCTCGTCGTCGCCCTGGAGGGCGACCCCGGCCTGTCCTGGCTGAAGACCTTCGTCAACTACGCGGGTCTGGCCGGCCTGGTGGCCTCGTTCTTCTCCCTCATCTACGCCGGCTCGCGCCAGTTGTTCGCCCTGTCCCGGGCGGGCTACCTGCCGCGCTTCCTCTCCCTCACCTCGAAGCGGAAGGCCCCGTACCTTGGCCTGCTGATCCCCGGCGCCATCGGCTTCGCCCTCGCTGCGGCCACCGGAAACGGCCCGCGCATGCTCAACATCGCCGTGTTCGGCGCGACCATCTCCTACGCCCTGATGGCCCTCTCGCACATCGTGCTCCGCAAGCGGGAGCCCGGCCTCCCCCGCCCCTACCGCACCCCCGGCGGCATCGTCACCTCCTCGGTGGCGTTCGCGTTGGCCCTGTCGGCTCTGGTCGCCACCTTCCTGGTGGACAAGGACGCGGCATTCATCGCACTGGCCGTGTACGCCGTCGCCCTCGCCTACTTCGCGATCTACAGTCGGCACCACCTGGTGGCCTCCGCGCCCGAGGAGGAGTTCGCGGCCCTCGCGGAAGCCGAGGCGGAACTGTCCCGCGACTGAAATCCTTTGCCCCACGTGTCCCGACGCGACCCTGCTCCCCCCTGGAGGTAGAAACCGTGCCCAGGCCGCTCATCGGCATCACCACCTACGTCGAGGAATCCACCCGATACGGGGTATGGCACCTCCCGACGTCCCTCGTGCCCAGCGGGTATTACGAACTCGTCCAGGCGGCGGGCGGCGCGGCCGTGCTGCTCCCGCCGGACGAATCCGGGACGGCGGCGGAGGTGTTGAGCCGACTGGACGGCCTGGTCGTCGCGGGCGGCCCGGACGTGGACCCGGTCCACTACGGCGCCGCCCGCGACCCCCGCACGGGAGCCCCGGCCACCGTCCGCGACCACTGGGAACTGGCCCTGATCGAGGCCGCGCTGGAGTCCGGCACCCCGCTACTCGGCATCTGCCGGGGCATGCAGGCGCTGAACGTGGCCCTGGGCGGAACACTGCACCAGCACATCGAAGGCCACGTCGAAACACCGGGCATCACCTCCTGGCACCCGGTCCGCCCGGTCCCGGGCACCCGCTACGCCGCGCTGGTCCCGGAGGAGGCGGACGTCCCGACGTACCATCACCAGGCGGTGGACCGCCTGGGCGACGGCCTGATCGTCTCGGCCCACGCGGTGGACGGCACGGTGGAGGCCATCGAACTCCCCGACCCCGACCGCTGGGTCCTGGGCGTCCAATGGCACCCGGAACGCGACAAGGACACCCGCGTCATGGCCTCCCTGATCGAAGCGGCCGCCGAATCCACCCTCGCAACCACACCCGGCACCATCAGCCCCGCCGGCAGCACCCTCAGCCCCGCCGGCACCCTCAGCCCCGCCGGCACCCTCAGCCCCGCCGCCAGCACCCTCAGCCCCGCCGGCGTTTGAGGCGCGGGGGCAGAGCCCCCGCAACGGCGCCGCACACGCTCCGGCACACCCCGCCCCGCCTGACCCCGGCCCACCCCCCGGCCAGGGTTCAGGCAGGGGCCCGCGTCAGCGACAGCAAATCCCGCGCCGGGCCGGCCGGCCGGGACCCGGTGGGCCACACGGCCCGCAATGCCCGGTCCAGCCGCGCCCCACCCACCGGCACGGCCACCAGCCGGCGCGCCGCCAGCTCATCCCCCACCGCCAGCTCCGACAGGACACACGGCCCCGCCCCGCTCAACGCCGCCGACTTCACCGCGGTGGTCGACGCCAGCTCCAGCAGCGGCTCCGCCAGCCCCCCGCACCCCGCCAGCGCGGCGTCCAGTACCTGCCGCGTCCCCGACCCCCGCTCCCGCAGGATCAGCGGGGTCGCCGCCAGCTCCTCCGCCGACACACCCCGCGTCCGCCGCGCCCACGCGTGCCCCGGCGCCACCGCCACGACCAGCCGGTCCTGCGCGATCACCGCCGAGTCCAGCCCCTCCGGCACGGACAGCCCCTCCACGAACCCGAGGTCCGCCTCGTGCGCGAGCACCCGTTCGGAGACCACCGTCGAGTTCCCGGCGTGCAGCGACACCGCCGTACCCGGCCGCTGCCCCCGCAGCGCGATCAGCCACCCGGGCAGCAGGTACTCCGCGATCGTCATACTGGCCGCCACCCGCAGCCGCGAGTCACGCCGCCCCCGCAGCGCCTGCGCGCCCGCGTCGAACGCCTCCGCCGCCTCCACCACCCGCCGCGCCCAGTCCGTGACCAGCGCGCCTTCCGCCGTGAGGGTCGAGCCCCGCGGTGACCGGTCCACCAGCGCCACCCCGAGCCGGGTCTCCATCGCCCGGATCCGGCTGCTTGCCGCCGGCTGGGTGATGCCCAGCCGACGGGCGGCCCCGCTCAGGCTGCCGACCCGCGCGACCGCGAGCAGCAGCTCCAGCGCGCCAAGGTCAGGCACCCGGTGCGCCAGCGGTACCCACTCCTCGTTACCCATAAATGCAGTTTATGCCCTCATAGGAAGATGACCTCTGCCTCCCGGACCGCCCCGCCGCGAGGCTGGACCCATGGCCACCACCCTGGTTCGACCCCGCACCACCACCGAGTCCGCCCCCCGCGCCCACAAGGCCCTCCGGCACCTCGGCCCCAACTGGTACGCCTCCGTCATGGGCACGGCGATCGTCGCCAACGCCGGCGCGACCCTCCCGTACCAGCTGCCGGGCCAGCGCGTGGCCTGCCAGCTGGTCTGGGCGCTATCCGCAGCCGCCCTCGCCGTGCTGCTCACAGCCCGCGCCGGGCACTGGCTCCACCACCGCGACCAGGCCCGCGCCCACCTCCTCGACCCCGCGGTCGCCCCCTTCTACGGCTGCCTGGCGATGGCTCTGCTGGCCGTCGGCGGCGGCACCCTCATCGTCGGCAAGGACCTGATCGGCGAGCCCGCCGCCGTCGCCGCGGACGCCGTGCTCTTCACCGCCGGAACCGCGATAGGCCTGGTCATGGCCGTGGCGGTGCCCTACCTCATGGTGGTCCGCCACAAGGTCGAGCCCCACCAGGCCACCCCCGTCTGGCTGCTCCCGCTGGTCGCCCCGATGGTCTCCGCCGCCCTGGGCCCCCTGCTGATACCGCACCTGCCCGAGGGCCAGCCCCGCGAGACGATGCTGCTGGCCTGCTACGCCATGTTCGGCATCAGCCTGCTGGCCACCCTGCTGATGCTCCCGCTGGTCTTCGGCCGCCTCATCATGAGCGGCCCCCTCCCCCTGGCCCTCACCCCGACCCTGTTCCTGGTCCTGGGCCCCCTCGGCCAGTCCACCACCGCCGTGAACCAGCTCGCGGACATGGCCCCGCAGTCGATCGGCGCCCCCTACGCCGGAGCGCTCGGCGCCTTCGCGGTCGTCTACGGGGTACCCGTCATGGGCTTCGCGCTCCTCTGGCTGGCGCTCGCCGCGGCCATGCTGGTCCGGGCCGCCCGTAACGGCATGGGCTTCGCCATGACCTGGTGGGCCCTGACATTCCCCGTCGGCACCTGCGTCACCGGCGCCGCCGGGCTGGCCCGCCACACGGGGCTGACCGCCTTCGCCTGGCTGGCCGCGGCCCTGTTCCTCACCCTGCTCACTACCTGGCTCCTGGCCGCCGCCCACACCCTGCGCGGTCTCTCCACCGGCCGCCTGCTCGCCGCCCCCCGCTAGCGGCTAGCGGTCCGGCCGGGCCGGATCAGCCGGCCTGGAGCCGGTCCACCACCGGGTTGGAACGCCGTGGGCTGGAGGCAGCCCAGGTCCACCACCGCCCCTGAAGCTCGGCAGACCCGAACCGCCCGCTCCCGGCAGCCCCGGCCGAGGCCCCGGCGGCCGGGTCAGCCCCGCCCCGGGATCCGGGTTCGGCCCCGCCCCGGGATCCGGGTTCGGCCGACCGCCCCGCACAGGCACCGGCCAGCAGGGCCGTCGCCGCGAGCAGGACGAGTGATCTTCCGATGCGCATCCCCGCAGGGTATGGGCAGTCGCTCAGCCCGCCGCGCGCAGGGCCGCCGCCAGTACCGCCGGTGCCTCCGCCAGGGAGGGCCCGTACCAGGTCAGGTGCCGCCCGCTGACCAGCGCGGCGGGCAGCCCCGGGAAGGCCTCCGGCCCGTCCTCGGCCGTGAAGCGGTACGGCTCGTCCGGCAGCACCACCAGGTCGCAGTCGGCGGCGGCCAGCTCCTCCACCGGTACCCGCGGATACCGCTCCGCGTGCCCGGCGTACACATTGCGCACCCCCAGCCGCGCCAGCAGGTCCCCCGCGAAGGTGTCCCGGCCCAGCACCATCCACGGCCGCCGCCACACCGGTACGAACGCCCGCAGCTCCCCCGCCGGTTCCACCCGGGCCCACACGGCCTCCGCGTCCGCCAGCCACCCCGGCCTCGCCAGCCCCAGGGCCCCCACCAGCACCCGGTCCAGCTCGCGCAGCGCCTGCGGCAGGTCCCGGATCTCGGTGACCAGCACCTCCACACCGGCCGCCCGCAGCTCCGCCAGGTCCGGCGCCCGGTTCTCCTCCTCGTTGGCGATCACCAGGTCGGGGCGCAGCCCCACGATCGCCCGTACATCGGGGTTCTTCGTACCCCCGACCCGCACCGCGCCCCCCAGACCGGCGGGGTGGGTGCACCAGTCCGTGACCCCGACCAGCAGCCCCGGCGCGCTCACCGCGACGGCCTCGGTCAGCGACGGCACCAGTGAAACGACCCGGATCCGGCTCACTGCCCCGGCGAGGGTGGCTCGGAGGTCGCGTGGATGTGGTCGCCGACCGCCACGACCAGGATCCGGGTGTCCTCCGTGACGGCCCGCCAGCGGTGCCGTACGCCTCCCGACAGGAACAGCGCGTCCCCGCTCTCCAGCCGGTACGCCCGTCCCTCGGCCTCCACCTGGCAGGCGCCCGAGACCACGTACATCAGCTCGTCGTTGCGGTGCTGGTACTCGCGGCCGGCGTCCTGGTCCCCGGTGAACTCCAGAGCGTGCAGCTGGTGGTGTCCGCGCACCAGGGGACGTACGCCCGGGACCGGCAGCAGCCCGGACTCGTCGCCGGCCCGTACGAGGTCCACCGTGCGCGCGGTGTCGGAGGCGGCCAGCAGTTCCACGGCCGTGGTCTCCAGCGCGTCCGCGACCCGTTCGAGGGAGCGCATGCTGGGCCGGGCCCGCTCGTTCTCTATCTGGCTGAGGAAAGGAACCGAGAGGCCGCTGCGCGCCGATACGGCGGCGAGGGTGAGATGGAGCGCGCGGCGCCGTTTGCGCACGGCCACACCCACCCGGAGCGGTTCCTTGGCGTCCTTGTCCCGTTCCTTGTCGTCGGTGCCGTCCCTGCCGTTCATTTCGGGGCTGCCCTCCCCTTGTCCGTCGCACATCGGTGTGCTGTAAGCACCTTACGCAGCAACTGCCCCGGGTTTCGCGCGCACGGCGTTCCCGGTCGGCGTCAGCGGTCCCCGACGGCGCTGCGGCATCATCGTCACCGTGACGACACGACGCCTGATGCTCCTGGACACCGCCTCCCTCTACTTCCGCGCCTATTTCGGTGTGCCGGACTCCGTGAAGGCCCCGGACGGCACCCCGGTGAACGCCGTGCGCGGGCTGCTCGACTTCATCGGGCGGCTGGTCCAGGACCATCACCCGGACGATCTGGTGGCCTGCATGGACGCCGACTGGCGGCCGCAGTGGCGGGTGGAGCTGATCCCGTCCTACAAGGCCCACCGGGTCGCGGTGGAGACCGAGACCGGCCCGGACGTGGAGGAGATCCCCGACACCCTGGCCCCGCAGGTGCCGATCATCGAGGCGGCGCTGGACGCCTTCGGGATCGCTCGCGTGGGCGTCGCCGGGTACGAGGCGGACGATGTGATCGGGACCCTGACCGCGCGGGCCACCGGCCCGGTGGACATCGTCACCGGTGACCGGGACCTCTACCAGCTGGTGGACGACGCCAAGCAGCGGCGCGTGCTGTACCCGCTCAAGGGCGTGGGCACCCTCCAGGTGACGGACGAGGCGTGGCTGCGCGAGAAGTACGGGGTCGACGGCCCCGGGTACGCGGATCTGGCGCTGCTGCGCGGGGACCCGAGCGACGGCCTGCCGGGCGTCCCGGGCATCGGGGAAAAGACGGCGGCCAAGCTGCTCGACGCCTACGGCACCCTCGACGGGATCATCGCGGCGATCGACGACCCGAGGTCCAGGCTGACCCCGGCCCAGCGCAAGCGCCTGCACGAGTCCCGGCCATATCTGGCGGTGGCCCCCAAGGTGGTCCAGGTCGCCTCGGACGTCCCGCTGCCGCAGTTCGACCCGGCACTGCCTGCGACGCCGGCGCAGCCCGAGCTGGTTGATGCGCTGGCTCACCGGTGGGGTCTGAGCGGAGCGGCGTCGCGCCTGAGCAGCGCGCTACGCCCCTGAGGTGCTAACTTAGGTAATCCTAAGTTTCAGCGGAATCGGGGAGACGCCGTGGCAGAAGGACGCGCTCGTAAGGTCGGCACCGCCGTCGTCGTACGCACCGAGCGGCTGTCGCCGCACATGGTGCGGCTGGTGCTGGGCGGTGAGGGCCTGGCCGGGTTCGGCGCGGGCGAGTTCACCGACCACTACGTCAAGGTCCTCTTCGCCCCCGAGGGCGTGCGGTACGCGGAGCCGTGGGACCTGGACGAGATCCGCTCGGCCCACCCCCGCGGGGAATGGCCGCGCCAGCGGGCGTACACCGTCCGGTGCTGGGACCCTGCGCACCAGGAGCTGACCCTCGACTTCGTGGTCCACGGGGACGAGGGCCTGGCCGGCCCCTGGGCGGCCCGCGTCCAGCCGGGCGAGACCGTACGCTTCCTCGGCCCGGGCGGCGCGTACACCCCGGAGCCGTCGGCCGGCTGGCATCTGCTGGCGGGCGACGAGAGCGCGCTGCCGGCCATCGCCGCGGCGATGGAGCGGATACCGGCCGGCGCGCGGGTGCACGCCTTCGTGGAGATCGACGGCCCGGACGACGAGCAGAAGGTCGCCACTCCGGACGGCGTCGTCCCGGTCTGGCTGCACCGCGCCGGCCGCCCGGTCGGCGAGGCCCTGGTGGAGGCGGTCACCGCGCTGGAGTTCCCCTCCTCCGATGTCCACGCCTTCGTCCACGGCGAGGCGGGCTTCGTCAAGGAACTCCGCCGCCACCTGCGCCTGGAGCGCGGCATCCCGCGCGAGCGGCTCTCGATCTCGGGCTACTGGCGTCTGGGCGAGACGGACGAGGGCTGGCGCGCGATCAAGCGCGACTGGAACGCCGAGGTCCTGGCCGAACAGGACCAGGCCGCCTGACCCAAGGCCCCGACTGTGCCGAAGGGCGCCGTCACCCGTCCGGCGGGACAATGACCCCATGCGTACGCTCCGCGTGCTCGGCGTGGCCGGGGTGGCCGTGGCGCTCGCCACCACGACGGGGGCGATCGCGGCCCCCAGCCCACCCCCGCCCCCGGAGACCCAGCTCACCGACGCCGCCGTCGACAAGGCCGTCAAGCGCCTCGACGACACCATCACCGGCATGATGTCCCGCACCGGCGTCCCCGGCGTATCCGTCGCCGTGGTCCACCAGGACAAGGTGATCTACCTGGAGGGCTTCGGCCTCCGCAAGACCGGCGAGAGCGCCAAGGTCCACCCGGACACCGTGTTCCAGATCGCCTCCCTCTCCAAGCCCGTCTCCTCCACCATCGTGGCCGGCACCCTCACCGACCCCGGCGAATGGGACAAGCACGTCCCCCTCCCCGGCTTCACGCTCAAAGACCCCTGGGTCACCGACCACGTCACCACCGCCGACCTGTTCTCCCACCGCAGCGGCCTGCCGGACCACGCCGGCGACCTCCTCGAAGACCTCGGCTACGACCAGGCGTACATCCTCGACCACCTGCGCCTGGAGCCCCTCGCCCCGTTCCGCGCGAGCTACGCGTACACCAACTTCGGCTTCACCGCCGCAGCCGAGGCCATCGCCCGCGCCAAGGGCACCAGCTGGCAGAAGCTCGCCGCGGACACCCTCTTCAAGCCCGCCGGCATGACCCACACCAGCACCGAGTTCTCCGCCTTCGAAGGCGCCGCCGACAAGGCCGCCACCCACGTCAAGAACCCCGACGGCACCTGGAGCCCCCGCTACGTCCGCGACGCCGACGCCCAGGCCCCGGCCGGCGGCGTCAGCTCCACCGCCCGCGACATGTCCCGCTGGCTGCGGCTCCAGCTCGGCGACGGCGCCCTCGACGGGCAGAAGATCATCCCCGCCGACACCCTCGCCCGCACCCACGTCCCCGAGATCGTGTCGCAGCCGTCGACCCCCTACGGCACCCCCGGCTTCTACGGGCTCGGCTGGAACGTCTCCTACGACGAGGCCGGCCGGCTCCGCCTCAGCCACTCCGGCGCCTTCGATCTCGGCGCCAACACCAACGTCACCATGCTCCCCCTGGAAGAGCTCGGCATCGTCGTCCTCACCAACGGCGCACCGGTCGGCCTCGCCGACGCCGTCGCCCTCGACTTCTTCGACTTCGCCGAGCACGGCAAGGCCACCACCGACTGGCTGGCCCTGGCCGGCGCGATCTACGCCCAGATGGACTCCGCGGACCGCTCCTCCACCGACTACGCCCACCCGCCCGCCTCCGCGAAGCCGGCCCAGGACAACGCCGCGTACACCGGCACCTACGACAACCCGTACTACGGGAAGCTCACCGTGACGGCGAGCCCCGACGGCGGCCTGACACTCTCCCTCGGCCCGAAGCCGATGCGGTTCCCGCTCACCCACTACGACGGGGACACCTTCAGCTTCGAGACGGCCGGTGAAAACGCCGTCGGCCGCACCGGGGTGACCTTCAGCGACGGCACGGTCCGCGTGGAATACCTGGACGACGAGCACCTGGGCACCTTCACCCAGCGGTAGCGCGACGGCCACCGCGCCGGGGCGCCTACCCTGGACCCCGATGAGACGCAGACCCATACCCCCCGCACCGCTCCCCCAGCTCGCCGGCATCGATCCGGTCCGGCTGCGGCTGCCCTCCGACCCGGAGGGGATGTGGCCGGATCTGGGCGCGTACCTCGCGGCGCGCTATGCGGGCACCCGCGGGGCCGAGACCATGCCGGGCCTGCTGCGCTCCGGCCGGGTGCTCGGCGAGGGCGGGCGGGTCCTGCGCCCGGACGACCCGTACGAGCCGGGCAGCTACCTCTGGTTCCACCGGGACATGCCGGCCGAGCCGCCGGTGCCCTTCCCGATCGGCGTGGTGTACCGCGACGAGCACCTCCTGGTCGCGGACAAGCCGCACTTCCTGGCGACCACTCCGCGCGGCAGTCACGTCACGCAGACCGCGCTGGCCCGGCTCCGCGAGGAGCTGGACCTGCCCGCCCTGAGCCCCGCGCACCGGCTGGACCGGCTGACGGCGGGACTGGTGATGTTCAGCATCCGCCCCGAGGACCGCGGCGCGTACCAGCTCCTCTTCCAGAACCGGCAGGTCGACAAGGAGTACGAGGCCCTCGCGCCGCTGGATCCCGGGGTCGCCCTCCCCCGCACCGTCCGCAGCCGGATCGAGAAGACCCGCGGGGTGATCGCGGCGGCCGAGATCCCGGGCGCCGAGCCGAATGCCGAAACCCTCGTCGAACTCGCCGACGCCAAGGACGGCGTGGGCCGCTACCGGCTGACTCCGCACACCGGCCGCACCCACCAGCTGCGGGTGCACATGAACAGCCTGGGCCTGCCCATCCTCGGCGACCCGGTCTACCCGGACGTCACGGACCCGGACCCGCGGGACTACCGCCGGCCGCTCCAACTCCTGGCCCGGGTCCTGTCGTTCACCGATCCGGTGACCGGCGCCGCCCACCGGTTCGAGAGCCGCCGCACCCTGCGGGCCTGGCAGGACCGCGCCGCCTGGGAAAGCGGCACCTGAGAGACAGACCGAGAGGGAAGGCCGAGGAGGAAGGCCAAGGAGGAAGGCCAAGCGTGAAGGCAGGCCCCAAGGGCCTTCTAGGAGGCCTCGACGCCCGCGATCCGCAGCGCCGCGTCAGCGGCGGCCTCCGCGAAGGCCTCCACCGGCCGCGCCGGATCCGAGCGGTGTATCAGCATGACGCCCTCTATGAGCCCGAAGACCAGGTCGTTGCGCAGGGTCAGCCCGGCCCGGTCCCCGGCCAGGGTCGCCCCGACGGAGGTTCCGTCGAGCAACTCCAGGTAGACGTCGCGCAGTTGCCGCCGCATCCGGTGGAACCGGGCGAACCGCGCCCCGCCCACCTCGGGCAGCAGATAGAGCGCGCCCAGGTTGTACGGCCCGCCGCACAGCAGCAGCACGTCCGAGCGGCACAGCTCCCACAGCCGCCGCCCGGCGGGCCGTTCGGTATCGGCCAACAGCTCGTGGGCCAGCGCCAGCGAGGGTGCGACGGTGGACTCCAGGAGTTCGGCGAGGAGTTCCTCCTTGCCGCCGAAGTAGTGGTACATCGTGGCCTGGCGCATTCCGGCACGTTCGGCCACCGACCGTGTGGTGGTGGCCGCGTAGCCCTGGACGGTGAACAGCTCGGCCGCCGCGCAGAGGAGTTCCTCCCGCGGCGACCGGCCGCTCTCAGGTCTCCGCTGATCCGCACGCGGCCGGCCGACCCGTCTCGCTCCCTCGCCCGCTCCCCCACCCATAGGCCGATCGTCGCACAACGCACGCCGAATCGATCATGGCAAGAGATGAGATCCGGCCATCCACACCTTTGGAGGAAGCCCCAAAAGCGCCTAGCCGAGGGAGCTGTAGGCCACGACACCCCGCAGGAGGGCCTCCACGGCCTTACGGGCGTTTTTCGCCACCGTGCTCCCACTCGAGGCAGGCGGAGCCGCGGCCGCGATCTGCCCCAGTACGTCGATGACCTGCTTGCACCAGCGCACGAAGTCACCGGCCGGCATCTCCGCCTCGCGCAGCACCTCGTCCAGGCTCTTGTCGGAGGCCCACTGGTACGCCGCCCACGCGAAGCCGAGGTCCGGCTCGCGCTGGCCCACGCCCTCCGCCTGGTTGATGCGGTGCTCCTCCTCCAGCGCGTCGAGCCGGCCCCAGATCCGGACCATCTCGCCCAGCGCCGCCTTCGCCGCGCCGCCCGGCACCTTCGGGGCCACCGCGTCGTCGGACTGCCGCGCCTCGAACACCAACGCCGAGACGCAGGCGGCCAGTTCGGCCGGGCTCAGACCCTCCCAGATGCCCTCCCGCAGGCACTCCGAGGCCAGCAGGTCGAGCTCCCCGTACAACCGGGCGAGCCGCTTGCCGTGCTCGGTGACCTCATTCTCGCGCAGGTAGTCCAGCTCGGTGAGCAGCGCGTGAATCCGGTCGAAGGTGCGGGCGATGGTGTTCGTCCGGCCCTCGATGCGCCGCTCCAGCTGCTGGGTGTCCCGCTTCAGCCGGTGGTAGCGCTCCGCCCAGCGGGCGTGGTCCTCGCGCTCGTCACAGCCGTGGCAGGGGTGCGCCCGCAGCTCGGCCCGCAGCCGGGTGATCTCCCGGTCGTCGGCCGCCGCGGCCCGGCCGCGCCCGCGCCGCTCGGGCACGATGTGCCCGGCCTTGGCACGCAGTTGGGACGCCAGGTCCCGACGGGACTGCGGGGAGCGCTGGTTGAAGGTCTTGGGGATCCGCATCCGCTCGATGGCCTCGACCGGCACCGGGAAGTCGATCGCGGCGAGCCGCTTGACCTGCCGCTCCACGGTCAGCACCAGCGGGCGCGGGCCCTCGGTGTACTCGTACCCGCGGTGCCCGTTGACCCGGCCGCCCGGCACGCCCGGGTCCAGCACCAGCGCGAGCCCGGCGAACTTGCCGGTCGGCACGTGGATGATGTCGCCCGGCTTGAGCTTCTCCAGCGAACCGGCCGCCTGCGCCCGGCGCTGTGCCGCGCCCTGCTTGGCCAGGTCCGTCTCGCGGTCCTTGAGGTCGCGGCGCAGCTGCGCGTACTCCTCGAAGTTGCCGAGGTGGCAGGTCATGCCCTCCTGGTAGCCCTGCAGGCCCTCCTCGTTGCGCTGCACCTGCTTGGAGATCCCGACGACCGAGCGGTCGGCCTGGAACTGCGCGAAGGAGGTTTCCAGCAGCTCGCGCGAGCGGTGCCGCCCGAACATCTGGACCAGGTTCACGGCCATGTTGTACGAGGGCTTGAAGCTGGACCGCAGCGGATACGTACGCGTCCCGGCGAGCCCGGCGAGCGCCACCGGGTCCATGCCGCGCTGCCACAGCACGACCGCGTGGCCCTCGATGTCGATCCCGCGCCGCCCGGCCCGCCCGGTGAGCTGCGTGTACTCACCGGGGGTGATGTCGGCGTGCTGCTCGCCGTTCCACTTGACCAGCTTCTCCAGGATCACCGTGCGCGCGGGCATGTTGATGCCCAGCGCCAGGGTCTCGGTGGCGAAGACGGCCTTGACCAGGCCGCGGACGAACAGCTCCTCCACCACCTCCTTGAAGGTGGGAAGCATTCCGGCGTGGTGCGCGGCGATGCCCCGCTCCAGGCCTTCGAGCCACTCGTAGTACCCCAGGACGTGCAGGTCCTCGGTGGGGATGGAGGCGGTCCGCTCCTCGACGATGCCGCGCACCTGGAGGCGCGCTTCCTCGTTGTTGAGCCGCAGGCCCGCGTACATGCACTGCTGGACGGCGGCCTCGCAGCCGGCCCGGCTGAAGATGAAGTTGATCGCGGGGAGCAGGTCCTCGCCGTCGAGACGGGCGATCACCTCGGGGCGGCTCGGGGTCCAGATCCGGCCGCGGGAGCGCCGCTCGCGCTCGCGGTCGGCCTCGCGGACCATCTTGCCGCGCCGCCGGTCCTTCGGGTTGTACGTGCGGCTGTTCTCCTCGCGGGCCATGCGCAGCAGGTCGGGGTTTACCTCCCGGCGGGCGGAGCCGCGGCCTCCGTGGTCGGACTCCTCCTCGAAGAGGTCGTACACCTTGCGGCCGGCCATGACGTGCTGCCACAGCGGGACGGGCCGCTCCTCGGAGACGATCACCTCGGTGTCCCCGCGCACGGTGTCCAGCCAGTCGCCGAACTCCTCGGCGTTGGACACGGTGGCCGACAGGGAGACCAGGGTCACCGACTCGGGGAGGTGGATGATCACTTCCTCCCAGACGGCTCCCCGGAACCGGTCGGAGAGGTAGTGCACCTCGTCCATCACGACGTAGCCGAGGCCGAGCAGCGACTGCGAGCCCGCGTAGAGCATGTTGCGGAGCACCTCGGTGGTCATCACCACCACCGGCGCCTCGGAGTTGACGCTGTTGTCGCCGGTCAACAGGCCCACCTTGGCGGCGCCGTAGCGCTTGACGAGGTCGGCGTATTTCTGGTTCGACAGGGCCTTGATGGGCGTCGTGTAGAAGCACTTGCGGCCCTGCTGGAGGGCCAGGTGCACGGCGAACTCGCCGACGATCGTCTTGCCCGAGCCGGTCGGGGCGGCGACCAGCACGCCCTTGCCGGCTTCCAGTGCCTTGCAGGCCTCGACCTGGTACGGGTCCAGGTCGAATTCGTACATCTCCCGGAAGGGGTGGAGGGCGGTGGCCTCTTCGGCGGCGCGGATCCGGGCAGCGGCGTACCGCTCGGCGGGTGAGAGTTCTTCGGTCATCTTGTAGTCGAGCCTACCCGCCGCCTCTGACAACAGTCGCGATCTTTAAGAGGAGCGGGATTCCGGGTGCGTACCTGCGCGCGCCCTACCCCAGCAGCCGCACGGCCGCCCGTACGCACTCGGCCGTCACAGGCAGCGGCCCGAGCGGCTCGCCGTCCGCGTAGGCGGTGATCCCGGCCGCCTCCAGGGTCACCTTCGGGTGGCTGAGGTGGGTCCCCCTTAGACCCGCGGGAACACCTTGAGCAGGGTGGTGCGGCTGCAGTCGCCGACCACCGTGATGTCGAAGAGTCCGTCGTCGGGCACCGCGTCCGCGCAGATGCGCATGCCGCCGCCGTACGGCTTGAAGGCGGCCAGTTCCGCGACCATCGCGAGGTCGTACTTGAACCGGCCGGCGGGCAGCCGCATCCGGTTGCCCCGGTCGTTGACCCGCGAGTCGAATCCGGAGCAAGCACGGTCTGTGATCTCAGCGCTCACCCCCGGAACGTACCTGTCAGGTCGCGTCGTCGTAACCGTTGATCCGCTGGCGGCCGCCGTCGTCCTGCCCGGGCAGCGCGCCCGGGGCGGGCACGGCTTCGATCGCACCGATCGGCGCCGGGGTGAGGTCCAGCTCGGAGGCCTCGTCGTCATCGAGGTCCGCGTCGGGGTTGTTGCGCTTGCGCCTGCGGTCGTTGACCAGGCAGATGCCGAGCGCGATGAAGTACAGGGTGATGATCGGCGCGGCCAGCGACAGCATGGTGAGCGGGTCACCGGTGGGCGTCGCGAACGCGGCGAAGACCGTGATGCCCAGCACCATCGCCCGCCACCAGCTCGCCAGCCGCTTCGCGGTGAGGACCCCGGTGAAGTTGAGCAGGATGAGCAGCAGCGGCAGCTCGAAGGCGAGGCCGAAGACGACGACCATGCGCGTGACCAGGTCGAGGTAGTCGTCGACCGGGAGCAGGTTGCGTGCGTGCTCGGGCGTGAAGTCGAGCAGGATCGTGGCGGTCTGCGGAAGGATCTTGTACGCGAGGACCGCGCCGGCACCGAACAGCGGGGCACCGACCGCGACGAAGCTGATCGCGTACTTCTTCTCGTGGTTGTGCAGGCCCGGGGCGGTGAAGGCCCAGAGCTGGTACAGCCACACCGGGGCGGAGAGCACGACGCCCGCGGTGAGCGAGACCTTGAGGGCGATCGAGAACGGCGCGATGAGGCCGTTCACGGTCATGTCGGCGCAGGGCCGGCCGTTGCGCTGCGAGACGACCCCGTCGGTGCAGCCGACCGAGTCCAGCATCGGCTTCAGCATGAAGTCGATGAGGCCCTTGTAGTAGAAGGCGGCCACCACGGTGATCACGATGATCGCCAGGACCGACTTCATCAGGCGGTTTCTCAGCTCACGCAGGTGCTCGACAAGGGGCATCCGCCCTTCGGCGTCCTTGTCCGTCTTCTCCTGCTTGCGGGCAGACTTGAGCAACCCACGTCCCTTGTCTCGTTGCAGATGACTGGCGCGACCGTGACCGGCTGGGGTCAGCCCTGGGTGGTGCGGTTCGGCTCGCTCACGGGCCGGGAGCTGGTGACGTCACCGGGCGCGGCCTGGATGGTGCGCGGGGCGACGGGCTGCTGCGGTGCCTGGTCGGCGACCGGAGCGGCGGCGGCGTCCTCCGCCTCGCCGTCCTTCTTCATGGCCTTGGCCTCGCTCTTGAGGATGCGGGCCGACTTGCCGAGGGAGCGGGCCATCTCGGGGAGCTTCTTGGCGCCGAACAGCAGCACGATGACAGCGATGATCAGAAGGATCTCAAGGGGCTTCAGATTGCCGATCATGTGTGTCTTCCTTCTCACCGAAACGGCTGGATGTGGAGGCGGAGGCGGCTCCGGACGAAGATCCGGTGACCGCTCTGACAAGGATCGTAACCCCCCGGGGTTAACGCACGGCAATCCCCTCGGATACCCCGGGGGTCCGAGAGTACGGCTCCCGCCCCGCACTTTCTACGGTCGTACGACCCGCCCGGCACGGGCCAGGTCCTCGGCCGCCCGCTCAAGATCCCCCGAGGCGTCGGCGATCCGGCGGCTGGCCCGGGAGACCTGCCCGGACAGCCGCCGCACCTCCACGTAGACCCGCAGGGCCAGCACGGAGAGGACGGCGACCCCGAGGAAACCCAGGGCAATTGCGAGCATCGGCCACAGCATGGGACCGAGCCTAGGCCACCGGACCGCTCACAGGCTGCGCAGGGTGCTCACGCCGCCACCGGTCAGCAGCTCCACGATCCGCTCACCAGCCGGTTTGCGGACCGCGGCGCCGCACTCGGGACAGGTGAAGGAGTAGAAGGTGGTACGCGGGCTGCTGCCGATCGCCAGGCGCAGGGCGCCCGACGGGAGCTCGAAGCGGGCCCCGCAGTCGGGACAGCCCGCCTTGAAGGTGACGGGCCCCCCGGCCGGGCCGCCGGCCGGCCGGCCCGCCCGCCCCGCGGGCGCACCGGCCCGCCCTGTGACCTCCGTCAGCCCCGGCCCATACGTTGGCGACATCGTTCGGCGCTCCCCTCTGCCCTGTTCTCCGTACTCGCCGTGCGGCCTGCTCAGCCGTGTTCTCCGTACCCCGCCAGGGCCTCGCGCGCCGCCTGGCGCGCACTGTCCGCCAGCTCCACGGGGGCCACGATGCGGCCCTCCCGCCCCAACCGCAGCGCGAGCCGGCGCAGCGAAGCCGGGTCCGGGCTGCGCAGCGTGATCCGCAGACCCCCGTCGTGCAGCTCCTCGGCGCTGTCGTGCGGGTAGTACTCGGCGACCCAGCGCCCGCCGGGGCCCACCTCGACCACGACCTCCGGGTCCTCGGCGGCCGGCTGGACCAGCCCCTCGGACAGGTCGCGCGGCTCGATGGCGGGCGGCTCGGCCCGCTCGTCGAGCAGCCGGATCTCGGCCACCCGGTCGAGGCGGAAGGTGCGCCGGGCCTCGGAGAGGTGGCACCACCCCTCCATGTACGTGTGCCCCACCGCGAACAGCCGGATCGGGTCGACCTTGCGCTCGGTCAGCTCGTCCCGGGCGGGCGAGTAGTAGCGCAGCCACAGCCGGCGCCGCTCGGCGATGGCCCGGTCTACGTCCGCGAAGACCCCGCCCTCGGACTCGAAGGTCACCGACAGCCGGGAACTGGCCCCGGCGGCCTCGCCCGCGGCCGCCTCCAGCTTCGCGGTCGCACGCAGCAGGGCGTCCCGGTCGCTCTCGCGCAGTCCGGGCAGGGTCGCCACCGCGCGGGCGGCGACCAGCAGCGCGGTCGCCTCGTCGGCCGCCAGCCGCAGCGGCTCGGCCGTGGACTCCCCCGAGGCGTCGGGGTTGCGCCACCAGATGCGCTCCCCGTCGGTGTCGATGTCGAGCAGGTCCCCGCCGCGGAAGCTGGTCCCGCACATGGGCAGCACGTCGAGGTCCGAGATCAGCTCGTCCTCGGTGATCCCGAAGGCGCGCGCCACGTCGGCGACGTGCGCCCCGGGGCGCTCGCGCAGATACGTCACCAGGGACAGCATCCGGCGGGTCTGGTCGATGGCGTTGGCAGCCATGCTGGTACGTCTCCCCCTCAGGGCACGTCTTGCGGACGGTGCGGTGTACGGATCTTGCGAGCGGTGTGCGGATCGTGCGGCGGCGGCAGCCGGCCGGGTCAGCCCTTGGCGACGGCGCGCAGCCGGTCCACCACGTCCGCCCGGAGGTCTGCCGGCTCCAGCACCACCACGTCGGGACCGAACTCCACCAGCCAGGCGTCCAGCCCGTGCCCGTACGGGATCTCCAGCTCGTCCCAGCCGTCCCCGCCCTCGCGCACGGCGGTGGCCTTGGCCCGCAGCGGATACCCGGCCCCGGCCCGCAGCCGGATCAGCGCGGAGCGGTCCGCCGTCTCGCCGGCCCAGCTCTCCACGGTCTCCCGTACGGTCACCACGTCCGGCACCTCGGCGGTGTACTTGGCCGCGCGCGAGCGGACCTTGCCGGTGATCCGGGAGAGCCGGAACACCCGCTCCGCCCCGCGGTCGCGGTCGAAGCCGGCCAGGTACCAGTGGCCGCGCCAGCACTCCAGCGCCCACGGCTCGACCTGACGGGTCTCGGGCCGCGCGGCGGTGGACTTGCGGTAGTCGAAGACCACCGGCCGGCGGTCCCGGCAGGCCAGCATCAGCGGCTCGAAGGCCGCCTCGTGGACCGGGATGCGCGGCTCGATGGCGCTGTGCTGGCCCTCGTACGGGTCCCCCGCCTCCGGCATCCCGCCGGCGCGCAGCTTCTGCAGGGCTCCGCTGGCCGCGCCCGCGAGGCGGGCCTGCTGCCAGACCTTCGCCGCGAGCCCCAGGGCGGCGGCCTCCTCGGCGTCCAGGGAGACGGGCGGCAGCCGGTTGCTGTCCCGGCGGGCCAGGTAGCCGGTTTCGCCCTCCAGGTTCTCCACCGTCTCGATGACCAGGCCGAGTTCGCGCAGATCGTCCTTGTCGCGCTCGAACATGCGGTTGAAGGAGTCGTCGTTGCCGGCTTCCATGTATGCCTCGATGGATCCGCGCAACTCCCGCTTGCTGAGCGGCCGGCGGGTCCCCAGCAGACACAGCGCCAGATTCATCAGCCGCTCGGCCTTGGCAATCGCCATCGACGCCCTTCCGCCCTTCTCGACGTACACACTCTGACCGTTGACCGTACCGCCCCGACGGTCCCGGGCAAAAGCGAGGGCCCCTGCCTCACGGCAGGGGCCCACAGCTGTCACAGCCGGGTGATCAGGCGGCCATCAGGTCGCACACGAAGATCAGCGTCTCGCCCGGGGCGATCGCACTGCCCGCGCCGCGGTCCCCGTACGCCAGGTGCGCCGGGATCGTCAGCTTGCGGCGGCCGCCGACCTTCATGCCCTGGACGCCCTGGTCCCAGCCGGCGATGACCTGGCCGACACCGAGCTGGAACTGCAGCGCCGAGCCGCGGTTCCAGGAGGCGTCGAACTCCTCGCCGGTGGAGAAGGCCACGCCCACGTAGTGGACGGAGACCCGGGAACCGGCCTTGGCCTCGGCGCCGTCGCCCAGCCAGATGTCCTCGATCACGAGATCCTTCGGCGCTTCGCCCTCGGGGAAGTCGATCTCGGGCTTCTCGAGCTTGTCGCTCACGGAACTGCTCCTCATACGTACGAACTGGGGATCAACCGGAACAGTTTTACACTGCTCCGACGATGTCGACGACGAAGACCAGGGTGGAGTTGGCCGGCAGGTCCTCACCCTTGGCCTGGTCCTTGTACGCCTGCTCCGGCGGAATCACCAGCAGCACGCGGCTGCCGACCTTCTTGCCCACCAGGCCCTTGTCCCAGCCCTCGATGACCTGACCCTGACCGATCACGGTCGAGAACGGGGCACCGGTCTTCCAGGACGTGTCGAAGAGCTTGGCCGCATCCTTGCCCTCGTTCGGCTTCCAGGCCGCACCGCTGTACTGCATGTACACGGTCTGGCCGCTCTTGATCTCCGGGCCCTTGCCCTCGATCAGGACCTTGTCCACGAGCTCCTTGGGCGGGTCGTTCTTCGGGATCGTGATCGTGGCGGCCTCATCCTTGTCCGCCTTGACCTGCGGCAGGTCCGACGGGATCGGCGCCTGCGTGCCCTCGGCCTTCTTCGGCATGATCGAGTCGATGTCCAGGACGAAGATCAGGTTGTCGGTCGGGCCGACACCCAGCTGCGGCTGGCCCTGGGCACCGAACGCGGCCTCCGGCGGGGCGACGACCAGCACACGGCTGCCGACCTTCTTGCCCAGCACCGACTCGCTGAACATCGGGACGATCGTCTGCGAACCGGCCGGGACGACGAGCGGCGAACCGTCCTTGTCGTAGGACCCGGTCAGATCCTTGCCGCTCTTCCAGATCTTGCCCGTGTACTTCGTGACGACGAGATCGTCCTTCTTGATCACCGCGCCCGAGCCCTCCTTGAGGGTGTTCACCACGAACTTGCCGCTCGGCTCGCCCTTGGGAACGGTGATCTCCGCCTTCTGGCCCGCCTCACCCTTCACGGTGGGCATCGGGTCAGCGGACGCGACCGCCTTCGGGACTGCGGGCTGCGAGGCGTCGGCCGACGGGGACGCGGAATCCTTCTTCTTCCCAGAGTCGTCGCCCCCTCCGCAGGCCGCGGTGAGCATCAGAGCCGGCACGATGAGCGCGGCAGCAAGTCGGCGTCGCACAGTGGTCCTCAGGGTCGCTGGAATGATCCGTCCTAGCGGCCCACTCTACGGCCAACCCCCTCCACGACAAGGTGGTGGCGTGCCAAGGGCCCCGTACGCCACAGCGCACGGGGCCGTTGGCACAACGACATCAGGACAACGCCGACACGGCATCACATGCCGGCGATGAGCTTCTCCACCCTGTCGTCCACCGACCGGAACGGGTCCTTGCACAGCACGGTGCGCTGCGCCTGGTCGTTCAGCTTCAGATGCACCCAGTCGACCGTGAAGTCCCGGCGCTGCTCCTGCGCCCGGCGGATGAAGTCGCCGCGCAGCCGGGCCCTCGTGGTCTGCGGGGGCACCGACTTGCCCTCGAAGATCTTGAGGTCGTTGCAGATCCGCGCGGCCTGCCCCTTGCGCTCCAGCAGGTAGTACAGGCCGCGACGGCGGTGGATGTCGTGGTACGCGAGGTCTATCTGGGCGACCCGCGGGTTCGACATGGTCATGTTGTGCTTGCCCCGGTACCGCTCGATCAGCTGGTACTTCATGACCCAGTCGATCTCGGTGCCGATCCGGTCCAGGTCCTCCGCCTCGATCGCGTCGAGGGTACGGCCCCACAGCTCCAGCACCTGGTCGACGACACCGGTGCGGATGCCCCGGCGCTCGGCGAAGTCCACGGCCTTGTCGTAGTACTCGCGCTGGATCTCCAGGGCGGAGGCCTCACGGCCACTGGCCAGGCGTACCTTGCGCTGTCCGGTGATGTCGTGGCTGACCTCGCGGATGGCCCGGATCGGGTTCTCCAGGGTCAGGTCCCGCATCACCGTGCCCGCCTCGATCATGCGCAGCACCAGGTCGGTGGCCCCGACCTTGAGCAGCATGGTCGTCTCGGACATGTTCGAGTCGCCGACGATCACATGCAGACGGCGGTAGCGCTCGGCGTCCGCGTGCGGCTCGTCCCGGGTGTTGATGATCGGCCGGGACCGGGTCGTCGCGGAGCTGACGCCCTCCCAGATGTGCTCGGCGCGCTGGCTGACGCAGTAGACCGCACCCCGGGGGGTCTGCAGCACCTTGCCCGCGCCACAGATCAACTGGCGCGTGACAAGGAACGGAATGAGGATGTCCGCCAGGCGGGAGAATTCTCCGTGCCGCGCCACCAGGTAGTTCTCGTGGCAGCCGTACGAATTGCCCGCCGAGTCGGTGTTGTTCTTGAAGAGGTAGACGTCGCCCGCGATTCCCTCCTCGTGCAGGCGGCGTTCGGCGTCGACGAGCAGGCCTTCGAGAATGCGCTCGCCGGCCTTGTCGTGAGTGACCAGTTCGGTCAGGTTGTCGCATTCGGGAGTTGCATATTCCGGATGCGAACCCACGTCGAGGTAGAGGCGGGCGCCGTTCCGCAGGAAGACATTGCTGCTGCGGCCCCATGAGACAACACGGCGGAAGAGGTAGCGCGCCACTTCGTCAGGAGACAGTCGGCGCTGTCCCCTGAACGTGCACGTGACGCCGTACTCGTTCTCCAGCCCGAAAATGCGGCGGTCCATGACTGAACATTACGCCTTCTGCCCTGTTCTGAAACCGGGTTCGAGAGCGTCGTTTCGATCAGTTTTTAACGAGGCTGCCCGATGAGCCCGCCACCGCGACGGTACGGCCGGGAAGCGCGAGCACCCGCTGAGTCACCATCAGGACCACCAGCGCGGCCGCCCCCGCCACGCTCGCCACACCGAAGCCCGCCACCGTGCCACCCAGTTCCACGGCCGGTCCCGCGGCCGCCGTGCCGATGGCCGCACCCACTCCGAAGAACGTCACCAGCCACGAGAACGCCTCCGTCACCGTGCCCGCCGGAGCATGCCGGTCCACGACGATGAACGCGCAGGCCAGGGCAGGGGCGAGGAACACCCCCGAAAGCGCCGCCAGCGCCGTCATCGCCACGGGACCCACAGTCAGCATCAGCGGCAGGTAGCAGACCGCGAGGAGCGCCACCAGCATCCGCAGCCGCCGCTCCGGCGCACCCGCCCACTGCCGGGCGCCGTAGCCGACCCCGCCGATCAGCGCGCCCAGACCGAGCGCCGCCATCAGCCAGCCGTACACCGCCTGGCCGCCGTGGTCGTCGGCGTACGCGAGACCGGCCACGGTGATCGAACCGAGCGCCATGCCCACGAAGAAGAAGGCACCGAGCAGAGCCAGCAGCCCCCGCGAACGCAGCGCCCCCAGCCAGTGCGCCTCACGCGGCGCCGAACGCCACTCGCGGGACGGCTCGGAGACGACCACGGACAGCGCGCCCAGCACACCGATGGCGTTCATGGCCACGAGCGCGACCGCCGGCGACCACAGCGCCACGAACAGCGTCACCAGCAGCGGGCCGACCGTGAACATGACCTCCTGGGCCACCGCGTCCATCGCGTACGCGGCGTGCACCCGCTCCTCCTTACCGCCCAGCACGCCCGGCCACAGGGCCCGCAGCCCGCCCTCCAGGGGCGGCGTGAAGAGACCCGCGACGACGACGGCGCCGTACGCGGCGGCCGCCGACCCGGTGCCCGCCCACGCCAGCCACACCATCCCGAGCGCCGACACCAGGGCCGCCGGCAACTGCACCCGCGGCTGCCCGTACAGGTCCACGGCCCGCCCCAGCAGCGGCTGACCGACCGCGTTGCCCACCCCGTACACGGCGGCCAGCGCCCCGGCGAGGCCGTAGCTGCCCCCCTCGGCCCGGGTGAACAGCACGATCGCGATGGACGCGGTGGCATTGGGCAGCCGGCCTATGAGCGTGCCCACCAGCAGCCTCGCGGCGTGCCGGGTCCTGAGCAGCTCCGCGTATCCCGCGGCCATGTCGGCCCCCTTCTGCCCGGACCGAGCCGGGGTAATACGTATAACGTCGGACGTCATACGTACCATGGCCGCAGGACGGGGGTCCACCCCGAAGGACAGCCGAACCCCCGCGACCTCGCACTTCAGGAGCACCCTGTGACGAGACCCACCAGCCGGGACGTGGCGACCGCCGCCGGAGTCTCCCAGGCCACCGTCTCCCTCGTCCTCGGCGACAAATGGCGCGGCCGCGTCTCCGAACGCACCGCAGGCCTCGTCCGCGAAGCCGCCACCCGGCTCGGCTACCGCCCCAACCTCGCCGCCCGCAACCTCCGCCTCGGCAGCACCCGCACCGCCCTCCTCGTCGTCCCCGCCCTCACCAACGAATTCTTCGCCCGCGTCTACACCGGCGCCGCCCGCATCGCCGCCGAACACGGCTTCGGTGTCGTCCTCTACCCCTCCCCCGACGGCACCGGCCCCGCCCGCGACCCCTTCGCCTCCGCCCGCGCCGCCCTCGACGGAGTCATCGCCTCCTCCATGGCCGCCGACGCCCTCGACGCCATCGGCGGAGCCGGACTCCCCCTCGTCATGCTCGACAGCGACCCCCACGCCGACAGCGCCGCCGCCCACGTCAACCTCGCCATGGCCGACGGCATGCGCCAGGTCGCCGAACACCTCCTCGACCTCGGCCACCGCCGCTTCCTCCACCTCGCCTCCGCAGTCGACACCTGGACCTTCGAAGTCCGCGCCCGGGCCCTGGCCGACCTCCTGGGCCCCACCGCCGAGCTGCGCACCGTACGGGCCCCGCTCAGCGTGGAAGGCGCCCGTACGGCCATGGAGGCCGCCCTGGCGGCCCCTGAGGACCGGCCCACCGCCATCGTGTGCGACGACGACATCCTGGCCGCCGGCGCCTGCAAGGCCGCCCGCCGCCTCGGCCTGCGCGTCCCCGACGACCTCTCCGTCACCGGCTTCGACGACCTGGCCCTCGCCACCGCCGTCGAACCCGAGCTGACGACCGTCCGGCTCCCGGCCGAGCGCGTCGGCGAACAGGGCATGACCGCCCTCCTCGCCGTCCTGGAAGGCACCCCCTGGACCGCCCCCGACATCCCCGTCGAACTCGTCGTCCGCGGCTCCTCCGGCCCCCCGCCCGCCCGGCCCTGAACACGGCGACGCCCCCGGCCGCAAAGGCCGGGGGCGCCGCTGTGTGCACCGTGTCCGCTGTCCGCTGTGTCCAGGGACGTATGCGGTATGCCTACTCGGCGTCCTCGTCCGGAGCCTCGTCGTTCGAGACGGCGTCCGCCTGGGCCGCCGCCGGAACATCCGCCTCCAGCAGCCGCGACAGCTGCCGGCCCCGGATCCGCTTGAACTTCCGCTGCTGCGACCGCGTCCGGTCCAGCACCGCGACCTCCAGCCGCTCGGCCGGAACCGCCTTGTCCGCGCTGTTCGCCTGGCTGGACAGCGCCTGCACCGCCAGCTTCAGCGCCTCGGACAGGGTCATCCCGTCCTGGTGACGCTGGTCGAGGAAGGTGCTGATCTGCTCGGCGTTGCCGCCGACCGCGACCGAGCCGTGCTCGTCCACGATCGAACCGTCGTGCGGCAGCCGGTAGATCTGGTCGCCCGCGGCGGTCGCGCCGACCTCGGCCACGACCAGCTCCACCTCGTACGGCTTCTCGCCCGCGCTGGAGAAGATGGTGCCCAGCGTCTGCGCGTAGACGTTGGCGAGCCCACGGGCCGTCACATCGCCACGGTCATACGTGTATCCGCGCAGATCGGCGTACCGCACACCGCCGATCCGCAGGTTCTCGTACTCGTTGTACTTGCCGGCGGCCGCGAAGCCGATCCGGTCATAGATCTCGCTGAACTTGTGCAGCGCGCGGGACGGGTTCTCGCCCACGAACACGATGCCGTCGGCGTACTGCAGCACGACGAGGCTGCGACCGCGGGCGATGCCCTTCCGGGCGTATTCCGCCCGGTCGGCCATCGCCTGCTGGGGTGAGACGTAGAACGGAGTCGACACCGGCTGACCGTCCCTTTCTTCTGGGCTCTACGAGGCGACGGATGGTCAGAGGAGGGCGGCGCGCGGGCCGTCGGGCTGTTCGAGCCGACGATTCGTGATCTTGCGGGCCAGCTCCGAGGACTCCTCCTCGCTGAGCCTGCGGAAGCCCTCGTCGGTGATGACGGTGACGATGGGGTAGATGTGGCGGTACAGGTCCGGGCCACCGGTCGCCGAGTCGTCGTCGGCGGCGTCGTACAGCGCCTGCACGACCAGGGTGGTGGCCTGCTCCTCCGTCAGATCCGGGCGGTACAGCTTCTTCATGGAGCCCCGGGCGAAGATCGAGCCCGAACCGGTCGCGGCGAATCCGTGCTCCTCGGAGCGGCCGCCGGTCACGTCGTAGGAGAAGATCCGGCCCTTCTCCTTGCCCTCGTCCCAGCCGGCGAACAGCGGCACGACCGCGAGCCCCTGCATCGCCATCCCCAGATTGCTCCGGATCATGGTGGACAGCCGGTTCGCCTTGCCTTCGAGCGAAAGGGTCGCCCCCTCCACCTTCTCGAAGTGCTCCAGCTCCAGCTGGAACAGCTTCACCATCTCCACGGCCAGGCCGGCCGTACCCGCGATACCCACCGCGGAGTACTCATCCGCCGGGAACACCTTCTCGATGTCCCGCTGCGCGATCATGTTCCCCATGGTCGCCCGCCGGTCACCGGCGAGCACGACCCCGCCGGGGAAGGTGGTGGCGACGATCGTCGTCCCGTGCGGCGCCTCGACGACACCTTCGGGCAGCCTGCGGTTGCCCGGCAGCATCTCGGGCGAGTGCGCCCCGAGGAAGTCCATGAAGGACGAGGACCCCGGCGTCAGGAAGGCTGCCGGTAGACGCCCTGTGCCACGATTGTTGGCTTCCACGCGTGTCCCTCCAGGTATGAGATGGCCCGACGCAGAGTGTCGGGATCGTCTCCCAACTTGCCGATGGCCGAATTGCAGTTGAAGCACAGTACGCCTCGGACCCTACCCGTCTCGTGACAGTGATCCACATGTACGGCCGGAGCCTTTAGACAGATACAGCACAGACCGCCTTGCCCGGCGACCATCTCGTCCCGCTCGCCCTCGGTCATGCCGTACGAGCGCTTCAGATGGCCCGCCCGGCCTTGGATGGCCCGACACGCCTTGCATCGCGTGGACAGGCCATCCGAGGCCGTTGCGTTCTTGTGCCATTCGCTATGCGGCTTGATCTCACCGCACTGCCGGCAGAACTTGCACCCTGCCGGGACTTCCACGTGATCCTTGACGACCTTGCCTTTGGCTGCCTGGCGGCGTCGGTAATGTTCGGCACTGTACGCCGCCACACACTCACGACATCTGGGCTGGAGCCCGTCGCTTCGGTTCCGATCTGCAGCGAACCCGCTCATTGGTAGGTCACGGGCGCAGCCGCGGCACCAGTTCGATCCATTGGACATGGACCACACACTGGCGGTTTCACCTTAGATTCGAAGGCTATTCGCCGCCTTTTTGTACGAAACTCCGAACGAAGTCCTCCGCATTTTCCTCGAGCACATCATCGATTTCGTCGAGTACGGAGTCGACGTCGTCGGAGAGCTTCTCCTGCCGCTCCTTGAGGTCGGTCGATTCCTCGACCGCCGCCTCCTCGACCTCCTCGGTCGAGCGCGTCGCCTTCTGCTGTCCGCCGCCGGTGTCCTTGGTCGCCATGTCTACCTCACCCCGCTCGGTTCGCACGCTCACGTCGGGAGACCCCGGATCGGGATCTCCCTCAAGATCAGACCCTACGCCGGACCCTACAAGGAGGGTCCGGCATTCGTCCCCGCACTTTCATAACGTCCGGGTGTTCTCATGATTCCCGGACCCGGGGCCTTTCAGGCCCCGCCCGGGCACCGGAAAGGCTCAGCGGCCCGAAAGCACCCGTACCAGGTCCTCCGCCGTGCGGCAGCGGTCCAGGAGCTCCTTCACGTGGGCCCTGGTGCCCCGCAGCGGTTCCAGCGTCGGGACCCGCTGGAGCGAGTCGTGGCCCGGGAGATCGAAGATCACCGAGTCCCACGAGGCCGCCGCCACGTCATCCGCGTACTGCTCCAGGCACCGGCCCCGGAAATACGCCCGGGTGTCCTCCGGCGGCTTGCCCTCGGCCCGCTCCACCGCCGGCTCCTCCACCAGCCGCTTCATCTTGCCGCGGGCCACCAGGCGGTTGTACAGCCCCTTCTCGGGCCGTACGTCCGAGTACTGGAGGTCTACCAGGTGGAGGCGGGCGGCGTCCCAGCCCAGTCCGTCGCGCCTGCGGTAGCCCTCCAGCAGCTCCCGCTTGGCGATCCAGTCCAGCTCCCCCGACAGGCTCATCGGGTCGCTCTCGAGCCGCCCCAGCACGTCCTCCCACCGAGTGAGGACGTCCTCGGTCTGCTCGTCCGCGTCGGACCCGAACCGCTCCTCCACGTACTTCCTGGCCAGCTCGAAGTACTCCATCTGGAGTTGTACGGCGGTCAGCGTCCGTCCGCTGCGCAGCGTGATCAGGTGCTGCAGGTCGGGGTCGTGGGAGACCTGGTGCAGGGTGCGCACCGGCTGGTCCACGGCCAGGTCCACGTTGATGAACCCGTCCTCGATCATGGACAGGACAAGTGCGGTAGTGCCGAGCTTGAGGTACGTCGAGATCTCGGACAGGTTCGCGTCGCCGATGATCACGTGCAGCCGGCGGTACTTCTCCGCGTCCGAGTGGGGTTCGTCCCGGGTGTTGATGATGGGCCGCTTCAGGGTGGTCTCCAGCCCCACCTCGACCTCGAAGTAGTCCGCGCGCTGGCTGATCTGGAAGCCGTGCTCGCGCCCGTCCTGCCCGATGCCGACCCGTCCCGCGCCCGTGACGACCTGCCGCGAGACGAAGAAGGGGGTCAGGTGGCGCACGATCTCCGAGAAGGGGGTCTCCCGCTTCATCAGGTAGTTCTCGTGCGTGCCGTAGGAGGCGCCCTTGTTGTCGGTGTTGTTCTTGTAGAGGTGGATCGGCTGGGCGCCGGGCAGCTGGGCCGCCCGCTCGGCGGCCTCGGCCATGATCCGCTCGCCGGCCTTGTCCCAGAGCACGGCGTCCAGCGGGTTGGTGATCTCCGGGGAGCTGTACTCGGGGTGCGCGTGGTCGACGTAGAGCCGTGCGCCGTTGGTGAGGATCACATTGGCGAGGCCGATGTCCTCGTCGGTGAGCTGGCTGTTGTCGGCGGCCTCGCGGGCGAGGTCGAAGCCGCGGGCGTCCCGCAGCGGATTCTCCTCCTCGAAGTCCCAGCGGGCGCGGCGCGCCCGGTGCATCGCCGCCGCGTAGGCGTTGACGATCTGGGACGAGGTGAGCATGGCATTGGCGTTCGGGTGCCCCGGGACGGAGATCCCGTACTCCGTCTCGATCCCCATTACTCGCCGTACGGTCATGCGGCCCTCCTTGCCCGGCGGCGCTCCTGTTCGGGAGCGGCGCTCAAGTACCGCTGGTGCTCCGGTGCGTGTGCCTGTGCGGTGCCCGTCCCCGCACTGCGCGACCGGCGGTACGGAAGAGCCTAGAACCAGTCCGCGCTGGTGGGGAGATCATTTCAGTCATTGACTTCGCCCTGTCACCGGCTGAAAAGCAGTCGGTAAAGCAGTCGGCTGCGGGTGCCCGGTGAGGGCATCCGCAGCCGCCCCGCTTTGTCAGAGGTACTGACCGGTGTTTGCCACCGTGTCGATGGAGCGTCCGGTGTCCGCGCCTTGCTTTCCGGTGACGAGCGTGCGGATGAATACGATCCGCTCGCCCTTCTTTCCGGAGATCCGGGCCCAGTCGTCCGGGTTGGTGGTGTTGGGCAGGTCCTCGTTCTCCTTGAACTCGTCCACGCAGGCCTGGAGGAGGTGGGAGACGCGGAGGCCCTTCTGGTTGTGCTCGAGGAAGGCCTTGATCGCCATCTTCTTCGCACGGTCGACGATGTTCTGGATCATCGCGCCCGAGTTGAAGTCCTTGAAGTAGAGGACTTCCTTGTCGCCGTTGGCGTACGTGACCTCGAGGAAGCGGTTCTCCTCGGTTTCGGCGTACATCTGCTCGACGACTGTCTGGATCATGCTGTGGACGGTGCCGGGCCGCGAGTCCTGGTGTTCGGACAGGTCGTCCGTGTGCAGGGGCAGCGAGGCCTTGAGGTACTTCGCGAAGATGTCCTTCGCGGCCTCGGCGTCCGGGCGCTCGATCTTGATCTTCACGTCGAGCCGGCCGGGCCGCAGGATGGCCGGGTCGATCATGTCCTCGCGGTTGGAGGCGCCGATGACGATGACGTTCTCCAGGCCCTCCACACCGTCGATCTCGGCGAGCAGCTGCGGGACGATGGTGTTCTCCACGTCCGAGCTGACACCGGATCCGCGGGTGCGGAAGAGGGATTCCATCTCGTCGAAGAAGACGATGACGGGGGTGCCCTCGCTCGCCTTCTCCCGGGCACGCTGGAAGACGAGGCGGATGTGCCGCTCGGTCTCGCCGACGTACTTGTTGAGGAGCTCGGGGCCCTTGATGTTCAGGAAGTAGGACTTCCCGGCGGGCTGGCCGGTCACCTCGGCGACCTTCTTGGCAAGGGAGTTGGCCACGGCCTTGGCGATGAGCGTCTTGCCGCAGCCGGGCGGGCCGTAGAGCAGGATGCCCTTCGGCGGCCGCAGTTCGTGCTCCTTGAACAGGTCCGGGTAGAGGTACGGGAGCTCGACCGCGTCTCGGATCAGCTCGATCTGGTCGCCCAGGCCGCCGATCTTCTCGTAGGTGATGTCCGGGACCTCTTCGAGGACGAGTTCCTCGACCTCGCTCTTGGGGACCACTTCGTAGACGTAGCCGGAGCGGGGTTCGAGCAGCAGGGAGTCGCCGGGGCGGATGGTGACGTCCAGGAGCGGCTCGGCGAGCCTCACCACCCTTTCCTCGTCGGTGTGCCCGATGACCAGGGCGCGCTCGCCGTCCTCAAGGATTTCCTTGAGGGTGACGATGTCCCCGGCCCGCTCGAACTCCATGGCCTCGACCACGTTGAGGGCCTCGTTGAGCATGACCTCCTGGCCGCGCCGGAGGTCTTCCGGTTCGACGCTGGGGCTGACGTTCACGCGGAGCTTTCGGCCGCCGGTGAAGATGTCGACGGTGCCGTCTTCGTTCGCCTGAAGGAAGACACCGAAACCGGCCGGCGGCTGTGCGAGCCGGTCGACTTCTTCCTTGAGGGCCACGATCTGGTCGCGGGCCTCACGGAGGGTATTCGCCAGTCGTTCGTTCTGTGCGGAGACGCCGGCCAGATTTGTCTGGAGCTCGACGATCCGCTCTTCGAGAATCCTCGTGTGACGCGGAGAGTCGGCGAGCTTACGTCGCAGGACGGCGATTTCCTGCTCGAGATAGGCAACCTGGCCGGCGGGGTCCTCAGACCCTCGCCCGGGCCGGATGCCGCGGTTGATGTCGTCGTCGTGGGCTGCCACGGTCCTCACCTCCTCCAAGGGGAGCTGGACGCTTCCTGACCCTACCTGGGCTGGTGGTGATTGAAACCCCTAGATCACAAAGACGGTAGAGGTGTGTCCGATCTTCACCCTTGCGTACTCCCTCACGCCAAGGAAATACCCACCCATCAACATCGGAAAGCAGCCGGTTGTAAGGTCGAACTGTTCAACACCCGTCAGGGCTCGCGCGACTTGCTGCGAGTTGTGTACGGGATGGATCACTCAGCGCAGGGAACGGCAGGAGATATGACCGTGCAGCAGGAGGCAACCGGCGACCGGACTGCTGGCGCCGGCGAGGCCGGAGCGCCGCTCGAGGTCTGGATCGACCAGGACCTCTGCACCGGGGACGGCATCTGCGTGCAGTACGCCCCTGAGGTGTTCGAGCTGGACATTGACGGTCTGGCGTATGTGAAGAGCCCTGGGGACGAGCTCCTGGTGGAGGCGGGGGCGACCACTCCGGTTCCGCTGACGCTGCTCCAGGACGTGGTCGACTCGGCGAAGGAATGCCCGGGCGACTGTATTCACGTAAGGCGCGTTTCGGACAGGGTCGAGGTCTACGGCCCCGACGCGGAGTGACGCTTCAAACACGCCTGGCGGCCGAGTCCGTCAGCTCCTGGCGGAATTTTCCGCCGCTCCAGCGCCACTTGGCGAGCTGGTTCTTGTCGGGGCAGCAGCGCGGGATTTCCGGGGCGGAGTAGCCGAGGAGACTCGCGGTGACTGCCCCGTCGCGCACGGTGAGCTCGGTGACGGTCTGCCGCTGCGCGGTGTCGAGCAGGGTGGCCACGACGCGGGGGCGGGCGCCCTCGCTCCGGTCCTGGGTCAGTACGTAGATCGCGTGCGGCGGGGTCCCGGAGCCGGCGTCGCAGCGGACGGCCGCCACGGTCTCGGGCCGTCCGTCGCCGTCGAGGTCGCCCTGCGCGGTGGCCGTGACGGTCTGCGGGGCGCCCTTGCAGTCCAGCGGGTACGCGACCCCTTGCGGGTCCGGGGCGGTCGCCTGCGGGCCGTGTGGGGCGCCGTCCGAGGTCCCGGTGGTGGCGCCGGCGGACGGCTGGAGAACTCCCGCGGCGGCTATGACGGCGGCCATGGCCGTGGCCGTGGCGAGCCAGTGGATGGGCCTGGTGCTGCTGTGCGCCAGTTCCAGCTGCGGGGGGCTGTGCAGCACGCGGGGTGTCTCCTGTGTGAAGGGTGACGGGGAGCCAGCATCGTGCCACACCTCACACCGGGGTGGAACGGCCGGGTCCGGTCGTGACCGGGGCGTAGCCGGGACGTGGGCCGGCGTGTAAGCCGGGGCGTCGGCGGATCGCCTGCCGTGACAACGAAAAGGCGCTGTGGCGCAGTTCCCGCATCTCGGGGGGAACTGCACCACAGCGCCTTCGTGTTGGGGTGGGCGGCCGGCTGGGTCAGCCGCGGTCGCCGGAGCCGCCGGACTGGCTGCCCGGGCCCTCGTAGTCCTCGCCGTACGCGCCCTTGGCGGGACGGCGTCGGCGCATCGGGGGCTCGACGCCGTCCGCGAGGCGGCGGGCGGTGACGAGGAAGCCGGTGTGGCCGATCATCCGGTGATCGGGGCGGACGGCCAGGCCCTCGACGTGCCAGTTGCGGATCATCGATTCCCAGGGCTGCGGCTCGGCGTAGCAGCCGAACTCACGGATGGATTCGACGGTCCGGGCGAGCTGGGTGGTGGTGGCCACGTAGCAGCACAGGATGCCGCCGGGGACCAGCGCCTTGGAGACGGCCTCCAGGCACTCCCAGGGGGCGAGCATGTCGAGGATCACGCGGTCGACGTCGGTGTCGGACAGGTTGTCCTGGAGGTCGCCCACGGTCAGCTGCCACGCGGGGTGCGGGCCGCCGAAGTAGCGCTCGACGTTGGCGGTGGCGATCTCGGCGAAGTCCGCGCGGCGCTCGTAGCTGTGGAGCATGCCCTGGTCGCCGATGGCGCGCAGCAGGAAGCTGCTCAGGGAGCCGGAGCCCACACCTGCCTCCACGACGCGGGCGCCGGGGAAGATGTCGGCGAAGGCCAGGATCTGGCCCGCGTCCTTGGGGTAGACCACGGCGGCACCGCGGGGCATGGACAGGACATAGTCGGGGAGCAGGGGACGCAGCGCGAGGTACGCGACGTTGCCCGTGGTACGGACAACACTGCCCTCGGGAGCACCGATCAGCTCGTCGTGCGGGAAGGAACCCTTGTGGGTGTGGAAATTCTTCCCGGCTTCGAGCGTGAACGTGTAGTGGCGGCCCTTGGGGTCGGTGAGCTGAACCTGGTCCCCGACCTCGAAGGGCCCGCGTCGGCGGGCGGCACCGGTCGGTTCGGACATGTGACCAGTGTATTGGCTTCAGGACTGGGGCCGCGCCATGGCCTTCACGAAGGCCTTTTCGACGTCGAGCGTGGACAGGACGCCGAAGATCTCGCCGCCGGGTTCGAGGACGAGGTACTCGGTGGCGGGGGTGGTGCGGAGGTGGTTGAGGAGTTCTTCGCCGGTGAGGTCGGCCGGGACCCTCATGCCGTCGGTGAGGTCCTGGGCGAGGGTGCTGACGGCGACCCAGGGGCGTCGGTGTTCGGGGACGGAGGCGATGGCGGTCTCGCGGACGATGGCGCTGGGGTCTCCGTGTCCGTCGACGATGACGAGGGCTCGGGCGCCGGCTTCGTTGGCCCGGCGCAGGGCTTCGGAGAGCGGGGTGGAGTTCTCGACGGGGATGGCGCGCCGGGTGAGGGTGCGGGCTCGCAGCTCGGGGAGGTGTTCGCGCAGCCTCGCCATGCGCAGGCTGTTGCCGGCGCCGGTCCAGATGATGGCGGCGAGGATCGCGGCGAGCAGGGCATCCATGACGGTGTCCATGCCGCCGATTTCCGCGGTGCGGTTGCCGAGGACTCCGGTGTGGGTGATCAGCGGCAGTCCGATGAGGACGGTGACGGCGAGGCCGCGGCCGACCCAGGCGGCGGCGACGGTGCCGGCCATGGGCTTGCCGGTGATGCCCCAGATGACGGCGCGGAGCATGCGGCCGCCGTCGAGGGGGAGGCCGGGGAGCAGGTTGAAGGCGGCGACGAGCAGGTTGGAGATCATCAGGCCGGCGAGGAGGACGCCGGGGACGGTGGCCGGATCGACGCCCTTCATGCCGAGGTAGAAGGCGCCGGCGAGGACGAGGGAGAGGAGGGGGCCGACGAAGGCGAGGACGAATTCGCGGCCGGGGGTCTCGGATTCCTTCTCGATCTCGGAGACTCCGCCGAAGAACTGGAGCTGGATGCGGCGCACGGGGAGTTTGAAGCGGAGCGCGGCGACGGTGTGCGCGAGTTCGTGGACCAGCACGGAGGCGTAGAAGGCGACGGCGAAGAAGAGGGAGACGAGGTAGCGGACCGGGCCGAGGTCCGGCAGGACGCGGTCGAGCTGGTCGCCGAAGACCCAGGTGATGAGGGCGGCGACGAGGAACCAGCTGGGCGAGACGTAGACGGGCACGCCGAAGGGGCGGCCCATGAGGATCCCGCCGCCCGGATCGGAGCGCTTGCCTCCGCGCTCGCCGGATGGGTCGGTGTCTGCCACGGCTGTCCTTCGTTCGGTGCTGTCCGACGGGTCGGTTCGTGCCGCGCCGTCGCGCGGGGTGATGCTCCGATCATGCACGGCGAGGGGGTCCGGCGTCGATGGCATGCGCGTGCTGTCGGTGCCGGGTCGTACTGTTTCGGGTATGACGACGCCCCCCGGTTCTGCTCCCGGCGAAGCCGATGCCGCCGCCGCGATGAGCGCTGCCCGGCCCACTTCGCTGTCCCCTTCGCGGGCCAGCGATTTCATGCGGTGCCCGCTGCTGTACCGGTTCAGGGTGATCGACAAGCTGCCGGAGAAGCCGAGTGCGGCGGCGACCCGGGGCACGCTGGTGCACGCGGTGCTGGAGCGGCTCTTCGACCACCCGGCCGATGAGCGGACGGCGCCGCGGGCGAAGGCGCTGATTCCGGGGCAGTGGGACCGGCTGCTGGAGGCGAAGCCGGAGCTGACGGAGCTGTTCCCGGAGGGTGACGCGGGTGCGGGGCTGGCGCGGTGGCTGACGGAGGCCGAGGCGCTGGTGGACCGCTGGTTCACGCTGGAGGACCCGACGCGGCTGGAGCCGGTGGAGCGGGAGTTCTTCGTGGAGACGGAGCTGGAGTCGGGGCTGCGGCTGCGCGGGATCATCGACCGGGTGGATGTGGCGCCGACGGGCGAGGTGCGGATCGTCGACTACAAGACGGGCAAGGCGCCGCGGCCGGAGTACGCCGAGGGCGCGCTGTTCCAGATGAAGTTCTACGCGCTGGTGGTGTGGCGGCTGAAGCAGGTGGTGCCCCGGCGGCTCCAGCTGGTGTACCTGGGCAGCGGGGACGTGCTGACGTACGACCCGGTGGTCGAGGACCTGGAGCGGGTGGAGCGCAAGCTTCTCGCGCTGTGGGAGGCGATCCGGGAGGCCACCGAGACGGGTGACTGGCGGCCGCGGCCGACGAAGCTGTGCGGCTGGTGTGATCACCAGGCGGTGTGTCCGGAATTCGGCGGGACTCCCCCGGCCTATCCTCTGATGATCATCCCGCGGTCCCAGGCGGATGCTGGGGCGGAGGCCGAGGCGGTACGCCCGGCCGATTCCTGATCGCCTGGTCAGGGCAGAATGGGCGGCGTCCGCCGAAGCCGTCCGACGAATACGAGGTAGACCCCGTGGCGATCCGCGTCCTTCTGGTCGACGACCAGCCGCTGCTGCGCACCGGCTTCCGGATGATCCTGGAGGCCGAACAGGACCTGGCGGTGGTCGGTGAGGCCGGGGACGGCCTTCAGGCGCTGGACCAGGTGCGGGCGCTCCAGCCCGACGTGGTCCTGATGGACATCCGGATGCCGCGGATGGACGGGGTGGAGGCGACCCGGCAGATCACCGGGCCGGGGCGGGACGGGCCGGCGAAGGTGCTCGTACTGACCACCTTCGACCTGGACGAGTACGTGGTGGAGGCGCTGCGGGCGGGGGCGAGCGGGTTCCTGCTGAAGGACGCGCCCGCCAATGAGCTGGTGCAGGCGATCCGGGTGGTCGCGGGCGGCGAGGCGATGCTCGCGCCGAGCATCACGCGGCGGCTGCTGGACAAGTACGCGGGGCACCTGCCGTCGGGTGAGGACAACGTCCCGAACGTCCTCGGCACGCTGACGGAGCGCGAGGTCGAGGTGCTGAAGCTGGTGGCCCGGGGCCTGTCGAACGCGGAGATCGCGGCGGACCTGTTCGTGAGCGAGACCACAGTGAAGACGCACGTGGGCCATGTCCTGACGAAGCTGGGCCTGCGCGACCGCGTCCAGGCCGCGGTCTACGCCTACGAGAGCGGCCTGGTCCGCCCCGGCGCCCAGTAACGACACCGCCCGTGGTGTCCGCGGCCGTTGTCCGGCCGAAGACACCACGGGCGAGTGAGCGGGCCCAGTGAGCGGGCCCCGGGAGCGGGCCCCGGGAGGATCAGCCCTTGCTGATCTCCCAGAAGCGGAACACGGTCGACGCGTCCAGGGACCACTGGAGGCCCGTCACGTTCTCGCGGGTGACGGCGTACTGCTTGCCCTGCCAGAGCGGGAGGAGCGGGATCTCGTCGGCGACGATGTCCTGCAGGCGGTTGTAGTCCATGTTGGCCGCGGTGCGGTCGGACTTCGCGGAGGTCGACGGGATGATCGTCCCGGTGATCTCCTTGTTGTCGTAGTTGTTCTGGAGCACGTTGTCCGGGCCGAAGAACGGCTGGGTGAAGTTGTCGGCGTCCGGGTAGTCCGGGACCCAGCCCTTCACGTAGACGCCGTACTTGCCGTCCTGGATGTCCTTCTCGTACTGCTCGAACTCGACGGACTTGACGTCCGCCTCGAACAGGCCGCTCGCGTTGAGCTGCTTGGCGATGAGCTCGAATTCCTGGTCCGTGGACGGACCGTAGCGCGTGGGCGTCGAGTACAGGGTCAGCTTGACCTTGTCCTTGATGTTGGCCGCGCGCAGGACCGCCTTGGCCTTCTCGGGCTGCGGGCTGCCGCCGTAGCGGTCGAAGAAGGCGGTGTTGTGCGAGCCGATGCCGGCCGGGACGACCGAGTACAGGGAGGTCGCGGTGCCGTCGTAGACCTCCTTGACCAGGGCTTCGCGGTCCACGAGGTAGGCGATGGCCTTGCGGACGGGGAGCTTCCCGGCGATCGGGTCGTTCATGTTGAAGACGAGGTGCTGGACTTCGGCGCCGGTACCCGAGACGACCTCGACCTTGTTGTTGCCGGTCTTGGTGGAGGAGAGGCTCGCGATGTCCTTGGCGGCGAGGCCGCGGAAGGCGAAGTCGACGTCTCCGCTTTCGAGGACCTTCTTGAGGGCCGCCTGGTCCTCGTTGAAGAACTTCATGGTCACGCCGTTGTTCTTCGGCTTGGCCTTGCCGGTGTAGGAGTCGTTGACCGAGAAGTTGGCGCTCTTGTCGCTGATGGAGTCCAGCTTGTACACGCCGGAGCCGAACGCCTTGCCGTCGGTGCGGAGCTTGTCGGCCGGGTATTCGGCGTGGTCGACGATGGAGCCCGCGCCCGACGCGATCTTGCTGGGGAAGGTCGCGTCGGAGGTCTTGAGACGGAAGACGACGGTCTTGTCGTCGGGGGTGTCGATGCCGGCGATCGACGAGAGCATCACGGCCGGGCCGTTCTCGTCATTGATCTTCAGCGTGCGCTCGAAGGAGTACTTGACGTCCTTGGAGGTGAGGCTGTGGCCGTTGCTGAACTTCAGGCCGCCGCGCAGGGTGCACTTGTAGACCTTGCTGTCGCCGCCGTCGAAGTTGCAGGACTGCGCGGCGTCGGGCTCCGGGGTGGTGCCGCCCTTGGGAAAGCTCAGCAGGGACTGGAAGACGTTGTTGAAGAGCAGCCAGGATCCCGGGTCGTAGCCCGAAGCGGGGTCGGTGGCCTTCACCTTGTCGGATATGCCCATGACCACACCCTTGCCGCTGCCCGCGGCCGTGCCATCCTGCGAGCCGCAACCGCTGAGCAGCGCGGCGGCGGTGGCTGCGCCGAGCGGGGCCGCCAACCACTGGTTACGTCGAATCACGCGAACGTCCTTCACAGTCGAACTGTCTCGTTGCGCCGGCCTGCGACACCCGCTGCCGGTTGTTGCCGGTTTCAGCCGCTGACTCCGCGGCCGAGCTCCCAGAGCTGGAGGTCGGAGATGGCGTTGACCGACCACTCCACCCCGGTGATTCCGTCGCGTGCGGCGACGTACTGCTTGCCCTGCCACAGGGGCAGGACGGGTACGTCCTCGGCGACGATGTCCTGCATCTCCGTGATCGCGGGCGCGGCGACGTTGCGGTCGACGGCACGCCGGGATTCGGGGATGAGCTTGGTGCGCACCGCCGCGTTGGCGTACGGCGTGCCCAGGAAGTTGTCCTGCTCCAGGAAGGGAGCGAGGAAGTTGTCGGCGTCCGGGTAGTCGGGGAACCAGCCGAGCCCGTAGGCGGCGTAGTCGCCCTTCTTCTGGGCGGGCCGGAAGTCGGACCAGTCGCTGCCCTGGACGGTGATGTCGAAGAGCTGAGTGGAGTTCAGCTGGGTCTTGAGGGCCTCGAACTCGGCGGCCGTGCCGTCGCCGTAGTGGTCGGCGGTGTAGTTCAGCGTCAGCTTGACCGGGGTCTTGATCCCCGCGTCCTTCAGCAGGGCCGCGGCCTTGGCGGTGTTGGCCTCGCCGTACTTGTTGAAGAACGAGTTGACGTGGCCGGGCACGGTGGTGGGGACGAGGGAGTACAGGGGCTGTGCGGCCTTGCCGTAGACCTTGGAGATGAGGCCGTTGCGGTCGACGGCGGCGGCGAGGGCCTGGCGTACGGCCTTGTCCTTGACGACCGGGGCCTCGGTGTTGAAGCCGAGGTAGCGGATCTCCAGGCCGGGCATCGGGACCAGCTTGACGCCCTTGGGCGGCTTGGCCGAGAACTCGGTGATCTGGGCGGGCGACAGGGTCCGGGAGACCACGTGGACGGAGCCCTTGGCGAGGGCCTTGCCCATGGCGTCTGAGTCGGCGAAGGCGCGCAGTTCGACCTTGTCGTTCTGGAGCTTGATGTCGCCCTTGTAGTTCGGGTTCTTGGTGAAGACGGCCCGGACGAGGTGGTTTTCCTTGACCTCGGCCTTCATCGTGTAGGGGCCGGAGCCGTCTACGGAGAAACCCTCGCGGAGCTTCTTGGCGTCGTAGTTCTTCTCGCTGACGATGCCGGCGGCCGGGGTGGAGAGCTTGTACGGGAAGATCGCGTCCGGGGTCTTCAGGTGGAAGACGACGGTGTCGGCGCCCTTGACCTCGACGGTGTCGAGGGTGGAGAGCAGCGAGGACGGGCCGTTCTCGTCCTTGATGGCGAGGACGCGTTCGATGGAGAACTTGACGTCCTTGGCGGTGAGCGGGTCGCCGTTCGCGAACTTCAGCCCGGGGCGCAGGGTGCAGCGGTAGCTCTCGTTGCCGGTGTCGGTGAAGCGGCAGTCGGAGGCCGCTTCGGGGACGGGCTGGCCGCCGCCGCGTGGGGTGTGCATCAGCGTCTGGACGGTCTGGCGCAGTACGTTCCAGGCTCCGGCGTCGTAGGCGTAGGCCGGGTCGAACGGGGCGGGGGCGTAGTCGGCGGCCTCGAACCGATCGGTGGTCCCGACGACGATCGCTCCGGATCCCGCTCCTCCGCCGGTCGCCGTACCGCATGCGGCCAGCGCGGGGGTGAGCAGTCCGGCCGCGGCCGTCAGCACCATGGTCTTGCGGTTCATGCTGGAAGTACTCCCTCGACCGGCACTTGCTCAAAGCGGCGTAGAGGGCACTCGCGGCGGTCGCCCGTTCAGGGCGGAACGATCGGGCCGGTGTTGTGACGATCGGTCCACACGCGTCCCGGCACAGGGGTGTGTGTCCGGTACGGCTGAGGTGCGGCGTAGTGCCCGCTTCGACATTAGTGGTCTGGGAGGGGATGGCTTGAACTGGCAGGACTTGGGGCGTAATCGCACGGTGATGGGTGCGGACTGGCTGTCTATGTGGGGTGACCGCAGATTCGGTCAGGAGCTGATCAATCCGGACACAAGGGCAGCTTCCAGAACCCCCGGACAGGTGTGTCCGGAGGTTGGCGGGTGACAAAGGTCACCTGGCACGGCTGCCACGGAAAGGATGGAATTTCAGCCTCCGCGCCATGGAACGGAAGATCCATCCGCTGGATCCCGGCATGGCGGGTGTTTTGTTCGGCACGGAGCGTGTGCGCTCGGCTCGGCCAGCAGCCGCTCGGTCCGGCTCCGTTCAGCTCGGCCCGTTCAGCTCGGCCCGTTCAGCTCGGCTCGGGCTCAGCCGGCGCAGTCCACCGGAGGGCTTAGTTCATCGGGGCGATGAGGGAGCGCAGGAACGTCAGGTCGACGTCTTCCAGCGAGCGGACGATCGTACGGCCCGGGGCGGCCGGGATCAGGCCGACCGAGGGGACGGCCACGACCCGGCAGCCGGCGGCCTCGGCGGCGGCGACCCCGGTGGCGGTGTCCTCGATGACCGCGCAGCGCGAGGGATGCGCGCCGAGGGTGCGGGCGGCGATCAGGTACGGGTCGGGGTGCGGCTTGGTGCGGGTGACCTCGTCGCCGGCCACGCTCAGTGCGAACCGCTCGGGGCCGAGGGAGCGCAGCACCCGGTCGATGACCCGGCGGTGCGAGGCGGAGACGAGGGCGGTGGGCACGTTGTGCCGGGCCAGCTCGGCCAGCAGCCGCTCGGCGCCGGGCATGAGCGGCACCTGGTCGGCGATGCGGGCCTCGAAGCGCTCGTTGAGCAGCACGCTGAGCTCGGCGAGGCCGATGTCCGCGCCGGTCGCCTCGATGAGGAAGGTGGCACTGCGGCTCATCGGGCCGCCGACGACGACGTCCCGCCAGGCCTCGTCGAGCCGGTGGCCGAGCTCGTGGAAGATCTCCGCCTCGATCTCCCACCAGAATCCCTCGGTGTCGACGAGGGTGCCGTCCATGTCCAGCAGCACCGCCTGGAGGGCATGCCCGTCGGCCGTACGGGCGACGGGGGCGGGAACGGTGCTGGTCATCCGGCACACCTCTCTCAGGGGACGAGAAGGCCGGCCGCCTCTTCCCCATGGGCATCCCCCGGGGAACAGGCGACCGGCCTGTATGGGACCGACAAGTGTACGTCGGCCCGCCTCAGCGTGCGTTGAAATACTTCGCTTCGGGGTGGTGAATCACGATGGCGTCGGTGGACTGCTCGGGGTGGAGCTGGAACTCCTCCGACAGGTGGACCCCGATCCGCTCCGGCTGGAGCAGCTCGGCGATCTTGGCACGGTCCTCCAGGTCGGGGCAGGCGCCGTAGCCGAGCGAGAAGCGGGCTCCGCGGTACTTGAGGTCGAACATGTCTTCGACCTTGGCGGGGTCCTCGCCGGCGAATCCGAGCTCGGCGCGGACCCGGGCGTGCCAGTACTCGGCCATGGCCTCGGCGAGCTGGACGGACAGGCCGTGCAGTTCCAGGTACTCGCGGTAGGAGTCGGACTCGAACAGCTTGGCCGTGGCCTCGCCGATCTTCGACCCGACGGTAACCACCTGGAGGCCGACCACGTCGGTCTCGCCGGACTCCTCGGGGCGGAAGAAGTCCGCGAGGCACAGGCGCCGGCCGCGGCGCTGGCGCGGGAAGGTGAAGCGGGTCCGCTCGTTGCCCGCCTCGTCCAGGATGATCAGGTCCTCGCCCTTGGAGACGCAGGGGAAGTACCCGTAGACGACGGCCGCCTCGAGCAGGTTCTCGGTGTGCAGCTTGTCGAGGAGGCCGCGCAGCCGCGGCCGGCCCTCGGTCTCGACGAGCTCCTCGTACGTGGCCCCGCCCGCGCGGGCCTGCTTGAGGCCCCACTGGCCCTTGAACAGGGCGCCCTCGTCCAGCCAGGAGGCGTAGTCCTTGAGCGGGATGCCCTTGACCACGCGGGTGCCCCAGAACGGCGGGGTGGGGACCGGGTTGTCGGTGGAGGTGTCGGAGCGGCCGCCGGGCTCCTCCCGCTCGTCCAGGTCGAGGACGGGCGTGTCCCGCTTGGCGACGCGGCGCTGCTTGAGCTCGGGGAGGGAGGCGCCGGGGACGCCCCGCTTGACGGCGATCAGGGCGTCCATCAGGCGCAGCCCCTCGAAGGCGTCGCGGGCGTAGCGGACCTCGCCCTCGTAGATCTCGTGCAGGTCCTGCTCGACGTAGGCGCGGGTGAGGGCGGCGCCGCCGAGGATCACCGGGTAGTCGGCCGCCAGCTTGCGCTGGTTCAGCTCCTCCAGGTTCTCCTTCATGATCACGGTCGACTTCACCAGCAGGCCGGACATGCCGATGACGTCGGCCTTGTGTTCCTGGGCGGCTTCGAGGATCGCGGAGACCGGCTGCTTGATGCCGATGTTGACGACGTTGTAGCCGTTGTTGGTCAGGATGATGTCGACGAGGTTCTTGCCGATGTCGTGGACGTCGCCGCGGACGGTGGCCAGCACGATCGTGCCCTTGCCGTCGTCGTCCGTCTTCTCCATGTGCGGTTCGAGGTAGGCCACGGCGGTCTTCATGACCTCGGCCGACTGGAGGACGAATGGCAGCTGCATCTGGCCCGAGCCGAAGAGCTCGCCGACGACCTTCATCCCCTCAAGGAGAGTGTCGTTGACGATGTCGAGGGCGGGGCGGGTCTGGAGGGCCTCGCCGAGGTCGGCCTCCAGGCCGTTCTTCTCGCCGTCGATGATGCGGCGCTGGAGGCGCTCGTCCAGCGGCAGGGCCATGAGCTCCTCGGCGCGGCCCGCCTTGAGGGACTTGGTGTTGACGCCCTCGAACAGCGCCATCAGCTTCTGCAGCGGGTCGTAGCCCTCCGCACGCCGGTCGTAGATCAGGTCCAGGGCGGTGCCCACCTGCTCGTCGTCGAACCGTGCGATGGGCAGGATCTTGGACGCGTGGACGATCGCCGAGTCCAGGCCTGCCTTCACGCACTCGTCGAGGAAGACGGAGTTCAGCAGGACGCGGGCGGCCGGGTTGAGCCCGAAGGAGATGTTGGACAGGCCGAGGGTGGTCTGGACGTCCGGGTGGCGGCGCTTGAGCTCGCGGATCGCCTCGATCGTCGCGATGCCGTCCTTGCGGGACTCCTCCTGGCCGGTGCAGATCGTGAAGGTCAGGGTGTCGATGAGGATGTCCGACTCGTGGATCCCCCAGTTCCCCGTCAGGTCCTCGATGAGCCGCTGGGCGATGGCGACCTTGTGTTCGACGGTGCGGGCCTGGCCCTCCTCGTCGATGGTCAGCGCGATCAGCGCGGCGCCGTGCTCCTGGGCCAGTCGGGTGACCTTCGCGAAGCGGGACTCAGGGCCGTCGCCGTCCTCGTAGTTCACCGAGTTGATCACGGCGCGGCCGCCGAGCTTCTCCAGACCCGCCTTGATGACGGGAACCTCGGTGGAGTCCAGGACGATCGGCAGCGTCGAGGCGGTGGCGAAGCGGCCGGCCAGCTCCTCCATGTCGGCGACACCGTCGCGGCCCACGTAGTCCACGCACAGGTCGAGCATGTGCGCGCCCTCGCGGATCTGGTCGCGCGCCATCTCCACGCAGTCGTCCCAGCGGGCCTCCAGCATGGCCTCGCGGAACTTCTTCGACCCGTTGGCGTTCGTCCGCTCGCCGATCGCCATGTACGAGGTGTCCTGGCGGAACGGCACCGTCTGGTACAGCGAGGACGCGCCCGGCTCGGGGCGGGGCTCACGGGCGACCGGGTTCAGGCCGCGGACCCGCTCCACGACCTGGCGCAGGTGCTCGGGCGTCGTACCGCAGCAGCCGCCGACCAGCGAGAGGCCGTACTCACGGACGAAGGTCTCCTGGGCGTCGGCGAGCTCGCTCGCGGACAGCGGGTAGTGCGCGCCGTTCTTGCCGAGGACGGGGAGGCCGGCGTTCGGCATGCAGGAGAGCGGGACGCGGGAGTTGCGCGCGAGGTAGCGCAGGTGCTCGCTCATCTCGGCGGGGCCGGTGGCGCAGTTCAGGCCGATCATGTCGATGCCGAGCGGCTCCAGCGAGGTGAGGGCCGCGCCGATCTCCGAGCCGAGCAGCATCGTGCCGGTGGTCTCCACGGTCACGGAGCAGATCAGCGGGACGGAGATGCCCAGTGCCTCCATGGCGCGCCGGGCGCCGATGACGGAGGACTTGGTCTGGAGCAGGTCCTGGGTGGTCTCGACGAGGAGGGCGTCGGCGCCGCCGGAGAGCAGGCCCTCGGCGTTGACCTGGTAAGCGTCGCGGATCGTCGCGTAGTCGATGTGGCCGAGGGTGGGCAGCTTGGTGCCGGGGCCCATGGAGCCGAGCACCCAGCGCTGCTGTCCGGTGGAGGCGGTGAACTCGTCAGCGACTTCGCGGGCGATGCGGGCGCCGGACTCCGAGAGCTCGAAGTTGCGCTCGGCGATGTCGTACTCGGCGAGGGCGGCGAAGTTTGCGCCGAACGTGTTGGTCTCCACACAGTCCACGCCGACGGAGAAGTACTCCTGGTGCACGGAGCGCACGATGTCGGGGCGGGTCATGTTGAGGACCTCGTTGCAGCCTTCGAGGTTCTGGAAGTCCTCAAGGGTGGGGTCCTGTGCCTGGAGCATCGTTCCCATGGCTCCGTCGGCCACGACCACGCGGGTGGCGAGCGCCTCTCGGAGGGCGTCCGCCCGGGTCTGGGGGTCAGCGGGCAGGTTCGGCAACGAGGCCATGGTTGAGCTCCCTGGAATGCGACGGCTGTCGGCTTTACACCCCTTCTGTCTCAAGGGTGCACGCGGTCAGGTTAACCGCGCGGCGTCAACCCCGGTGGAGGCGTCCCACGTGGCGGACTGCATTCTGTGCGCAGGGGTGTCCGAAACTACTCCGTCCGAGGACCGCCCACCGATGCACAAGGTCGACATCGACCGATACTGTTCAGCATTGTCGAACTACGTCAGCAGGAGGCTGCGCGATGGCACGGAACATCCAGTCGCTCGAACGAGCCGCTGCGATGCTGCGGCTCCTGGCCGGCGGTGAGCGCCGGCTGGGCCTGTCGGACGTGGCCTCCTCACTCGGGCTCGCCAAGGGCACCGCGCACGGGATCCTGCGCACCCTCCAGGCCGAGGGCTTCGTGGAGCAGGACCCGGCCTCCGGCCGCTATCAGCTCGGCGCGGAGCTGCTGCGCCTGGGCAACAGCTATCTGGACGTCCACGAGCTGCGCGCCCGCGCCCTGGTGTGGACGGACGACCTGGCCCGGGCGAGCGGCGAGAGCGTGTACGTGGGGGTGCTCCACCAGAGCGGGGTGCTGATCATGCACCACGTGTTCCGGCCGGACGACAGCCGCCAGGTGCTGGAGGTGGGGGCCATGCAGCCGCTGCACTCGACCGCGCTGGGCAAGGTGCTGTCGGCCTACGACCCGGTCGCCCACACCCAGGCCGTGGAGGTGGAGCGGGAGGTGTTCACGCCCCGTACGGTCACGGACGCCGCCGGCTTCGAGGCCGAGCTGGACCTGACCCGGGCGCGCGGCTGGGCCTCCGACGTCGAGGAGACGTGGGACGGCATCGCCTCGGTGGCCGCGCCGATCCACGACCGGCGGCGGATGCCGGTCGGCGCGGTGGCCCTCGCGGGGGCCGTGGAGCGGGTCTGCGGGGAGACGGGTGAACCCCGGGCGGCCCTGGTGGCTTCGGTCCGGGACTGCGCGAGGGCGGTTTCGCGCGACCTTGGCGCGGGCCGGTTCTGACCTTGCTTTGACCACACCCATGGCCGAAACATGCGCCATCAGGGTGCATTTAGTCATTTCCTGACCATCGAATGGCCGGATTTGGGCGATCGTACCGTGTGGTAACGATCCGGCATTTGACCTGGCCAACCCTTGACGCGTTCTTCACCCGGGCGGAAAACTGCCGTTCATCGGTCGGCATTGTCGAACACCTACCGGCAATACGCGTTAGGGTGTGGCAAGGCCAAGGACCGGTGCAGCACTCACCGAGTGCGTGGACCACCGGAGGGACCCGGTGTCCGCCCACCCCTGGACGTAAGACAAAGGAGTCGCGGGTGTCCAGCTCCGACATCTTCATCGGCGAGACCATCGGTACCGCCCTGCTCACACTGCTCGGCGGTGGCGTCTGCGCCGCCGTGACACTCAAGAGCTCCAAGGCCCGGAACGCGGGCTGGCTCGCGATCACCTTCGGCTGGGGTTTCGCCGTACTGATCGCCGCCTACGTGTCCGCCCCGCTCTCCGGTGCGCACCTCAACCCGGCGGTCACCGTCGGCCTCGCCGTCAAGAACGGCGACTGGAGCGACGTACCGGTCTACTTCGCCGGCCAGCTGCTCGGCGCCATGCTCGGTGCGGTCCTGATGTGGGTCACCTACTACGGCCAGTTCCGGGTGCACCTCGCTGACCCGGAGCACATCCGCGACGCCAAGCTCGGCCCGGAGGACCCGCACCCGCACGACAAGGCGGGCCCGGTGCTCGGCATCTTCTCGACCGGCCCCGAGATCCGCAACGTGGTCCAGAACCTCGCCACCGAGATCATCGGCACGGCCGTCCTGGTGCTGGCGATCCTCACCCAGGGTCTCCAGGGCGACGGCAAGGGCCTCGGCGTCATCGGCGTCCTGATCACCTCCTTCGTGGTCGTCGGCATCGGCCTGTCGCTCGGCGGTCCGACCGGCTACGCCATCAACCCGGTGCGCGACCTCGGTCCGCGCATCGTGCACGCCCTTCTTCCGCTGCCCAACAAGGGCGGCTCGGACTGGTCCTACTCCTGGATCCCGGTCGTCGGCCCGCTCGTCGGTGCCGCTGTCGCCGGTGGTCTGTACAACATCGCGTTCGCCTGATCAGCTCGGCACGTTTCGCAAGATCCGCACCGCCCCCTGATTCCGCCTACTCAGACCTGCCAGGAGCAGCCACATGACCAGCAGCACCGGCCCCTTCATCGCCGCGATCGACCAGGGCACCACCTCCTCCCGCTGCATCGTGTTCGACCGCGACGGCCGCATCGTCGCCGTCGACCAGAAGGAGCACGAGCAGATCTTCCCGAAGCCGGGCTGGGTCGAGCACGACGCCACCGAGATCTGGACCAACGTCCAGGAGGTCGTCGCCGGGGCCATCGCCAAGGCCGAGATCACGGCCGCCGACGTCAAGGCCGTCGGCATCACCAACCAGCGCGAGACCACCGTCCTGTGGGACAAGAACACCGGTGAGCCGGTGCACAACGCGCTGGTCTGGCAGGACACCCGCACCGACGCCCTGTGCAAGGAGCTCGGCCGCAACGTCGGCCAGGACCGCTTCCGCCGCGAGACGGGCCTGCCGCTCGCCTCGTACTTCGCCGGCCCCAAGGTCCGCTGGCTGCTCGACAACGTCGAGGGCCTGCGCGAGCGCGCCGAGGCCGGGGACATCCTCTTCGGCACCATGGACTCGTGGGTCATCTGGAACCTCACCGGCGGCGCCGAGGGCGGTGTGCACGTCACCGACGTCACCAACGCCTCGCGCACCATGCTGATGAACCTCCACACGCTGGCCTGGGACGAGAAGATCGCGGAGTCCATGGCGGTCCCGCTCAACGTCCTCCCCGAGATCAAGTCCTCCGCCGAGGTCTACGGCCACGTCAAGGACGGCGTCCTCGCCGGCGTCCCGGTCGCCTCGGCGCTCGGTGACCAGCAGGCCGCGCTGTTCGGCCAGACCTGTTTCGCCGAGGGCGAGGCCAAGTCCACCTACGGCACCGGAACGTTCATGCTGATGAACACCGGCGACAAGATCATCAACTCCTACAGCGGCCTGCTGACCACGGTCGGCTACCAGATCGGCGACGAGAAGCCGGTCTACGCGCTGGAGGGCTCCATCGCCGTCACCGGCTCGCTCGTCCAGTGGATGCGCGACCAGATGGGCCTGATCAAGTCCGCGGCCGAGATCGAGACGCTGGCCTCCTCCGTCGAGGACAACGGCGGCGCCTACTTCGTACCGGCATTCTCCGGCCTGTTCGCCCCGTACTGGCGCTCCGACGCCCGCGGTGTGATCGCCGGCCTGACCCGGTACGTCACCAAGGCGCACATCGCCCGTGCCGTCCTGGAGGCCACCGCCTGGCAGACCCGCGAGATCACCGACGCCATGACCAAGGACTCGGGCGTCGAGCTCACGGCCCTCAAGGTCGACGGCGGCATGACCTCCAACAACCTGCTGATGCAGACGCTCTCGGACTTCCTGGACGCCCCCGTGGTCCGTCCGATGGTCGCCGAGACCACCTGCCTCGGCGCCGCCTACGCCGCCGGCCTGGCCGTCGGCTTCTGGCCCGACACCGACGCCCTGCGCGCCAACTGGCGCCGCGCGGCGGAGTGGACCCCGCGGATGCCCGCCGAGCAGCGGGACCGCGAGTACAAGAGCTGGCTCAAGGCCGTGGAGCGGTCCATGGGCTGGGTCGACGACGAAGACGCCAGCTGACCGCACCAGCTGAGTCAACCGAGTAGGAGCTAAGAGAGATATGAGCAGCCTGCAGAGCGTTCCCACGCTGGGTACGCACCCGACCGCCGGTTCCCACGCGAGCCGCGCCGAGACCCGCGAGCAGCTGGCCAAGGCCACGTACGACCTGCTGGTCATCGGCGGTGGAATCCTGGGCACCTCGGTGGCCTGGCATGCCGCGCAGTCGGGTCTGCGGGTCGCCATGGTGGACGCCGGCGACTTCGCCGGTGCCACCTCCTCGGCCTCCTCCAAGCTCGTCCACGGTGGTCTTCGCTACCTGCAGACCGGCGCGGTCAAGCTGGTCGCGGAGAACCACCACGAGCGCCGGGTGCTGGCCAAGGACGTGGCCCCGCACCTGGTCAACCCGCTCACCTTCTACCTGCCCGTCTACAAGGGCGGTCCGGTGGGCGCGGCGAAGCTGGGCGCGGGCGTCTTCGCGTACTCGGCGCTCTCCGCCTTCGGCGACGGCATGGGCAAGGTCATATCCCCGGCCCGCGCCGCCGCCGACAACCCGGGCCTGAAGACGGACAACCTCAAGGCCGTCGCGGTCTACTACGACCACCAGATGAACGACTCCCGCGTCGCCGTCATGACGGTCCGCGCGGCCGTCGAGTCGGGCGCGGTCGTCCTGAACCACGCCGAGGTCACCGGCCTGCGCATGACGCACGGCCGGGTCACCGGTGCCGAGCTCAAGGACCGCCTGGACGGTACCGAGTTCGGGGTCGACGCACGCGTCGTGCTCAACGCCACCGGCCCGTGGGTGGACCACCTGCGGCGCATGGAAGACAAGCACTCGATGCCGTCGATCCGCCTTTCCAAGGGCGCGCACATCGTGCTGAAGCGCAAGTCGCCGTGGAAGGCCGCCATGGCCACCCCGATCGACAAGTACCGGATCACCTTCGCGCTCCCGTGGGAGGACCAGCTCCTCCTCGGCACGACCGACGAGAAGTACGAGGGCGACCCGGCGGACGTGCGCGCCACCGAGTCCGACATCCAGCAGATCCTCGACGAGGCGGCGTTCTCCGTGAACGACGCGGACCTCGACCGGTCTCTGATGACGTACGCCTTCGCGGGCCTGCGGGTGCTGCCCGGCGGCCCCGGCGGGGTCGAGAAGGCCAAGCGCGAGACGGTCGTCTCCGAGGGCCGCGGCGGCATGCTGTCGGTCGCCGGCGGCAAGTGGACGACGTACCGCCACATCGGCCGCGTGGTCATGGACAAGCTGGCGAAGCTCCCGGGCAGCCCGCTGACCGAGGACATGGAGCCGGTGAAGTCGCTCGTACGCCGGATCGCACTGCCCGGTGTCGCCAACCCGAACGCGGTCGCGCACCGGCTGCTGGTGGACCGGGAGCCGGGCACGCGGATGGACCCGCTGACCGCCCGCCACCTGGCCTCCCACTACGGCTCGCTGGCCTTCGACATCGCGCGTCTCGCGAACGAGGACCCGGCGCTCGCCGAGCGGATCCACCCGGACGGGCCGGAGATCTGGGCGCAGGTCGCCTACGCCCGGGACAACGAGTGGGCCGAGACGGTCGACGACGTGCTGCGCCGCCGTACGACGGTGACGGTCCGCGGCCTGGACGACGCGTCCGTGCGCGCCCGGGTCGAGGAGATGCTGAGCCGTAAGGCATAGCTGCCGGGCAGGTGGGGAAGAGGGGCGGCTCCGAGGGGAACCGCCCCTCTGTCGTGGGCTGTGGCTGGCGTCGTAACAAGGCTTAGGCTGACCCACGTACACAAGGGAACTTCGGAAGGAGACCTGGGTGATCGAGCTTGAGGGCGTGCCCGAGCTGATCGACCCGGTCATGGTGGCCGCGTTCGAGGGCTGGAACGACGCGGGTGACGCGGCCTCCGGTGCGGTCGCGCACCTGGACCGGGAGTGGAAGGGCGAGGTCTTCGCGGCGCTGGACGCCGAGGACTACTACGACTTCCAGGTCAACCGGCCGACGGTGTGGCTGGACAACGGGGTGCGGAAGATCACTTGGCCGACGACTCGGCTGTCGGTGGTCCGGATCGGCGGCGCCAAGCCGCGCGACCTGGTGCTGGTGCGCGGGATCGAACCGTCCATGCGGTGGCGGTCGTTCTGCAACGAGATCCTCGGCTTCGCGCACGAACTGGGCGTGGAGATGGTGGTCGTCCTGGGCGCGCTGCTCGGGGACACCCCGCACACGCGGCCGGTCCCGGTGAGCGGTGTCACGTCGGATGCGGATCTGGCGCGGACGATGGACCTGGAGGAGACCCGGTACGAGGGGCCCACGGGGATCGTGGGCGTGCTCCAAGAGGCCTGTACGCACGCGGGTGTTCCGGCGGTGTCGCTGTGGGCGGCGGTCCCCCACTACGTCTCGCAGCCCCCGAACCCGAAGGCGACGCTGGCACTCCTCAACCGGCTGGAGGACCTGATCGACATCAGGATCCCGCTGGGCGAACTGCCGGAGGACGCGCGGGCCTGGCAGCTGGGCGTGGACCAACTGGCCGCCGAGGACAGCGAGGTGGCGGAGTACGTTCAGACACTGGAGGAGGCACGGGACACGGCGGACCTGCCGGAGGCGTCCGGGGACGCCATCGCCCGGGAGTTCGAGCGCTATCTGCGCCGCCGCGACCCGGCGTCGGAGGCCGGCGACACCTCGTACCTGCGCGACACCTCCAGCGGCCTGACCCGGCCCCCCAAGCGCAAACCGGACCCCGAGCCCGGCCCCGCCGGCGATGAGCCGCCCCAGCCCCCCGCCACCCCGGACGAGGGCGAGACCCCGGAGACGTAGCCCGGCACGGGCACGGCATGGCGATGCCCCCAGGCCCGGTGGGGCGCTGGGGGCATCGGGGGTGTGTGGGTGGGTTACAGGGCTACGCCCAGGAGGGCGTCCACCGTGCGGGAGACCAGGCCCGGGGCCGACTCGTCGTCGCCGTCCGAGGTGTTCTGGGCGTCCACCCAGCGGTCCACCGCCGCGAGCGCGGCCGGCGCGTCCAGGTCGTTCGACAGGGCCTCGCGGACCTCCTCGACCACCCCGTCCGCCGGCAGGCCGTCCGGCCGGGACACCGCCGCGCGCCAGCGCTCCAGGCGGGCCACCGCCTCGGCGAGAACGTCGTCCGTCCACTCCCAGTCGTCCCGGTAGTGGTGCGAGAGAAGGGCCAGGCGGATCGCCGCCGGGTCCACCCCCGCACGCCGCAGGGCCGAGACGAAGACCAGGTTGCCCTTCGACTTCGACATCTTCGCGCCGTGCAGGGCCACCATGCCGGCGTGGACGTACGCCTTGGCCATCGGGAACTCACCCGTCAGCGCCTGCGCGTGCGACGCGCCCATCTCGTGGTGCGGGAACGCCAGGTCGGACCCGCCGCCCTGGATGTCGAAGCCCATGCCCAGGTGGTCCAGGGCAATGGCGACGCACTCGATGTGCCAGCCCGGCCGGCCGCGGCCCAGCGAGCCGCCGTCCCAGCTCGGCTCGCCCGGACGCGCGGCCATCCACAGCATCGGGTCGAGCGGGTTCTTCTTCCCCGGGCGGTCCGGGTCACCGCCGCGCTCCGCCGAGAGCAGGCGCATGGCCTCCGCGTCCAGGTTCGAGACCTGGCCGAAGTGCGGATCGGCTTCCACCGAGAAGTAGACGTCGCCTTCCAGGTCGTACGCCGCGCCCGCGTCCCGCAGCCGCTCCACCAGCGGCACGATGCCCGGTATGGCCTCGACGGCTCCGATGTAGTGCTGCGGCGGCAGCATCCGCAGGGCGGTCATGTCCTCGCGGAAGAGGGCCGTCTCGCGTTCCGCGAGCTCGGTCCAGTCGTGGCCGTCGCGCAGCGCCCGCTCCAGCAGCGGATCGTCCACGTCCGTGACGTTCTGGACGTAGTGGACCTGCCGCTTGGTGTCGAGCCACACGCGCTGAACGAGGTCGAACGCGTTGTAGGTCGCCGCGTGACCGATATGGGTCGCGTCGTACGGAGTGATGCCGCAGACGTAGATACGGGCGACGGGACCGGGGGCGAGGGTGATCGTCCCCTGGGTCGCGGTGTCGTGGATCTGGAGGTCGCGGCCCTTGCCAGGCAGGGCGGGGACCTCAGAAGCGGGCCAGGCATGCATGCCACGAGCCTAACCGGACGGGTGTTCCGAAAACGAACTGGACCTGCACTGTTGGCTTGATCGGCACTCTTGCGATCTGGCCTGTTCTATGCGTATGCGGCGTGGGCGGATCAGACCGGCGGCCACGGGATCGCCGGCCACTGTCCGGACGGCTCCGGGTGGGTTCCGGTGCGCAGCAGCTGGGCCACCCGGTCCCGTACGGCGGCCAGCTCGACGGCGGTGATCAGTTCGGCCAGCCGGGTGGCCAGCGGGCCTCCGTCGGCCAGCTGGGCTTCGAGGTCGGCCAGCACAGACCGCGCCTCTTCCGTCAGCGGCTCCCCCGCCCACCCCCACAGCAGGGTGCGCAGCTTGTCCTCGCTGTGGAAGGTCACGCCGTGATCGATGCCGTAGAGCCGCCCGTCGGGCGCGGGCAGCAGGTGGCCGCCCTTGCGGTCGCCGTTGTTGATCACTGCGTCCAGGACGGCGAGCCGCCGCAGCCGCGGGTCGTCGGCGTGGACGAGCAGCGCGGTGCGGCCCTCCCCCACCTCGGCGAGCGCGACGGCCTTCCAGCCCTCTCCCGCCTCCTCGCCCTCGACGAGCGCGAGGAGTCCGGCCTCGGGCGACTCGCCCGCGTCGATCCAGTACTGGACCATGCCCTCGCCGTAGGGCCCGTCGCGCAGCACGGTGGCGGGCACCAGGCCCCACCCCGTGGCCTCGGAGACCAGGTAGGCGGCGCGCTCGCGCTGGGCGAGGTTCCCGTCGGGGAAGTCCCACAGCGGCCGCTCGCCCTTGACCGGCTTGTACACACAGTCGGCGCTGACGCCCTCGTACATGACACTGCACAGCAGCACCGCGTTGGACGCCTCGCGGATCCGGCCGCGCACGGTGAGCTCACCCCGGGTGAGCAGTTCCTCGATCGGGGTCACGGCGCTCACGCCTGGCGCCGGTACCCGTTCTGGCGCGGACACACATGCCCCTCGGGGTCCAGCGGCAGACTGCACAGCGGGCACGGCGGCCGGCCCGCGTTGACCACGTCCAGGGCCCGCTTGGCGAAGGCCCGGGCCTGGGCGCCGGAGAGGCGGACCCGCAGCATCGGCGGGCCGTTCTCCTCGTCCTGGAGGAGCCGCTCCTCCGCCTCGGCGAGATCCTCGTCCGACTCGGCCTCGACCTCCACCAGGGCCTGCGCCTCGACGATCATCCGCTGTTCCTCGCCGTCCCAGGCCAGGGCCATGGTGCCGACGCGGAACTCCTCCTCGACCGGCACGTCGAGCGGCGCGGTGTCGGCGGCCTCGGCGGGGGCCATGGCCGGCACCGGGGCATTGCCGCCGGTGCGCCGTACGACCTCGTCCAGCAGCTCGTCCATCCGCTCGGCCAGCGCCGCTACCTGGGTCTTCTCCAGGGAGACACTGGTGACCCGGGGCCCGGAGGAGGCCTGGAGGAAGAACGTACGGCGTCCAGGCAGACCGACCGTACCGGCCACGAAGCGGTCCGGCGGGTCGTAGAGGAACACCTGACGGGGCACCTTCGGTCTCCAAGTCTCGGCGGCAGGGGCATGGCTGCGCACTTGTGTTGGCCCGTCCACCCTACTGCGCCGTTCGATCACACTGCGCCCGCGCCGCCTCCCACGACCGCGTTCCCGCCGTCTTCGGCGGCTTTCTCCGCCGCCGCGCCGGCGGAGGACTCATCGTGCGGCACGAAACCGGCGAAGTCCCCTGTGTCACCGAGCCGGAGCAGGAACGGCCGGGTCGGGGTGTAGCGGATCACCGTGACCGAGCAGGGTTCGACGCTGATCCGCTGGAAGAGGTCCAGGTGCATGCCGAGGGCGTCCGCGACGAGGGACTTGATGATGTCCCCGTGCGAGCACATCAGGAAGAGGGCGTCGCTGCCGTGCTGCTCCTCGATCCGCGTGTTCCAGTCCTGTACGGCGTCCACGGCGCGTGCCTGCATGGCGCGCATGGACTCCCCGCCGGGGAAGACGGCGGCCGACGGGTGCTGCTGGACGATCCGCATCAGCGGCTCGTCGGAGAGCTCGGAGAGTTTGCGGCCCGACCAGTCGCCGTAGTGGCATTCGCCGATCCGCTCGTCGGTGTGCAGGGCCAGCCCCGGCCGGGCGGCCAGCAGCGGCGCGAGGGTCTCCCCGCAGCGTTGCAGCGGGCTGGTGACGGCGGCCGCGAGGGGCACCCGGGCGAGCCGCCCGGGCAGCGCCGCGGCCTGTTCGGCCCCGCGCTCGTCGAGGGCCACTCCCGGGGTCCATCCGGCGAGCAGCCCTGCGGTGTTGGCGGTGGACCGCCCGTGTCGTACGAGGATCAGCGTGGCCATGGAGCCACCCTAAGCGGTGCCGCCGGTGTGCGGGCAGGTCGTGGGCAGGGAAGAATGCCCGCGTGATTGTGGATTGCGCGATTTACCGGAACGGCCGCCGGACCCAGGGTCCGGACGATTTCTCGGATGCCCTCGACGAGGCCCGGGCCACCGGTGACGCCTTCCTCTGGGTCGGCATGTACGAGCCGTCGGAGAAGGAGTTCGAACACGTCAGCCAGGAGTTCGGCCTGCACCCGCTGGCGGTGGAGGACGCGCTGACCGCGCACCAGCGCCCGAAGCTGGAGGTGTACGACGACTCCCTGTTCGTCGTCCTCAAGCCGGTGCTGTACGACGACGAAAAGGACACGGTGACCACGGGCGAGCTGATGGTGTTCATCGGCGACTCCTTCGTGGTCACGGTCCGGCACGGCGAGGGGGCCGCGCTGGCCGCCGTACGCAAGCGGCTGGAGCAGGACCCGGACGTCCTGCGGCACGGCCCGACGGCGGTGCTGTACGCCGTGTCCGACGCGGTGGTGGACCACTACATCGAGGTGGCCGCCGAGCTCCAGGGCGACCTGGAGGAGCTGGAGGCGGAGGTCTTCGCGCCGGACGCCATGGACACCAAGAACACCGCCGCCCGGATCTACGCCTTCAAGCGGCAGGTGCTGGAATTCCGCCGGGCGACGAGCCCGCTGCTCCAGCCGATGGACCGGCTCGCCTTCGGGAACGTGCCGTTCGTGCACGAGCACGCCCAGCCGTTCTTTCGCGATGTCGCCGACCACCTGGCCAAGGCGAACGAGTACACCGAGGGCCTGGACCGGCTGTTGTCGGACGCGCTGGCCGCGCATCTGGCGCAGATGGGAGTCCGGCAGAACGACGACATGCGCAAGATCTCGGCCTGGGCGGCGATGGCGGCCGTCCCGACGATGGTCGCGGGGATCTACGGGATGAACTTCGAGCACATGCCGGAGCTCCGCCAGAGCTGGGGCTATCCGATGGTCGTGGTGCTGATGGTGGCCATCTGTCTCGGCCTGCACCGGATGTTCAAGCGCCGCGGCTGGCTGTAGCCGTGGCGGACGGTGGCGACGCCCCGGGCCCTAGGCGAACTCGGGGGCGCTGACCGGGGCGCCGCCCAGCGCGTCGCGCCGCTCCGGCATGCGCAGCCGCACCATTTGGTGCCAGCCGCTGAACCGCTCGTACGCGTACATCGCGTGGATGCCCGCGGCAAGCGCTGCCGACTTGGGCGCGGGCCACTTCAGCAGCCGCCCCATGTGCTCCATCACGGCGAGGCTCACGTCCCGGTAGATGCGGATCTCGGCGAGCGCGGACTCGCGCAGCACCCGTTGGATGGTCCGGCCGTGTCCCTGGCCGGCCAGCCGCAGCAACTCCTCGTGGCAGTAGGCGAGGTGGTTGTCCTCGTCATTGCTGATCACGCGGATGGCCTTGCCGACCTCGGGGTGGTCCCCGAAGTTCCTGACCAGCATGTTCATCTGGTCGGCGGCGCGCTGTTCGGTGACCCTGCTGTGCGAGAGGTAGACGACGACGTCCTCCTCCGTCAGCTGTTCCCCGCCGCGCAGCTTGTCGTGCGGGAGGCCGATGCCGTGCCGCTCCAGCAGCATCGTGTAGTCGGTCTCGGGCGGCACGGGGACCGGCGGCAGGCCGCGCTTGCGGAGCAGCGCGTTGAAGACCCGGCCGTGCTTGTCCTCGTCGGCGCCGTGCCGGGTGATCTTGGGGGCGAGATCGCGCATGCCGGCGGGCACGAGGGCCGCGATCCGGGCGTTTTCCCAGCCTCCCTGGGACTCCCCACTGGCGGCGATGGAGCAGAACAGCTGGAAGGAGTCGTCATTGTCGACGATCTCCTGGAACAGACTGCGGGCAGAGAGCATGAACCGAGTCAAATGCCGATCCGCGGGACGGGCAACCGATACGTCGCACTACTCGGCCGAATGAGCGGACCCAGGGGATGAGCCCGCGGGCGTAACCCCGCGGGCTCCCCACGCGTTGTTGGCTGTGACGGCCGTGGCGGGGAAGACCCCCGAGCCCCCACCACGGCCGCAGACCTCTCAGTACCCGCTCAGGTCAGTCCCTGGTCAGGTCGACGCCTGCTCAGGCCAGGCCGGCCAGCTCCAGCGCCTCGGTCCCGGCGCGCAGCGCGGTCAGGCGCTCGTCGAGGGTGAAGCCGGCGGGGGCCAGCGTCAGGGTGGTGACCCCGGCGTCGGCGTAGGCCCGCATCCCGTCCGCGATCCGCTCCACGGAGCCCAGCAGGGTGGTCGAGTCGATGAGGGAGTGCGGGACGGCCGCGGCCGCACCCTCCTTGTCGCCGCCCAGGTACTTGGCCTGGATCTCGGCGGCCTCCTTCTCGTAGCCCATGCGCTGGGCGAGCTGGTTGTAGAAGTTCTGCTTCGGGCTGCCCATGCCTCCCACGTAAAGGGCGGTGTACGGGCGGAACATGTCCGCGAGGCCCTGCACGTCGTCGCCGACGGCCAGCGGCACGGTCGGGCAGACGTCAAACCCGTCCATGGTCAGTCCGGCCTTCTCGCGGCCCGCGCGGATGTGCCGCAGCGCGGTGTCCTCCAGGTGCGCGGCGGACGGGAAGATCAGCAGGGCGCCGTCGGCGATCTCACCCGTCTGCTCCAGGTTCTTCGGCCCGATGGCGGCGATGTAGAGCGGGATGTGCTCGCGCTCCGGGTGCACGGTGAGCTTGAGCGGCTTGCCCGGGCCGCCCGGCAGCGGAAGCGTCCAGTGCTGGCCCTCGTAGCTCAGCCGCTCGCGGCTCATGGCCTTGCGGACGATCTCCACGTACTCCCTGGTGCGCGCCAGCGGCTTGTCGAACTTCACGCCGTACCAGCCCTCCGAGACCTGCGGTCCGGAGACCCCGAGGCCGAGGCGGAACCGGCCCTTGGTGAGGGAGTCGAGGGTGGCGGCGGTCATGGCCGTCATCGCGGGCTGGCGGGCCGGGATCTGGAAGATGGCGGAGCCGACGTCGATGCGCTCGGTCTGGGCGGCGACCCAGGCGAGGACGGTGGCGGCGTCGGAGCCGTAGGCCTCGGCGGCCCAGCAGACGTCGTAGCCCAGGCGGTCGGCCTCCTGGGCGACGGCGAGGTTGTCGCCGTCCATGCCGGCGCCCCAGTAACCGAGATTGATGCCGAGCCGCATGTGTCGTCCCCTTACCGGTTTACCGATCAGTAACGTTCGTGTGCGGGGACTGTAGCGCGCCCCGGTCCCATCCGTCAGCGTCCCAGTAGTCTCAGCGCTCATGGAGCAGAGGCATCTCGGCCGCACCGGCCTGCGCGTGTCCCGGATCGGCCTCGGCACCCTGACCTGGGGCCGGTCCACGGAGGGACCGGACGAGGCGGGCGCCGCCGAGCAGTTGAAAACTTTCTGGGAGGCGGGCGGCACGCTCGTCGACACCGCCGACGTGTATGGGGGCGGGGAGGCGGAGTACCTCCTCGGACAGCTGATCGACGGCCTCGTGCCGCGGCGGGACCTGGTGCTCGCGACCAAGTCGGGCTCCGTGCGCGCCCCGGACCGGCGGTTCGACGGCTCGCGGGGCCATCTCCTCTCCGCGCTGGACGATTCCCTGTCCCGGCTCGGCACGGACTACGTGGACCTGTGGCAGATCCACGCCTTCGATCCGGAGACCCCGTTGGATGAGACCCTGCAGGCGCTGGACCTGGCGGTGTCCAGCGGCCGGGCCCGGTACGCGGGGGTGTCCGGCTTCAGCGGCTGGCAGCTGGCGAAGGCGGCGACCTGGCAGCTCTCGGCGCCCGGGGTGCGGACCCGTCTCGCCTCGACCCAGATGGAGTACTCCCTCCTCCAGCGGGGGGTGGAGCGTGAAGTCCTCCCCGCGGCGCTGGATCTGGGCGTGGGCCTGCTCCCCTCCTCCCCACTCGGCCGGGGAGTCCTGACGGGCAAGTACCGGGACGGCATCCCGGCGGACTCGCGGGGTGCGTCGGAGACCCTGGCCGCGTTCGTGGACCCGTACCTCGACGACGCGGCGGGTCGGATCGTGGACGCGGTGGCGACGGCGGCGCACGGCCTCGCGGTGACCCCGCTCCAGGTGGCCCTCGCCTGGGTCCGGGACCGGCCGGGGGTGGTCGCGCCGATCGTCGGCGCCCGGACGGCGGCGCAGCTCGGGGCGGCTCTGTCGGTGGAGGCCCTTACTCTTCCGGAGGAGATCTGCCAGGCACTGGACGACGTCTCAGCGCCCGTGCATCGCTACCCCGATCAGGACTGGAGCACGCTGTGAGCACCGACCCCGCCGATCCCGCTGCCGCGGAGGAACCGCCCACCCCCGGCCCGCAGCCCGAGGTGTCGGCGCGTGCCGAGGGCGAGCCCGGCGCGGCCCCCTCCGACCCGGCCAACGCCTCCGGCGAAGCCGGGAGCGGGGACGGGGGGCCGGGGGCGGAGTCCTCGGTTTCCGGGCCGGCCGAGGTGCCGGACGGTGAAGCCGCGGCCGAAGCGGCCGACCCGGAGGCGGCTCACGCCGGCGAAGCCGGGAGCGGGGACGGGGGGCCGGGGGCGGAGCCCTCGGGTTCGGGAGGGGGCGGGGTGGGGGAAAGCCCCGCAGGGCCCACCGCCGACGCCGACGCCGCCAAGCCCGCGCTCAGCGAGGCCGCGGCGGAGCTGGCCGCGCAGAAGGTCGAGCGGGAGCGGATCGCCCGCCGGAAGGCGGAACGGCAGGGGCCCGTCGAGGCCGGGGCGAAGCTCAGCGGGAAGGCCGCCGATCTGCTGGCTGCCGTTCGTGCCGTGGAGAGCGGGGAGAAGCCCTCCGCGGTGTACTTCGACGAGGCGCCGACCGCGCCGCGCAAGGCGGCCGCTGCTCCGGCGCCGGCCCCCCGCACCCCCGCGCCCACAGCCGCGGCCGCGGCCCCGCCCCCGCCCGCCGTCGGCGATGTCGACGCCGTACGGGCCGTCCTGGCCCGGGCCGGCGCCCCCGAGGCCCTGGCCGTCCAGGCCGCCACCGCGCTCGGTGAGGGCGCCGCCGAGCAGCTCACCGAGGACCCCTGGCGGCTGCTGGCCGTCGCCGGGGTGCGCCCGGCCCAGGCGGACGGCTTCGCGCGGGCCCTGCTGGGCCCCGAGGCCGGCCCCGGGGACGAACGGCGCAGCGGCGCCCTGGTCGGCTGGCTGCTGGCCCAGGCCGCCCTCAAGGGCCACACCGCCCTGGAGGCCCCGGTCCTGGAGAAGGCGCTGGCGCAGTACGGCGTACCGGACCCCGCCGCGGCCCTGGAGCAGTCCATCGGGGACGGCTCGGTGCTGGTGTTCCACGAACCGCTCGGCCCGCCCGTCGCGGACGACGAGGAGCAGCCCGTACGGGTCCTCGTGGGCCTGGAGGGCTGCGCGCTGGCGGAGGAGAGCCTGGCCGACGGCCTGGCCCGGCTGGCCAACACCTTCCAGGAGCCGGCGGACTGGGACAAGGGCGCCACCGGCCCCGCCGCCGAGCTGATCCGGGCCGTCGCGGGCCACGGCCTGGTCACCCACACCGGCGGCGAAGCCGCCCGCATCGAGCCGCTGGCCCTGCTGGCGGCCGCCCGGGAGTTCGGCCTCCGGGCGTGCCTGGCCACGCACACCCCCGCGGGCGGGGCCGTCACCGTGGCGGGGCTGCTGGCCGGGGCCGAGGGGCCCGGGCGGGACGCCGACGGGCAGTTCGCGCTCGACCTGCTCATCGTCCTGGACGCCCCCCAGCTGGACGTGGAGACCGCCGCCGCCCTGGTGGAGTCCGTGCCCGACGGGGCCCGGCTGGTGTTGTCCGGGGACCCCGGAGTGCTTGGTTCCGCCGGTCCCGGGCGGGTGTTCGCCGACATCCTGGTGGCTCGCGCCTGCCCTCAGGTGGTCTCCCGCACCCCGGACCCCGGCCCGCTCGGCGAGCTGGTCTCGGGGATCGGGATCGGGGAGCTGAACCAGGTCGACGCCCCCGGCAAGGAGGTCGTCATCGTCCCGGTGCGCGACGCCGGGGAGGCCGTCCACCGCACCGTGCAGCTGGTCTCCGAGTCGGTGCCGCGCGCCTTCGGGATCCCGGCGGACAGCGTGCAGGTGATCACCCCGGGCCATGGCGGCTCCGCGGGGACCCGGGCACTGAACGCCGCCCTCAAGGAGCGGCTGAACCCCGGCCCCGGCCGGTTCGGCGGCTTCGACCCCGGCGACCGTGTGGTCCACGTGCCGTCGCCCGGGCGGGCACTGCCGGCCCGGGTGGTGTCGGCCGACGCGGACGGGCTGCACCTCGACGCCTCGGGCACGCGGATCGTCGTACCGAAGGAGCGGGTGGAGTCGCAGGTGCGGCACGGCTGGGCGGTGACCGCGCACCAGGCCGTGGGCGAGCGCTGGCCGGCGGTGGTCGTCGTACTGCCGGGTGACGCGGCGGATGCCCTGTCGCGGGACTGGGTGTACACGGCGTTCGGGCGGGCCGCGCGGCACCTGTCCGTGGTGCACGGGGTGGACCAGGCGCTGCCGCGCGCGGTCGCGGAGGTGCTGCCGAAGCCGCGGACGACCCGGCTGACGGGCCTGCTGCAAGCGCTGGTGGCAGCCGCGCGGCAACAGCCGGAGTGACGAGAGCGGCCCCCGCCCACAGGGCGGGGGCCGTGGCGTTCACCGCGGGTCAGGCCGGGGCCAGCCCCGGCTCCGCGGCCTCGCCCTCGTCCTCCTCAGCCTCTTCGGCCTCTTCGTCCTCGAAGTCGTCCAACTCCTCGTCGAAGACGGAGCTCACGTCGAACCGGTGCAGAACATCCTGTGGATCGGTGTGCCCGAAGGGAGAGTTGAGCCACTCCCCAGGTTCCGCGGCCTCCTCCGAGGCGGCGATCCAGAGCGTGGAGTCGCCCTCCTCCAGGCCGAACTCCTTGTAGCGGGAGGCGATCTCGTCGGGCTCGTACTCCCCGAAGAGCACCCCCAGCGCACCGGCGGCGCCACCGTCGTCGCCGAGTTCGGCGTCACGGTCGTGCGCGGCGACGCGCTCGGCCTGGGCGATGAGCCGCTGCGGTTCGACCACGGCGTAGTCACGGCGGATGAGCACGCTGAACGCGGCGGGCTCGGCGGGGCCGGTGTACGGGACACCGTCCTCTGGGGTGGGGATCTCGAAGGGAGTGACCTCGTCGTACCGGTCGTAGAGGAGTTCGTCGTACTCCTCCGCGGCTGCGGCGAGTTCGTTGAACGCCGCGTAGACGGCCGGGTCCTCCTCCCCGATCCTGCTCTCGACCGCGGCGAGGTGACGGTCGAGCGCGGCCTTGACCGCCTCGGCGGCGGCGCGTACCTCGGCAACAGTGGGCAGAGCGGCATCAGACATAGTGCAGACGCTATCCGGAGCAGGCCTCTGCCCGCACAATAGATGCGATGCCGGAATACGAATTTGTCGACGTGTACGTGCCCCGCGGTGTTCCTCGCAAGGAGGCGACCCGCCTGCTGACCGATCATGCCGAGTACGGGAACTGGGAAATCGACCGGCTGGCGCTCTACCGGGACGGCAGCCGCCGAGTGCGGCTGCGCCGCCGGATCATCCGCCAGGCGCGCGCGACCTGGTGACGCGGACCCCAGGGGCGGGGCCCGCGTCAGCGGTGCGCGTCAGGCGGCGTTGCGGGCCCGCCGGTAGAGCACGGCGCCGGCCAGCAGCAGGCCGCCGGCGAGCGGTACGCCCGCACTGAGGAAGTCACCGGCGCCGGTGGCGGCCAGGGTGGGCCCGTGGCCGGGGGCCGTGATGGGCGTCACATTGCCTGAGCCCGAGCCGGGGCCGGCGGGCGTACCGGGGTGGCCCGGATTGCCGGGGTTGCTCGGGTTGCCGGGGTTGCCGGTGCCCGGCTGGCCGGGCGTGCCCGGGGTTCCGGGGTGGTTCGGCGTGCCGGGGTTCCCCGGGTGCTCGGGATGCCCGGGGTTCCCCGGGTGGCCCGGAGTGCCGGGATTCCCCGGGTGGCTCGGCCCCTCGTTGTCGCACGGCTCGTCCGGATTTCCGGGGTGACCCGGATTGCCCGGGTGACCAGGGTGCCCCGGCTCGCCCGGATTGCCCGGGTGACCGGGGTGCCCCGGCTGGCCCGGATGGCCCGGATGGCCCGGGTGCCCAGGCTGGCCCGGATGACCGGGCTGGCCCGGATGACCGGGCTTGCTCTGGTTTGAGCAGTGGTTCCCGAAGGCCGGGTTCAGACCTCCCACCACCGTGACCGTGTTGCCGCAGGCATTCACCGGTGCGTCCACGGGCGCCTGGAGGTTGTTCCCGGACAGAAGGCCCGGCGAGTTCGCGGCATGGCCGGACGCGGCGGAATCCGCGTGTGCGTGACCCCCGCCCAGCGCGAGAACACCGCCCGCGGCCGCCATGGTGATCAGTGTCTTCCTGGTGACCTGTCGCATCTGCGCTCGTCCCCTGCTGTGTACGTTTCGGTCGGCGTACCGGCCGTGCAGGCTCCCCCTCCGCGTACGCCGAAAAAGGTTGAGGATCCGGGCCTGAAAGCCCGGCGGCCCCGGAGCGCTGGAATGCGCTCCGGGGCCAGAACTTCAGGGGCGTCAGGCGTTGATGCAGGTGTTGCCGACGGCCGGGTTCAGCAGACCGACGATGTTGACGGTGTTACCGCACACGTTGACCGGGATGTGGATCGGAACCTGGACGACGTTGCCGGACAGGACACCGGGGGAGCCGATGGCCGCACCCTGCGCAGTCGCGTCGGCGGCAGCGATGCCCGCACCCGCGAGAACCAGACCACCGGTGGCAGCCGCAGCGGCGACAACCTTCTTGAGCATTGTTCCTCCTAGTAGGCAAGTGCGGTCCCAGCCGCGGACCGCACCACCTGTAACGAGGAGGGATCACCAGGGCTACGAGCGTATGAGCGCATTCACTCTTCTCAGTGGAATCCGCACACCTTCCCGATTCCCAGGCGTTAGGCCTCGTCGATGAACCGGTCGAGCACACGAACGCCGAACTTCAGCCCCTCCACCGGCACCCGCTCGTCCACGCCGTGGAACATCCCGGCGAAGTCCAGCTCCGGCGGCAGTTGCAGCGGCGCGAAGCCGAAGCAGCGGATCCCGAGGTCGTCGAAGGACTTGGCGTCCGTACCGCCCGAGAGCATGTACGGAACCGCGCGCGCGATCGGGTCCTCGGCCCTGAGGGCGCTCTGCATGGCCTCGACGAGCCTCCCGTCGAAGTCCGTCTCCAGGGCCTTGTCCCCGTGCACGTCCTCCCGCTTCACGCGCGGGCCGAGGATCCGGTCGAGGTCGGCGAAGAACTCGTCCTCGTAGCCCGGCAGGAAGCGGCCGTCGACGTGCGCCGTGGCCTGGCCGGGGATGACGTTGACCTTGTAGCCGGCGCCCAGCATCGTCGGGGCGGCCGAGTTCCGCAGCGTGGCGCCGACCATCTTGGCGATGCCGCCGAGCTTGGCGAGTGTGGCGTCCATGTTGTCGGGGTCGAGCGGGGTTCCGAGCGCGTCCGAGAGTTCGTCGAGGAAGGACCGTACGGTCTTGGTCACCCGCACCGGCCACTGGTGGCGGCCGAGCCGCCCCACGGCCTCGCACAGTTCGGTGATCGCGTTGTCGTTGTTCGTCATCGACCCGTGGCCCGCGGTGCCCTCCACCGTGAGCCGCATCCAGTGCATGCCCTTCTGGGCGGTCTCCACCAGGTAGAGCCGCAGGTTCTCGTTGACGGTGAACGAGAAGCCGCCCACCTCGCCGATCGCCTCGGTGACACCCTCGAAGAGCCCCGGGTGCTTGTCGACGAGGTGCCGGGCCCCGTAGACGCCGCCCGCTTCCTCGTCGGCGAGGAAGGCCAGCACGATGTCCCGCGGGGGCTTGCGGCCGCTGCGCATCCGGTCGCGTACGACGGCCAGCGTCATCGCGTCCATGTCCTTCATGTCGACGGCGCCGCGGCCCCACACGCACCCGTCCGCGATCTCGCCCGCGAAGGGGTCGTACGTCCAGTCGGCCGCGTTCGCCGGAACCACGTCGGTGTGCCCGTGGATCAGCAGGGCGGGCCGGGAGGGGTCCTCCCCCTCGATCCGGGCGACGGTCGAGGCGCGCCCCTTGTGCGACTCGAAGATCTGCGGCTCCAGCCCGACCTCGGCGAGCTTCTCGGCGACCCATTCGGCGGCCTTGCGTTCGCCCGGCCCCGAGTGGTCTCCGTAGTTGCTGGTGTCGATCCGGATGAGGTCCCGGCAGAGGTCGACGACCTCGTCCTCGCCGGAGACGGTCCTGCCCGCGCTCGACTCGCTCACGCTGCTTCCTCCCACTGATCGGCTACCGAACTGCCCCCATCCTCCCGCTCCGGGCCGCTCTCCCCAAGGGCGATCCCCGGCCGTCGGGGGGTGTCTCGTCGGCGTGGGCGGGTCGGTGGCGGGTGGGAACGGAAGTTCTTGCATCGAATGGGTGACCTTTGCCTGTGGTGGCCGTTGGGTGTGGGGACGGGTTCTTCGACGCGCGAGGGGGTGCAGGGGTGGGCGGGCTACGGGAGTTGTCGGCGCCGTTCGTCGCGCTCGGGCCCGCCGGTGTCGCGGTGCGGACCCGGCTGAAGAACCTCACGCCACGGGATGAGGAGGTGCTGCGTGTGACGGGCGCGCATCTCGGTGCCCTGGCATCGCGTGACCTCAAGACGCGGTGTGCTGACGGACTGGAGCACTCCACCGACACGTGGGCCGCGCGGAAACGTGAGCTGACGGCACTCTCGTCGTCGCGGTGGGCGGGGGCACTCACCAAAGCGTCGCATGACCAGTGGGCGCTGGCCCGGCGCGGCCAGGCCGCACACATCCAGAACCTGGAAGCCGGGATCAGGACGATCACACACCGACTGTCGCTGCCGATCGGAGAGAAGGGCACAAAACGGGCTCCGGGTAGTTACCGCAGCAAGCAGAAGTGGTTCGCCAAGACCAGGCGCCTGCACGTACTGGAAGACCGGCTGGCTCGCACGCTGGAGGATCGCGACAGCGGACGGGTCCGGGTCGTACGGGGCGGTAAACGCCTGCTGGGCACCCGCCACCACCTCGATGCCGCCCAGCTCACCGAGAGCGAGTGGCGGGAGCGCTGGGAGGCGTCTCGCTGGTTTCTCCAGGCGGACGGGGAGTCGGGGAAGAGGTTCGGCAACGAGACGATCCGCGTCACCCCGGACGGCGAGGTGTCTCTCAAGCTGCCCGCCCCGCTCGCCGGACTGGCCAACGCCAGGCACGGCCGGTACGTCCTCGCCGCCCGTGTCACGTTCGCGCACCGGGGCTCGGAGTGGGCCGACCGGACCGAAGCGAACCGGGCCGTCGCCTACCGCATCGATTACGACACAGACCGGGGCCGCTGGTATCTGACCGCCTCATGGCAATACCCGCCCACCCCCACCATCCCGCTCGAAGCCGCCCTCGCGCACGGTGTGATCGGCGTGGACACCAACGCCGACCACCTCGCCGCCTGGCGCCTCGACACCCACGGCAACCCGACCGGCAATCCGCGCCGCTTCCACTTCGACCTGACCGGCAACGCCGGCCACCGCGACGCCCAGGTCCGGCACGCCCTGACCCGGCTGCTGCACTGGGCCAAGACCTGCGGCGTCGCCGCGATCGCAGTCGAAGACCTGGACTTCGCCGCGGAGAAGACGAGGGAGAAGCACGGCCGTAAGAAGCGCTTCCGGCAGTTGATCTCCGGCATGCCCACCGGGAAGCTGCGCGCCCGCCTGACCTCCATGGCCGACCAGACCGGCATCACGATCATCGCCGTCGACCCGGCCTACACCAGCGTGTGGGGCGCCCAGCACTGGCAGAAGCACCTCACCACCAAGACCCGTAAGACCACCCGTCACGATGCGGCGAGCATCGCGATCGGCAGGCGCGCCCAAGGGCACCCGATCCGGCGACGGACGACACCGCCCCACGACGACCAGAGCGATCGTCGCGGGCATCGGACCGTCCAGGCCCGACCGGGAACCCTTGGGCGTGAGGAACCCCGCCCCCGCATCCCCGGACCACGCACACGATGCGTGTCACCGGACGCGGAGCGAACGCGGGAGACCAGGACATCCAAGACCGTCCGGGATGTCCGCAGTGAGCAGGAATGGGTCCAAGACCCACTCCTGCTCACTGATGAGGAACGGTGTGATCGAGGACCCCGGAATGTTTGGTAATGTTTTCCACGTCGGAACGGCCCGCGAGGGACGCGAGACAGACACCTTGTCCGGGTGGCGGAATGGCAGACGCGCTAGCTTGAGGTGCTAGTGCCCTTTATCGGGCGTGGGGGTTCAAGTCCCCCCTCGGACACCAGCAGAGACCCCAGTTGATCTGGGGTTTTTGCATTTCTGGGCGGTGGCGTGACCAACCACGTGGCCAACAGCCCAGCGAATCCCCAGGTCAGACCAGGGATGACAGGCCGAGTCGGCCCGCACCGGAGGCGGCGAGCTTTCGCGCTCCGTCCTTACGGGAGTGCCCGTACCTGGCCATGGTGTAGCCCGGCGAGTGGTGCCGGACGTTGACGGAGACCTCTACTGAGTTCTCTCCGGCCTCCAGATCGTTCGTGACCTTGCTGTGCCGCCAGTCGTGAATCCGGAAGTCCTCCGGCAGGTGCAGCCGGGTCCGGAAGGTGCGCCAGCGTGCCGACACCTTCTCAGGGTCCTGGGGCCCGCCTGCCTCGCCTCGGTAGAGCTTGAAGCCGTCCCGGGCGAACCAAGGTCATGATCCGTACAAGCGGTGCCCATGCGGGCACGCTCGGCGTCCTGCCGGGCCTTCTGCCACTTACGGGCCGACCGGCCACCGCTTTCACACTCCGCGGAGACGATTCCCACCACGAGGAGTAAGCGCCGACGAAGCGGACCGTAATGGAAACCAACAAGGCGAAGGTCGTCCGTATCGACTCCTACCGCCCGGCCCCCACACAGCCCCCGGCCTCTCCGGCCGTACCAAGAAAACCCCGGCCCACCCAGGCCGGGGCCTAACTGTTGCTTCGACTACCCGAGCGGGCAGGGTAGTTCGGGACTGGAACGGTTCGGGGAGCAGGACACCAACGCGACCGAATGGAACACGGTTCCTTGGAGGTAGTGCCCCAGTGACACGTCCCCTCCCCAGGCCAGCCGTTCCACGGTGTCAACGGCCGACTTAACGAGCAGCACCAGGCGGGTTACTTCCCGGTCCTCCTCCGAGGCGAAGCGTAGGGCGAACTCGGTGAGTCGGAGCCCGAGCCATTCCCCGGCCTCCTTCGGCTCCACCCAGGTGCCCCGGACCATCGAGGCCGGTTTGATGAGCCAGTGCGCTGTCTGGAGTGGGGGCACGTCGGTGGTGGGGAACTCAGCAACGGCCTGCCGGTGCCGGTCCATCACTTCCACCGGACTGTGCGCGGTCGGCGCTTGTCCCGGTGGTGGCCGCCGGACGCTCTCCTTGTCGAAGGACTGTTTCTCACCCAGCCAGGCGTAACCGTGGATGTGCACTACTGCTCCGTTCCTGGAAAGGGCGACGGCCCCGCCCCGTCGGCGTGGGGGCGGGGCCGTCTGTGGGGGAGGTGCAGGTGTTACGCGGAGAGGCCGAAGCGGGCCGGGGCGATGCCCGCCGCGTCCAGCTCGGCCGTGGTGAAGCGCAGCGGCTCAGCGGTCGGCCGCTTGCTGCCTCGCCGTCCGGGTGGGTGCTTCCGCCGCACGCCTTCGAGAAAGCGGCGCTGTCGATGTTGAGTCCGTACAGGTCGGTCATCGTCGTCCTTCCTGATCTGCTGACGGCCCCGGACAGGGCCGTCCCCCGCCCTGATTCAGGCGGAAGTCACGGAGGCCCTGAGGGCCTCGGCTACCTGCTCCATCGCATCGGCCGGAAGCTTCCCGAGGTCCACGTACGCACGGCCGGTGCGAGTAACGGAAGGCCTCACGCTGCACCACACGGACTCGGGGAGGCCGAGAGAAGCCAAGGCTGCCCGTATGGACTCTGAGGCATCTGTGGCCCGGTCCCAGGCGTCTCTCCAGGTCTGCATGTCCACTACCGCACTTCCTCGTGCTGGGGGTGCGCGGCCAACTCGACGTTGCAGTCAGAGACAGCGGACATGTCGCCATCCGCGTAGGCCGCCGTCCGCTGCTTCGCCAGGGCAGCGCAGACACCACATCCGGAGACGGGCGTGGGGGGCTTGCGGGGCATGGTCAGATGAACAGGCGGGTCCATGGTTGTCGTGGGGCTGCTCACTGGAATTCCCTCCCTCGACGGTGTCGGCATGGGTAGATAATTCCGGCGCGTTGGCGATACCGCTAGCCGCATTCCCGTTGCGGCATAAAGATCAAGCTCTGTAGGTCTCAGCCCATTCGGATAGCCGTTGCCGCGCCATCGGCCCGAACAGGGCGTGGCGTTCAAAGGTTGCGAACACGGCTAGATGCTCGGCGACGTCGCGAGAGTCCTGAAACACCATGCGACCGGTGAAGTTCTCCACGGTAGCCAGCCGATCGTCATAGACCGTAAACGTGTTCATCGGGCCACGGGGTATTTGAACGCCGAATGGAATCACACCCACGCGCACGTTTGGCAAGTGAGAAAGTGAGGCGAGCCGGTCAATCTGCACGGCCATGACCGGCGGGGGAACAATCGCCCATCTCACTGCCTGCTCGGTGAGCAGGAAAGTGAAGGACTTTGAAGTGTCGTAGAGAACCGCTTGCCTCTCCAACTTGCGCGCCACCGTTTTGGATTTGTCACCGGGAGCATTGCTCAAGCTTGCTCGCACATACTCCGGAGTTGCCAGCAAACCGGTGACCATGGCGGGCAGGAAGTATCGGAGAGCAGTCGCCTCGGTCTCTAGCGCGGCCAGCTCTGCCTGCCGCTTCTCCAAGCCTCTACGCCATGAGGAACGCTTGTCCTGCCACTCAGTGTTGGCGATCCTCGCGAGTGCTGCTACTTCCGTAATCAACTCCGGTGGGGCGTCGAGCGCCCGAAGGATGCGCTCCACGTCGACAAGCTTGGGGGTCTTCTTCCCCGTCTCAAACTTGCTGATCTGCGACTGAGACATGTTGCAACGCTTGGCCAGCCGGTCTCCCGTGAGACCGGCTGCCTTGCGTAGCTCTCTCAGCTTCTCGGCTAGATCAGTCTTGGACTGACCTAGCTGCTCAGGCTCGAACGTCACCTATGTTCTTTCACGTACTCCGCGAACGACACGGACGCGGCAACCGCAACACGCTTCCACTCTCGATACGGCGCGATGTCACCGTCGAACGTTTCGCGGCCGAGCTGAGTCCCGTCAGGGCGAAAGTTCAGATGAACAATGCGCGCATCATCGAACATCCACCAATCAGTCTGACCCAGCGGAAATCCGTAGTCGTGGCTGGTGACGTCGAGAATGCGAATATCTTCCCCAGCCTCGATGTTGCCGGGAATTCCCCACGCGAACTGATAGCGCTGATAGTCGGTGAGCGGTTGCCGGACGATGCGCACTCGTCCTATCCGTCGACCAGACGACAGGTAGTTGCGCACCCGCCCATGCCAGCGCGCGTTGTGGTCCACCGGCTTACCTTCACCTCTGAGGAATCGGGCAACGTTCTCCGTTTCCTGAGGCATGGTGTAGGTGGGCTGGGCCTCGAACCGCCACGCGTCGTGCGTGAAGGAGTCGAAAGCCTCCCGCCACTCGTCACCGTCCAAGTGCACGGACAGCCTCCCTCAGGATGTGTTCCGGGATCTCCACTAGCCCTTCCCCCTCCGGCACGGTGAAGCCGTTGAAGACGTCACCCTGCACGACGATGGAACCGCGTCCCTCGTGCCTGTAGACGTTCGGGCAATCATCGTCGTCACAGTTGGGCCCGTTGACCTTGCCGGTGAGTCGGGTCAGTCCGTCTCGCGCCATGGTGCCCCCTCGCGTCCGGCCCCTGCTTGGGACCGCCTGAGACGACGCTACGGAGCCCCATCACCCCACGTCTATACCGACTCCGGACTATTCCCGTTCCGGAATAGACGATCTTGTCGGCCTGGGGTCAGCGCGGTCCAAGTCGCCAGGATCAGACGTTTGGCCATGTGACCAACGCAGGACCAACAGCGGCCCGAAGCAGGGAGAAACAGCAGGTGAGCGTGGCCAACCGTGACGCGCTCCAAGTAGCCCCAGAGGGGCGTTCACGCAGGTCAGCGAAGTAAGAAGCTGGTGCCCGAGTGGAGAGTTCAAGTCCCCGCTCGGACGCAAAGTTCAACGATCGGGCCCCCTGCGCTTCGCAGGGGGCCCGATCTGTTTGTCCTGATCTGTTTGTGCAGGGGGAGATCCGGCCGTCCCGGCTCGGACCCGGGACGTAAACTGAAAGCACTCCGCGTCGTGCTCGCCAGAGAGCCCGACGGAAGGTGTTGGCATGACGGCATCGCCGATAGCACGCGGGTCCGGTGCCACGGCTTGGGCACCTGAGACAGTCACGGCCGACCCGTACAACGCTCAGACACCCTCGGCCGCACTGGCCGAGCCGGTAACACCTGTCGGTGCATTCTTCGTACGCGATCACTTCGGCATACCGCGGACGAGTCCCCGACGTTGGCGGCTGCGGCTCGGCGGCGCCGTCGCCGCGCCGTTCGACATCAGCTATGTCGAGCTGTGCGCGATGCCGGGCCGGGAGCTCGACGTCGTACTGGAATGCGCGGGCAACGGCCGCAGCCTGATGAGACCCCGTCCGGAGGGTCTGCCATGGGGCGAGAGTGCGGTCGGGTGCGCACATTTCGCAGGCGTGCCGTTCCGCTCCCTCGCCACCCAGGCCCGGATCGAGCCGGCCGCCGTGGAGATCGTCTTCGCCGGAGCCGACTCCGGTACGGTCCACGGCCGCCGGGCGGCCTTCGAACGCAGCCTCCCGCTCGCCGTGGCTCTGCACCCGGACACCCTCCTCGTCACCCACATGAACGGCGAGCCGCTCGCGCCGGAGCACGGGGCCCCGGTCCGCCTCGTGGTCCCCGGCCGGTACGCGGTCGCCGACGTGAAGTGGCTGGTCGAGGTGCGGGCCGTCACGGAGCCCTTCGCCGGCGTCTTCCAGGCCGAGGAGTACGTCTACGTCGCCTCGCGCGGCACCCCCGACGGACCCGTGACCACGGTGAGGATCAAGTCGCTCATCACCGCACCCGAGCCGGGCTCGGCACTGCGCCGCAGTGACGAGACCGCGGTGCGCGGACGGGCCTGGTCCGGTGGCGGTGTGCCGATCCGGCGCGTCGAGGTGCGGGCCGAAGACCAATGCGACGACAGCCAGCAAGGTGAGCACCTTACCGGTGAGGGCGACGCGGCCTGGCACGACGCCGTGCTCGAGTCGCCGAGCGGGCCGTACGCCTGGACCGGCTGGTCGTACGCCTGGACCCCTCAGCGGCCTGGCCGGTACCGGCTGCTGGCCCGCGCGACCGACGCGCACGGTGACACCCAGCCGTCGCGGGCGCCGTGGAACGCCCACGGCTACGGCTGCAACCCTGTGGCAGCCGTCGAGGTGGTGATCGTATGAGCGGCTCAGGAGCGTGACGGGATGAACCGGATCGAGATCATGACCACCGCATCGCTCGGTGACACCAGTTATCTCCTCGTCAGTGGTGACGAGGCCGCGCTGGTCGATCCACAGCGGGACAGCTGGGATCTGGTGGAGTCCTGTACCTCCAGGGGGGTGCGGATGCGGTACGTCCTGGAGACGCATGTGCACAACGACTACGTCTCCGGCGCGCTGGAAGTCCGCGCGGCGACCGGGGCCACGGTGGCCGGCCCGGCCCGCGCGCCGTACGCCTTCGGCCATCTGGGGCTGGCGGAGGACGACGAGATCGTCGTCGGGGACGCGACCGTACGGGCGATGGAGACACCTGGGCACACCGCCGAGCACACCTCCTACCTCGTGTACGACAACGCTCTCGACCACACCCGGCAGGCGCCGACGGCCGTGTTCACCGGAGGCAGCCTCCTCGTCGGCAACGTCGGCCGCACCGACCTGGCCGGTGACGACCACACCGAGGAGCTCGCCCGGGCACAGTTCCGAACGCTGCGGAGGCTGGCCCTGCTGCCCGACGCTACCCGGGTGCTGCCGACGCACGGCGCGGGCAGCTCCTGTTCGGCCGGCCCGGTGTCGGGGGAGCGGACCACGACAGTGGGCGCGGAGCGGCGTACCAACCCAGCCCTGACCCTGCAGGACGAGGAGGAATTCGTCAGCCGGCGACTGTCGGGCTTGGCGCCGTACCCCGCGTACTTCCACCACATGGCGCCGATCAACCGGTCCGGGCCGGATGTGCTCGGTGGCCCGCCCATCCTCCGACCGCTCACACCGTCCATGGTGGAAGGGCTGGCGGGTGGCGGCGCGCAGATCATCGACGGGCGCGACCGCAGGACGTTCGCCGCGGCCCATCTGCCCGGCTCGCTCTGCGACGAGCTGGACGACCGCTTCGCGAGCCTGGTCGGTGAGGTCGTGCCGTTCGGCACCCGCCTGGTTCTGGTGCTGCCGGAGCCGGCCGAGGACGCGGCACATGAGGCGATGCTTCAGCTGCTGCGGATCGGATACGAGAACGTCGCGGGATATCTGGCCGATGGCATCGGTGCCTGGGCCGCCGCCGGCCGGCCGCTGCGCAGCTTCCGGACCGCGAACGCGGCCGAGCTGGCCGGCCGCACCGCCGAAAGGCGGGTGCTCGACGTGCGCCCCGAGCGCCCCGAGGGCGGAATACCGGGCACGTTCGCCGTGCCCCTCGCCGAGCTGCCGCGGCGGCTGGGCGAGCTGCCCCGAGACCGTGAGATCTGGACGGTCTGCGGCAGCGGCCGCCGGGCGACCATCGCGGCGAGTCTGCTCGACCTGGCGGGCATCCCCGTGACGGCCGTGGTCAGGGGCGGTGTACGGGACCTGATGCCGGCCGCATGACCTGGGAACCGAACAGGAGAGGAAGAAAGGGAGAGGAAGAAAGGGAGAGGGACGGAGAAGGACAGAGAGGAGGAGACCATGGGAACCAACGGCTACGCACATCCGGAGACACTCGTCGACTCTGCATGGCTGGCAGCCCACCTCGACGACGGTACGGTGCGCGTCATCGACGTGGACGAGGACACCACCGCCTACGAGCAGGGCCACATCCCGGGCTCAGTGGGCTGGAACTGGACCACGGACCTGCACGCCGCAGTCGGGCGGGACTACCTGGACCGGGACGCGCTGGGACAGCTGCTGGACAAGGCCGGCGTCGCGTACGACACCACCGTGGTCCTCTACGGAGGCAACAACAACTGGTTCGCCGCGTACGCCTACTGGATCCTGCGGCTGCGCGGCTTCAACAAGGTGAAGCTGCTCGACGGTGGCCGCAAGAAGTGGGAGCTGGAGAGTCGCGAGATGACGAAGGAGGTCACGGAGTACAAGCACACCGGCTTCACCGTGACCGGCCAGGAGAACCCGCAGTTCCGCGCGTTGCGCGGCGAGGTGCTGGACAGTATGGGCTCCGGCGTCCACATGGTCGACGTCCGGTCCCCGGAGGAGTTCCGGGGAGAGAAGCTGGCACCTCCTCACCTGCCGCAGGAGCAGGCTCAGGTGCCGGGCCACATCCCCGGCGCGGCCAATGTCCCCTGGGCGCAGGCGGCCAACGACGACGGGACCTTCAAGTCGGCTGCTGAACTCAAGGAGCTCTACCTGGGGAAGGGCATCACGCCCGACCGCGAGGTCATTGCATACTGCCGCATCGGCGAGCGCTCCTCGCACACCTGGTTCGCGCTCCACGAACTACTCGGCTACCCGGACGTGAAGAACTACGACGGCTCCTGGACCGAGTACGGCTCGCTGGTGTGCGTCCCTGTCGCGATGGGGTGACGGACGCGGCAAGCCGGGCGACGCGGCTCGGGCGCGGGGAACGGGCCGCCGCGGCCCGCCATGCGGTGTCGCGGGCCGCGGCGGCCCGCGACCGTCATCCGCATCGATGTGACGGCCTGCAGTGGAAATTACGAGTGGAGCCTGTAGGTCGACTACTCCTACGCGGGCCGCACCTACCGGGACCTGGCCGGCCCGTTCCTCTCCATGGGCGTCCTTGGCGGGAACATAGTCGGCTACACACGGACCACTCCTCGTGGCCAACGGAAGCCCCTCCGGGATCAAGGCCGGTACCAAAGTCCAGCGTGGTCAAGAAGGCCTGATTCCCACGGCCTCGGCCTCGTAACGACAAGAAGGACCCCGCTTCGGCGGGGTCCTTCTTTCGTTGCGCGGCTGCGCCGGTCGTCTCGTCAGCCGCGGGAGGCCGCGAGTTCCGCGACGCGGCGGCGGACCAGGAACCAGCCGCCGACCAGGGCGGCGCCGATGGCCGGGACGAACATGACCGTGGTGCGGCCGACGCCGCCGTCGCACCACATCAGGATCAGGACGGTGAGGAGGAAGACCAGCGTGATGATCTGGGTGTACGGGGCCCAGGGCAGCCGGTAGGACGGACGCTCGACGCGGCCCTGTCCGGCGCGGCGCCAGAAGTGGAGCGAGCAGATCATGACCATCGCCCAGGTGCCGAGGATGCCCAGCGAGGCGAAGTTCAGGACGATCTCGAAGGCGTCCTTCGGCATGGCGGCGTTCAGGGCGACGCCCGCGATACCGAATGCGGCGGTGAAGAGCACGCCGCCGTAGGGGACCTTGCCCTTGTTCATGAGGCCCGTGAACTTCGGCGCGGAGCCGGACATGGCCATCGAGCGCAGGATCCGGCCGGTGGAGTAGAGGCCGGAATTCAGGCTGGAGAGGGCGGCGGTCAGGACGACCAGGTTCATGACGCCGGCGGCGCCCGGGATGCCGAGCTTGTCGAAGACCGTGACGAAGGGGCTCTGGTCGGCCGAGTACTCGGTGTACGGGAGCAGCAGCGCGAGCAGGATGACCGAGCCGACGTAGAAGAGGCCCACGCGCCACATGATCGAGTTGATCGCCTTCGGCATGATCTTCTCGGGGTTCTCGGTCTCGCCCGCGGCGACTCCGCAGAGCTCGACGGAGGCGTACGCGAAGACCACGCCCTGGATCACCAGGAGCATCGGGAGCATGCCGGACGGGAAGATGCCGCCGTTGTCGGTGATGGAGGACAGGCCCGGGGTGTGGCCGTCGATCGGGTGGCTGGTCGCGACCAGGTAGATGCCGACGACCAGGAAGATCGCCAGGGCGGCGACCTTGACCAGCGAGAACCAGAACTCCATCTCGCCGAAGTACTTCACCGAGATCAGGTTCGCGGTGAGGACGACGGCGAGGGCGATGGAGGCGAGGACCCACTGGGGGACGTCCGTGAACATCGACCAGAAGTGCGCGTAGGTCGCGGCGGCGGTGATGTCGGCGACGGTGGTCGTGGACCAGTTGAGGAAGTAGAGCCAGCCGGCCGTGTAGGCGCCCTTCTCCCCCATGAACTCGCGCGCGTAACTGACGAAGGCGCCGGAGGAGGGGCGGTACAGGACGAGCTCGCCGAGGGCCCGGACCACGAAGAAGGCGAAGACTCCGCACACCGCGTAGGCGATCGCGAGGGAGGGGCCGGCGCCGGCGAGGCGGCCTCCGGCGCCGAGGAACAGGCCGGTGCCTATCGCCCCGCCGATCGCGATCATGTTGATGTGGCGGGACTTGAGGTCCTTGCTGTAGCCCTCGTCGCCGGCGTCGACATGCGGGGAAGACGCCGGTGCGGGGGCCTCGGCCAAGGTGCGGTCACTCATGTAATGACTTCGCCTTCGTGGGTGGGACAGGCAGGGCCGGACCGCCGCGCAGGGGAGCTGGGTGGTGTCACCTGAGCTGCGGTCCGGTGGTTAGGTCGCCCCAGGAGACCATGAGGCTCCGCTACCCGCCAAAACCCGACAGTGCATGCGGAAGCCCCCGGCGACCATGGAAACGGGCGCCGGGGGCTTCGTAGAGGCTTGAAAGCGTGGTCGCGGGGGTCAGTCGCGCCGGGTGGATCCGGCCGTGGATCCGGCCGTGGATCCGGCCGTGGATCCGGCCGCGGACCCGGCCGCCTGGTCGAGGCGGAAGGCCTCGTTGCCGAGGCCGATCCGGGCGTGCGCCTCCGGGTCCCGGCCGCGCAGCAGGAGGCCGTACACGAGGCCGATGAGCGCCGCGGTGGCGATGATGCCGGGGAGCGCCCAGCTGAGCGCGGAGCCCTTCTCGGCGCCGACGAGGACGGCGAAGTCCTTGACCGTGTAGACGGCGATGCCGACCAGGGCCAGGCCGGAAACGCCGGCCGCGACGAGCCGCCAGACCTGGGCGCCGGCGGTGCCGCGGCGGACGAAGAAGGCGATGACGGCGAAGGAGGCGGCGGCCATGAGAAGGGTCACGCCGAGGGCGCCGACGCTGCCCATCCAGGTGAACAGGTGCAGGACGGGGGCTGTGGGGTCGCCGGCCGGCATGTCGTCGGTGAGCGCGAAGGCGATGACGACGACGGTGGCGACGCCGGTCTGGAGGAGCGAGCCGGTGCCGGGGGCGCCGGTGCCGGCGTTGGTCCGGCCGAAGGCGGCCGGGAGCAGGCCCTCGCGGCCCATCGCGAAGGCGTAGCGGGCGACGACGTTGTGGAAGCTGAGCATGGCCGCGAACATGCCGGTGACGAAGAGGACGTGCAGGACGTCGGTGAAGGTGGCGCCGAGGCGGTTCTCGGTGAGCACGAACAGCAGGCCGGGACCGGCGTCGGCGGAGGCCTTGACCACTTCGGAGGGGCCGGTGGCGACGGTGAGGGCCCAGGCGCTGAGCGCGAAGAACAGGGCGACGAAGCCGACGGCGAGGAACATCACCCGGGAGACGACGATGTGCGGCTTGCTGGTCTCCTCGGCGTAGACCGGGGACTGCTCGAAGCCGACGAAGGCGGCGATGCAGAAGCAGAGGGCCGTGCCGAGGCCGGGGCCACTGAGGGTCTCGGGGTTGAAGGCGTGCAGCGAGAGGCCTTCGGCGCCGGGCTTGCCGAGGGCGGCGAGGTCGAAGGCGACGACGAGGGCGCACTCGATGAGGAGGAGGACGCCGAGCACCTTGGCGTTGAGGTCGATCTTCAGCCAGCCGAGGGCGCCGGTGGCGGCGACCGCGACCAGGGCGGGTATCCACCAGGCGAGTTCGATCTCCAGGTAGGTGGCGAAGAGGCCGGAGATCTCGAAGCCGAGGATGCCGTAGACGCCTACCTGCATGGCGCTGTACGCGACGAGGGCGACGAACGATGCGCCGGCGCCGGCGGTGGGCCCGAGTCCGCGCGCGATGTACGCGTAGAAGGCGCCGGCGTTGTGGACGTGCCGGCTCATCTCGGCGTAGCCGATGCTGAAGAGCGCGAGGACGACGCCGAGGACGACGAACAGCAGCGGCTGGCCGACGATGCCCATGATCCCGAAGGTGGTGGGCATGACGCCCGCGACCACCATGAGGGGCGCGCTGGCGGCGAGTACGGAGAGCAGCAGGCCCGAGGTGCCGAGGCGGTCGGCGCGCAGGGCCCGGTCCTGGCCCTTGTACGTACGGATCTCGGCCGCGTCCTGGAGCGTGGTGGATCTGCCCGTCGGCATGGCGGGGTCCTTTCAGGAGGCTTCTGGAGGGTGCGGGGCTGGGCGGAGCGGAGCTGGGCGGGGGCAGAGCGGTGCTAAGCGGTGCCGAGCGCGGAGTTGCGCGCGGCGAGGAACGCCTTGTGCGGGTCGAGGTCCGGATAGGACCAGGGGGCGCGGGTGGCGTGGCGCCCGATGCGGTGGAAGAGGGCGGCGGCCTCGGCGGGGCGGCCCTCGCAGAGCTTGGCGTGGGCGAGGAAGTTGAGGTCGACCCGGTTGCGGGGGTGGTCCTCGCGCTCCCACTCCAGCCACCAGTCGAAGGCGGCGCGCAGGACCTGGCGGGCGCGGCGGCCGGACCAGTGCTGGGTGGCGCTCTCGAACGTGTGGCCGTGGCTGGCGGCGAGCACCCGGTACCGCTCGGCGTGGGCGATGACGGGCAGGACGGCGAGCGGGGAGTCGGCCGGGGCCTCCTCGGCGGCCCAGGCGGCGAAGTCGTAGACCTCGTGGAGCGGGTCGTGGCCGGAGCCCGGGGCCCGCTCGGCCAGCTTGGCGACCATCAGGTGGTGGGCGTGGTGGTGCTCCTGGTGGCGGGCCCGGACCTGGTCGAAGTGGCGGCTGAACTCCTCCTCGCTGCCGAAGGCCCGGGAGAGCATGAGCAGGCCGAGCCACGGGGTGGGGTCGGCGGGGAGCAGGGCGGCGGCCCGGCGGCAGGCTTCCTCGGCGGCCTCCGGGGTGCCCTTGCGGCGCAGAGCGGTGAAGACGGCGGCGCACGCGAGCAGGGTGGCGGCGTCGACGCTCTCGGGTTCGGCGAGCAGCCATTCGCGGGCCCAGGCGGTGGCCGCCGGGGTCTCGGCGAGGACGACGACGCGATGGCCGCGGCGGTCCCAGTCGTCGCCGGTGTCGACGAGGAGGGCGCGGGCCTTGGACCATCGGCCCTGGGTGAACTGGGTTCGCACGTCGACCAGTTCGGCGTCGCAGAGGGCCGGGTCGAAGAGCTGGGCGTCCCGCTTGCGGGCGCGGCCGAGGGGCGGCGGAGGCGGGGACATCCGCGGGCTCCCTCCAGGACGCGGGCGCGGGTGGACGACTGGGGATCACACCGGCGAGCGATCCGGATGATCACGCACAGCAAAGCGGTACGCACAGCTCCGAGTCAAGGTCCAGTCCACTGCGTGGCGGGTTTCAACTGGTTTGACGAGGAGGTGAGTTGGGGCGGTTGTTCCGGTTCGCGGGGCCCGGGCCTGATCGTAGAGTGAGCGTATGACGACGTATGGAGACCTTCCCCCGTACCTGCTGGGCTTCCCGGGACCGCTGCGCGACAGGCTGGTGGCGGCGGTGTTGAGTGGGGCGAAGACCGCGACGACGGGCCTGTTGCCCGCGTACGAGGCCGAGGGCGAGCCGTTGCCCTCGCAGGGGCGGCGCAGCGCCCTGCTGGACTCGGCGGACCGGCCCGTGGCGGTGCTGGAGGTGACGGAGGTACGGGTGGTTCGGCTCGCCGAGGTGGACCTGCGGCACGCGCTGGACGAGGGCGAGGGATACGCGTCAGTGGCCGAATGGCGTTCCTCCCACGAGCGGTTCTGGCACAGCGCACCGCTGCGGGAGGCCCTTGGCGATCCGGAGTTCAAGGTGGACGACGACACGCTGGTCGTCACGGAGCGGTTCCGGATCGTCGAGAGGCTGGGCTGACGGGTACCGGCGGGCGGCGCCCGACCATCCGCCGCCCGGCGCCCGGCGCCCGTCAGCCGACGGCCTTGGCCGCCGCACGGCCGGCCGCGCGGCCCGAGAAGATGCAGCCCCCGAGGAAGGTGCCCTCCAGGGCGCGGTAGCCGTGGACGCCGCCACCGCCGAAGCCGGCCGCCTCGCCCGCCGCGTAGAGGCCCGGCAGCGGGTCACCGGATCCGGTCAGGACGCGGGAGGAGAGGTCGGTCTCCAGCCCGCCCAGGGACTTGCGGGTCAGGATGGAGAGCCTGACCGCGATCAGCGGGCCCGCCTTGGGGTCCAGGATCCGGTGCGGGGCGGCCGTGCGGATCAGCTTGTCGCCCAGGTACTTGCGCGCCCCGTGGATGGCCGTCACCTGGAGGTCCTTCGTGAAGGGGTTGGCGATCTCCCGGTCACGGGCCACGATCTCCCGGCGGACGGTCTCCTCGTCCAGGAGGTCCTCCTTTGTGACGGCGTTCATGCCGCGCACCAGGGAGGCGAGGTCGCGCTCGACCACGAAGTCCGCGCCGTTGTCCATGAAGGCCCTGACCGGGCCGGGTACCGCCAGCCGGGCGCGGCTGATGACCTCGCGGACCGACCGGCCGGTGAGGTCGGGGTTCTGCTCGGAGCCGGAGAGGGCGAACTCCTTGCCGATGATCCGCTCGTTGAGGACGAACCACGTGTGGTCGTGGCCGGTCTTCATGATGTGGTCGAGCGTGCCGAGGGTGTCGAAGCCGGGGAACAGCGGTACGGGCAGCCGCTTGCCGGTGGCGTCCAGCCAGAGCGAGGACGGACCGGGCAGGATGCGGATGCCGTGCCTGGCCCAGATCGGGTTCCAGTTCTCGATGCCCTCGGTGTAGTGCCACATCCGGTCCTTGTTGATGTGGCTGGCGCCGGCCTCCTCGGCGATGCCCAGCATCAGGCCGTCGACGTGCGCCGGGACCCCGGAGAGCATGCGCTGCGGCGGGGTGCCGAGCCGGGCCGGCCACTGCTCGCGCACGAGGTCGTGGTTGCCGCCGATGCCGCCGCTGGTGACGATCACCGCCTGGGCCCGGAGGGAGAACTCCCCGGTGTTCTCGCGGCTGCTCGCGCTTCCCCGTACGGCGTCGGACGGCTCCAGGATCTCGCCCGTCACCGTGTCCAGCGCCCCGGCCGTACGGGAGAGGCCGGTGACGCGGTGGCGGAACCTCAGCTGGACCAGGCCGCGGGCCACGCCGGCCCGGACGCGGCGCTCGAAGGGCTCGACGAGGCCGGGGCCGGTCCCCCAGGTGATGTGGAAGCGGGGGACGGAGTTCCCGTGGCCGTTGGCGTCGTAGCCGCCGCGCTCCGCCCAGCCGACGACGGGGAAGAAGCGGACGCCCCGGGCGTGCAGCCAGGACCGCTTCTCGCCGGCCGCGAAGTCGACGTAGGCCTCGGCCCAGCGGCGCGGCCAGGCGTCCTCGTCACGGTCGAACCCGGCCGTGCCCCGCCAGTCCTGGAGGGCCAGGTCGCGGCTGTCCTTGATCCGCATGCGGCGCTGTTCGGGCGAGTCCACGAAGAACAGCCCACCGAAGGACCAGTGCGCCTGGCCGCCGATGGACTGCTCGGGCTCCTGGTCGAGCAGGATGACCTTGCGGCCCGCGTCGACGAGCTCGGCGGTGGCCACGAGGCCCGCCAGTCCGGCCCCGATCACGATCACGTCTGCGTCGTACGTCATGCCCTGCCCGTCCTCCGTCGGTGGTGGGGCAGATCCTTGGCTACGGAGCGGTAACCAGTCAACAGCGGTGGTTGGATGACGGTGTGAGTGCCGCTGATGAAGTACTGGACGTGGTGGACCGGGACGACCGGGTGACGGGGCAGGCCCCGCGCGGGGAGGTGTACTCCCGCGGGCTGCTCCACCGGTGCGTGTTCGTGCAGGTCAGGGACGCCGAGGGGCGGGTCTTCGTACACCGGCGGACCGCCTCGAAGCTGGTGTTCCCCTCGGGCTACGACATGTTCGTGGGCGGGGTGCTGGGCGCCGGTGAGGATTACGCGCGGGCCGCACTGCGGGAGGCCGAGGAGGAGCTCGGGGTGACGGGGCTGGGGCAGCCCGAGCCGCTGTTCAAGTTCCTGTACGAGGGGCCGGGCGGGGGCTGGTGGTCGTACGTGCACGAGGTGCGGTGCGAGCTGCCGGTGTCGCCGCAGGTGTCGGAGGTGGCCTGGCACGCGTGGCTCTCCGAGGAGGAGCTGGCGGGCCGGGTCGCGGACGGGGAGTGGGCGTGGGTGCCGGACGGGCTGGAGGCGTACCGGCGGCTGGAGGCGTACCGGCGGCTGCGCGCGCACCGGGAGTCCCGCCAGTAGATTGACCGGGTGATCGACTTTGTCAAGGACGTGCGCCTCTGGTTCGCGCCGCAGCGGCTGAGGGACGAGGGTGAGACCCCCGACTACCGGTTCTCGCTCGCCAACGAGCGGACCTTCCTGGCCTGGATCCGGACCGCGCTGGCGCTGGTGGGCGGCGGTTTCGCCGTGGACCAGTTCCTGCCGGACCTGCGGTGGGGGGTGCGGGTCGGGATGTCGTTCGCGCTGCTCGCGGTGGGCGCCGCCTGTGCGTTGCGGGCGGCGAACCACTGGGTGCGGTGCGAGCGGGCGATGCGGCGGGGCGAGGATCTGCCGCTGTCCCGGTTCCCGGTGGTGCTGAGCCTGGGGGTGGGGCTGGTGGCGGTGGCGATGGTGGTGGTCGTGCTGCTGGGCTGGACGACCGGGCGGTGAGCGGGCGGTGAGCGGGTCCGCCGGTGACGGGCGCGATGCCGGGCTCCAGCCGGAACGGACCCGGCTCGCGTGGCGGCGTACGACGCTGGCCTGCTCGGTCACGGCGGTGCTCGCGGTGCGGCAGGCGCTGCGCGGGTCCGGCACGCCGGTGGAGGTGATCGGGACCGCGGTGATCGCGCTGATCTGGCTGGCGTTCCTGTGGGTGGCGCACCGGCGGGTGCGGGCGCTGGCGGCGGGCCGGCCGGCCGCACTCGCGCCGCGGGTGGCCCTGGCGGCGGTGGCCTGCACGGTCGCGCTGGCGGTGTTCGCGATGACGGTGATCATCTGAACCGTTGTTGGGATGATCCCACTTGTCCGCGCCACTCGGACACAACGGGAGATGCCGGGCGATTCGGGGCGATCCGCACTAGCCTCGGCGCCATGACGACCCTGCACCACGAGCACCCCACGCACAAACACGCGCACGGCCCCGGCTGCGGGCACACGGAGGTCGAGCACGGCGACCACGTCGACTACGCGCACGACGGCCATCTGCACCGGGAGCACTCCGGACACTGGGACGAGTGCGAGACCGAGGGGCACACCGCGCACGACGGCCACGAGCACGCGCACGGCCCCGGCTGCGGGCACGACGCGATCCGGCACGGGGACCACCTCGACTACGCGCACGACGGCCACCGGCACGCCGAGCACGACGGCCACTACGACGATCACTGACTGAATTTTCAGCAGGCGGCCTCCCGGCTGACCAGCCGGTCAGGATCAAACCCCCGCTCTCCCCCGCAGCCACGGCGCCTGGCAGGATGCCCACCGCCCGTCAAAGCGACCCGGGGAGAACGCAGATGACCGTCGAAGAGCCCTATCTCGTCCAGCCGGCCGCTGGGGTGTACGCCTACGTCCAGCCGGACGGGGGCTGGTGCCTCAACAACGCCGGATTCGTGAGCGACGGCGGTCAGACGCTGCTCGTCGACACCGCGGCCACCGAGCGGCGGGCACTGGCGCTGCGCGAGGCGGTGGTGGCGGCGGCGGGGGTGGCGCTGCCGCGGACGGTGGTGAACACCCACCACCACGGCGACCACACCTACGGCAACGGCGTGTTCGCCCCGGAGGCGCTGATCCTCGGGCACGACAACGCCCGGGCCGAACAGCTTGCGGCCGGGCACCAGCTGGAGCTGATCTGGCCCGCCACCGACTTCGGCACCATAGAGATCACCGCGCCCGGTCTCACGTACAGCGACCGGATGACGCTGCACATAGGCGACACCGAGGTCCAGGTCATTCACCCGGGCGTCGCGCACACCACCGGCGACTCGATCGTGTGGCTGCCCCGGCAGCGGGTCGTGTTCACCGGGGACCTGGTCTTCGCCCAGGGGACGCCGTTCCTGGCGATGGGCTCGCTGTCCGGCTCCTTGCGGGCGCTGGCGCTGCTGCGCTCGCTGGGCGCGGAGACCGTCGTACCGGGGCACGGGCCGCTGACCGATTCGTCGGCGTACGAATCCACCGAGCGCTACCTGCGGTTCGTGGCCGAGCTGGCCCGGGAGGGCAGGGCGAAGAGGCTGACCCCGCTGGAGGCGGCCCGCCAGGCCGACCTGGGGGAGTTCGCGGCCTGGCGGGAGAGCGAGCGGCTGGTGGCGAACCTGCACCGGGCCTACGCGGAGCTCGCCGGCGAGCCGGAAGGCGCGCCACTGGACATCATGACGGTGCTGCGGGACATGACGGTGATGAACGGCGGAACGCCGATCCTCTGCCACGCATGACGGGCTCCACCGGGCCGGAGGTGTTCTTTCTTTCGGCCCGCCCCCTGGACGACATACCGACTGGTCGGCATGATGGCTCTCGTTCGTTTCGTCATCGTCAATCCGTACGGAGGTGCGCACCATGACCTCAGCCTCAGCCGACCCGCGGGGCCTTGATCTGGAGCGGCTGCGTGGCCATCTCGACGCCGCGCGGCCGGGGCTCGTCGCCGGGGCACTGAGCGGCCGGCTGATCGAGGGAGGCCGGTCGAATCTCACGTACAAGATCACCGACGGGAACGCCCGCTGGGTGGTGCGCCGCCCGCCGCTCGGCCACGTCCTGGCCACCGCTCACGACATGCGGCGCGAGCACCGGGTCATCGCGGCGCTGCACGGCACCGCCGTGCCGGTGCCCGAGCCGGTGCTGCTGTGCGAGGACGAGTCGGTGCTGGGCGCGCCGTTCTACGTCATGGAGTACGTGGACGGGGTGCCGTACCGGACGGCCGGCCAGCTCGCCGCGCTCGGCCCCGAGCGCACCCGGCGGGCGGTGCTGGGCCTGGTGGACACGCTGGTCGAGCTGCACGCGGTGGATCCGGAGGCGGTGGGTCTGGGCGACTTCGGCCGGCCCGAGGGCTTCCTCGACCGGCAGCTGCGCCGCTGGGGCAAGCAGCTGGCGGCCTCGCGGGGCCGGGAACTCGCGGGCATCGACGAGCTGCACGGCGCGCTGGGGCGGGCGCTGCCCGACTCCCCCGCCCCCACCGTGGTGCACGGGGACTTCCGGCTCGACAACGTGCTGATCGGCGGGCCGGACGACACCATCCGGGCGGTGCTGGACTGGGAGATGTCCACGCTCGGCGATCCGCTGACGGACCTCGGGCTGCTGGTGATGTACAGCTCGGACCTGGGCCTGACTGATTCTCCGGTCAGTACGACGAGCGGCGCGCCCGGTCATCCGAAGCCGGCCGAGCTGATCGAGCGGTACGCCGCCCGGTCGGGCCGGGACACCGGGGCGATCGCCTGGTACACGGCTTTCGCCTGGTTCAAGCTCGCGGTGATCCTCGAAGGCATCCACTACCGCTTCACGCTCGGGCAGACCGTCGGCGCGGGCTTCGACCGGATCGGCGAGCTGGTCCCGGTCTTCATCGAGCACGGTCTGACCACCCTTCAGGAAGGCTGAGGCACCCACCCATGGACTTCGCATTCGACGCCCGGACCGAGGAACTCCGCGAACGGCTCCTCGCGTTCATGGAGGAGTACGTCTACCCGGCGGAGCCCGTCGCCGCCGAGCAGCGCGCACGGCTGGCCTCGCCCTGGGACACCCCGGCCGTCTTCGGTGAACTGAAGGCCGAGGCGCGCCGCCAGGGGCTGTGGAACCTCTTCTTCGTGGACCAGCACGGCTCGACTGACGCCGAGTACGGCGCCGGGCTGACCAACCTCCAGTACGCCCCGCTCGCCGAGATCACAGGCCGCAGCCCGCACCTGGCGCCGATGGCGACGAACTGCGCGGCCCCGGACACAGGGAACATGGAGCTCCTCGCGCAATTCGCGAGCGAGGAGCAGAAGAAGCAGTGGCTCCAGCCGCTGCTGGCCGGTGAGATCCGGTCCGCCTTCGCCATGACCGAGCCGGAGGTGGCCTCCTCGGACGCGACGAACATCGAGACGCGCATCGAGCGTTCCGCGAACGGCGACGAGTACGTCGTCACGGGCCGCAAGTGGTTCATCTCCGGAGCCATGAACCCGGACTGCAAGGTCTTCATCGTGATGGGCAAGACCGACCCGGAGGGCGCCGATCCGCGCCGTCAGCAGTCGATGATCCTGGTCCCGCGCGACACCCCCGGGGTCGAGGTCCGCCGGGCCATGACGGTGTACGGGTACGAGGACCACGACCATGGCGGCCACGCCGAAGTCGTCTTCGACGGGGTCAGGGTGCCGGCCGCGAACCTGATCGGCGAGGAGGGCAGCGGCTTCGCCATCGCCCAGGCCCGGCTCGGCCCGGGCCGGATCCACCACTGCATGCGGCTCATCGGCATGGCGGAGCGGGCCATCGATCTGATGTGCCGGCGCGCGGTGGACCGTACGGCGTTCGGCAAGCCCCTCGCGGCCCAGGGGGTGGTGCAGGGCTGGATCGCGGACGCGCGGGTCACGGTGGAGCAGCTGCGGCTGCTGGTGCTGAAGACGGCCTGGCTGATGGATACGGCCGGCAACCGGGGTGCGCACACCGAGATCCAGGCCATCAAGATCGCCACCCCGCGCGCGGTGGTGCGGATCCTGGACGACGCGGTGCAGTTGCACGGCGCGGGCGGTGTGAGCCAGGACTTCCCGCTGGCGGAGCTGTGGGCGGCGGCGCGCACCCTGCGGCTGGCGGACGGCCCGGACGAGGTGCACCAACGGTCGCTCGCACGGCGGGAGTTGAAGAAGCACGCGGGCGGGACCCGAACGTGAGGCATTCGTGCGGGAGTTCGGGTGAACATGTGTGCGCGGTGAAGGCGGTGCGGGGGGCTCTTTAAGAAACCTTGTTGAATATCCCCGGAAGGCCCAGGCGTTCTTGATTTGCGCCTGTCAATCGGAAGAGGGTTCTCCAGAAGGTTTGACGCCCCACACGTCAACATGAGGAGAACCCTCCAGATGGCAACTCACAAGCGCTCGCGTGGTTTCCGGTACGCGGCAGTCGCCACGGGAGCCGCCACCGCGGCTGCCGTGACCCTGCTCGTGACCCCTCTCGCGGGAGCGGTGACACCGGCCGAAGGCACGGTGTACGGACTGGGCGCGCCCGGCGCGATCAGCGGCAGCTACGTCGTCATACTCGACGCAACCGCGAACAAGGAAAAGCTCGCCCGCAAGTACGGCGGCGAGCTCCAGCGCACCTACGGCTCCGGGGTCAACGGCTTCTCGGCCTCGGGGCTGAGCGAGACCGAGGCCAAGCGGCTCGCCGCCGACCCGGCCGTCGGCAAGGTCGTACAGAACAAGAAGTTCTCCATCAACGCCACCCAGGACAACCCGCCCTCATGGGGGCTGGACCGGATCGACCAGACCGCGCAGGCGGGCGACAAGAAGTACAGCTACCCCGACAGCGCCGGCGAGGGGGTGACTGCGTACGTCATCGACACGGGCATACGCGTGACCCACAAGGACTTCGGCGGCCGCGCCACGCACGGCTTCGACGCGGTGGACAACGACGACAGCGCGGACGACGGCAACGGCCACGGCACGCATGTGGCCGGCACCATCGCGGGCACCGAGCACGGCGTCGCCAAGAAGGCGAAGCTGGTCGCGGTGCGGGTGCTGGACAACAACGGCTCCGGCACCACCGAGCAGGTGGTCGCCGGGATCGACTGGGTCACCCAGCACCACTCGGGGCCCTCGGTGGCCAACATGAGCCTGGGCGGCGGCGCGGACGAGGCGCTCGACGAGGCGGTGCGCCGGGCGATCGCCTCGGGCGTCACCTTCGCCGTCGCGGCGGGCAACGATTCGAGCGACGCCGGGCAGGGCTCCCCCTCCCGGGTCCCGGAGGCGATCACCGTGGCGTCGAGCACCATCGACGACGCGCAGTCCTCGTTCTCCAACTTCGGCTCCGTGGTGGACCTGTACGCGCCTGGCTCGGACATCACGTCCGACTGGAACGACAGCGACACCGGCACCAAGACCATCTCCGGCACCTCCATGGCCACCCCGCACGTGGTGGGCGCGGCGGCCGTCTACCTGGCCGGGCACCCGACCGCGACCCCGGCGCAGACGGCCGAGGCGCTGACGGGGGCGGCGACCACGGGCGCGGTGACCAACCCGTCGGCCGGCACGGTGAACAAGCTGCTGAAGGTCGCCCCGTAGCGGTGACCTGAGGTTCCGGACCGGCCTGCCCTCCGTCCGCCCCCGCCAGGGGCGCGTCGGGGGGCGGGCGGTCGTCTTTCAGGGCCGGGTTGTCTTCAGGGCCGGTTGTCTTCAGGGCCGGTCGTCTTTCAGGGCCGGTTGTCTTCAGGGCCGGAGCGCGCGCAGCAGCAGGTCGGCGAGGTGGTCTGCGACCTGCTGCGGCGTGAGCGGGCCGTCCGCCCGGTACCAGGTGGACAGGTGGTGGACGGACCCGAAGTGGTAGTCCACCACCAGGTCGGCGGGCGTGGCGGTGGAGAACACCCCCGTACGCTGCCCCTCCTCGACGAGCGCGCGGAAACGCTCGTGGTAGCGACGGCGCTCCGCCCGTACCTGCTTGAACTTCTCCGGGCTGAGGTGGTGCATCGACTTGAAGAAGATCGAGGCGTCATCGAGGTTCTCGATGGTGGTGACCACCACGTCGGCGGCCGCCGCGCGCAACCGCTCCTCGACGGGGGCGTCCGAATCGGCCACCGCGTCCAGGCGCTGCTGCTGGAGGCGCAGCATGCGCGCGTACACCTCGTGCAGCAGATCGTCCTTGGACCCGAAGTAGTGGTACAGCGCGCCCTTGGTGACCCCGGCCGCCTCGACGATCTCCTGGACGGAGGTGCGGTCGTAGCCGCGCTCGGCGAACAGCCTGGTGGCGACGGCCAGCAGCCGCTGGGGCACCGGGGCCTCGTGCGTGCCGTCGGTCTCCGTGGTGGTCTTGGCGGCCATGGCGCTCGCCTTCCCTTCTTCTGATCCCTCGCCTGTGCGGTCCTGTACGACCGTCCGACTCTTTTCAGCCGCGGTCGCGCAGTTCCCGTCGCAGGATCTTGCCACTGGTCGTCTTCGGTAGGACAGGCAGGATTTCCACCTGGCGCGGGTATTTGTACGCGGCTATGCGTTCGGCACAGTACGCGGACAGCTCCGCGGGCTCGACCGAGGCTCCCGGGCGCAGGCTGACGTACGCCTTCACGCTCTCCCCGCGGTACGGGTCGGGGACCCCGACCACGGCTGCCTCGCGCACGGCGGGGTGGGTGTAGAGCACGTCCTCGACCTCGCGCGGCCAGACCTTGAAGCCGGACGCGTTGATCATGTCCTTCTTGCGGTCGACGACGTACAGCCAGCCGTCGGCGTCCATGAACCCGATGTCCCCGGTGCGCAGCTCGCCGTCCGGGAAGGCCTTGGCGGTGTCGGCGGGCAGACCCCAGTAGCCGGGCACGACCTGCGGGCCGCGGACGGCTATCTCGCCGGGCTCGCCGAAGGGGACCTCGGCGCCCTGCTCGTCGAGGATCCGTACGAGGGTGTCGGCGCCGGGGACGCCGACGGAGAGGGTGCCGGAGGCGGGGTCGACGGGGGCTTCGAGGTGCGGGGGGACGGAGGCGCAGGGGGCGGTGCACTCGGTGAGGCCGTAGCCGTTGCGCAGGTAGAAGCCGAAGGAGGCGCGCAGCCGTTCGACGAGCGCGGGCGGCAGCGGGGCGCCGCCGGAGGAGATCACCTGGAACGAGGCGAAGTGGTCGGGGGTGACGCCGGGGTGGGCGGCGAGGGCCATGAAGGCGGTGGCCGGGCCGACGGTGTAGGCGGGGCGGTGTTCGAGGAAGGCGCCGAGGACGACGCCGGCGTCGAAGCGGTGGGCGAGGGCAAGGGTGCCGGCGTTGGCGAAGCAGGCGGCGAGCTGGCAGACCATGCCGGTGATGTGGAAGAGCGGGGCGAGGGCGAAGTAGGTGGCGCCCTCGGGGAGCGGATGGCCGGTGACCTGCCGTATCGCGTTGTGCGTGAGCGCGCCGTGCGGGTTCATGGCGCCCTTGGGGGTGCCCGAGGTGCCCGAGGTGTAGCTGATGAGGGCGGTGTCGGCGGCGGTCAGGCGCGGGTCCGGCGGGGCGGGGCGGCCCTGGCGGGCGACGGCCGCGAGGTCGGCGGCGTCCGCCGCCTGCGGCTCCCGGCCGGGCGCGAGGACGCGGGGGTCGTCCCGGGTCTGGAAGTCCAGGTCCGAGGCCGTCAGGGTGTTCCGTACGCCGGTCCCGCGCGCCGCCTCGCGGAGGTACCCCTTCCAGGCGCGGCCGTCGCAGACCAGGGCGGCGGCTCCGGAATCGCGCAGGATGTGCGCGACCTCGCCGGCCTTGTACATCGGGTTGAGCGGGACGACGACCGCCCCGGCCTTCCACGCGGCCAGGACGGCGAGCACGAAGTGCGGGGTGTTCTGCAGCATCACCGCGACCCGGTCCCCGCGGCCGATGCCGTGTGCGGCGAGGTGGCCGGCTACGGAGTCGGACAGCGCGTCGGTCTCGGCGTAGCCGATCCGGCCGTCGAAGTAGGCCATCGCGGTGCGCTCGGGGGCCCGGGCGACGGAGTCGCGGAAGGCGTGCAGCACGCTGGGCGGCGGGGTGACGGGTGCCCGCTGGGCCGGGCTGAGCAGCCCGAGCCAGGGCTTGGCGGCGTAGCGGGACGTCGCGTCGCTTTCCTCCGGCGTCACGCCGTCTCCCACTTCTGCTGGAGGTGGTTCATGCCGCTCAGCCAGCGGTCCGGTTCGGTGGCGCGGGCGGCGTAGAAGTCCGCGACCTCGGGGTGTGGAAGGATCAAGAAACGGCCCTTCTCCATACCGTCGAACAGCGCGTCCGCGACCGCTTCCGGCTCGATCGCGGTCGGCGCCAGGACGAGGTCGCCCGCCGAGCCCGCGGCGGTCAGCATGTCGGTGCGCACACCCTGCGGGCAGATAGCGTGGACCTGGACGCCGCGGTGGCGGTAGGTCAGCGAAAGCCACTCGGCGAAGGCGAGGGCACCGTGCTTGGTGACACTGTACGGCGCCGCCCCGATCATGGTCAGCAGCCCGGCGGCCGAGACGGTGGACACGAAGCGGCCGCTCTCCCGCTCCAGCCAGTCCGGCAGCAGTGCCCGGGCGGCGCGGACGTGGGCCATGACGTTGGTGTCCCATGCCGCCTCCCACACGGCCTCGTCGGCGAAGGCGTCGCCGCCCGAGGCGAGTCCGGCGTTGGCGCAGTAGACGTCCACTCCGCCGCCGAGTGCCTCGCGGGCCTCCTCCACGATCGCCGCGGCGTCGCCGGGCACGGCGATCGCGCGGGGGCCGATCCCGCCCGCCACGGCCGCGGCCTTGGCCGGATCGAGGTCGTTGACCACCACGGTGGCCCCCTCGGCGGCGAAGCGCCGGGCGAGGGCGGCGCCGATGCCACCGCCTGCGCCGGTGACGACGACTCGCTGGTCCTGGTACGCGCTCACGGGGATCACCTTTCGTGGCCGGCTGCCGGATGCTGAGCAGACTAACCAGTCGGTATGTCGGGACGGAAGGGGGCTGACGCCTAGCGTGGCCGGATGAGTCTGTCGCGACGGGGGTTGCTGGGACTGGCCGGGGCGGCGGGGGGCCTGGGCGCGGCGGGGGCCGCTGCCCCGGGGACGGGGCGGGGGCCTGCGGGCCCGCCTGTGGGGACCGCGATGCCGCGGGAGGGGCGGGTGCAGACCGGGTTCGACCGGCTCGCGGCGGCCGGGTACGGCGTACTCGCCGGGCAGAAGGTGGGGGTGGTCACCAACCCGACCGGGATCACGGCCGACGCCCGCCACCTGGTCGACGTACTGCACGCGGACGAACGGGTGGACCTGGTCGCCGTGTTCGGGCCGGAGCACGGGTTCCGCGGGACGGCGCAGGCCGGCGACTCCGAGGGGCCCGGGCGCGATCCGGCGACCGGGCTGCCGGTGTACGACACGTACGACAAGAGCGGGCAGCGGCTCGCCGACCTGTTCACGGCGGCCGGAATCGACACGGTGGTGTTCGACATCCAGGACGTCGGCGCGCGCTTCTACACCTACATCTGGACCCTCTACGACTGCATGCGCGCGGCCGCGCTGGCCGGCAAGGCGGTGGTGGTCCTGGACCGGCCCAACCCGGTCGGCGGCGTGCGGGCCGCCGGACCGGTGCTGGAACGGCCGTACGCGAGCTTCGTGGGCCGGGAGCCGATCGCCCTCGCCCACGGTATGACGGCGGCCGAACTGGCCCTGCTGTTCAACGGGGAGTTCCTGACTGAAAATCCGGTCAGGCTGCGGACGGTACGGATGGCCGGGTGGCGACGGAATTCCCTCTTCGGGGCCACCGGGCTGCCCTGGGTGCCACCGAGCCCGAACATGCCGACCCCGGACACCGCCCTCGCGTACGCCGGCACCTGCCTGTTCGAGGGCACGAACCTGTCCGAGGGGCGGGGTACGACGACGCCCTTCCAGGTGCTGGGCGCGGAGGGCATCGACCGGCGGTGGGCGGAGGCTGCGAACGCGCTGGAACTGCCGGGGGTGTGGTTCCGGGAGGCCTACTTCACCCCGGCGTTCTCCAAGCACGCGGGGAAGGTGTGCGGCGGAGTCCGTCTGATCGTGCACGACCGGGAGGCCTTCGATCCGGTCCGGGCGGGGATCGGGCTGCTGGTCACCGCACGGCGGAGCTGGAGCGGTTTCGGCTGGCGGGCGGATCACTGGATCGACCGGCTGACCGGCTCGGACCGGGTGCGCGCGCTGGTGGACGCGGGGGCGGGGGTGGAGGAGATCGCCGGCGACTGGGCGGCGGGGCTGGCCCGGTTCGGGGCGGTGCGGAAAAAGTACCTCCTCTACTGAGCCCTGCCGGCGCGGCCTCGGCAATGCGAACCCACCGCGCCGGAGGGCTGGCCGGGCGGGCACGGCAGCAGGATGCTGGCTCCACCGCAGACACGGCGTGAAGGGGACGTCATGACGGACATCGGGGCACGGATCGGTGTGGCTCCGTACGCGGAGCTGACCTTCGACGCCGAGGGGGACGTGGACCGCGGCACGCTCGACGCCGCCACCCGGCTGGAGGCCACCGATCTGCTGGTCTTCGCGCACGGCTGGAACACCACCCCGTCCACCGCGACACGGATCTTCGACCGGTTCTTCGCACCGTTCCCGGGGCTGGTGGGGCAGGGCGTACGGCTGGGGTACGTGGGAGTCGTATGGCCCTCGATCCGGTTCTCGGACGAGCTGATTCCGGATTTCGAGGCGGGTGGAGCGCGCGGAGCAGTCGGAACACTCGGAACACTCGGAACACTCGCCGAACCGGACTTCGGGGCGGCGCTGGAGCCCGGCACGCAGCGGGCGCTCGCAGGGCTCTGGCCGGGCCGGGAGGCGGAGCTGGGCCGGGTCGCCGAACTGCTGGAGACCCGGCCCGAGTCGGAGGCGGCCTTCATCGAATTCGGGGCACTGGTCAGGGAACTCGTGGGCGTGGACACGGCCATCACCGCGGCCCCCCTCGATGTGCCCGCGATGTTCTGCGAGGACGTCCTGGAAGTGTGCCGGGCCTTCACCGACGGGCTGATCGAGGCGGGCGCACTGCCGGCAACAGCCGTCGGCGAGCAGGACTTCTCGGTCGCCGGCCGGCTGCGCGCGCTGTGGAACGGCGCGAAGGAGCTGCTGCGCCAGGCCACGTACTACCAGATGAAGAAACGCGCCGGAACGGTCGGCGAGCACGGGCTCGGCCCGGCCCTGACGGAGCTGGCCGGCCGCCGGCCGGCCCTGCGCGTCCACCTGATCGGGCACAGCTTCGGTGCCCGGGTGGTGTCGTTCGCCCTGCGCGCGGTGCCGGACGGGGCGCGGCACGTGAAATCCGTGACCCTGCTCCAAGGGGCCTTCTCCCACTACGCCTTCGCCGATCGCCTGCCCCACGACAAGGGCCGGGGCGGCGCCCTGCACGGACTCCAGCGGCGGGTGGACGGCCCGGTGGTGGCCTGCCACTCCCCCTACGACACCTCCCTCAAGGTGTTCTATCCGCTGGCCTCCCGGATGGCAGGGGATTCGGCCGGTCTGCTGGGCTTCGACGCGCAGTGGGGCGCGATCGGGCACGACGGGGTGCAGGCAGTGCCCGGCAGCGCGCGCCTGAGCCTCGACGACGTACTGCGTGGAGGCGTGCCGGAAGCGGGCTGCGTCAGCGTGGACGCGGGCTCCGTGGTACGGCACGGCCCGGCACCCTCGGGGGCGCACAGCGACATCTGCCACGAGGAACTCGCCCGGGTGGTGGTTGCCGCGGGGCGCATGGGGCGCTGAGTTCCGGCCACGTGCCACCCGCACGCCTCGACCGCCCCCGCATGCGCCCACATCTCGACGGGCATGTTGGGCACGTCGGAGCGTGTGGCGTCGTTCGACGTAGTACGACGCCTCGGTGCGGGCGTGGCGCGGTGGAGGTGAAGGTGTGATGGCGGGTTTCCGGAGTCTGGCCTACCAGGTACGCGATGCGCAGAACGACCGGGCCCTGCGGCGCCATTCGCTGCGCCGCTGCCTGGAGCGGTTCGCGCCCTACGGTCACCGGGCGACCTGGTGGCATCTGTGCGACCGGCACGGGATCGCCCCCGAGGACCGGGCGGCCGATCCGCTGAGGCTGGTCGCGGCGCTGGAGGAGCTGGAGGAGGCGCGGGCGGTCTGGCTGGAGTACGAGCGCCAGTTCGCGGCGCGGCGCCGGCGGGAGAAGCACGACGGGCTGCGCCGGCCGGAGTGGGCGTGGGGCGGCAGCGGGGACGCCGTGGTGCGGTGCGCGGATCCGGGCGTGCGGCCGGACGGGACCCTGGGCGAGGTGCTGCGGCGGCTAGTGCGGGCGCTGGAGTCGGAGCCGGGGACGGCGTGCCCGGTCTGCGGGGAGCAGGAGTTGCGCTGGCCGGCGTCGGGCGCGGGGCACGGGCCGTGGGCCGGGGCGTGGGCGTGGGACGGGCCGGTGTGCGCGGGCTGCGGGATCGTGGTGCCCAGACCGGCGCTGGCGGAGCTGCCCGCGGTGGGGGCGGCGTGAGGTCTCCGTTGCAGGTGTCGCTGAATGGTTCCCGGGACGCGGGCGAGGGGGCCGCCGTGCCGATGTCCCCGGAGGATCTGGCGGAGTCGGCGCTGGGGGCGGTGGCGGCCGGGGCGGGCGAGGTGCTGGTGCATCCGCGGACCCCGTGCGGCCGGGAGAGCCTGTCGCCCCGTGTGGTGGGGCCGCTGCTGGAGGCGCTGCGGGGCGCAGGGGTCGCCGTACCGCTGACCGTGCCGGCGGACATCGGGGCCGAGCCGGATCCGGCGGGGCGGCTGGGGCGGGTGCGGTCGTGGACGGTGCTGCCCGACCGGGCGTCGGTGCATTTCGGGGAGCCGGGTGCGGAGGAGCTGGCGCAGGCCCTGCTGGACCGGGGGGTCGCGGTGGATGCGGTGGTTCCGCTGGGCGGGCCGGCCGGACCGGAGGCGCTGGCCCGTTTCCTGGCCTGGCCGGCGCCGGACCATGGGCGGATCCGGCTCGCGGCGGAGCTGGCGACGGCCGACCCCGCGCTGGTGGCGGGGCTGCGCTGGCTGCCGCCGGTGCTGGTGTTCGGGCGGGAGGCCGCCGCCTGGCCGGTGCTGCGACTGGCCGCGCGGTGCGGGGCGGGCGCGCGGATCGGCGTAGGGGACGTACTGCGACTGCCGGACGGGCGCCCCGCGCGGTCGAACGCCGAGCTGGTGGCGGCGGCCGCGGGGGTGATGGCCGCGGAGGCGGGGGTGGCCGCCGAGCCGGGGGTGGCCGGGGTGCACGCGGAGCCCGGGGTGGACGCCTGGGCGGGTTCCGGTGCTACAGCCGTGAGCCGGTGAGCCGTTCGCCGAAGACGTCGTCCGGGTTGGACAGGGCGCAGTTCTCCAGGGAGAGGCAGCCGCAGCCGATGCAGTCGGTCAAGTGGTCGCGCAGTCGTCCCAGTTGGGCGATCCGCTGATCGAGTTCGGTACGCCAGGCCTCCGAAAGCCGGGCCCAGTCCTCGCGGTTGGGAGTGCGCTCCTCGGGGAGCCGGGCGAGCGCCTCGCGGATGCTGGCCAGGGGAATGCCTACGCGCTGGGCGGCGCGCACGAAGGCGACCCGGCGCAGCGCGTCGCGGGTGTATCGCCGCTGGTTGCCGGAGGTGCGGCGGCTGGTGATCAGGCCCTTGGCCTCGTAGAAGTGGAGCGCGGACACGGCCACGCCACTGCGCGCGGACAGCTGGCCGACGGTGAGCTCGTGGATGTTTTCGGGAATCTGCGGCACTCGGCCGAGCGTAGTCGGCGGGGCCGGAATCCGTTGACAGATACATGTGTCCCCAGCATGCTGAGCAGGCGCTGAGCAAGCGCTTATTCGCCCGGGAGAGGGAGAGGAAGAGGCATGGCTGAGCCGAGGATCTTCACGTCCGCCGATGAGCTGAGGGCCGGGATCGGCGCGCCGCTCGGCCCCAGCGAGTGGCTTGAGGTGGACCAGAAGCGGATCGACCTCTTCGCCGACGCCACGGGCGACCACCAGTGGATCCACGTGGACCCCGAGCGGGCGGCCACCGGACCCTTCGGTTCCACCATTGCGCACGGCTATCTGACGCTGTCGCTGCTGCCCAGCCTGGTGCCGCAGGTCATGCGCGTCGAGGGCATGAGGATGGGCATCAACTACGGCGTGGACAAGGTGCGTTTCCCCGCCATCGTGCCGGTCGGCTCACGGCTGCGCGCCACCGCGGTGATCACGGACGTCACGGAGGCGGGCGGCGGCGTGCAGGTCGCGGCCACCGTCACGGTCGAGCGCGAGGGCGCCGACAAGCCGGTGTGCGTGGCGGAGTCGGTGTCCCGCTACTACTTCTGAATTACGTCCGGGGGCCGGCGGGGCGGGCGCCGACCATGCGCAGGACGAGGTCGGCGTAGAGCGCGCCGACCTCGTCGGGCGTGCGCCGCCCGGCCACGCTGAACCAGCGGGCCACGTCGATGCAGAGGGAGAGCACGGCAAGGGTGGTGCCGGACACGTCGGGGACGTCGAACTCCCCCGCCCCCACACCGTCGGCGAGGATGCGGCGCACGGCCGCATCGCTCTGCCGGCGCAGTGCCAGGATTTCGGAGCGGTGCTCCGGAGCGAGAGCATCGAGCTCGTACTGGACCACCCGCGCGGTGGTGTGATGGGCCGCGTGCCACCGTACGAAGGACCGAACGGCGGCGTCGAGCCGCTCGGCCGCGGTCCCCGGACCGGAGGCCGCCGTGTCCAGGATCTCCAGGGCCTTGTCGTGGCCGATCCGGCTGATCCGGTGGAGCAGCTCTTCCTTGGTCTTGTAGTGGATGTAGAGCGCGGCCGGGCTCATGCCGGCCCGCCCCGCGATGTCACGTGTGGTGGTGGCGTGGTACCCGCGCTCCGCGAACGCGTCGACCGCGGCGACGAGCAGCCGCCGCGCGGCGTCGGGGGTGACCTCCGACCACGGCTGGTAGCCGTCGATCTCCGCCGCGCTGTCCATCGCTCGCTCACCCTCTTCGCCTTGATTAGGAATGGATACCTTACCGGAGGGTGAGCAAGCGCTTAGCGGACATGGCGGCGCCCGCTTCAGACCTTCGGCTGGAAGGGGTCGTAGTCGGCCATGATCTTCTCCATCCTGGCCTGGTCCACCCGGCTGACGATCTGCGTGACCTCCTGGCGGTCGCGGATCACCTTGGCGAGGGTGAAGGCCGAGGTGGTGAGGTAGAGGACGGCGATCCCGAGGAAGGCGCGGACCCAGCCGTTCGCCTCCAGGTTGTAAATCCCCACGGCCACCGCGCCGATCGCGATGCCGAAGGAGGCGACGGCCTGGCCGTAGTACGCCCCCGTGTTCTGCTGCTTGACCGGTGTCTCGTTCATGGGCCCAGCATCGGGCGGAGTGACCGGGGCCACATCCGCACAGGTACTCATATGCGTACTCAGAACGCGGAGACTCCGGTGCGGGCCCGGCCGATGAGCAGCTTCTGGATCTGGCTGGTGCCCTCGTACAGGGTCATCACACGGGCGTCGCGCAGCAGCTTGCCGGCCGGGTACTCGTCGATGTAGCCGTAGCCGCCGTGCACCTGGAGGGCGTTGCTCGCGGCGCGGACGGCGGCCTCGGAGGCGAAGAGCTTGGCGGTGGAGGATTCGGTGGCGAAGGGCTGCCCGCGGTCGATGAGGTCGGCCACCCGCCAGGTCAGCAGGCGGGCCGCGTCCACGTCGACCGAGATGTCGGCGATCAGCTCCTGGACCAGCTGGTGGTGGGCGATCGGCTTGCCGAACTGCTCGCGCTGGGCGGCGTACGAGACGGCCGCGTCCAGCGCCGCCTGCGCGATGCCGACGCAGCCGGCGGCGACCGACATCCGCCCCTTGGCGAGGGCCGACATGGCGACGGAGAAGCCCTTGCCCTCGGGGCCGAGCATGGCGGCGGCCGGCACGCGGACGCCGTCGAGGGCGAGTTCGGCGGTGGCCTGGCCGCGCAGGCCGAGCTTGCCGTGGATCTCGCGGCGGGTGAGGCCCGGGCTGTCGGTGGGCACGAGGAAGGCGGAGACGCCGCGGTGGCCGGGTTCGTCGCCGGTGCGGGCGAAGAGGAGGACCACGTCGGCCCAGGTGCCGTTGGTGATGAACATCTTGCTGCCGCTGATGACGTACGAGTCCCCCTCGCGCACGGCGCGGGTGGCGAGGCTGCCCGCGTCGGAGCCGGAGCCGGGTTCGGTGAGGCCGAAGCAGCCGAGCGCGTCGCCGGAGCACAGCCGGGGCAGCCAGGCGCGCTTCTGTTCCTCGGTGCCCCAGGCGGCGATGGTCTTGGCGACCAGACCGAGGGAGACGGAGACGATGCCGCGGACGGCGGAGTCGCCCCGGCCGAGTTCCTCGGTGACGAGGACGTAGGCGAGGTGATCGCCGCCCGAGCCGCCGTATTCCTCGGGGACGGTCAGGCCGAGGAAGCCGAGGTCGCCGAGCTTCTTCACGATGGACCGGTCCACGCTCTCGGCGCGGTCCCACTCGGCGGCGTACGGAGTGATCTCGCGCTCGGTGAACGCGCGGGCGAGCCGGCGTACGGCGGTCTGCTCCTCGCTGAGTTCCAGATTCACCGGGCACCTCCGGGACGTGGCGGCGTGGACCGGGACCATTAACTAGCACCGGTAGTTTATGGCGGGCAGACCCTACTATGTGGCGCATGGCCAGACCGCGCAAGCCCCTCCTCAGCCGAGACCGCATCGTCGAGGCGGCGGGCGCGCTGGTGGACGCGGAGGGGCTGGAGGCGGTGTCGACGCGGCGGCTGGCGGCCGCGCTGGGAGTCAGCGGGCCGTCGCTCTACAACCACTTCCGCACCAAGGACGAGATCCTGGACGCGGTGGCGGACTCGGTGAGCGCGCGGGTCGACTTGTCGATGTTCGAGGGCGCCTTGGACTGGCGGGTCGCGCTGCACGACTGGGCGCACTCCTACCGGGACGCCCTGTCCGACCATCCGAACATCGTTCCGGTGCTGGCGCGCGGCCCGGGCCGCCGCCCGGCGGGCCTGCGGCTCGCGGACGCGGTCTTCGGCGCGATGACGGCGGCGGGGTGGCCGCCGGCCCAGGCGACGCGGATCGGCGCCCTGATGCGGTACTTCATCCTGGGCTCGGCTGTGGGCTCCTTCGCCGGGGGTTTCGTGGACGACGAGGCGGCATACGACCCGGCCGACTATCCGCACCTGGGCCAGGCCCACCGGCTGGCGGAGCGCCGGCGGGAGGTGGACGAGGGCGCGTTCGAGACGGGCCTGACCGCGCTGCTGGACGGGCTGGCGATCCAGTACGAGGCGTTGGGGGGTTAGCCCTACCTGGAGCTGGGCCGGTAGCAGGATCGCCCGGGCGGCCGCCTCCGGAAATGCTGGGTCCGGCACATACCGCTGGTTTCCCAACGTTTCCGTAGGAGTTGCCTCGTGCGTGAGCAGGCATGGCAGGGTTTTCGTTCTTCCAGGCGGCAGCGGGGCGGTCGGCGCAAAGCCGTGCCACTGTCGTGCGGCGGTGTCTACTGGGGCCACGGCGGTAGCTTCCCGGGATACGAGACCCGGGGCGGCGTCACCGACGACGGCCGCGCCGCCAACGTCGCGGTGACCGTCCAGCCGGCCGACAAGACGGTCATGAGCCGTGTCGAGGGTGTCGTGGACACGGCCCTGTGCCGGTGAACCGCGCCTCGTAAGGCGTCTGGGCCGGTGCCGGTGCCGGTGCCCGGGCTAGAAGACGACCAGGGAGCGGCCGCCCTTGCCCGACAGCATGGCGTCGAAGGCGGCCGGGATGCCTTCGAGGGTGATGCGGTCGGTGACCATGGAGCCGAGGTCCAGGCGGCCGGCCCGGACGTGTTCGGCGATGACCGGGAGATCGCGGGCGGGGTCACTGTTGCCGTAGACGCAGCCGGTGAGGGTGCGGGCGAAGTGGAAGATCTCCAGCGCGTGGAAGGTGACCTGCTGTTCCTTGCCGCCGATTCCGACAACCGTGGTGCGCCCGCCGCGGCGGGTGGACTCCCAGGCTCCGCGAATGGTTTCCGCCCGCCCGACGCACTCGATGGCCACGTCCGCGCCCTGCCCCGCGGTGAGTGCGCGGATCTGCTTCGCGGTGGTGTCGGAGGCGAGCACGAACTCGGTGGCCCCGGCCGCCCGGGCCAGTTCCTCCTTGGCCGGGGAGACGTCGACGGCCACGATCGGGCCCGCCTGCGCGATCCGCGCGGCCTGGAGGGCGGCCAGGCCCACCCCGCCGACGCCGAACACGGCCACCGACTCGCCCGGGCGGACCTGGGCACTGTGCTGGACGGCGCCGTAGCCCGTGAGCACGGCGCAGCCCAGCAGGGCGGCCTCGGCGAGCGGTATCCCCGCGGGGGCGGGCAGCACGCAGTTCGCCGCGACCACGGTCTCCTCGGCGAACGCGGCCACATTCAGCCCGGGGTGGAGTTCGGTGCCCTGCGCGTCGTGGGCGTAGACCGCCCCGACCCCAGTCAGGGCCTTCGCGCAGAGCCACACCTCGCCGATCGTGCAGTGGTGACACTCCCCGCAGGACGGGGCCCAGTTGAGCACCACGCCGTCGCCGGGGGCGACATGGGTGACGCCCTCCCCGACGGCGAGCACCGTGCCCGCGCCCTCGTGGCCGAGGACGGCGGGGACGGGGACCCGCATGGTGCCGTTGGTGAGGGAGAGGTCGGAGTGGCAGACCCCGGCTGCGGCGAGCCGCACCCGGACCTGTCCGGGGCCGGGATCGGGCAGCACGATCTCCCGGATCTCCAGCGGGGCTCCGACGGCGGGCAGGATGGCGGCGCGGACCATGATCGATTCCGTCTCTCGGGATGGGGAACTTCAGGCGGCACAGGCGGCCCAGGCGGCCCCGGCGCACAGGCGGCTGAGACAGCCCGGGCGGCTCAGGCGGCTCGGGCGGTCCGACGGCACAGGCGGCTGAGACAGCCTAGACAGCCCGGGCGGCCCGGGCGGCCCGGGCGGCTCAGAACTGCAGGGACTTGGTCTGGAGGTATTCGGCCAGACCATGCGGACCCAGTTCGCGGCCGACGCCCGACTGCTTGTAGCCGCCGAAGGGCGCGAGCGGGTTGTAGCGGCCGCCGTTGATGTCCACCTGGCCGGTGTCCATGCGGCGCGCGAAGGCGACGGCCGTCTCCTCGTCAGCCGCCCAGACGGCACCGCCGAGCCCGTAGACGGTTCCGTTGGCGATGCGCAGGGCGTCGTCCTGGTCCTCGTACGGGAGGATCGAGAGCACGGGGCCGAAGATCTCCTCCTGCGCGATGGTCATCTCGGGCGTGACGTCGGCGAACACGGTCGGGGCGATGAAGTAGCCGTGCTCGTGGGGTGCGTCGGGGCCGCCCGCGACGAGGCGCGCGCCTTCCTCGATGCCCTTGGCGATGTATCCGCGGACACGGTCGCGCTGCTTGGCGTTGATCACGGGGCCGATGCGGGTGGCCGGGTCACAGGGGTCGCCGGAGAGGTACTTGGCCACGGCAGCGGCCGCGAGCGAGACGGCCTCCTCGTACTGGTCCCGGTGGACGAGCATCCGGGTGAGCGCGTTGCAGCTCTGGCCGGTGTTGTTCATGACGTGGCCCACGCCGGTCGCGACGGCCTTGGCCAGGTCGGCCCCGGGCAGGATGACATTGGCCGATTTGCCACCCAGTTCGAGGGCGACGCGCTTGACCGCGGCGCCGGCGGTGGCACCGATCTGCTTGCCGACGGCGGTCGAGCCGGTGAAGGAGACGAGGTCGACTCCCTCGTGCGCGGCCAGCGCCTGCCCGGCGACCGGGCCCGTACCGGTCACCAGGTTGAAGACCCCGGCCGGGACACCCGCTTCGTGCACGGCTTCGGCGAAGAGCTGTGCGGTCAGCGGGGTGTCCTCGGCCGGCTTGAGGACGAGGGTGCAGCCGGCGGCGAGAGCGGGCGCCACCTTGGCAACGATCTGGTGCAGCGGGTAGTTCCAGGGCGTGATGGCCCCGACCACGCCGACCGGCTCCAGCAGCACCGTGGAGTTCCCGAGCCGCTCCTCGAAGGCGTACGAGGCCCCGAGCTCGGCGAACGAGGAGGCCACCGCGATCGGCCCCCCGACGTGGACTCTCTCCGAGAACCCCAGTGGGGAGCCGAGCTCGGCGGTGATGGTCTCGGCGATCTCGCTCGTGCGGGCGACCAGTACGTCGCGGAGGGCGCCGATCAGGGCGGCCCGCTCGGCCGGCGGCGTGGCCGCCCAGCCGGGGAGGGCCGCACGGGCCGCGCGTACGGCCGCGTCCACGTCCTCGGCGATGCCGGCCGGAACCCCGGCGATGACCTGCTCATCGGCCGGGTTCACGACCTCGATCCGGTCGCGTCCGACGGCGGGCCGCCACTCCCCGCCGATGTACATCCCGTCGTGGGCCTTCATGGCATTCCTCCCGAGCACGCACGAGCGCGTAGACCGACCTGGCACAGACCTCGGCAACACCCTACAAATTAGCGCCGGTAGTTTTGCGCGCGCCAGGGTCTGCCCGAGTCAGATGATGCCGAAAACCATCCCTGCCGCGAGCACGACCAGGGAGGTGAGGGCCGCCCATTTCACGGTGAACCGGGTGTGGTCGCCGAACTCGACCTTGGCCATGCCGACGAGGACGTAGACGGCCGGAACCAGCGGGCTGGACATGTGCAGGGCCTGGCCGACCAGGGAGGCGCGGGCGATCTCGAGCGACGAGACCCCGTGGGCGGCGCCGGCCTCGGCGAGCACGGGCAGGACGCCGAAGTAGAAGCCGTCGTTGGACATGAAGTAGGTGAGGGGCAGGCTGAGCAGGCCGGTGACCAGGGCCATGTGCGGGCCCATCCCGTCGGGGATGGCGCCGACGAGCCAGTCGGCCATGTGCTTGACCATGCCCGTGCCGGAGAGGACGCCGGTGAATACGGCGGCGGCGAAGACCATGCCGGCGACGTTCAGGACGTTGTCGGCGTGGGCGGCGATGCGTGCCTTCTGGTCGGGCATGTGGGGGAAGTTGACGGTGAGGGCGAGGGCGGCGCCGAGCAGGAAGAGGACCGGGATGGGCAGCAGCTCCATGATCATCGCGGTGAGCAGGACGATCGTGAGGCCGGCGTTGAACCAGTAGAGGCGGGGCCGGAGGGTGGCCCGGCGCGGGTCGAGCCCCTGGAAGCCGCCTCCGTCGGGGGCGGTGGCGGGGGTCGGGGAGCCGGGGGCGGTGGCGGGGGTCGAGGAGCCGGCACCGGCTGCGGAGGACAGGGCGTCGGCGTCGGCACCGGCTGCGGAGGACGGGGGCTCGGCGGCACCGGCTGCGCCGGCAGTGGGGTTCGGCGCACCGGCCTGCTCCCCTGCGGAACCGGCCCCCACGGTGACCAGCTCGGCCTCCTGCCCGGCGTCCGCTGGGAGCACCAGCATGCCGACCCGGCGGCGTTCCTTCAGGCCGAGGACGTACGCGAGGACGAACACGCAGACCAGTCCGACCGCGAGGGCCGGGATCATGGGGACGAAAATGTCGGCCGCGTCGAGCTTGAGCGCGGTGGCGGCGCGGGCCGTGGGGCCGCCCCAGGGCAGGGTGTTCATGACGCCGTTGGCGGTGGCGGCGACTCCGGTCATCACCACCAGGCTCAGGCCGAGCCGCTTGTACAGCGGATACATGGCCGACACGGTGATCATGAAGGTGGTAGAGCCGTCACCGTCGAGGGAGACGATCGCGGCGAGGACGGCCGTCCCGACCACCACCCGGACGGGGTCCGCCTTGCAGAAGCGCAGGATGCCGCGGACGATCGGGTCGAAGAGGCCGACATCGATCATCACGCCGAAGTAGACGATGGCGAACATCAGCATGGCGGCGGTCGGCGCGAGTTTGCCGACGCCTTCGATGACGTAGTCGCCCAGGTGCGCGCCCTGTCCGGCGAACACGCAGAAGAGCGCGGGAATGAGGACGAGCGCCGCGATGGGCGACATTTTCTTCAGCATGATCAGGACCAGGAAGGTGGCGATCATGGCGAAGCCGAGGAAGGTCAGCATGCAGGGAACGTAGGTCCCGCCTCCTTATGCCAACAAGACGTCCGGGTGTGAGCAATACGAGCAAAACCCCAGCTCAGGGCACGGGTGTGAGCTCTACGGGGAAACCGTTGAGCACCGCCGTGCCGGACAGCGGGTCGAGCCGGGAACCGTCGAGCAGCTGGTTCACGTTGGCGCCGGGCTCGGCGGAGGCCACCGACAGCCGGGCGCCGGCGCGGTCGTGGCCCCAGCCGTGCGGGAGGCTCACGACGCCGGTGCGGACCGTGTCGGTGACCTCAACGGGAACCTCCAGGCTGCCGCCGTCCGCGGTGACCCGGGCCCTGCCGCCGTCGGCGAGGCCGAGCCGGGCGGCGTCCTCCGGGTGGACCTGGAGGGTGCAGCGGTTGGAACCTCCGGTGAGGGCCGGGACGTTGTGCAACCAGCTGTTGTTGGACCGCAGATGGCGGCGGCCCACGAGCACCAGGGCGGCGGGGCGTTCGGCGAGCGCCGCGCGCAGCCTGGGGAGCTCGGCTGCGATCGGGTCCGGCAGCAGGTCGATCCTGCCGCTGCGCGTTCTCAGCACGCCCGGGAGCCGGGACCGCAGCGGGCCCAGGTCGATGCCGTGCGGGTGGGCGAGCACCCTCTCCAGGCTCAGCCCGCCCACGCTCCCGGCCGCGCCCTCGTCCGTGCTCCCGACCACACTCTCACCCGTGCTCCCGGCCGCGCCCTCGTCCGTGCTCCCGGCGGGGTCCGCGCCCCTGTCCGCCTCCGGGTCGGCGCAGCCGAACTGGTCTCCGTACGGCCCGAGTCGGAGCATCAGGTCGAGGCGCCGCTCGGGGCCGCTCTCGCCGGTCAGGAGGCTGGCGAGGCGTGCCGGGTCCTGTCCGTGCAGCGGGGAGCGCGGGTCCGAGGTCTCCTTGGCGAGGGCGCGTTGGGTGACCAACTCGTCGACGGCGGCCGGGGCGGCCGCGGCCGGAGTCGTAGCGGCCCGAGTACCAGGGGCCCGAGTAGCAGCGGCCTGGGCGGCGGAGCCGGGCATGCCGGAGACGGCCAGGACGAGGCGCGCGTGGATCTCGCACTCGTCGAGCCGGCCTGCCTCGAGCGGGACGGCGGCGCGGGTGTAACGCACCTGATTACGGACGGCGAAGCCGTTGAAGGCGAAGTCGTGGTGCGCGCTCTGGGCGGGCGGCGGCGGGGGCAGGACGACGTGGGCGTGGCGCGAGGTCTCGTTCAGGTACGGGTCGACGCTGACCATGAAGTCGAGCCCGGCCAGAGCCGCGTCGAGGCGCCGCCCGTCGGGGGCGGACAGCACCGGGTTCGCCGCGATGGCGATCAGGGCGCGGATCTGCCCCTCTCCCGGGGTTTCGATCTCCTCGGACAGGGCCGCGGTGGGCAGTTCGCTCTTGACCTCGGGATGGCCGCTGACCCGGCTGCGCCAGCGGCCGAGGGCGAACCCCTTCCCCGGCCCGGCGGGGCGTGGCCGCGGGCCCGCCGCCGGGAGCGGGAAGAGGGCACCGCCCGGCCGGTCGAGGTTGCCGGTGAGGATGTTCAGTACGTCGACCAGCCAGCTGGCGAGGGTGCCGTACTCCACGGTGCAGCTGCCGATCCGCCCATAGACGGCGGCGGTGGGCGCGGCCGCCAGTTCGCGGGCGAGGGCGCGGATCTCGGCGGCCGGGAGGTCGCAAGCGGGGGCTACGGCCTCAGGAGTGAAACTCGCGAGGGCTGCGGGGAGTTCCCCGAGGCCTTCGGTCCATTTCTCCAGCGCTCCGGGGGCGGCGAGCTTCTCTTCGAGCAGGGTGTGCGCAAGGGCGGCGAGCAGCAGCGCGTCGCTGCCGGGGCGCGGTGCGAGGTGGCGGTCGGCGAGCCGGGCGGTGCGGGTGCGGCGCGGGTCCACGACGACCAGGGTGCCGCCGCGGGCGCGGAGGGCCTTGAGCCGGCCGGGGAAGTCGGGGGCCGTGCAGAGCGAGCCGTTGGACTCCATCGGGTTGGCGCCGAGGAGCAGCAGGAAGTCGGTGCGGTCGAGGTCGGGGACCGGGATGGCGAAGGGGTCGCCGAAGAGCAGCCCGCTGGAGACGTGCTTGGGCATCTGGTCCAGGGTGCTCGCGGTGAAGAGGTTGCGGGTGCCGAGGGCCTTGAGGAGGAGCGAGGGGTAGAGGGCGCCGGCCATGGTGTGGACGTTCGGGTTCCCCAGGACGAGGGCGGTGGACTGGGGCCCGTACTCCCGGACCACGGCCGGGATGGCGGCGGCGATGGCCTCGTAGGCCTCCTCCCATGTGGCCTCCTGGAGCCGGCCGTCGCGACGGACGAGCGGGGTGCGCAGCCGGTCGGGGTCGGCGTCGAGCGCGCCGAACGCCGCACCCTTGGGGCAGATGAAGCCTTGGCTGAAGACGTCGTCGCGGTCACCTCGGGCGCCGGTGACGGTGGCGCCCTCGATGGTGAGGGTGAGGCCGCAGGTGGCTTCGCAGAGGGGGCAGATGCGCAGGGCGGTGCGGGGCATGGGGCCCTCCTGGGGGCGGCAGGCTGCGGCGCGGGCACGCGGGGGCACCGAGCATACCGACCGGTAGGCACGTTGGGGAGGGTTCGGCCCGACGTGGTGCTGGGGGACGCGACGGGGAGGGCGGCGGCGCGCGGATTGGGCCGGTGGGGAGGGCGGCGGAACGGGCCGGTGGGGCGGCGGGCGGGGCCGGTCGGTCAGTCCAGTACGCGCGCGAGGTAGGCGTGCATCATCGCGCGGGTCTCGGCGACGATGTCCGGGTCGCCGGCCGGGTCGGCCCGGAAGGCCAGCTTGGTCAGCGCGTCCGTGGCCTCGACGGCGACGAGGACCGCCCGCGCCAGCTCAGCGTCCGGGGTCAGGCCGAGGTGCGCGCTGAGCAGTTCGGTGAGACGGACGGCGACCAGGTGGTTGGGGTCGGAGGCCGGGCCCTCGGCGGGCGGCGCGGGCACCCCGAAGTCGACGAGGGCGAAGCCGGGCACGCTGCGCTTCATCGCCAGGTACTCGTCCAGTACCGCGTCCACGACGGGCCGCCACTGCGTGGCCGGGAGGGCGGCGAGGCGGTCCTCGATGCCGTCGGCGTAGCGGTCGAGGTTGCGGTGGGCGAGGGCGATGGCCATGGCCCGCTTGTTCCCGAAGAAGCGGTAGACCGAGCCGATGGGCACACCGGCACGCAGGGCGACGGCCCGGGTGCTCAGGTTCTCGTACCCGGTCTCGTCCAGGAGTTCGGCGCAGGCGTCGAGGATCCGGGCGAGCCGGTCGGCGCTGCGCTGCTGGATCGGGGTCCGGCGCAGGGGGTGGGCTGGGGGCACGGGGTCCATCATGCCGCTCCTGGCTTCTCGGTTCGGCAGCAGTCTCAGTTCAGCAGGAGGCTGAGCCCTCCGATGGTGTACGTGATCATCAGCGCGAGCAGTGGGAGCTGGCCGGCGACGGCTTTGGCGGGCGGGAAGAGCCGTACGGAACGGTCGTGGGCGGCGATCACGCCGAGCACGTGGCCCGTGACGACAGCAGCGACCTGGAGGGCGGCGAGGCCCCCGGCGCCCAGTGGTTGAGCGGGTGCGGGGGCGTTGTCAGTAGCGAGTGCCATGCTTACTGTGCGTGGTCCTTCGGTTACGAGAAGGGAGAAGTAGTGGGCGACGAGATAGCCGAGCGCGATCGGCACGAGTGAGTGCGCGAAGGCGGTCAGCGGGCCGGGGTGCGGGCCGCAGACGAGGCGGGTGGCCGCCGCGCACAGGCAGTACAGGGTGGCGACGAGGGCGATGGAGCCGAGGAGTCCGAGGGTGGCCGTAGGGGTGCGGCCGAGGGGGGAGGTCTGCAGGGTGTTGATCCAAGAGGGGTTGTCGGAGAAGCCGTCGTAGGCGGTGGAGCCGAGCAGGACGCAGACGGTGGCGACGAGTCCGGGCCGCTCGGGCGTCGCGTCGAGTCCATGGAAGGGGTTACGGAGAACCAGGCGGCCGTCGCTGCGGCGGCCGAGGGGGGAGAGCCGGGCCAGGAGGGCGGAGTAGGCCTCGAAGGCGTCTCCGTCGGCGAACCAGCGCTCGCCGAAGCGGGCGGCGAGCAGCAGTTGGGCGGCGGTGTATGCGGCGAGGGCGATCAGAAGGGTGGTGGTGGATGCGGGATCGGAAGCGACGAGTTCGAGCCAGGTGAAGCCGAACAGCCCCGCTGCGGCGGGCCATTGCCCGAGCCGGGCGGGGAGGGGGCGGGGTGCTCCTCGCAGGACGGGGCGGAGCAGTCGGTGGAGGGTGCGGAGCGGGTTGAGGAGGCGCCAGACGGGGCCGAGGAGGAGGGAGGCGGGGACGAGCCCGACCCAGAAGAGGACGTAGACGGCGCCGGGAGCGGGGTTCCGGGCGGGGTCGTCGGGACCGAGGAGGAGGAACAGGACGGCGAGCGCGGCCGCGAGGCCGAGCCCGCGCAGGGCGGTTCGGGTGGCCGGCGCGTCGGCCACCCGCTGGAGCCCGGCGGCCAGGGCGAGGCCGGAGCGGTCCCCGCGGAACCGGGAGGTGGACCAGAGCAGGCCGAGGGCGAGGAAGGAGACGAACAGTGCGGTGAAGGCACCGGCGAAGGCATAGAAAGGGGAGATGGGCAGATCGTGCGAGGACCCGATCCCGTGCGCCAGGGAGGTGAGCGGATCGGCCGGGTGACGGACCACGCCCTGGCCGACGGCGACCTCACCGGCGGCGCCGGGAGCGGTCCCCGGCACGGGCCCCGGCCCGCCGGGGCTCAGCACCGGCCCGCCTGAAGCCGCGCCCCGCCACGACGTCGGCCGGACATCCCGGGATCGGGCCCGATCCCGGGGCACCGGGCGAAGCCGGGGCGGGGGCGTGCCACTTGGGTCGGCCTGCCGACGGGGGCGGGCCGGTGCGACGTGGCCGCCTGGGGCGTTGCGGGGGGCGCGGGGGTCGCGGGGGTCGCGGGCCTCATGGGCGCCGCGGGCGTCATAGGCCTCATGGGCGTCATAGGCCTCATGGGCGTCATGGCCGTCGCGGCCGTCGCGGCCGTCGCGGCCGTCGCGGGGTGATCGGCGTCGGAGGCTTCACGGCCGTTCTGGGCGTCACGGGTATGGCGGGCATCACGGGCGTCGCGGATGGCGCAGGTGTCCTGAGCGGCATGGGCATCTCGGCCGTCTCAGGCATCGCAAGCGTCACAGGCATCGCGGAAGTCTGGGGCGTCGCGGGGGGCGCGGGCGGCCGGAGGGTCCGGGGCGTCATCGGACGAGGAGTTGGGTCAGGACGAGGTGGGACTCGTGGGTCTCGACCTCGAACAGGCCGGTGCGGTCGGCCGTCAGGACCAGGGTGGCCTCCTGGCCTGCGGGCAGGGCGAGTTCCTTGTCGTACCCGTGAACGTGCAGGGTGTCCGCACGGTCGCTGGTGACGCGCAGGGCGACGCGTTCGCCGCGCTTGATCTCGGTGCGGCCGGGGGCGGGGGCGACCTTGCCGTTCCGTACGGTGACGGTGACGGTGCGGTCGGCCTCCGAAGTCGCGGCGGGCGGGGGCGCCGCCGGGGCGGGCCCGTGGCTGTGGGCGCCCGCGCCCTGGCCCGGGGCGCCGGCGGTGAGCGGGATGACCGCCTCTATCGGCTTGCCGCCGACCGCCCAGGCGGTGTGGTCGTCCGCGTAGAGGCGGACGGTCAGGGTGTGCGCGCCCTCGGGCACCTGCGCGGCGGGCAGGTGGAACCAGGGGCCGTACAGCCGGGCCTGCTTGTGGCCGTCGAGCTCAAGGTGGGCGTGGCCCGCGCCCGGGAGGGCGGCGCCGCCGGTGCTGTCGGGGGTGAAGCGGAAGTTCTTCACCGCCAGTTGCAAGTTCCAGCCGTCCTCGCTGTCGGGGCGGGCCGTGACCTGTATCTCCGGCGCGCCCTCGGCCGGGACCTCGCGGAGCCGGTGCCCGGCGCCGTCCTGGGCGTCGAGCAGGGTGCCCACACTGCCTGAGGCCTGCTCGTGGCTCGTGCCGGGCTTGTGGTGCGTGGTGGCCCTGCCCCCGCAGCCCGCCGCCGCGCCGCCCGCGAGGAGCAGGAGGAGGGCGACCAGGGCCGCGGTGCGGGTGGTCCGGCGCGGCTGGCGGGCCACACGGGGTGGCGCACCACAGGCGTCGCACCGGATCCGGTCGGCGGAACAGTCAGTCACTGTGCACCTCCACGAAGGAAATCGCCCCCACCGACCCGCCCCACCAGGCGGACGGACCGAATTCGCCCGGTTCGCCGCCGGGCAGCACGGCGCCCGAACCTCCCCGGTCGAACGGGGTCGCCCGGCAGGTCGGCCAGGGTCGCCCGACGGGTCGGCCAGGGTCGCCCAGCAGTTCGCCCGGGATCGCCCAGCAGGTCGGCCAGGCTCGCCCGGGGGCCGCCCGGCA
>NZ_JAGGOY010000063.1:0-162 GCF_018614095.1 Streptomyces sp. ISL-87 | reverse complement strand
GGCACGTCGGCCGGGGTCGCCGACAACGCCGGGGGCTCCGAGGTGGCTGGGAGCACCTGGCCGACCGGGGGCCGCGGGGTGGCCAGGGCCGCCCGGGTGGGGGCGGGCGGGGTCGTGTGGTGTCCGTCGGGGCGGGCGTGGGGGGTGTGGTGGGTCATGCGG
>NZ_JAGGOY010000062.1 GCF_018614095.1 Streptomyces sp. ISL-87 | reverse complement strand
TACCGACCCACGCTCCTAGGCGAGCCCCCTTGTCACAGAACGTGTTCAGAGAGAGAGCCAGAGGGGCCGGTCAGACATGGGCCAGCTTGGTCGCCCACAACTCAAAAGGGCGCCTCCCGCGGCAGGCCACAACCTGATGCGCGAGGCACCCTGCCACGGCTGACGACTCGTCAAGAATTGCCGACGGCGGGCGTCAAACGTGCGTCACGAGCAACAAACCAGCGTCAAGATATCACCCTTAACGCCCACAGTGCATATAACGCACACTGCCCTAACGTGCAGGTCAAAGGCCCTTTGCGGTCGGTTCAAGGATCGCCACGCACTCCACGTGGCGGGTCGTCAGAAACAGATCCAGCGAAAACAGGTGGAAAGCAACCGCAGGTCAGAGCCTTGCAGGCCCGCGTCATGGGCGCTGTGTGCGCGAACGTGACGCTGGTTTGCTGCTCGGAGCCGACCTGGACAGCGACCGGGGGTGGCTTTCTCTCGACGCCACCAGGGCGAGACATGCGGCCGCGACGGAGAGTGTGGCGAGGGCTGCGAAGAGATGGGGGTAGCCGCCGAGGGGGGCGGCGAGGGCTGCGCTTGCCCAGGGGGTCAGGGCTGCTGCGATGTGGGCTGGTGCGCCGAGGAGTCCGGAGAGGCGGCCGTAGTGGGTGGTGCCCCAGCGGTCGGTGACGGCGGTGGCCTGGAGGAGGGTGAGGTTGCCTCGGACGACTCCGGCGACGACCGCAAGGACGACCAGCAGGGGCATGGGGCCGGGGATGAGGGCGAGCGTTGCCGTGGTCGCGCCGCCGAGGGTGATGAGGGTGACCGTACGGGTCGTGACGGATGTTCGGGCTGACAGACCTGTGTAGAGGGTGCGGCCGAGGGTCTGGCCCGCGCCGCCGAGTCCGAGGGCCCAGGCGGCGGTTGTCGCGTCCGCGCCTCGTTCGGTGAGGAGCGGGATGAGGCTCATGACGACGGCGTACATGGCGAAGCCGGAGAGGGTGAATGCCGCGGTCAGGAGGAGGAAGGGGCGGCTGCGGGTGACCGGGGTGCGCTCGATGGCGGGTGGCGCTGGTGGTGCGGGCGGCCAGGGGGCGCGTAGGGCCAGTGCGTGCGCGGGGATGGTGACGGTGGCCAGGATCACGGCGAGGACGGCGTACGTGGTGCGCCAGCTCAGGTGCTCGGCGAGGACCGCGGTCAGCGGGGCGAAGACGGTGGAGGCGAGACCGCCCACGAGGGTGACGATGGTCAGGGCCCGGACACGGTCGGGTCCCCACCAGCGGGTGAGGGCGGCGAAGGCGGGCGGGTAGAAGGTGGCGGCCATGGCCACTCCCGCGAGCATCCAGCCTGCGGTGAAGACGGCCAGGTTGGGGGCGGCGGCGATGACGAGGAGTGCGAGGGTGCCGAGTACGGAGCCTGCCGTCATCACGGCGCGCGGCCCTCGGTGGTCGAGGATCCGGCCGATCGGGATGCCGGCCACGGCGGAGATGAGGAGGGCGAGGGAGAAGGCGGCCGTCGCGCCGTTGGCGGACCAGCCGGTGGCGGCCGTCAGCCGCGGGAGCAGGACGGGGAAGGCGTAGTAGACGATGCCCCAGCTGGTGATCTGTGTGGCGCACAGGGCGGGCAGTACGGCGCGGGGCCGCGGCCGGTCCCCCGTTCCGGACGTGGCCCCGCTTCTTTGAAGGCCGGTCACCGTGGGTCAGCAGCCGCCGGATTGGACCGGGGCGCCGACCCCGATGGTGAGCCTGGCGGGGGCCGCGCAGCAGCCGCCACCGGTCTCTTCGGCGGCCTGGGGCTGGTCGAACAGGCCGGCGCCGCCGCAGACGCCGGTCTCGGGGAGGGTGAGTTCGACGCGCTCGGCGGCTTCCTGGTCGCCGGCGAGGGCGGCGGCGATGGAGCGGACCTGCTCGTAGCCGGTCATGGCGAGGAAGGTCGGGGCGCGGCCGTAAGACTTCATGCCGACGAGGTAGACGTCCTTCTCCGGGTGGGAGAGCTCGTTGACTCCGTGGGGGTAGACGGTGCCGCAGGAGTGCTGATTCGGGTCGATCAGCGGCGCCAGCTCGACGGGGGCCTGGAGGCGCTCGTCGAGTCCGAGGCGCAGCTCGTTCAGGAAGGAGAGGTCGGGGCGCAGGCCTGTGAGGACGATGACCTCGTCTACGGGATCCAGATGGCGGCCGTCTTCCGAGACGAGGACCAGCTGGTCGGCGGTCTTCTCGATGGCGGAGGTGCGGAAGCCAGTGACCGCGTCGGCGTACCCGTCGTCGACGGCGGCCTTAGCGGCGAGGCCGAGGGCGCCGCGGGCGGGGAGCTGGTCGGCGGTGCCGCCGCCGAACGTGGAGCCGCTGATGCCGCGGCGCAGGACCCACACCGCGTGGGTGCCTTCATCGTCCTTGGCAAGGTCTGCCAGGTAGGCGAGGGCGGTGAAGGCGGAGGCGCCGGAGCCGATGACGGCGGTGCGCTTGCCCGCGTAGCGGGAGCGGACGGCCGGGTCCTTGAGGTCCGGAATCCGGTAGGAGATCCGGTCGGCGGCAGCCTTCTCGCCGAGGGCGGGGAGGCCGTCGCCGCCGATGGGGCTGGGGGTGGACCAGGTGCCCGAGGCGTCGATGACGGCGCGGGCGGTGATCCGCTCCTCGGTGCCGTCGGCGTTGCGGATGCTGATGGTGAAGGGCTGCTGCTCGCGGTCGGCGTCGACGATCCGGTCGCGGCCGAGGCGGGAGACGCCGGTCACCGTGGCGCCGTAACGGACCTTGTCGCCGAGGACGTCGGCGAGCGGCTGGAGGTATTGCTCGGACCAGTCGGCGCCGGAGGGGTAGGTCGCGCCGTCGGGGGCGATCCACCCGGTGGGGGCCAGGAGCTTCTCGGCGGCCGGGTCGACGACCTCGGACCAGGTGGAGAACAGGCGTACGTGGCCCCAGTCGCGTACCGCGCTGCCGGCGGCCGGTCCGGCTTCCAGGACCAGGGGTTCGATGCCGCGCTCAGTGAGGTGGGCGGCGGCGGCGAGGCCGGCCGGGCCTGCTCCGATCACGACGACGGGCAGGGCTTCGGTGGATGCGTTCACGACGGGCTCCCCATTTGATTCGACGTCTGTCGATGTCCTGACGCCTCAAGGATGGCACCACGTATCGACATCCGTCAACATAGACATCTGTCGAAGTTCGCCGCATGATGGGGGCATGTCCACTACGAAGGTGTTGCCGCTGCTGGAGCCGGAGGCCGTGGCCCCCTGCTGCCCGCCCCTGACCGAGCGCCCGCTGACGGCTGCGGAGGCCGAGCAGGCCGCGGTGATGTTCAAGGCCCTGGGCGATCCCGTGCGCCTGCGACTGTTCTCCGCCATCGCCTCGCACGAGGGCGGCGAAGCGTGCGTGTGCGACATCTCCGACGTGGGCGTCTCCCAGCCGACGGTCTCCCACCACCTGAAGAAGCTCAAGGACGCCGGCCTGCTCTCCTCCGAGCGGCGCGGCACCTGGGTGTACTACCGGGTGGAGCCGGCCGTGCTGGCCGCCATGGGCCAGCTCCTGACGCGGGCAGCCTCCGTATGAGCGTCACCATCGCGCCGCTGACCTGGGCGCACGCGGATCAGGTCCTGGCGATCTATCAGGCGGGTATCGAGGAGGGCAACGCCACCTTCGAGACCGCCGCACCGACTTGGGCCGAGTTCGACGCGGCGAAGTTGCCCGAGCACCGCTTCGCCGCACTCGGCACCGACGGCAGGCTGCTGGGCTGGGTGGCCGCCACCAAAGTCTCCGACCGCTGTGCTTACGCCGGTGTCGTCGAGCACTCCGTCTACGTTCACCCGGGCGCCCGCGGCAGGGGCGTCGCCAAGCAGCTCCTTGCGGCGCTGATCGCCTCGACCGAGGCCGCGGGTATCTGGACGATCCAGTCCGGGATCTTTCCCGAGAACGCCGCCAGCCTCGCCGTCCACGACCATGCGGGCTTCCGGGTCATCGGCACCCGCGAGCGCGTTGGCCGGCACCACGGCCTGTGGCGTGATGTCGTCCTGCTGGAGCGCCGCAGCCCGCGTATCACCTGACTGTTCTGCCGGTGTCAGCTGCCGCCGTCCAGGGTGAGCTGGCGGAGGTGGAAGTCGAAGTGCTGGGTCGGGTAGCGGTAGATGTCCGCGAGTGTCATGTAGTCCCGGAAGAACGGATCCCAGCGGACGGGGTAGTGCATTCCGCGAGCCAGATCGGCCTCGGACTCCGCGGTCAGCCGGCGCTGCAGGGCATCGAGGACGTGGTCGAAGGCGGCGCCCATCCGGCGCGGCCCGTAGACCTTCACCGCCCCGCGCGGACCCACGTAGTTGACCCAGTCGAACGGTACGGTCCCTGTGTTCAGCAGGTGGGCGAACATCTTGCCGACCCTTCGGGGGAGCCGGCCGAAGACGCGGACCAGGACCAGCAAGGCGCGGACGACCATGTACCCGAACAGCATGTGCCACAGCAGCTGCTCGTTGGTCCACTTGGTGCCGCGGGTGGGCCTTGCCAAATCTTCCTTGGAGGCTGAGTCCAGCAGCTGGTGGAAGGTGCGGCGGGCGCGCTCGTAGTCCTCGTTCACGGCCTGCCGGTCCATGGGGTCGGTGTGCGCCATGGCCTGCCAGCTTTCGGTCGGCACTCGGGGCTTGTGATGATGGCGGCTCCCGAGCGCCGGTACCAGAGCAAAGCGCCGGTTCGCTCTGTTCACGAGCACGAGTTCTACGGCACGGGCATCCCCGAATACAACGAGAAGGGCGGCCGTCACTACTGGTTCTCGGAGGTCCGAACGAATCCAGAGCGGACTCCCGGTGCCTTGCCCCGAAGGTGGGGGCGTGCCGTAGCAGCAGGGGCGGGCCACCAGCGAGGATGCCCGTCATGACCACGGACGAGACCCTCCATCCCCTCCGGCCGACGCACTCAGCACCTGTGGTGTTGGGCGCGGGTGCGGCGATCGGAGTGCTGGGCGGGATGATCGGCCTGGGCGGTGCCGAATTCCGCCTGCCGCTGCTGATCAGCCTCTTCGGGTTCGCCGCCCTCTCGGCGGTCATCCTGAACAAGGCGATGAGCCTGGTCGTGGTCCTGGTCGCGCTGCCCGCCCGCCTGGCAGCAGTCCCGGCCGCCGAGGTCGCGTCCCGCTGGCCCGTCGCGGTCAACCTACTGGCCGGCAGCCTCCTCGGAGCCTGGGCCGGAGCGAGCTGGGCAGTGCGCATGCGCAGCTCCACCCTCTACAAGGTCCTGGCTGCGCTGATGATCCTTATGGCGGCCGCCCTGGTCCTCACCCATACCGCCACCCTGGACACCGTCGCGCTGGCGCTCTGGGCCCGGATCCCCGCCGGAGTCGCGGCCGGGTTCGGCATCGGCGTCGTCGCCGCGATCATGGGCGTCGCCGGCGGCGAGTTGCTGATCCCGACGATCGTGCTGCTGTTCGGAGAGGACATCAAGACCGCCGGAAGCCTCTCCCTGCTGGTCTCCCTGCCGACCATGCTGGTCGCCTTCGCCCGCTACAGCCGCGACGGCAGCTTCGCCATCCTCAGCGCCAACCTCCGCTTCACCCTCACCATGGCCGCAGGCTCCGTCGCCGGGGCGGTGCTGGGCGGACTGCTCCTCGGCGTGTTCCCCGATCTGGTGCTGTCCTCCCGGTCCAGCTCGGCGAGCACTTCGGCGGCGGTCCTCCCGGCCTGGGCGGCGACGGACTCGAGCTCCGGCATGTCCGGCGAGAGCCCTGTCTCGGCGAAGTGCCGCAGCACCGCCTGTTGCACGGCCCGCAGGCCCTACTCGGCGGGGGCGCGGCGGCCTCGTCCGGCCCGGCCGACCGGATCCAGGACATCCGCCTGACAGCACTCCTGGCCCGCCTCGGCCGAGGAAAGGCTCACGCCGGACAGGGCTTGGCGCAGGGCGTGGACGCTCGGCGCGCCCTCGGTGCGGCCGTCGGTGTCCCGGTAGAGGCGGCAGGACACGCTCGCCGGGGCGCCGGGCACCGCGAAGGGGTCGACGCCGTCGAGCAGCACGGTCGGCGATCCCGTCATGCCCAAACGCTCGGCCTCTGCTTCCTGGCGCACCTCGACCAGTTCGACCTGGGCGGTACGCGGGCCGAACGCGGCGGTGATCCGCTCCCGTACGACCGGCACGTTCGGGCAGTCGGGCACCGTCAGAATCGTGATCCGCATTCCGCTGTCCTCCGTGGTGGTGTGGCCCTCGGCCCGACGGTAGACCTTCCAGTGCACTGGAAGGTCAAGGCGTAGCGTGGGGGTATGCGCATCGGTGAGCTCGCGGCATCCGGCCAGGTGACGGCCAAGACCATCCGTTTCTACGAGCAGGCCGGCCTGCTGCCCGCCCCGCCCCGCACAACGGGCGGCTATCGCGAGTACCCGCCGGAGGCTGCGCTGCGGCTGTCGTTCATCCGCGACGCCCAGGGCGCCGGTCTGACCCTTGCCGAGATCCGGTCCGTCCTGGACATCCGCGACAGCGGCGAAGCCCCCTGCGGCCACGTCACCACCCTGATCGACCAGCGCCTGGCGGACATCGAGCGGCGCATGGCCGAACTCCGCCAAACCCGCACCGCACTGCGTGAGCTCGCCCGACGGGCCGCCGCCACCGATCCGGACACCTGCTCTGAAGGCGGGATCTGCACCATCCTCACGCCGTGAGCGGCTCCCGTTCCGGGACGAGGCGGGGAATGAGGCGTACGTAGGCGACCATGCCGATGACCTCGACCAGGGTCTGGGTGACCACGACGACCGCGGCGACCGCCAGCTCGTCGGGGAGAGCGAGCGCGAGAGGCAGCACGACCAGGGAGTTGCGGGTCGCGCCGGTGAAGACGACCGCCCGCGAGGCCGGGGCGTCCAGGCGGAAGAGGCGGGCGACAACCCGTCCGGCCAAGGCCATGACCACCAGGAACGCGGCGTAGAAGGGGATCACGGCGGCCACGTCGCCGAGGCTGCCGCCGAGCTTGGGGACCTGCGAGGCGACCACGGTGATGAGGGTGGCGGCCATCAGCGGCACCATCGTCGTCGTGGCGGCGTCGGACACCTTCTGTCCGGCCGGTGTGCGAGCCGCCCACGCCTGGAGGGCCCAGGCCAGCACGAGGGGAATCACGATGAGGAAGAGGAAGGCTTCGAGGAACGGGCCGGCCTCGACGATGTCGGCAAGGCTCGGGCCCATGAACAGGTACAGCAAGCCCGGCAGGAGCAGCATCTGCACGACGAGCAGGAGCGGGGTGGCGGCCAGCAGGCGGCGGCTGTCCCCGCCGGCCAGGCCGCTGAAGACGATGACGTAGTCCACGCACGGGCACAGCAGCACCAGCAGGACCCCGATGCGTACGGCCTGATCAGCGGGCAGGAAGGCGAACATCGCGGCGACGACGGCGGGTACAACGGCGAAGTTCACGACCAGGGCCGCCGACAGGAACCGGCCGTCGCGCAGGGAGCGGAACAGCTCGCCGGCCGGGACCTGGAGGAAGGTCACGAACAGCAGCGCCCCGAGGACGGGGTTGATGGCGAGCTCGAGTCCGGGGCCGACAGCCGGGGCCGCCCAGCCGAGCAGTCCTCCGAGAGCCATGGCGCCGAGGTACATCGCGATCTGGTGCTGTTCCGTGCGCTCGACCAGACCCTGCGGTTCCTGCGACACCTTGCCGACTCCCTGCCGTACCTGCGTGCTGATCGTATGGCCGCCCTGTGGGCGGCGCGGTCATTGTGGCAAGCGTGCGTTTCCTGCCGCGGGCGGCGGGGTGGTGGGCAGGCCCAGGTCCACAGGACCCGGCGCGCTGACGCAGGCGGCAGCACGACGACGCCGGTGCAGTACCCACGCCATGGCCGCCAGGGCGAGCACGGTGACGCCGGCCAGGGCGGGAACCCAGAGGGAACCGATCGCGGTAAGCGCCCCCAGCCCACCGAGAAGGGCCAGGATCGGGCCGATGCAGCACGCCGCGCAGGCCAGGGCGGCGAGCGCGCCCACGCCGAGGAGGGACGTGCCGGAGGACTTCGTCTCGGGGTTCATACGGTGGCTCCGAACAGGTCAGCCAGCAGGGAGTCGGCGGCTTCGGGCGCCCGCACGGTCAGCGTCAGCCGGGCGGGGGCGAGGTTCAGGGTGAAGTCGAAGAACGCGCAGCAGTCCTGCTCGGCCGCCGCGAGCGAGGCAAGTTCAGCGGCCAGCTCCGCGGTGCTGGGGAAGGTCAGGCGAACTCCGTCCGCGATCTCCTCGCGGCTCGTGGCCTGCGCGATCAGGGCCTGCCATTGGGTGCGCTCACCGAGTTCGGCCCCGCCGAGCGTGCAGGCCACCGGTGCCTCGCGCCACGGCTCATCGGCGGCAACCTGGGGGCGGGTGGGCGAGAGTTCGATCAGGACCGGCCCCGGCGCCTGGGCCTTGTCGCCGGTGGTGGTGCAGCCGCAGTCCGGGCCGCACCCGCCGGCCGGGGCCGGGCCGGACAGCTGCCGGTGGACGTCGGCGAGGCGGGCGGAGAACGCCGCCAGCTCGGCCGAGCGGCGGTCCGCGTCCGCGATCCGGTCGGAAACCAGCGGCACCATCCGTGCCCGCACAGCCGCGCACACACCGGCGTCCCGTACGTCCAGCAGCTCGCGGATGTCCTCCAGCACCAGCCCCAGCAGCTTCGCGGAGGAGATGAACGCCAGCCGCTCCACCGCGTCCGGCCCGTACTGGCGGTAGCCGGAGCAGGTCCGCTCGGCGGGCAGCAGCCCGGCCGTCTCGTAGAACCGCAGCGTGGAGGCCGGGACGCCGGAGCGCTCAGCCAGCTGCGAAATGCGCAGTGTGCTCATACCTCGAACGTAAACCTTCAACCCGACTCGAAGGTCAAGCCCGCAGCAGCTCGGCAATCTCCCGGGCCGCGTCCCGGGCTGGGCGGCCGACGCCGATGAGGGTGGCGGAGGCCGGGCCGGTCCAGTCGCCGTAGCCGAGCAGGTGCAGGCGGGGCTCATCCACCGCGCGGGTGCCGGCGGTGGCGATCCGGCCACGGCTGCCACGTAGCCGGAGGGAGGCGAAGTGGGCCAGTGCCGGGCGAAAACCGGTGCACCAGATGATCGCATCCGCCTCGGCGCGGGTGCCGTCCGCCCATTCCACACCAGTCGGGGTGAGACTGCTGAACATCGGCTTCGCGAGCAGGAGTCCGGCGTCGCGGGCGACGCGTACGGGCGGAACGGCGACGATGTCGCCGAGGGAGGCGACGCCGCCGGTGTCGGTGCGGCCGACGTCGAGAGCGCGGCGGCGGGCGGTCGCGGCGTCGAAGAGGGCGCGACCGTCGATGTCGTCGGCGAGGTAGCGGGGCGGGCGCTGGGTGACCCAGGTCAGCTCGGCGGTCTGGGCGAGATCGGCGGCGATCTGCGCACCTGAGTTGCCGCCGCCCACGACGATCACCCGCTGGCCGGCGAATTCAGCAGGGCTGCCGTACTGCACGGTGTGCAGCTGGCGGCCGGTGTACTCACGCTGGCCGGACACAGCGGGCATGAACGGGCGGGTCCAGGTTCCGGTGGCGCTGACGACGGCACGGGCCTGCCAGTCACCGCAGTCGGTCTCGACGCGCAGGAACGCGCCGTCGCGGTGGACCGCGTCGACCCAGACGCCGCGCTGGACCGGGAGTTCGTACCGCTTCTCGTAGTCCGCGAGGTACTCCACCACATGACCGGCGTCCGGATACGTCTGCCCGGGCTGGAGCGGCATGAGCCGACCAGGCAGGGAGGAGTAGGCGGCCGGGGAGAACAGCCGCAAGGAGTCCCAGGTGTGCTGCCAGGCCCCGCCCGGCGTCGCCTGGGCGTCGAGGATGACGAACTCGATGCCCAGGCGGCGCAGGTGGTAGCCGGCGGCGAGCCCTGCTTGGCCGCCGCCGATCACCACTACATCTGTGCGCCGGCTCATGCCGTGGGCGCCCCGGCGTCCGTCTTGCCGCGCATGAAGATGACCGCCACCAGGGCCAGGCCCACCACGACGCCGATCAGCTGCATGCCGATGAAGCCGGCCACGGAGGCCGGGGCGATACCGGCGAAGGTGTCGGTGAAGGCACGTCCGATGGTCACCGCCGGGTTCGCGAAGGACGTGGAGGAGGTGAACCAGTACGCGGCGCCGATGTACGAGGCGACGGCGACGGGCGCGAAGCGCAGCCGGTCGGTGCGGGCCAGGCCGAAGATCAGCAGGATCAGGCCCGCGGTGGCGACGACTTCACCGAGGAGGAGGTTTCCGGCGGAGCGGTCGTGGGTGGCCCACTTCACCAGCGGCTCGCCGAACATAGCGTCCGCCAGAATCGCGCCCGCGACGGCGCCGACGATCTGGGAGGGCACGTACACGGCCAGCTCACGGGCAGTGACGCCGGCGCCACCGCGGCGGGCGGTCCACCACTCCGCCAGCGTCACAGCCGGGTTGAAGTGGGCACCGGAGACTGGACCAAGCAGGGCAATCAGAACGCCGAGGCCGAAGACCGTCGCCGTGGAGTTGGCCAGCAGCTGGAGCGCCACGTCGTCGGTGAGATCGGTGGCCTGGATGCCGGAGCCGACGACGATCGCCACGAGTGCGGCGGTGCCCACCAGCTCGGCGGCGGCGCGGGCGATCAGTGGGGTGCGGGGCGGGGTCGCGCCGGGTGCGGGCTGGGGCACGTCGGCGGCTATGACGGACTCCGCTGCGGGGGCGGCGGCGACGGGCTCGGTGGCGGTCAAGACAGGATCTCCTCGGGCAGGTGAGGCGAAGCGCGAAAGACTATGGGCAGGACCGCTTGAGGTTCGCTTCGGCGGTGGCACGCGCGGTCAGGGCGAGGTCGGCGAACTGACCGGCGAGGGCTTCGATGACTGCCGGGCGCAGCCGGTAGTAGATGTACCGCCCGCATGGCTCCGTCTCCACGACCCCGGCCTCGCGCAGCACCTTCAAGTGGTTGGAGAGGTTCGTCTGCTTGGCACCCGTCTCCTCCACGAGATGGGTGGTGCAGAGGGTCTCGCGCGCGAGCAGGGTCACGATCTGGAGCCTGAGCGGGTCGGCCAGAACCCGGATCAGATCAGTGTCGACTGACGTCATCATGTGCTGATACTGTCACATCAGCCGGGCCTGACACCAGTCCGAGCTGACCTTATTGGCTCCTTTGAACGGGAACGCCATGCCCACGCCCTCTTCACCCCTCCTGCCGGACGAACGCCTGGCCGCGGGGGCTGCCCGCCTCGCCTCCCGGTATGCCGGCCACTTCTCGCCGGAGACCGTGCTGGGCCTGCTCGCCGACTCCTACACACGTCTTGCCGAGCAGGCACGGGTCCGTACGCACCTGGTCGTGCTGGCGAAACGGCTGACCGCCGAGCTCCTGGACGCCCTCGCCCACACCCAAGGGCTGGTGAACGATCCGACCCGGGTGCTGTTCGTGTGCAGCCAGAACGCCGGGCGCTCGCAGATGGCCGCCGCCCTCCTCGCCCACCGGGCGGGCGAGCGCGTCACCGTCTCCTCAGCGGGCACTCGTCCGGCCGACGAGATGGAGCCGCACATCGCGCAGGCCGTTACCGAAGCCGGTGCGGACCTCGCCGATGCGTTCCCCAAGCCCTTGACCGAAGAGGTCGTCGAGGCTGCCGACATCGTGATCACGATGGGCTGCGGCGACGCCTGCCCTGTCGTGCCCGGTCGCCGCTACCTCGACTGGCCTGTCGCCGACCCGAAGCTGCGCCGATCGCCGTCGTACGGGAGATCCGCGACGAGATCGACGCCCACATCAGCGAGTTGCTCGTGCAGCTCGCGCCGTAGAGCCGCAAGCCCCCGCATCCCCACCGCAGTCGCCTCACCTCAAGGAAGAACAGATGTCCTCCGCTCTCCCCCAGCCTGGCGGCTGGGAGGTACCCCCAGCCGCCTCCGTCCTGTTCGTCTGCATCCACAACGCGGGCCGCTCCCAGATGGCGGCCGGGTTCCTGCGCCACCTCGCAGGTGACCGCGTCGAGGTGCGCTCCGCCGGCTCCATGCCCGGCGAGCAGATCAACCCCTCCGCCGTCGCTGCCATGGCCGAGCTGGGCATCGACATCTCCGACCAGAAGCCGAAGGTCCTCACCCCCGAAGCCGCCCAGGCGTCCGACTACATCATCACGATGGGCTGCGGCGACGCCTGCCCCTACTTCCCCGGCAAGACCTACCTCGACTGGCAGCTCGAGGACCCGGCCGGCCAGGGCGTCGAGGCCGTGCGGCCCATCCGCGACGAGATCAAGGGCCTCATCGAGGGCCTGATCGCCGAAATCGACGCCAAGAAGCAGGGCTGATCCCGTGACCGACGCGACCACCGCCGACGACGGCATACATAACGTCATCATCATCGGCTCCGGCCCCGCCGGATACACCGCCGCCCTCTACACCGCCCGCGCGCAGCTGAGGCCCCTGCTGTTCGGCAGCTCGATCTTCGTCGGCGGCTCGCTGACGACGACCACCGAGGTGGAGAACTTCCCCGGCTTCCCCAGCGGCATCGACGGCCCGGACCTCATGGACAGCATGCGCGTCCAAGCGGAGAAGTTCGGCGCCCAGATGATCGACGACGACATCGTCTCCGTCGACCTGACCGGCCCCATCAAAGATGTCACCGACTCCGAGGGCACCGTCCACCGTGCGAGGACGGTGATCATCGCCACCGGCTCCGGGTATCGCAAGCTCGGCCTTCCCAAGGAGGACGAGCTGTCGGGGCGCGGCGTGTCCTGGTGCGCGACCTGCGACGGGTTCTTCTTCCGCGACCGTGACATCGTCGTGGTGGGCGGCGGTGACACCGCCATGGAGGAGGCCACCTTCCTCACCCGCTTCGCCAAATCCGTCACCGTCGTCCACCGCCGCAGCACCCTGCGCGCCTCGAAGGTCATGCAGGACCGGGCCTTCACAGACGACAAGATCTCGTTCGTATTCGACAGCGAAATCGCCGAGATCAAGGAGAAGGACGGCATGCTGGTGGGCGTCGTCCTGCGCGACACCTTCACCGGAAGGCTCCGCGATCTGGACGTGACCGGACTGTTCATCGCGATCGGGCACGACCCGCGCACCGAGCTGTTCACCGGCCAGCTCGACTTCGACGACGAGGGCTACCTGAAGGTCCAAGCGCCCTCCACCCGCACGAGCCTCCCCGGCGTCTTCGCCGCTGGCGATGTCGTCGACCGCACATACCGCCAAGCCATCACTGCCGCTGGCACCGGGTGCGCCGCAGCCCTCGACGCCGAGCGGTACCTTGCTGCTCTGCGTACGAAGAATGAACCTGCACCAGCAGCAGTCTGACCTGATCGCACCGAAGGGGGCGGCCCACACCAATGGTGTGGGCCGCCCCCTTCTTGTACGTGTCGTCACGTCCTGGACTGGCAGATAGCTGTAAAGAGTCTGGCCAGGGTGGAATCAAAGTCACACGCGCGGTGATGACAGCGGGACTGCTAGCTGAGATCGATGAAGATTCGCGTACGCGGGTTCAGTGGCTGGCGAGTTCGCCGGTGAGCTTGCCGTGGAGGTCGGCGCTCGGGTCGTTGAGACCGGTGATCTCGACCGTTTTGCCGCGCTGGGCGTACTTGGTCTCGATGGCGTCCAGGGCTGCGACCGAGGAGGCGTCCCAGACGTGGGCTGCGGACAGGTCGATGACGATCTTGTCGGGGTCGCCTGTGTAGTTGAACTGGCCGACGAGGTCGTTGGAGGAGGCGAAGAACAGTTCGCCGGTCACCGTGTAGATCACGCTGGTGCCGTCAGGGGTGGTGACGGGGGTGACTTCGGCGAGGTGGGCGACGCGCTTGGCGAAAATGACCATCGCGGTGACCGAGCCGACGACGACGCCGATGGCCAGGTTGGCGGTGGCGACCACGCAGATCACGGTGATGACCATGACCGTGATCTCACCGGCCGGCATCCGCTTGAGGGTCTTGGGGGCGATGGAGTGCCAGTCGAAGGTCGCGAACGACACCATGACCATCACGGCGACCAGGGCGGCCATGGGGATGTCGGAGACGACCGGGCCGAAGACGATGCACAGCACCATCAGAAACGCGCCGGCGAGGAACGTGGACAGGCGGGTACGGGCGCCGGACACCTTCACGTTGATCATCGTCTGGCCGATCATGGCGCAGCCGCCCATGCCGCCGAAGAAGCCGGTGACGATGTTGGCGATGCCCTGGCCGACCGATTCGCGGGTCTTGGAGGAGTGGGTGTCGGTGATCTCGTCGACGAGCTTGGCCGTCATGAGGGATTCCATGAGGCCGACCAGCGCCATCGCGAACGCGTAGGGGGCGATGGTGGTCAGGGTGTCGATGGTGAAGGGCACGTCGGGCAGGCCCGGGACCGGCAGCGAGGACGGCAGGGCGCCCTTGTCGCCGACGGTGGGCACGGCGATCCCGGCCGCGACCGTGATGACGGTGAGGATGACGATGGAGACCAGCGGGGCCGGGATCACCGTGGTGATCTTCGGGAAGAACACCATCAACGCGAGGCCGCCGATGATCAGCGGATAGACGGCCCACGGCACGTCGTGCATCTCGGGGACCTGGGCCATGAAGATCAGGATGGCGAGGGCGTTGACGAAGCCGACCATCACCGAGCGCGGAACGAACCGCATCAGCTTCGCGACGCCGAGGGCGCCGAGCGCGACCTGGATGACGCCGGCCAGTATGACTGCCGCCACGAGGTAGCCGAAGCCGTGCTCACGGTTGAGCGGTGCGATCACGAGCGCGACGGCACCGGTGGCCGCCGAGATCATCGCCCGGCGCCCGCCCACGACCGAGATGACCACGGCCATCGTGAAGGAGGCAAACAGGCCGACCGCCGGGTCGACCCCGGCGATGATCGAGAACGAGATCGCCTCGGGGATCAGGGCGAGCGCGACGACCAGGCCGGCCAGGACCTCAGTGCGCCAGACCTTCGGGTTATTCAGCCAGTCGGGGCGCAGGCCGCGCAGGCGCGCGGCGGGGGACGTCAGGGAAGCAGAAGACAAGGGAGTAGGAACCTGTCGTACTCGGGCACACCCGCTCTGGGCAGGCCGGGGTGTGCGGGAGAACGCGGAGCGGCCGGGCCGGCACCCCGCGGTCGGCCCGGGAAATCAGGCGGGCCGGAAGTTCGGAAAGGTGGATGCGGCGGGCCTGCGCAGTACGCGGCCGGGCAGCTCGCATCCGAAGCTAAGTGTCACGGTGGGCAGGCGGCAGCGCTGGGCGTCATGGGCTCGCGCATGCTTGGCTCCTGCGGGATCGGATCTTCGCTGGGGGCACCATCGGCCCCGACACGGCTGCACCGCGGGAGGCCAGGGGCCACCCGCGCACCACCAACTCTACCTTAACGTTAGAGTAGAGATCGGTGGGGTCGCAGAACGCGGCCCGCCACGATGGGAAGGGCCAGGAGTGCGGGCGTGGACGACAAGCACATGCAGATCGGCGAGGTCGCCGCGCGGACGGAGCTGTCGCTGCGCACGATCCGGCACTACGAGGAAACCGGCCTCGTCGTCCCCTCGGCCCGCTCCCAGGGCGGATTCCGCCTCTACACCGAGACCGACGTGCAGCGGCTCATGGTCATCCGCCGCATGAAGCCGCTCGGCTTCACCCTGGACCAGATGCGCGACCTCCTGGCCGCCACCGATCGCCTGGATGGCGATGACACCCTCGACACCGATGCGCGTGAGGCCCTGCTCGAGCGTGTGCGCGAGTACGAGCAGGCCGCTACCGAGCAGGTCGACAAGCTCCGGGTTCAGCTGGCCCGCGCCGAGGATTTCGCCGGAACGCTCCGCACGCGCCTGCACCAGACCGCACCCGCCGGGTCCTGAGCCGCGAGCCGCCCGAGAGACCGTACAGCCGCCGGCCGCAGTCAGTCTGTGCGACGCTGCGCGTGACAGAGCCCTCCTGTCAGGAGCCCCGTATGGAAGGGCCGTCCGCTCGTACCGGCCGCGCCGCCCGAAAAGCGGCAGCGACCCGCTGACCCGCCCGCTGTCCGGCCTCACGCCTGCTGGTGATGGGCGCGGTCCTCACGATCGCGGCGCCGCCCTGCATACGATGCCCGCCGAGCGGCCTGAGCTGCACGCGCGCCGCACTGGCGCTCGCGGCAGCTGCTGCCTGGAGGCGTGCCTCCCGCCAGGGCGGATCACAACCTGACACTGATGCGATCTTGGGGAGTCGCGCGGGGCAGACAGCCTGAGGTTGCTTCGGTTTGGCGGACATCCTGGCGATCGCGTCGCCCACAACTGGCTGGAGAGGCGCCACAACCCAAGCACTCGGGTAGCCAACACCAAGACCCGGGCCAGACGCGGGTCAGCACCCCATCAGCAGCAGTTACCGCCAGCATTGCAGGTCAAATCGGGTACGCCACGTGTACCACCAGACACCGAGAATCTGAGACGCTCTCCGGGTTGGGGTCCTTGAGCGCCCGGACAAGGGAAACTCGCAGGTCACCATGCATTCGACGGGCGTGGTGGTCGCGTGTGGTCGCAGGCTCAAGGTGACAAACCCTTCCTCCGCCTCCTGGAGGAGAATTGCCATGCGCACCACCGCCGACCGCGGCCGCATCTACCGCCGCTGCGGCTGCAGAGACACCCACCAACACCAGCTCGGTACACGCTGCCCTCGCCTGCTCACCGACAGCGACCATGGAACGTGGAACTTCGCCGTCGACGTCCCCTCCCCAGCTCGTCGCCGGACGACGGTGCGGCGGGGCGGGTTCCCCAGCCAGGATTCGGCCGAGCAAGCGCTGCGCCGGTTCCTCGAGGGCGAGGCCGGCGGGTTCGACGCGGACCCGAACCAGACGGTCGCCGCCTACCTGAACGCCTGGCTGACCGCGAAGGCCCTCGTACTGAAGCCCACCACCATGGCCCGCTACCGCGACTACGTCCGCAACGACCTCACCCCCGTGTTCGGCACCCTCAAGCTCGACCAGCTCACCCACCGGCACATCTCGGCCTACGTCACCTGCCAGCTCGCCGCCGGCCGCGGCCGGACCACCCTCTACCGCTGCCTGGCCACCCTCTCCAGCGCGCTCGGCGACGCCGTCCGGCAACACCGCCTCCCCCACAACCCGGCCAGTCCCCCAGTCCTGCGCCGCCCGCCGTCCCCGGAGCGACGCATCTGGACGGCCGAGGAGGCCGCCCGCTTCCTCGCCTACTGCCACCAGGCCGACCCCCAGATGGCCGACCTGTTCGAGTTCCTCATCGGCACCGGCCTGCGCAAGGGCGAAGCCCTCGGCCTCCACTGGAACGACATCCACCTGACGGAAGGCGTCCTCTACGTGCGCTGCACCCTCTCCGCCATCGACAACAACCGGCTCGCCATCACCACACCGAAGACACGATCGAGCCGAGGGTGGGTCGCCATCTCGCCCCGCGTCGCTACCGCCCTGCGGAACCGAGCACGAACCACTCCCTGCACACGCGGAGACCCTGACGACCCGTTCACAGGACTCGTCTTCTGCCGACCCGACGGCCACCCGCTCGGACCACACCAGGTTCTCGACCGACTCCACCAGCTCTCCGCCGAAGCCGGCGTCCCCAGGATCACGGTCCACGACCTGCGCCACCTGGCCGCCACGATCACCATCACCGCCGGAGTGCCCCTGACCTTGGTCTCCAAGACGCTGCGGCACTCCACCCTGTCGACCACCGCGAACATCTACAGCCACCTCACCCAGCAGGCAGCCCGGGAAGCCGTCGACACCATCGACCACACACTCACCGGAGCCGAGAAGACCAGCCGCGAAGAGGCCCGTATGGCGTGGCTGCGACCACCACGCGACCACATCCACCGGATCCGCGAAGCCCTCCGCCGACTCCGCTTCCCCACCGTATCCGGCTTCAGCGCCACGGCCGACCGGCCACAGACCGGACGTGCGACCACACTGCGACCACCACGGCCCCGGACGCACGAAAGGCCGCCCTCTCAATAGTGAGAGAACGGCCTCCGACCTGCATGAAGCATGGTCGGGACGACAGGATTTGAACCTGCGACCCCTTGACCCCCAGTCAAGTGCGCTACCAAGCTGCGCCACGTCCCGATGCCCGCTGACCTGGGGTTTCCCCTGGTTGAACGCGCAGGAGAACAATACCGCACTTCGCGGGGTGGTCGCGCGCGCCTTTTCCGTCACCGGTGGGGGTTGACCTCAAGTTCGATTGAGGTTGCATGATCCGTGTATGACGCAGACAACCGCGGACGCTGAGGTCCGCTACGAGGATCTGGGGTCCCTCATGGGGCTCATGACCGGGGCCGAGAAGCATGGGCCCGCCGCCACCTCCACGCTCGACGTGCTGTGGGTGCTCTACGACCGGGTGCTGCGGGTGCGGCCCGAGAGTGCCGGGGACGCCGGGCGGGACCGGTTCCTGCTGTCCAAGGGGCACGGGCCGATGGCGTACTACGCCGTGCTCGCCGCCAAGAGGTTCTTCCCCGTCGGCTGGCTGAGCGGCTTCGGAGCGTACGACTCGCCCCTCGGGCACCACCCGGACCGCACTCTGATCCCCGGCGTGGAGATCGGCAGCGGCTCCCTCGGGCACGGCTTGCCGCTCGCCGTCGGCAGTGCGCTCGGGCTGCGGGCGCAGGGACTGGACGATCCGGCCGTCTGGGTGCTGATCGGGGACGCCGAGCTGGACGAGGGCAGCAACCACGAGGCGATCGCGTACGCCGGCTCCGCCGGGCTGGACCGGCTGCACACGGTGGTGATCGACAACGACTCAGCGACCCACGGCTGGCACGGCGGGATCGCCTCCCGGTTCGAGGCGGCCGGCTGGTCGGCGGTCACCGTCGACGGGCGGGACCACGCCGCGCTGCACGCCGCTTTCACCGCACCGCATCCGGGCCGGCCGCACGCCGTCGTCGCCCGCGTCGAGAAGAAGCGCTGAGGGGTAGGGGAAAAGATCATGGACACCATGCGGGAACGGTTCGTCTCGGTCACGTCGCGGCTGCTCGACGAAGATCCGCGGCTGGCACTCGTGCTGGCGGAGATCACCATGGACGGGTTCCGCCCGGCCCACGAGCGCCACCCGGAGCGGGTGATCAATGTGGGGATCAGGGAACAGCTCCTCGTCGGCGTCGGCGGCGGCCTGGCGCTCACCGGTCTGCGGCCGGTCGTCCACACCTTCGCGAGCTTCCTCGTGGAGCGCCCGTTCGAGCAGGTCAAGCTGGACTTCGGGCACCAGGGCACGGGCGGGGTTCTGGTCAGTTCAAGCGGCAGCTACGACTGGCCGGCCGGCGGGTACACCCACATGGCGCCGGGCGACGTGGCCCTGATGGACACGCTCGACGGCTGGACCGTCCATGTGCCGGGCCACCCGGACGAGGCCGAGGCGCTGATGCGGCACGCGTACGCGGCCGGGGACGACAAGGTGTACGTCCGGCTCTCCGAGCAGTCGAACAGCGCACCGCGCCCGGTGGACGGCGTGGGCTTCCGGACCGTACGCGAGGGGCGTGGCGGCGTGGTGATCGCCGTCGGCCCGCTGCTGGACAACGTCCTCGCCGCGACCGAGGGAATGGACGTGACGGTCCTGTACGCCACCACCGTGCGGCCCTTCGACGACGCGGCCCTCCGCGCGGCCGCGGCCACCGGGCCCGGCGCAGTCGGGACGGCCGATGTGGTGCTTGTCGAGCCGTACCTCGCCGGTACCTCCACGGCAGCCGCCAACGACGCCCTCGCCGCGGTCCCCCACCGAGTCCTGGGCCTCGGTGTGGCTCGCGCCGAGCTGCGCCGCTACGGCACCAGCGAGGAGCACATTGCCGCCCACGGACTGGACGCCGGCTCCCTTCGTTCGCGGATCGGCGCCTTCCTCCAGTGAGCTGAGGCCCCTCAGCCCCCGCCCAGCTCCGGGTGCGCCGCGGCCAGCCGCTTCGGCGCCGCCTGGAGCCAGGAGTCGGCCAGGATCGAGCGCAGCTCCCCCGCGTCCTCAACCGACGCGAGCCGGACCCGGAGCCACGCGTAGTTGTCGTCGTGGCCCTCGCGTATGAAGAACTTCGCCGGCTCCGCCGCGATCAGCCCGGCCCGGTCCTCCTTCGGACACTTGACCCCGATCGAGGTGTCGTCGTCCCCGACCGCGGCGAAGATCTTCCCGCCCACCCGGAAGGTCGGCATGCCCCAGGCGAGCTTTTCGCTGCTGTCCGGCAGCGACAGCGCGATCGCCCGCACGTCCTCCGCTGTTGTGGCCATCCCCGCGACTCCTCTCCAGCCACCGGTGATCCCTCGTCTCCGACCGTAGACCCCGGCACTGACAATCACCCCGGCAGACCGGTCAGCCGCGCCTGTCCTCCCGCTCGTGGAACAGCGCCACCAGCTCCGCCGCCAGCGCCTTCACGGTCGCCAGTCCCTCCGTCCCCCACCGCCGCGGCACCACGTCCACCGCGCACACCGTCCCCAGCACGATCCCGCGCCGGTCCGTCAGCGGCGCCCCCAGGTACGACCGCACCCCGCTCTCGTCCACCACCGCGTTCCCCGCGAAGCGCGCGAAGTCCCATACGTCCTCCAGCACCAGCGCGCGGCGCCGTACCACCACATGCGGGCAGTACCCGTGGTCCCGGGCCAGTACCCGCGCCGGGTACCCGCTCGCCGGGGCGTCCGGCCCGTGGTGCAGCCCGGCGAAGAACTGCCGTTCCTCGCCTATGAAGTTGACGCCCGCGTACGGGGCGTCCAGTGTCTGCGCGACCCGCCGGGCGAAGGCGTCGAGCTCCGCGTCCGTCCGTTCGCCCAGGCCCAGTTCACGCAGCCGGACGACGCGCGCGGGCGCCTCCCGGTCCACCGGGGTGAGCAGCAGGTGTCCGGTCGATTCGTAGTACGTCATCATGGTTCCCCCGAATCCGAAGTCTTCGCTGTGGACAGCAGATGGTGGACGAGGGCGGCGAGCGCCCCCGTACCGGAACTCGTCAGCCGTGCGTCGCAGCGCACGACGGGCACCTCCGGCCCGAGCCCCACCGCCTCTCGGACCTCGTCGGCCGCGTAGCGGTGGCCGCCGTCGAACTCGTTGACGGCGACGACGAAGCCGATTCCGCGCCGTTCGAAGAAATCGACGGCGGGGAAGCAGTCGGCGAGGCGGCGCGTGTCGGCGAGCACCACCGCCCCGAGTGCGCCGGCGCACAGCTCCTCCCACAGGAACCAGAAGCGCTGTTGCCCGGGCGTGCCGAAGAGATACAGGACGTGCCGCTCGTCGAGGGTGATCCGGCCGAAGTCCAGCGCGACGGTCGTCGCCGTCTTCGCCTCGACCCCGTCCAGCGGGTCGGCGGCCTCGCTCAGCCCGCTCAGCAGCTCCTCCGTGCGCAGCGGCTCGATTTCGCTCACGGCGCCCACGAAGGTGGTCTTGCCCGCCCCGAACCCGCCCGCGACCAGGATCTTCAGCGTCGCGGGCAGAGCCCCGGGGGGCCGCCCGTCACAAACGTTTGCGTAGGCCATCGAGCACCGCTCGCAGAAGGGTCTGGTCGTCGGCGGCGAACGAGCCGCCGCCCGGGAACCGCGGCGCTTGCGCCATGACGGCCCCGTGTTCCATCAGATCGGACAGCAGTACTTTCACCACCACCGCCGGGAGCCGCAGTTGCCCGGCCACCTCGGCGACCGTGACCGCCGCCGCGCCCGCGCACAGTCGGAGCACGAGGGTGTGTTCCGCGCCGAGCGGGACGCGCGGGCGTACGCCGGTCGCCGTCACGAGTGAGAGCAGGTCGAATGCGACGGCCGGGCGGGTCCGCCCGCCGCTCGCCGTGTACGGGCGCATCACGCGGCCCGCCGAGTCGTCCAGCCAGGGCGTGTCCCGCCCTGCCCCGAATCCGTGCGCCCCCGTCGCGCGGGCCCTCATCGCCCCGGGTCGGCGGCGGGCCGCCGCGGCGGGGCCGCCAGGTACGGTCGTACGCTCTTGACCAGCATCGCAATCTCGTAGCCGAGCACGCCCGCGTCGGCCTCCCGGTCCGCGAGGACCGCCAGGCAGGTGCCGGATCCGGCGGCCGAGACGAAGACGAGCGCCGTGTCGAGCTCGACCACGACCTGCCGGACCTCCGCGCCGTCCCCGAACCGGGATCCGGCGCTCCGCCCGAGGGAGTAGAGGCCGGAGGCCAGGGCCGCCAGGTGGTCGGCGCTGTCGGCGTCCAGGCCGTGCACACAGGTGACGAGGCCGTCCGCGGTGAGCAGGACCGCGCTGCGCGTGTACGGCACCCGCCGGACCAGGCCGCTGAGCAGCCAGTCGAGGTCCGAGAGCCGACTGGTCGTCGTCGCCACTTCGCCGCCCATGGGGGTGCGCTCCTTGCTGAGGTGAGGGGTCGGGGTCATGTCCGGTCCTCCGACTGGGCGAGGCCGAAGCCGCGCTGGAAGGCGGCCATCAGGCCGGGGTCGTGCACGGGTTGCTCGGATTCCGCCGCCCGCCGGGGCGCGGGCGCGTCGCGCAGTTGCGGCGCCAGATGTTCCTGCGCACGCCGCCTGGGCAGCGTCGGCCGGTCCGCTTCCGGGGGGTCGGTGGACACGGACACGGGATCCGGCAGAGCCGCGGGGGCGGGAGCCGAGCCCTGTACGCAGGCCGGGGTCACGGGTCCCAGGGCCTGCCCCGGGGCAGTGGCCGGGGCCCATGCCGGGGCCGGGGCCGGGGTGCTGGCCTGGGCCTGGACCGGTGCCTGAGCATGTGCCGGGGCCGATACGGGAGCCGAGGCCTGTCCCGGGAAGGTGGCCGAGGCCTGTACAGGGACCGAGGCCGGTGGCGAGCCCCATGCCCGGGCCTGGGCCGGGGCATGGGTGCTGGCCGGGGCCTGGGCCTGTGCCGAGGTCTCTGCGCGCGCCTGCGCTGGCGTCTGCGCCGAGGCCGGGGCCTGTGCGCGCGCCTGCCCCGAGGACGGGGCCGGAGCCTGTGCCGGGGTCCGAGCCGAAGCCAAGGCCGGAGCCTGTGCCGGGGTCGGAGCCGGGGCCTGTGCGCGCGCCTGCCCCGAGGCCGGAGCCGGGTCCGGAGCGGGGGCCGGGGTCCGAGCATGAGCCGGGGCCGGGGCCGAGGTCCGAGCCCGTCCCGAGGCCGGAGCCTGTGCCGGGGCCGGGGCCGAGGTCCGAGCCCGTCCCGAGGCCGGAGCCTGTGCCGGGGCCGGGGCCGAGGTCCGAGCCCGTCCCGAGGCCGGAGCCTGTGCCGAGCTCCGAGCCCGTCCCGGGGCCGGTGCCTCTGCCGACGACTGCGCTGAGGGCCATGCCGGGGCTGAGGGTCCTCCCGGGCCGGAGGGTCCTGCTGACGCTGAAGGCCATGCCGGGCCGGAGGGTCCTCCCGGGCCGGAGGGACCTGCCGGCGCTGAAGGCCATGCCGGGCCGGAGGGTCCTCCCGGGCCGGAGGGACCTGCCGACGCTGAAGGCCATGCCGGGCCGGAGGGTCCTGCCAGGGCATGCGCGTGTGCCGGCGCTTGGGGCGAGGCCCATGCCGGGGAGGGGGGCGGCGTGGGTGGCACTGCGGTTTCGGAGCCCAGGTCCAGCTCGGCTCCCTCCGCCGGTGGTTCCGTGCGCGGGGTGGTTTGTGTCCAGGACGGCGGTGCGGTCGGGCCCGCAGCAGTCGCTGGCTCCTGCCGCGGCAGGGGTACCCGTACGGGCTCCAGCGGCGGGACCGCACCTCCCTCTCCGGTCCCCCACGAGGTGGCCCGCGAACCCCCCACCGCATCGGCGGCGTTCGGCGCCTCCGCGCCCAACAGCTCCTGCGGGAGCACCAGTACGGCGAGCAGCCCGCCGTAGATGTTGGACTTGAGCTCGACGGCGATCCCGTGCCGCCGGGCCAGCGCGGAGACCACGAACAGGCCGATCCGCCCGTCCGCCAGCAGGTTTCGGACGTTGATCTGGTCAGGGTCGCCGAGCAGGGCGTTCATCCGGTGCTGTTCCTCGGCCGGCATGCCCAGCCCCCGGTCCTCCACCTCGACCGCGATCCCGGCGGTGACCCGTTCGGCACGCACCACCACATCGGTGTCGGGAGCGGAGAACACCGTGGCGTTCTCCACGAGTTCGGCCAGCAGGTGCACCACGTCGGCGACGGCGTGTCCACGGACCGTGCCGCCGGCCGGGGGCACCACCTTGACCCGCGGGTACTGCTCGACCTCCGCGACCGACGAGCGCAGCACCTCGCTGAGGTCGATCGGCCGGGTCCACTGACGCCGGGACGCGGCGCCGCCGAGTACCGCGAGGTTCTCGGCGTGGCGGCGGATCCGGGTGGCGAGGTGATCGACGTGGAAGAGCTCCTTGAGCAGGTCCGGGTCCTCGACGGTGTCTTCGAGGTCGTCGAGCAGCGAGATCTCGCGGTGCACCAGCGACTGAAGCCGACGCGCGAGGTTGACGAAGACCTCCACCTTGCGGTCGCTGTCGGACCGCACGGCCGGAGCCGCCAGCCGTACGAGGGTCGCGTGCGCTTGTTCGCGCGCGCCGCGCAGCTCCTGGGACAGCAGCCAGAACTCGTCCACCCCGGCCAGGTCGGTGCCCGGCGGCGCCCCGGTCGGACCGCCACGCACCGGGCGGGGCGGGGTCTCGCCCCGCTCCAGCCGGTCGGCGGTCGTCCGCAGCTCCTGGCGGCCGCGTTGGCTGGAGCGGCGCAGCGCCTCGCAGCGGTCCCGGACGGCCTTGGAGACGCGCTGGGCTCCCAGCAGGGCGGCGGCGAGCGCGCCGACGACGAGCAGGGCGCAGCCGGTGAGCACGGGCCACAGCCGGGCGTCGCGGTCCCCGGCGCCACCGCCGAGCTGAAGGGTGAAGATCACCGCGGCCGCGCCGCTGAGCCCGGCGGCGAGCGTGGGCAGCAGGGCGGCGCGGATCAGCTGGGGGCGTATCTGCCGGCCTGGACCGGTGACGGCGTGTCTTGACGGGGCGTGGCGGGCGGCGCGGGGTCCGGACATCTGCGTCCTCGGTACGTGGGGCCCGGGCCCCCTGGTAGTGCCGAGGCCCGGTGTTGATCACCGGATACCCACGCTAGACCGCACACTCCCGCCCTGGACTGCCAGTTGGGGAACTTCACCGGGGTGCTTCCCGCTCCCGATGGAGCGCTCGTACTTCAGCCCGAATGCGCGGGGAGCGCGCACGCCCCCGCGCGCTCCGGCACATCCGGCCCGGCGCACACACCCGAAATCCGCCCCGCCGGACCCCGTACCGAACCCCGCGCCCGCGCCCCTACGTCCCCACGGCCTCCGGCTCCTCCCGGACCACAGCCGGCGGCTTCGCCAGGCCGGTCGGCCGGGATGCCGTGAGGGGTGCGGGCGGCCCCGCGGCCGCGAACGGGCGCCACCACGGCTGGGCCGGACGGTTTTCGGCGGCCGGTTCGAAGGGCTCGCCCGGCACTGGCAGGGCAATGGCGGCCCCGACTGTCTCCGCCGCCGCCACCGTGCCCTCGCCCGGCTCGTCCCACGGGTGCGGGGCCAGGTTGAAGGTGCCCCAGTGGATCGGCAGCATCGTGCCGTGCGGCACGCCGCCCTGGAGGTCGAGGTGGGCCCGCATGCCCTCCTCCGGCGTCATGTGGATGTCGGGCCAGTACTCCGAGTACGCCCCGATCTGGATCATCGTCGCGTCGAAGGGCCCGTGCGCCGTGCCGATCTCCTCGAAGCCGGGGAAGTACCCGGTGTCCCCGCTGTGGAAGATCCGGTGCTCATCACCGGCCACGACCCAGGAGGCCCACAGGGTGAACTGCTGGTTCCGCAGCCCGCGCCCGCAGAAGTGCCGGGCCGGGGTCGCCGTCAGCGAGAGCCCCGCGACCTTGGTGCTCTCGTTCCAGTCCAGCTCGCGCAGCCGGTCCGCCGGGACGCCCCAGCGCTCCAGGTGCGCCCCGACCCCCAGCGACACCGCGAAGACCGTGTTCGTACCGGCCAGGGCCTTGATCGTCGGCAGGTCGAGGTGGTCGTAGTGGTCGTGCGAGATCACCACGACGTCGACCTCCCCCAGCGAGGCCAGCGGCACCGGCACCGGATGCAGCCGCTTCGGCCCCGCGAACGGGAAGGGAGAGCAACGCTCTCCCCACACCGGGTCGAACAGCACCCGGCGCCCGTCGATCTCCGCGAGCACGCTGGAATGCCCCATCCAGGTCAGACGCAACCCGCTGACCGGCGGCTTCGCCAGCTCCGCCAGAGTCGTCGGGTACACCGGAATCGGCGCGCCCGGGTTGCGCCGCGCCCTCTGCTCCTTGTGGAAGTAGATCTTGGCGAACTCCACCATGGAGCCGGATGGCCTGGTCCTGGCCCCGACCGGGTTCTGGAAGACGCCGTCGGCGAAGTTCGGCGAGCGGCGGATCCGCTCCAGCCGTTCGCCGGACGGGTCCGCGCCGAAGGCTTCGGGCCGCAGGGCGCGCAGCCGTGGACGCAAGGGACGGGAGCCGGTCAAGGCGCCTCCTGGGAGGGTGGGGGCAGGACGGTCGTACCTTCTACGACCATCCCAACGCACACCGGCCCCCAAGGATTCCGCTTCCGGTCCCCCACTGTCCCCGGCCCTACCGCCCCACCACAGCCCTACAGCCCCGCATGCCTACAGCCCGCATGCCTACAGCCCTGCGTCCCTACAGCCCCCCGCGTCCCTGCAGTCGTGCATCCCTACAGCCCTACGGCCCGGCAGCCCTGCAGCGGCAGCAGGTCCGGCCGCTTGGCCTCGACGTGGTCCCCGGAGGACTCCCCGCGCAACCGCCTGCCGATCCACGGCACCAGGTACTCCCGCGCCCACTGGATGTTGTCCCGCGTGACGTCCACCGAGCCGCGCGGCTCCAGCGGCGGCCACGGCTGGTCGGGATCGGCGGGCACCTCCAGGCCGAGCACCTGGGCGGCGCGCAGCGCGACCCGCGTGTGCCCCTCGGGTGAGAGGTGCAGCCGGTCCGCGTCCCAGGCCCGCCGGTCCTGTACGGACTTCAGCGACCAGAGGTCGAGCACCGGGCAGTCGTACCGGTCGGCGATGGCGCGCACGTGTGCGCTGTACGTCGCGACCTTGCCCCGGATGTGCTTGAGGACCGGTACGCCCCGGGTGTCGAAACCGGTGGTGATCATGACCTGGCCGACGGCCCCGGTGAGGTCGGCGACGGCGGCCTCGAACCGCTCGGCCACGTCGTCCGGGTCGCTGCCGGGCCGGATGATGTCGTTGCCGCCCGCGCAGAAGGTGACCAGGTCGGGCGCGAGCGCCTTGGCCCGCGGGACCTGTTCGGCCACGATCTGGTCGAGGAGGCGTCCCCGTACGGCGAGGTTCGCGTACCTGAAGTCGTGTTCCTCGCGCTGATCGGCCAGGAGTACGGCCAGCCGGTCCGCCCAGCCGAGAAACGTTTCCCCGGGTCCCGGGTCCCCTACGCCCTCGGTGAAGCTGTCCCCGATCGCCGCGTACGAGCCGATGGTCGTGAGTGTCGTCGTCGTCGCTGCCACGGGACCATATCTTTCACCCCGACACGTGACCTACGCCACCGTAGGAGGGGTTGACGGACCGTGATCTATACCACCCGGTCAGTCCGGAATAACAGCGCGTGAGGCCGGGACCCCCCTCGGGTCCCGGCCTCACGCCGGTCTGTCGTACCTCTCCGACGGCGGCTGCCGTCAGATGCTCACGCCCTTCGAGCGGAGGTAGGCCAGCGGGTCGATGTCCGAACCGTAGGACGGGCCGGTGCGGATCTCGAAGTGCAGGTGCGGGCCGGTCGAGTTGCCGGTGGAGCCGGAGAGGCCGATCTGCTGGCCGCCGGTGACGCTCTGGCCGACCGAGACGGACAGCTGGGACAGGTGGCCGTACTGGGAGTAGTTGCCGTCGGCGTGCCGGATGACGACCTCGTTGCCGTACGCGCCGCCCCATCCGGCGGAGACGACGGTGCCCGCGCCGACCGCCCTGACGCTGGTGCCGGAGCTCGCGATGAAGTCGACGCCGGTGTGGTAACCGGAGGACCACATGGCGCCCGGGGTCTTGTACTGGGTGGAGATCCCGCCGCTGACCGGGGCGACGAAGCCGGCGGCCGAGGTCTTGGCCGACGTACCGGTGGAGGTGGACGCGGAAGAGCCCGCCGGCTTCTCGGCCGGAGCGGCCTTGGCGGGCGCCTTGGCAGGGGCCTTGGCGGGGGCCTTGGCGGGGGCCTTGGCCTCGGGCGCCGCGGCAGCCTTGGAACCGGAGTCCGAGGACCGCTCGGCCCGCTTCGACGCCGGCGCCGACTCGGCCGGGGCCTCGCCCTTCGCGCCCAGCGTCAGCTTCAGACCCGGGTGGATCAGCGACGGGTTGGCGCCGACCGCCTCACGGTTGTCCTCGTAGAGCCGCTCCCAGCCACCCGAGAGGTGGCGGTCCGCGGCGATCTTCGAGAGGTAGTCGCCCGGCACGACCGTGTAGACGGTCGGGGCGGCCTGCGCGGCGGCGGGCGCGGCCTGAAGCGACGCCGGGGCCTGAGCCGCCTGCGCGGAAGCCGCGAAGGGGGCCACGGCCGGGGCCACGGCCGGGGCCACGGCCGGGGCGCCGGCCGCGTGGGCGCCGGCAGCACCCATCAGCGGCAGCGCGAGGGCCGCGCCACCGGTTCCGGCGACGGCGAAACCGCGGGATATCGAACCGGACTTGGGACGGCGGTGCTTACCCTTTGCAGGCATGGCCAATTCCTCTCCGTCGCCTGCGAGGTGAGCTGTCGGGTTCGGACTGGAGATGTCCGGTCGTACATGAACAGCACATGTACGACTTCACCCCGAGCTGTCCCGGTATAAAGATCCGGAACAGCGGCTTACCTGGTTCCCCCGCTCCTGCCGCGCGCGCTGATAGTCGGGTGCGGTCCCGGGCGGCGGCAGGATTCGGCGGTCCACCCGGATTGACCGCGAAGGTAATCCAGTCCGGCCACACCAAACAAGCCATGAATTTCCTGACGGAATAGCAGGTACGAGGGATTGATGGAATTCCCGTCACCCTGCGTCCGTTCCGACCGTTCAACAACCCCCCTGGCAAGGGAATTAAGCCTTAGCGATCAGGCACTCACGGTCACCGTATGATCTGGCTCACGGGGAAGCGCTCAATCACGGCTCCGTATATGGCAAGTTGGTGTCTAGCGGTGCAATTCGGACACCCGACGACGACGCGGAGGAGTTCCCGTGACCCAGCAGATACCTCAGCCCCCATACACGGAGCCGGAACTGTCCGGAGTGCGCAATTTCCGTGATGTGGGCGAGCTGCCGACCACGGACGGGCGAAGGGTCAGGCCGGGACGACTCTTCCGAAGCGGACATCTCGCACATGCCACCGAAACCGATGCAGAGTTCCTCACATCGCTCGGCCTGCACACCATCTTCGACTTCCGCAATGGCGCCGATCACGCCCTGGAGGGCGCGGACGTCGAACTGCCCGGCGTCCGGAACGTGAACATCCCGCTGTCCGATCCGGCCGACGGCCGGGAGTTCTGGACGATGGTCCGCGACGGCGACCTCGACCAGCTCCGCGGGATCCTCGGCGACGGGAAGGCCGCCGCCCGGATGTCGAGCTCGTACCGCGGGATCATCAGGGACCGCACCGCCGAGCACAGCCGGGTCGTGCACGCCCTCGCCGACGACAGCGTCCCCGCGCTGATGCACTGCGCGGCCGGAAAGGACCGGGCCGGCCTGTCGATCGCGGTCACCCTGCTCGCCCTCGGTGTCGAGCGCGAGGCGATCGTGGCGGATTACCTGGAGTCCAACGCCCCGCACCGCCGCTACCGGGTGCGCCGCAGCGGAACCACGCAGGAGGCCCGCTCCCCGGAGGTGATGGAGCTGCTCGCCCCGCTCTTCGACGCCCGCGCCGAGTACCTGACCGCGGCCTTCGAGACCATGGAGACGACCTGGGGCACCGTCGACGGTTACCTGGCGGAGGGCCTCGGGCTCACGCCCGAGACCCTCGACCGGCTGCGCGACCGGCTCCTCGTCTGACGGGGGCCCGCCGCCCGCCGGGGCAGGCCGTCAGCGGTTGCCGACGGCCTGCTTCACCAGCGTCCTGCCGAAGTCCCACATCAGCCCGCCCCCGCCGTGCGCCTCGTCCATGACCTCCCGGAAGGCGCCGACGAACCGGTCGACGTCGGCCTCGTCCACGATCAGCGGCGGAATCAGCTTGATCACTTCCAGATGGTCGCCGGAGACCTGCGTGAGGATCCGGTGCTTCTGCAGCAGCGGCACCACCACCATCTGCGCGAACAGCCCCTTGCGGGCCGCCTGGAGCATGGCCCACCGGCTGCGCAGCCCCAGCGAGGACGGCCGGCCGAACTCGATGCCGACCATCAGCCCGCGCCCCCGCACCTCGTGCAGCAGCTCGTACTCGTCCACCAGCGCCGCGAGCCGCCCGCGAAGCATGTCACCCGTCGCACGGGCATTGGCCACCACCCGCTCGTCCTCCATCACCGAGAGGACCGCCAGCCCGGCCGCCATCGCCTGCGCGTTGGACCCGAAGCTGGCGGAGTGCACCAGCACGCGGTCCATGGACGAGTAGACCTTCTTGAAGATCCAGTCCTTGCCCAGGGTCGCCCCGACCGGCACATAGCCGCCCGACAGCGCCTTGGCCACGCAGACCAGGTCGGGCTCCACGCCCGGCTCGTGCTGGTACGCGTAGAAGTCACCGGTACGTCCGAGGCCGGTCTGCACCTCGTCCGCGATGAGCAGCGCCTTGTGCCGGTGCAGCAGTTCCTGCGCGGCGAGCAGGAAGCCGGGCGGCGGCGCGAGCACCCCTTTGCCCTGGATCGGCTCGACGACGAAGGCGGCCACGTCGCCCCGCCGCAGCTCGCGCTCCAGGGCGGCCAGGTCACCGAGCGCGATCTTGGTGTCGGGCAGCAGCGGCGCGAAGCCGTCGCGGAAGCCACCCTCCCCGTTTACGGAGAGGGAGCCCGTGGTCAGCCCGTGGAAGGCGTGGTCGCAGTAGAGGATCCTGGGCCGCCCGGTGGCGTACCGGGCGAACTTCAGGGCCGTCTCCACCGCCTCGGTGCCGCTGTTGCCGAAGAAGACGCGGTCCAGGTGCGGGCTGTACGAGAGCAGCTTCTCGGCCAGCAGTCCGGGCAGCGGCTGGCAGTCGAAGCGGGTGAGGTCGGCGAGCTGGGCGTCCAGGACGTCGTGCAGGGCCTGGCGGACCACCGGGTGGTGCCGGCCCAGGCCCATCACCCCGAACCCGGCCAGCATGTCGAGGTAGTCGTTGCCCTCGGCGTCCCAGAAGTGGGCCCCCTCGGCCCGCTCGTAGACCTTGTCGAAGCCGATGGTGTGCAGCATCCGGGGCAGCTGGTGGTTGAGGTGCCGGGCGTGCAGCTCGTACCGCTCCCCGCCGCGCTCGGCCAGCAGGGCGCCGAGGTCGAAGCCCTTGCGCCCCCCGTCCCCTCCTGACGCCGGCGTCATGCCGACGTGTCCCGGTTGCCGCTCACCGTCTCCCGGGCCGCGCGCAGGGATTCCTTGAGCGAGCCCATGGTGGCGAGGACGGCGGTGGGCTCGTAGCCGCAGTGCGCCATGCAATTCGCGCAGCGCGGGTCCCTTCCGCGGCCGTACTTGCTCCAGTCGGTGTCCTCGATCAGCTCCTTGTACGTCGTCACGTACCCGTCGCTCATCAGGTAGCAGGGGCGCTGCCAGCCGAAGAGGGAGTAATTCGGAATCGCCCAGGCGGTGCAGGGGAAATCCACCTTGCCCTCCAGGAAGTCCAGGAAGAGCGGGGAGTGGTTGAGCCGCCAGCGCCGCCGGTTGCCGCCCGCGAAGGCCTTCCTGAAGAGCTCGCGGGTCTGTTCGACTCCAAGGAAATGTTCCTGGTCGGGAGCCTTTTCGTAGGCGTAGGCGGGCGAGATCATCATCTCGTCGACCTTGAGGTCGTCATTGAGGTAATTGAGCACCTCGATGATCGTCTGCGGGGTGTCGGTGTTGAAGAAGGTGGAGTTGGTGGTGACCCGGAACCCGCGCTTCTTCGCCTCCTTGATGGCCGCGACCGCCTCGTCGAAGACGCCCTCCTTGGCCACCGACTCGTCGTGCCGCTCGCGCAGGCCGTCGATGTGCACGGCGAAGGCGAAGTACGGGGACGGGGTGAACTTCTCGATCTTCTTGCGCAGCAGCATGGCGTTGGTGCAGAGGAAGACATACTTCCGCTTCGCCACCAACTGGCGCACGATCTCGTGGATCTGCGGGTGCATCAAGGGCTCGCCGCCCGCGATCGACACCATGGGCGCGCCGGACTCCAGGACGGCTCCGACCGCCTGGGCGACCGGCATGCGCTGCTTGAGGACCCCGGCCGGGTGCTGGATCTTCCCGCATCCCTCACAGGCCAGGTTGCAGGCGTAGAGCGGCTCCAGTTCGACGATCAGCGGGAACTTCTCACGCTTGCGGAGCTTCTGTTCGAGAAGATAGGTCCCGACCCTGATGGACTGTCGCAACGGCATGGCCATCTGGCTCACCTCCTGGGGAGCAGCAACGAACGGTGCCAGTCATAAAACGCGGGCAGTACGGCACGGAGAACACGGAAGGCCGATATTCCACCGCGGACCGTGCCGATACGGACGAGCTCGTGCTCCGGAGCGTCTACGACCACCCGGACAGCCGCAACCGGACGGCTCGCGCCCCGGGTCGCGGTCCAGAGGGTGGCCGCCGACTCCATGTCCACCCCGATGGCGCCGGTGGCGCGCAGCTGCGCACGCTCCTGGCCGCGGACGACATGGTCGGATCCGGTCAGTGCGCCGAGGTGCACGGTCCGGCCGGGGGCGGCCCGGGCCAGTGCCTCGGCGAGCAGGGCCGTCCCGTCGCAGGGGACGGTCCCGCGAGGGTCCCGGGTCTCCTCGGCGACGATCAGGTCGCCCGGGCTCATGCCGGGAGCCAGCCCGGCGCAGAACCCGGTGGCGAGGACGGCCGCCTCGCCCATGCCCGGCTCGGCCAGCGCGCGGTCGAGCGCCCGTTCGGCCGCGCGCGGGCCCATACCGGTGCGCAGCACGGTGTACCCCTTCGGGGCACGGCGAGCACCGCGTTCGCCGCCGCCGCGCAGGGCCGCCCGCTCGATGCGCAGCGCGCAGGCGACGAGCAGCGGGAGGGCGGGATCGGCTCGGTCGCCCATCAGCCCTCCCCGGCCAGGCCCCCGCCGCCGTGCCCCGCGGCAGCGGTGCCGTACCGGCCGCCGGGGCCGAACGGCTCCCCGTACAGATAGCGGCCGAGGGCGGTGAGCGGGAACACCTGCCGGTACAGGTGGTAGTTGATGGAGAAGTCCCAGGGGAAGCCGGTGCCGGTGAAGTACGGCTCGTCCCAGGTCCCGTCGCCCCCCTGGGTCTCCACCAGATAGGCGAGGCCCCGCTCGACGGCCTTCCCGTCCCGCTCGCCGGCCGACAGCAGGGCCATCAGCGCCCATGCCGTCTGCGAGGCGGTGGAGGCACCCTTCCCGGCCCATGAGGGGTCCTTGTAGGAGCGCTGGTCCTCGCCCCACCCCCCGTCCCCGTTCTGTACGGATTCCAGCCAGCGCACGGCCCGCCGGATCGCGGGATGCGCCGGGTCGAAGCCGGCGGCCGTCAGGGCCGGCACCACCGACCCCGTCCCGTACACGTAGTTGGTACCCCAGCGGCCGAACCAGGCGCCGCTCGGCTCCTGTTCGGCCAGCAGCCAGGCGATGGCGCGCCGGGTCCGGGGGTCGGCGGCCTTCCCCTCGACGGCGAGCATCTCCACGACGTGCGCGGTGACGTCCGCCGAGGGCGGGTCGATGACCTCGCCGAAGTCGCAGAAGGGCAGCCTGTTCGGGAAGGGGCTGGTGTTGTCGGCGTCGAAGGCGCCCCAGGCCCCGTTCCTCGACTGCATCCCGAGGTTCCAGGACACCCCGCGGGCGATGGCGGCCTCGGCCCGCGCCCGCTCCGGGTGCTTGATCCGGCGCAGGGCGAGGACCACCTCGGCGGTGTCGTCGATGTCGGGGTAGTTGTCGTTGTGGAACTCGAACGCCCAGCCGCCGGGGGCCAGCCCGGGCCGCCGCACCGCCCAGTCGCCGCTGCGGGCGATCTCCTCGCCGAGCATCCAGTCGGCGGCCTTCACCAGGGCCGGGTGGTCGGGGGCCAGGCCCGCGTCGGCCAGCGCGATGGCGGCGAGGCAGGTGTCCCAGACCGGGGACTGGCAGGCCTCGATCATCCGGGCGCCGTCCTCGCGCCACACGGCGAACCGGTCCAGGGACTCCAGGCCGGCCCGCATCACGGGGTGCTTGAGGTCGTAGCCGAGCAGGTGGAGGGCGATGACGGAGTACACGGCGGGCGGCTGGATCCCGCCCCAGCAGCCGTCGTTCTCCTGGCGCTCGATGATCCAGCGGGCGGCGGTCGTCATCGCCGCCTTGCGCAGCCGGCGCGGGGCGAACCGCCGGTAGACGTGCAGGACCTTGTCCATCCGCTGGAAGACCCCGTCCCAACTGGCCACCGGGGCGGGCCGCTTGGCCGGGTTTGGCACCCGCGCGTCGGTGTGCAGTTCGTCCAGCACGAAGGGGGCCGGGCGGACCGGCCGCAGCGCGGAGACGACTGTCAGCGGGACGATAGTCTGGCGGGCCCAGCAGCCGAAGTCGTAGATGTTGAGCGGCACCCAGGGCGGCAGGAAGACCAGTTCGGGCGGGAGTTCGGGCAGGTGCTCCCAGTCCCACCAGCCGAACAGGGCCAGCCAGATCCGGGTGAAGACCCGGGCGGCGGCGATGCCCCCGTGGGCCCGGATCCAGGCCGAGGCGCGGGCCATGTGGGGGGTGTCTGGCGCGTCACCGGCGAGGCGCAGGGCGACGTACGCCTCGATGGTGGCGGAGAGTTCGGGAGGGCCGCCGTGGAAGGTGGCCCAGGTGCCGTCGTCCCGTTGCTCGCCCCGGATGAACAGGGCGGCGGCCCGCGTGGTGGCCTCGTCCCGGATGCCGAGGAACTGCCTCAGCAGCAGGTCCTCGGCGTCCATGGTGACGTTGGTCTCCAGGTCGCCCTTCCACCAGCCCTCGGGGTCCTGGCGTTCGAGCAGGTTACGCGTGGCCCGCGCCGCGGCGTCGTGGACGCCCTGCGTCAGGCCGGTCGTACTGGCCGGCTCGCGGGCGGGCCCCCCACCGGGGGAACCGCCGCCGTCGGTCGTCGCTGTCATGGCTTCCCCTTACGTGCAGTGTCGTGTCCTCTGCTGTGCTGGGGTCTGCCGTCGGCCGGCACTACTCACTGGTAACGCCGGCCGGCGACTGCGATTCATATACGAGCTCGGGTGGCAATCACCTCTTGCGCACGACGACGAAGTCGGCCAGCTCGATGAGCTGGTCGCGCACGCGTTGCGGCATGTCCACGTCGTCCAGCGCGCGGATCGCGATCGCGTGCTGGCGGCGTGCCTCCTCGGCGGTCCACGAGCGGCCGCCCGCCTCCTCGATGAGTGCCGCGCGGGCCGCGAACTCCTCCTCCGAGAAGTTCTCGAAGTCGTTGCTCTTGGCGTCGGCGGTGAGCAGCCGGCCGAGCTCCTCGCAGGCGGGTCCGCCGGCCGCGAGGGCGGCGACGACGGGCAGGGACTTCTTGCGCTGGCGCAGGTCGCTCCAGGTCTGCTTGCCGGTGGACTCCGGGTCGCCCCAGATGCCGAGCAGGTCGTCGACGGCCTGGAAGGCGAGGCCGAGGTGGTAGCCGTACTCCTCCAGCTTGTCGGCCGTACGGTCGTCGGCGCCGCCGAGGACCGCGCCGATGGAGACCGCGCAGGCGAGCAGGGCGCCGGTCTTGTTGCCCTCCATCTCCAGGCACTCCTCGACGCTGACGCGCTCGCGGTGCTCGTACGAGATGTCCTGGGCCTGGCCGTCGATCAGCTTGCGGCTGGCCGTGGTCAGCCGGCGCGCCGCGCGGCCCGCCTCCACCGTGCCGAGCTCCAGCAGCACCTCGTTGGCGAGGGCGAACAGCGCGTCACCGACGAGGATCGCGAGGGCCGGGCCGTGCACCTTCCACACCGTGTCGCGGTGGCGGCGCTGCTCGTCGCCGTCCATCAGGTCGTCGTGCAGCAGTGAGAAGTTGTGCACGAGCTCGACCGCGACCGCACCCGGAATGCCGACCTCGGCCGCGGCGCCCGCGGCCTCGGCGGAGAGCAGTGCGAGGGCGGGGCGCACGGCCTTGCCGCCGTCGCCGTCCGCCGGGTTGCCCTGGGCGTCGATCCAGCCGAAGTGGTAGGCGGCGACGGTGTCCATGGGCGCCGCGAGCCGGTCTACGGCGGCGCGGAGCACGGGCGTGGACAGCGTGCGGCCGCGCTCCAGGAGAGCGAGCGTGTCCGCCTTCTCCGCTCCCCCTCCGGCTGCGCCCACACTGTCATCCGTGTTCTCGACAGCCGGATTCCCCGGGTTCACTGGCTCTCCTCTGGTTCCTGTACGTGTTGCGTGTGCTGTGCCTGTGATGGTCGTCATGCCGCCTCCTGCAGAGGGTGTTCGCGGGGACGGCCGAGAGCGGCGAGTGCGGCGTGTGCCGCGCTCAGCCCGCTCCGGACGGCGCTCTCCATGGTCGCGGGCCAACCGGTGGCGGTCCACGCACCGGCCAGATAGAGCCCCGGCGTGTCGGTCCGCGCGCCGGGGCGCAGCCGGCCGACGCCGGGGGTGGGGGCGAAGGTGGCCGTCCGCTCCCGGGTGACGAAGAAGTCCCGGACCTTCGCGCCGCGTGCGGCGGGCAGCAGCCGCTCCAGTTCGGGGAGGTACTTGGACCGCAGGACCGAGACGGGCTCGTCGATGTCCTCCTGGGCGACGGACTGGGACAGGGCCAGGTACTGACCGCCGTCGGTGAGCCCGGAGGCGTCGGTGCGGTCGAAGACCCACTGGACCGGGGAGCCCAGCGCGGCGAAGAAGGGCCGCTTGAGCACCCTTCGGTCGTAGACGACGTGGACGTTGAGGATGGGCGCGGTGCCGATGTCGAGGAGCTTGTCCGGGTCGGCCAGCGCCCCGGCCGGGAGCAGTCCGTGGGCCTCGCGCTGCGGGACGGCGAGGACGACGGTGCCCGCGTCGAGCGACTCGTCCTCGGTGTCCACGCGCCAGTTCCCGTCGTCCGTCCGGGAGACGGCGGTGACCCGGGTGCGCAGTTCGGTGCGTACGCCGGCCGCGTCGAGCTGCTTGCGGGCGAGGGTGTCGTGCAGGTCGCCCAGCGGGACCTTGGCCCACCCGATGTCGGCGGCGCCGTTCTCGGAGAGCAGGCCCGTCTTGAAGACCATGGCGGCCAGGCCCAGCGAGGACTGGTCGGCGGTGGCGTTGAGGGTGGCGATGCCGACGAGGTCCCACAGGGCCTCGATGGTGCGGGGGGACTGGCCGTAGCGGCCGAGCCAGGTCGCGAAGTCCAGGCCGTCCAGCGCCGGGTCGGCCGGGTCGAGGCGACGCAGCGCGAGGGCGGCGCGCCCGACGCTCGCCCGCTCGGCGAGGGAGAGGTGCGGGTAGCGGGCCAGGGAGGCGGCCAGGTGCAGCGGTACGGGCAGGGCGCTGCGGCGCAGCCGGCCGAGCCGCGGTCCGCGGGGGTGGGCGGCGTCGAGCACGGGCACGTCGAGCCGGTCCTGGAGCGGGGCCAGGTCCGCGCCCCCGACCCGGTCAAGGAACCACCGGTAGGCGGTGCAGCAGCGCAGGTAGACGTGCTGGCCGTTGTCCACGGTGAGTTCGCCGCGCTTGAAGGAGAAGGCGAGGCCGCCGAGGCGCGGGCGCCCTTCGAGCAGGGTGACCTTGAGGCCCGCGTCGGCGAGTTCGAGGGCGGCCGTCACCCCGGCGAGGCCGCCGCCGACGACGACGGCACGCTGGTCGCTGCCGCTCATGCGTCCTCCCCCGTCGTACGACCGCCGGCCCGGGCGCCCGTACGCGCGGACCCCATACGCGCAGACGCGGCAGCCCGCGCCGCGGTTGCCCGCACGAAGCGGCACGGCGCCGGGGCGAGCAGCGCCGGGGCGGGCGTCGCCAGGGGCGGCACCGAGGCGGGCATCGCCAGGACGAGCGGCGCCAGGGCAGGCATCGCCCGGGGCGGCACCGAGGCGGGCATCGCCAGGACGAGCGGCGCCGGGGCGGGCGCGGCCGGGGCGAGCAGCGCCGGGGCGGGCGTCGTCGAGGTCATCAGGTCCGCCTCCGCGTGCTCTGGCGTGAAATGGTCCGCGCGTCCAGGCCGGAGAGGCCGCGTACGGCGACGTACGCCTTCTCGTGCGGCGGCAGCGAGACGCGGCCTCGGAGTACGGCCTCGGGCTCCCGCTCGATGCGGTCGAGGAGGCGCCGGTAGATGCCGGCCATGGCGGCGACGCAGGCGCCGCTGCGCCGGTCGAGCATGGGCAGCAGCCGGTAGCCCTCGACGAACAGGGCGCGGGCGCGCCGGACTTCGTGGTGAATGAGCCCGGCGAAGTCGGAGCCGGCCGGGGCCCGGTCGCCGTGGAAGCCTTCGGAGCAGCCGAACTTGGCGAGGTCCTCGGCGGGGAGGTACGTACGCCCGTTGGCGGCGTCCTCGCGGACATCGCGGAGGATGTTGGTGAGCTGCAGGGCGAGGCCCAGCGTGTCGGCGTACTCGCCGGCGCGCGCGGCGTCGGGCGCGCCGAGGCCCCCGGTGTTCACCGTGCCGAACACGCCGAGCGAGAGCCGGCCGATGGCTCCGGCGACGCAGCGGCAGTAGGCCTTGAGGTCGTCCCAGGTCTCGTAGTTCTCGCCGCGGACGTCCATGAGGACTCCGTCGATGAGTTCGTCGAGGCCGCCGAGCGGGATCGGGAAGCGGCGCGCGGCGTGCGCGAGAGCAACGGCTACCGGGTCGGTGTCGTCCTCGTCGATCTCCTCCGCCCGGATCCGGCCCAGCAGGGCGCGGGTCTCCTCCAGGCGGGCCAGCTTGGCCTCGGCGGGCAGCGTGCCGTCGCCGATGTCGTCGACGCGCCGGGAGAAGGCGTACAGCGCGGACATCGCATGCCGCTTGTCGGTGGGCAGCAGCCGGATGCCGTAGGCGAAGTTGCGTGCCTGCGCGCCGGTGACGGCCTCGCAGTAGCTGTAGGCCGCGAGGACCGGTGCGGACGGCGCAGCCGGTGTGGATGCGTGTGTGGGGCCCTCCACGGTCGGGCTCACCCCTTTCTCGGCGCTGTGCGCAGGACGGCGGCCACCTCGCGGAGCAGGCCGCTCTTGGTGGGCTTGGGCGGGCCGGGAAGTACGTCGAAGCCGGCGGCGGTGACGGCCCGGAGGGCGGCGCGCCCTCCTCCCACGAAGCCCGCGAGCAGCAGCCGGAGCCTGCCGTGCACGCTACCCACGAGCGGGGTGCCTTCATTCAGGAGGTCGCGGGCGCGTTCCGTCTCGAAGGCGATCAGGGCGCGTACGGACGCTCCGGCCGTGGGGGCCTCGAGGTCGGCCTCGGTCACGTGGAAGCGGCGCATGTCCTGGGCCGGGAGGTAGATCCGGTCCCGGCCGAGGTCCTCGGCGACGTCCTGGAGGTGTTCGGCGATCTGCAGGGCGGTGCAGACGGCGTCGGAGCGGCGGATCCGCTCGGGGCTGCTGGCCCCGGTGAGGGACAGCACGAGCCGGCCCACGGGGTTCGCGGACAGCTCGCAGTAGCCGAGGAGGTCCCCGTAGGTCTCGTAGCGCGTGACCCGCTGGTCCTGGCGGTTGGCTTCGATGAGCCCGAGGAAGGGCTCGGGGGTGAGGCCGTGGGTGCGGACGACGGGCTGGAGGGCCAGCAGGAGCGGATGGCGCGGGGGGCCGTCCGTGCCGCCGAACACGCGCAGCAGGTCGGCCTCGAAGGCGTCGAGCATGGCGAGCCGGTCGTCCACGGCGGCCGGGTCGAGGCCGAGGAGGACGGCGTCGCGGCCGCCGGGGGCGAGGTCGCCGTCGCCGATGTCGTCGACCAGCCGGGCGTATCCGTAGACCGCCATGAGGCCTTCGCGCCAGGCGCGGGGAAGGAAGGAGGGGGCGACGGGGAAGTTCTCCGCCGCGGCCTTGCCGAGGGTGGCGCGCGCGTGGACGGCGTCGGCCGCCGCCGGGGACACAGTGCGGATGCCGTGCTCCGGGGTCACCGCCCGCCGCCTGGGGCGGGGACGGCCACAGTGCCTGGGGGCCGGAGAATTCCCGTAGCCATTGCCGTCACATCTCCCGTTCTACACTGCCGACCCAAGTCATCCTATTTCGGACACGCCGCCGGACTTTCCCCGGGGTGTCCCAGGCCTTTTCACCTGCGGGGAATCGTCCCCTCTTGCCGCGATTCAGGACTGCTCCAGCTTACGCTGTACAACGCCGCACGGGCCCAACGGGTATTCGCTCCACTACCGAATGTCGTGCGGGTCTGTATCCCCGGCACGCCGAGGCCCCCGCCGCGGGGAGCGGCAGGGGCCTGCGGAGGCCTTGTCCGGACCGGCCGGTCAGGCGCTGGTGGCCTTCTCGTACGCGGAGACGACCTCTTCGGTGGGCCCGTCCATGACGAGCTCGCCGCGCTCCAGCCACAGCACCCGGTCGCAGGTGTCGCGGATGGACTTGTTGTTGTGGCTGACGAGGAAGACGCTGCCGGCCTTCTCACGGAGTTCGCGGATGCGGGCCTCGGAGCGGACCTGGAACTTGCGGTCGCCGGTGGCGAGGGCCTCGTCGATCATCAGGACGTCGTGGTCCTTGGCCGCCGCGATCGAGAAGCGCAGGCGCGCGGCCATGCCCGATGAGTACGTGCGCATCGGCAGGGAGATGAAGTCCCCCTTCTCGTTGATGCCGGAGAAGTCGACGATGCCCTGGTAGCGCTCCCTGATCTGCTCGCGGGTCATGCCCATCGCGAGGCCGCCGAGGACCACGTTGCGCTCACCGGTCAGGTCGTTCATCAGCGCCGCGTTGACACCCAGCAGCGAGGGCTGGCCGTCGGTGTAGACCCTGCCGGACTCGCAGGGCAGCAGGCCCGCGATGGCGCGCAGCAGGGTCGACTTGCCCGAGCCGTTGGAACCGATGAGGCCGATGGCCTCGCCCCGGTACGCCGTGAAGCTGACGCCGCGCACGGCGTGGACCTTGCGGACACCCGGTGCGTCGCCCTTGCCGCGGCGAAGTATCTTGCTCAGCGCCGCCGTGGCGCTGCCCTTGCCGGAGGTGCCGGTGTTCACGCGGTAGACGATGTGGACGTCGTCGGCGATGACGGTGGGGACGTTGCTCTTGTTGATCTCAGCCACGGCCGTAACGCTCCTCAGCCTTCCAGAAGTACACGAATCCGCCGACGCCGATCAGCAGCGCCCAGCCGGCTGCGAAGGCCCAGACGTGCGGCGGCAGGTTCTCGCGGCCGTAGTCGGCGATGAGGGCGAAGCGGACCAGGTCCATGAAGATCGCCGCAGGGTTCCACTGGAGCACGTCGGCGATCCACTGGGGCTTGTCCTTGAGCATCTCGCTGATCGAGAACATGACGCCCGAGGCGTACATCCACGTGCGAGTGAGGAAGGGCATCAGCTGCGCGAGGTCGGGGGTCTTGGCACCCATCCGCGCGAAGATCATTGCGAGGCCGGTGTTGAAGACGAACTGCAGCACCAGTGCCGGGATGAGCAGCAGCCACGACCAGGTCGGGTAGTTCCCGAAGGCGCCGGCGACCACGAGCACGACGAGCATCGAGTACAGCAGCTGCTGGAGCTGCTGCATCGAGAACGAGATCGGCAGCGAGGCGCGCGGGAAGTGCAGGGCGCGCACCAGGCCGAGGTTGCCGGGGATCGCCCGGACACCCGCCATCAGCGAGTTCTGCGTGAACGTGAAGACGAAGATGCCGATCACCAGGAAGGGGATGTAGACATCCTTCTCCATGCCCCGGCTGGCGTTCAGGATGAGCCCGAAGATCAGGTAGTACACCAGGGCGTTCAGCAGCGGGGTCGCCACCTGCCAGATCTGCCCGAGCTTCGCCTGGCTGTACTGCGCGACCAGCTTGGCCCGCGAGAAAGCCATGATGAAGTGGCGCCGGCCCCAGAGCTGCCGCACGTACGCGCCCAGGCCGGGCCTGGCGCCGCTGACAGAAAGGCCGTACTTCCTGGCGAGCTCCGCGGGACTCAGTCCCGCGTCTTCGGACAGCGGCTTGCTCGTGGCGAGGGCGCTGTCGTGGGTTGTGTCACTCACAAGTTGAAACTTTCCGTCTTCAAGATGCGGCAGAAGGGGGATCCGGCCTGAGGGCACGGGACCCGCGAGGGACCCATGCTCCCAGACTCGAGCTTGTCAGATGACAGGCGGTCGGCCGAGCCGGGTCAACCGCCAGACCGTACGCCACCTCATGGGGCGCCGTGGACCGCAGGGTGTGGTCCATCCCTCCTTGAACCCGCCGAACCAGGCCTTGAGTGCGGGCACCGAGGGTCTGCGCAGGAGCGTCAGCAGGAGCCAGACTCCCAGGTAGACCGGGACCAGCGGGGCCGGCAGGTTCCGGCGGGCGAGCCAGACCCGGTTGCGGGCCACCATACGGTGGTACACCGCGTGCCGGGACGGGGCCGTCGTCGGGTGCAGTAGCACCATGTCCGCGCGGTAGTCGATCAGCCACCCGGCGTCGAGCGCCCGCCAGGCCAGATCGGTCTCCTCGTGGGCGTAGAAGAAGTCCCCAGGCAGGTCTCCGACCTGCTCGAACACCTTCGTGCGGACGGCGTTGGCGCCGCCGAGGAAGGTGGTCACGCGGGAGGAGCGCATCGGGTCGGCGGCGCGCAGCCGGGGCACGTGCCGGCGCTGGGTCTCGCCCGTGTCCGGATCGGCGATCCGGAAGCTGACGATCCCGAGCTCGGGGTCCTCGGCGAAGGCCTGCCGGCACAGCTCGGCGGTGTCGGTGCGCTCCAGCAGCCCGTCGTCGTCCAGGAACAGCAGGGCGTCGACGTCGCTGCCGCCGGGGCCGAAGGCCTCGATGCCGACGTTACGGCCGCCCGGAATGCCCAGGTTCTCGGGCAGATCGACCGTGCGGACGCCGTCGGGCAGCCCGGTGACCTTCACACCCTGGCCTACGACGACCACCTCGACGGGGGCGCCTTCCTGCCGGGCCACCGAGTCGAGGAGCGCCTTGAGCTCGTCGGGGCGGTTGCCCATGGTGATGATCACGGCGCCCAGCCGCATCGGGGTGCTCACCGCAGCCTGCTCGAAGCGAGGACCGACACGAGGTGCAGCAGTGTCTGCAGGAGCGCGATGCCCGCCAGCACGGCGACACCGAGCCGGGAGTAGAACAGGTCGCCCCGGACCTGGTCCAGGACGGCCAGCAGCAGGATGAGCAGCGACGCCTCGATGCCGAGGATCAGCCGGTGGAACTTCAGCGCGCCGGCGGCCCGGCGGGCGAACGCCATGCCGGACGAGCGCGGCTCGGCCGCCGCCTCCTTGACCGGCGGCAGCCCGCCCTGGTGCCGGGCGACACCGACGAGGTCGGTCTCGGCCTTGATCAGGATCGCGCCGAGCGCCGCGAGGGTGCCGAGGAAGGCCCACAGCCAGTCGATGCGCCCGCTGCCCCACAGGTCCGCGGCGCGCAGGCCGAAGCCGACCAGGACCGCGGCGTCGCACAGGTAGGCGCCGACCCGGTCCAGGTACACCCCGGAGAGCGAGAACTGCTTCTTCCAGCGGGCGACCTCACCGTCGACGCAGTCGAGCAGCAGGTAGAGCTGGACCATCACCACACCGAGGACGGCGCCCCAGATGCCCGGCACCAGCAGGGCCGGGGCGGCCAGGACGCCCGCGAGGGTCATCACGTAGGTCAGCTGGTTCGGCGTGACCTTGGTGTTCACCAGGACGCGGGTGATGCGCAGGGAGATCTCGCGCATGTAGAGGCGCCCGCCCCAGTGCTCGCCGCTGCGCCGGTCCTTGACGCCCGGCGGGTGAACGACGGGCCGGAGTTCAGCTACGGATGGTCTTGGCATAGTCGGAGTAAGCGTCCCTGATCTCGGCGGCGGACAGGTTGAGGTGTTCCAGGATCGTGAAACGTCCCGGGCGGGTCTGGGGGGCGTACTCGACGGCCGCGACGAACTCGTCCACGCTGAACCCGATCTCCTCGGGCAGCACGGGCAGTCCGTGTCCGCGCAGCACCTCGGCGAAGAGGCCGGACTGCTCCTTGGCGCCCCGCAGGTGCATCGCGAAGGCGGCGCCGAGGCCGACCTGCTCGCCGTGGAGCGCGGAGCGCCCCGGGTAGAGCAGGTCGAAGGCGTGGCTGATCTCGTGGCAGGCGCCGGAGGCGGGGCGGGTGTCCCCGCTGATCGACATGGCGATGCCGGTCAGCACCAGGGCCTCGGAGAGCACCGTGAGGAACTCGTCGTCGCCGACCCCTCCGGGATGGCGCAGTACGGCCTCTCCGGCGGTACGGGCCATCGCGGCGGCCAGGCCGTCGACGGGCTCACCGGTGATCTCGTGCGAGAGCTCCCAGTCGGCGATCGCCGAGATGTTGGACAGGGCGTCGCCGATGCCGGAGCGGACGAACCTGACGGGGGCGTCACGCACCACGTCGAGGTCGATCACCAGGGCGATCGGCGTGGGCACTCCGTAGGAGCCGCGGCCGTTGTCGTTGTCCAGGGTGGCGACCGGCGAGCAGATGCCGTCGTGCGAGAGGTTGGTGGCGACGGCCACCATGGGCAGGCCGACCCGCGCCGCGGCGTACTTCGCCACGTCGATGATCTTGCCGCCGCCCAGGCCCACGACTGCGTCGTAGCGGCGGCCCTTTATGTCGTCGGCCAGCTTGACCGCGGAGTCGATGGTGCCGTCGACGACCGGGTACCAGTCGGCGTGCGGCAGCACGGGCTCCAGCCTGGCGCGCAGCGCCACGCCGGAGCCGCCGCTGATCGCGATCGCCAGCTTGCCGGACGCGGAGATCCGCTGGTCGGCCAGGAGGCCGGCCAGGTCGTCCATGGCGCCGCGACTGATGTCGACGACGACCGGCGAGGGGATGAGCCGCGTCAGTACTGGCATGCGATCGTCCGGCCCTTGGCGAGGTCGTCGTGGTTGTCGATCTCGACCCACTTGACGTCGCCGATGGGGGCCACGTCGATCGTGAAGCCGTCGTTGACCAGCTGCTGGTAGCCGTCCTCGTAGTAGAGGTCGGGGTCGCGCTCGAAGGTCGTCTTCAGCGCCTCGGCCAGCGCCTCGGCGGCGTCGGGCTCGATGAGGGTGACACCGATGTACTCGCCGGTGGCGGTGGCCGGGTCCATCAGCTTGGTGATCCGCCGGACACCCTGGCCGTCGGCGGTGACGACCTTCATCTCCTCGTCGGCCAGGTGCTTGACCGTGTCCAGCGCGAGGATGATCTTCTGGCCGTTGCCGCGGGCGGCGAGCAGGGTCTGCTCGACGGAGACCGGGTGGACGGTGTCGCCGTTGGCGAGGATCACGCCCTGCTTGAGGACGTCACGCGCGCACCACAGGGAGTAGGCGTTGTTCCACTCCTCGGCTTTGTCGTTGTCGATCAGCGTGATCTTGACGCCGTACTTGGCCTCCAGGGCCTCCCGGCGCTCGTACACGGCTTCCTTGCGGTAGCCGACGACGATCGCGACCTCGGTGAGGCCGACCTCGGCGAAGTTGCCCAAGGTCAGGTCGAGGACGGTGAGGCTGTCCTCCTGGCCCTCGGGACCGACGGGCACGAGGGCCTTGGGCAGGGTGTCGGTGTAGGGACGCAGGCGGCGTCCGGCACCGGCCGCGAGTACAAGGCCGATCATGCTGGTTCTCCTTCGTCATGTACGGCGGGTGCTCCGGAGGAGACCCAGAAGCGGATGCTCTCCACGAGCACCACGAGTGCCACGAACACGGCCAGAGCCGTGAGTGCGACGGGGAAGTCCGTGTCGCGCGTCGCCAGGACGGCGGCCAGCACCGCGGTCAGCAGTACCCGGCCTTCGTGGCCGCCGATCGTCCGCACCAGCCAGTGCGGGGGCGCGCCGGTGCCTCCGCGAATGCGGTACACCGTGTCGTAGTGATGGTAGGCGACCGCCGCGACCAGTCCGAATGCCGCGGGAAGGGCCCCGGGGACGTCCGCCTTGGCGGCGAGGATCAGCACGGTCGTGTACTCGGCGGCCCGGAAGACCGGGGGCACGAGCCAGTCGAGGGCGCCCTTGAGGGGGCGGGCGACGGCCGCTCCGGCGAGTACGGCGTAGAACGCGGCGGCGATGATCACCTGGCGGGCGCCGAACTCGTACGCCCAGGCCGTCCACAGCAGGGCGACCGAGCCGATGACGGCGGCGGCGATGCCCGCTCCCGGGGCCATCCGGCCGACCACACGGCCCGCGAGCTCGGCGATCGGGCCCGAGTCGGCGAGGTCCGCGAGGGCCTGGGCGGCGCGGTCGGTGCGCTTCGCCTTGCGGGTCAGCGAGCGCAGGACCCGGCCGGCGGTGGTGTAGAGGGCGCCGAACGCGCAGCCGATGAGGAGGGCGTAGAAGACGATCCGCGGGGTGGTGACGGCGGTCAGGACCGCGATCATCGCCCAGCGCTCGCCGATCGGCAGGATGATCATCCGCCGGACCCAGACCGTCCAGCCGACGCTGTCCAGCTTGTCGGAGAGCGCGGCGGTGGGACTCGTATTGGCGGTGGCGTCGTGGTTGGCCTCGTTGAAGGCGAAGTCCACGACGTGCCGGCAGGTCATGAGGATCATGGCGCCGAGCGCGAGGGCCCAGACGTCGTCGCCGTTCCTGGCGGCGCCGAGCGCGAGGCCGGCGTAGAAGGAGTACTCCTTCGCGCGGTCGAAGGTCGCGTCGAGCCAGGCGCCCATCGTCGAGTACTGGAGCGAGTAGCGGGCGAGCTGCCCGTCGGTGCAGTCCAGGACGAAGGAGAAGAGCAGCAGCACGCCGGCCACGACGTAGCCCCAGCGCTCCCCCGTAGCGGCGCAGCCGGCCGCGATCAGCGCGGTGATCAGCGAGGCGGTGGTGACCTGGTTCGGGGTCAGGCCGCGGCGCGCGCACCAGCGGGCGATGTAGCGCGAGTACGGGCTGATGAAGAAGGTGGTGAAGAAGCCGTCGCGGGACTTCACGGCGGTGCGCAGCCGGACGGCCTCGTCGTCCACGGCGGCGACGGCGGCGACGGCCGCGTCGCGCTCCGCGGTGGTGGCGGGCACGGCGGCGACCAGCGAGCCGAGCTCGGGGCGCTGGACGGCTGTCCCGGCGGCCTCGACGGCGGCGGCGAGCCGGTCGGCGTAGGGGGCGGAGCCGTCGCCGGAGAGCACGGCCGGGAGGGCCGCGGCCCGGTCGAGGGCCGCGCGGGCCCCCGGCTGGACGGCGAAGGCGCCGGTCACGGCGCAGGCGTCGAAGCGCGGGTCGGTCAGAGCGAGGCGCAGCGCGTGCACATGTCCGACGAAGGCGCTGTCCACGACGGCGACCCGCTGGTCGGCGGGTACGCCGGCCAGTGCGGCGGCGATGTCTTCAGGCCCGACGGCGGAGCGGACGTCGAAGCCGAGCGAGCGCAGCCCGTCCGCGAGCGGTGATCCGGGGACCGGCAGGCCGGTGAGGATGACGGTCGGCAGACGAACTCACTCCTTGCAATGAACGCGGAACGGGCGCCTGGTGGGGCGGCAGCACGTCGGCAGAGGCTATCGGATGAATGGAAGCCGGGGTTCACCACCCGTTTACGCCCCGATAAGCCGAATATTCCCAAGCCCTGACCTTGCCGCGATCATCATTGACGATCACGGCAAGGGACAACAAACCGCCTGGATGTTACGGTGAACTCCGGGGTGTACGAGCCCCGTCAAGCGTGTCCCGAATCACCGTGAAGGTGACTGAGCGAGAAGGAAGGTGGGTTGGTGACCGTCGTAGTGATCGCCGCCGTGCGCAGCGAACTCCGGTACATCCCCACCGTCTTCCGGGCACCCGGCCAGGCCTGATCGCACCCGATCCAGCCCCCGGCTACCGCTGAGGGGTGCCCCAGATCGGCCGGAGCCCCCGTTCAAGGGTTCACGTTGACCGACAACACCTTCATCAAGGCTTTCCTCTCCCTTCACCGCGGCCTGCCCCGGCAGGGCCCCGGCTCCGACGCCACCACCCGGCACCTGCTGTCCCTGTGCGGACCGCTGCCCGAGCGGCCGCGCGTCCTCGATCTCGGCTGCGGTCCCGGCCGCAGCGCGCTGCTCCTCGCCGAGGAGGCGGGTGCGCTCGGCGCCGAGGTGACCGCAGTCGATCTCCACGAGGGCTTCCTCGACGAGGTCCGCGCGGCCGCCGCGGTCCGCGGGACCGCCGATCGCGTCCACGCCGTCAAGGCGGACATGGGCGCTGTCCCCTACGAGGATGGTTCCTTCGACCTCGTCTGGGCGGAGGGCTCCGCCTACAACATCGGCTTCGACACCGCGCTCGCGCGGTGGAAGCGGCTGCTCGCGCCCGGCGGCACGCTGGTGCTGACCGAGTGCGAGTGGACGGCCGAGGAGCCCTCCGCCGGGGCCCGCGCCTTCTGGGACCGGCAGTGGGACCTCAAGAACCCGCTGCGCTCCACTACAGGCAACCTGGCGTCCGCCCGGGCCGCCGGGTACCGGGTGCTCGGCGTCCACCACCTGCCCGACTCCGACTGGGACGAGTACTACGGCCCCCTGGCCGAGCGCGTGCGGACCGCCGATCCCTCGGCCCCCGGGATGCCGGCCGCGCTGGCCTCGACGCGCGAGGAGCTGGACGTACGGGCCAGGTACGGGCACGAATACGGGTACACGGGCTATGTCCTGCGCCCGCTGACCGCCGGCGACGGCGGCGCCCGGCCGGCGTGACGGATGGTCTGCCCCCCGCCGTTATCACCCGGCGGGGGGCAGACATGCGCGGATCACCGAAGTGGGGACAAGCCGCCTCAGTACGGCAGACTGAAGGCCGAAGTCCGAAGCGAAGGATGGGTATGCCGACCACACCAGCCACCGCCGCGAACAGCGCGTCCACCGGCACCGGCACTCAAGAAGCGATCATGCTCGAACTGGTCGACGAGTCCGGCAACACCATCGGCACGGCGGAGAAGCTCTCCGCCCACCAGGCGCCCGGGCAGTTGCACCGGGCGTTCTCCGTGTTCCTCTTCGACGAGCAGGGCCGCCTGCTGCTCCAGCAGCGCGCCCTGGGGAAGTACCACTCCCCCGGCGTCTGGTCGAACACGTGTTGCGGTCACCCCTATCCCGGGGAGTCGCCGTTCGCGGCCGCGGCCCGGCGGACCTACGAGGAGCTGGGGCTGTCGCCCTCGCTGCTCGCGGAGGCGGGGACCGTGCGTTACAACCACCCCGACCCGGCATCGGGTCTGGTGGAGCAGGAGTACAACCACCTGTTCGTCGGGCTCGCGCAGTCGGAGCCGCACCCGGATTCGGAGGAGGTGGGCGACACGGTCTTCGTCACCGCCGAGGAGCTGGCCAAGCGGCATGCCGAGGTGCCGTTCTCGGCCTGGTTCATGACCGTGCTGGACGCGGCCCGGCCCGCGATCCGCGAGCTGACCGGGGTCGCGGCGGGCTGGTAGCCCGCAGCCCTTACCTCGTTCAGGGCGAGGCGTTCAGGCGCCGGGGGCCGGTGAGGTGGGCGCCGGTGCGGTGAGCGGCAGGGCGGCCCAGATGACCTTGCCGCCCGTCGAGGTGTGCTCGACATCGCAGACCCCGCCGGCCTCCAGCGTGATCTCGCGCACCAGGAGCAGACCCCGGCCGCCGGTCTGGCCGAAATCGGCCTCCAGCGCCTTGGGGCGGTACGGGTGGTTGTCCTCGACCGCCACCCGTACCCACTCCCGGCCCACCGCGACCTCGACCGCGACCTCCGGCGAGAGCAGGGCGGCGTGCCGGACCGAGTTCGTCACCAGTTCGGAGACGATCAGCAGCAGGGAGTAGAGCAAGTCCTGATGCGCCGGCACCCCCTGCCGCTCGAGCAGGTCGCGGACAGCGCGACGGGCCTGCGGAACGGATTCTTCTACCGCGGGCGCGGTGAACCGCCACACTCCCTCGTACGCGAGGGGGTCGGCCGGAGCCTCCGGTTCACCCTCCTTGGCTGGCGGGACACTCCCGCTGTCGGTCATCTTCCGGCCCCCGTCTTCGCGCTCGATCGTCTCCACGCGTCCAGAGTGGGGAACCACCTGGTCCGGACCGGACCGCTGACCAGAAGTCAGCGTCAATCGGACACTTTCTGACCACTGGCGTATGACAGAGTCAGTTGTTGGACCGTTCCTGATCCTCTGGTGCGCCCTTCTCGGGCGCCTCCCGGACCTCGTCCCCCACACCCGGCTTCGGCGGCCCGGGATAGCATCCGGCACATGGACGCATCCCTCCTCCACACGGTGGCCGACGGGGTCGCCACCGTCGTCATCTCGCACCCCGTCAAACGGAACGCCATGACCGCCGCCATGTGGCGCGCGCTCCCGGAGCTGCTGCCGGATCTCGCGGCGGACCCGGCCGTACGGGTACTGGTGCTGACGGGGGCCGGCCGGACCTTCTGCGCGGGGGCGGACATCTCCTCACTGACGGGGGACGAGGATCCGCAGGCCCTGGCGGTGGCCGCGGAGGAGGCCCTGGCGGCCTTTCCGAAGCCCTCCCTGGCCGCGATCCGCGGTTTCTGTGTGGGCGGCGGCAGCCAGCTGGCGGCGGCGTGCGATCTGCGGTTCGCGGAGGAGGGCGCCTCGTTCGGGGTGACCCCGGCGAAGCTGGGCATCGTCTACCCGGCCTCCTCCACCCGGCGGCTGGCGCGGCTGGTCGGCCCGGCGACGGCCAAGTACCTGCTGTTCTCCGCCGAGTTGATCGACGCGGAGCACGCCCTGCGGGCCGGCTTCCTGAACGAGCTCCTGCCGGCCGGCCAACTCGACAAGCGGGTCGCCGACTTCGCCCGCGTCCTGGCCGGGCGCTCGCAGCTGACGCAGGCGGCGGCGAAGGAGTTCACGGACGGCCGCACGGACCGGGACGCGCACTGGGCGGCGCAGGCGGCCGGAAGCGGCGACACCGCGGAGGGTGTCGCCGCGTTCCTGGAACGCCGTACGCCGTCCTTTACGTGGACTACAGCGGGCTGACCGCGCGCAGTCGCGCGACGATCTCGGCCGGGGCCTTGGCGGGGGAACCGGCGTCGTAGGGCGGCTGCGGGTCGTACTCGGTCATCAGCTGCACGGTCTGGGCGTACGTGTCCCCGGCGATCTTGCCGAGCAGGGTGAGCCCCATGTCAATCCCGGAGGACACCCCGGCGGCGGTGACGTACTTCCCGTCGAACACGACGCGCTCACCGGTGGGCTCGGCACCGAACTGCGGCAGCCGGTCGAGGAACAGCCAGTGGCCTGCGGCCCGCCGCCCGTCGAGCAGCCCGGCGGAGGCGAGCAGCAGCGAGCCGGTGCAGACGGAGGTGGTCCAGGTGGTGGTGGCGTCGACGGCGCGCAGCCAGTCCATGACGGCGGGATTCGCCATCTCCACCTCGGGGTGCGGCCCGCCGGGCACGATGACGATGTCCGGCCGGGTCACCTCGTCGAGCCCCTTGTCGGCGACGAGCGCGAGAGCCCCGTTGTCGGTCCGCACGGGCCCGGGCCGCTCGGAAACGAACACCACCTCGGCGTCCGGCAGCCGGCCGAGGGTGTCGAAGGGCCCGATGGCATCGAGCGCGGTGAATCGGTCGTAGAGCAGTACGGCGATCTGCATGGGCTCCTCCGGAGCGGTTGACGATCTTCCGAGGCGCCGGCCCGGGGCCCGGGCCGGCGAGGTCTGGGGCCGCGAGGCCCGGGGCCGCGAGGCCCGGGGCCGCGAGGCCCGGGGCGGCGGCAGGTCTGGGGCGGCGGCAGGTCTGGGGCGCGGCAGCCCGGGGGCGCGGGGGTGCAGGGCCGCAGGGCCGCCGTGTCAGTCCGCGGATCGGCCGAAGCGTCGGCGGTATTCGACCGGGGACTGGCCCAGGGTTTTCACGAAGGCCCGGCGGAGCGCCTCCGGTGTGCCGTATCCGCACGACCGGGAGATCTGCGCCACCCCTTGCGCGCTGTCCTCCAGCAGCCGCCGGGCATGCTCCACCCGCACCCGCTCCACGTACCGCCCCGGCGTGACCCCCGTCTCCGCCTGGAAGGCACGCGCGAAGTGGCGCGGGGACAGGCGTGCCCGCGCGGCCAGGGACTCGATGCTCAGGTCCCCGCCCGGATGCTCCGTTATCCACTGCTGGACATCCCGCAGCGGCTCCCGCCGGGCCGTCTGCGCCGCCAGCTGCGCGCTGAACTGTGCCTGGTTGCCCGGCCGCCGCAGGAACACCACCAGGTGCCGGGCGATGAGCAGCGCCGCGTCCCGCCCGCAGTCCTCCTCCACCAGCGCCAGGGCGAGGTCGATCCCGGCCGTGACCCCGGCGGAGGTCGCCACCCGTCCGTCCCGTACGTAGATCGGGTCCGGCTCGACGGTGACGGCCGGGTAGTCCCGTGCCATCTGCTCGCACGCGTTCCAGTGCGTGGTGGCCCGGCGCCCGTCAAGAAGCCCGGCCTCGGCCAGCAGCAGCCCGCCCGTGCACACGGACACCAGTCGCTCGGCGCCACCCCCGTGGGCGCGGAGCCAGTCGGTGAGCCGCGGCTCGAAGTCGCCCGAGTACCGGCCCCCGGGCACCAGCAGCGTGGTCCCGGGGCCGGGCCGCTCGCTCTCCAGGTCGCCGTCCGGCACCAGCGTCAGCCCGCTGTTCGACCGTACCGGCGCCCCGCCCGGGGACACGGTCCGGATTCCGTACCCGGTCCGGCCCGGGACGCGCGCCGCGGCGGCGAACACCTCCACCGGACCGGTCACGTCCAGGCTCTGCACCCCGTCGTAGAGGACGACGAGCACGTTTCGCAGCGTCATGGCCTCATGGTGTGACGCCGGCCCCGATGGCCGCAATGACAGACATCCCACCTATCCGGCCATCCGTGGACCCGGCGGCCGGGACCGGCGGCCGGGAGCAGCGGCCGGGACCGGCGGCCGGGAGCAGCGGCCGGGACCGGCGGCCGGGACCGGCGGCCGGGACCGGCGGCCGACCTCGCGCGGATAGGATCGGCACATCATGACTGCAACCCTCGTCGCCAAAAACCTCACCGCCGCGCACGGTGAGCGCACGCTCTTCGCCGATCTCGACCTCGTCGTCGCCCCCGGCGACGTCATCGGCCTCGTCGGCGTGAACGGCGCCGGGAAGTCCACCCTGCTGCGCCTGCTCGCCGGGCTGGACACGCCCGAGACCGGCGAGCTGAGGCTCTCCCCGCCCGGCGCGGCCGTCGGGCACCTGCCCCAGGAGCCGGAGCGCCGCGCCGGCGAGTCGGTACGGGAGTTCCTGGCCCGCCGCACCGGCGTCGCCGCCGCGCAGGCGGAACTGGACGCGGCCACCCAGGGCCTGGTCGACGGCACCCCCGGCGCGGACGACGCGTACGCGGAGACGCTCGACCGCTGGCTGAACCTCGGCGGCGCGGACCTCGACGAGCGGGCCCAGGAGGTGGCCGACGACCTCGGCCTCGCCGTGGGCCTGGACCTGCCGATGTCCGCCCTCTCCGGCGGCCAGGCGGCCCGCGCCGGCCTCGCCTCCCTCCTCCTCTCCCGCTACGACGTCTTTCTGCTGGACGAGCCCACCAACGACCTGGACCTCGACGGTCTGGAGCGGCTGGAGCAGTTCGTGAAGGGCCTGCGCGCGGGCACGGTCGTGATCAGCCACGACCGCGAGTTCCTCACCCGGACCGTCACCAAGGTCCTCGAACTCGACCTGGCCCAGCAGCAGATCAACCTCTACGGCGGCGGTTACGACGCCTACCTGGAGGAGCGCGAGCGGGCCCGCAACCACGCCCGCGAGGAGTTCGACGAGTACGCCGACAAGCGCTCCGCGCTCGAAGGCCGGGCCCAGATGCAGCGCGGCTGGATGGACAAGGGCGTCAAGAACGCCCGCCGCAAGGCCACCGACAACGACAAGATCGGCAAGAAGTTCCGCAGCGAGGCGAGCGAGAAGCAGGCCTCCAAGGCCCGCCAGACGCAGCGCGCGATCGAGCGCCTAGATGTGGTCGACGAGCCCCGCAAGGAGTGGGAGCTGCGCATGGAGATCGCGGCGGCCCCGCGCTCCGGCTCGGTGGTCGCCACCCTGCGCGAAGCGGCCGTCCGGCGCGGGGACTTCCACTTCGGTCCGGCCAGCCTCCAGATCGACTGGGCGGACCGCGTCGCGATCACCGGGGCCAACGGCGCCGGCAAGTCCACCCTGCTCGCAGTCCTGCTCGGCCGGCTGGCGCCGGATTCCGGTGCGGCCACCCTCGGCTCCGGTGTGCTGGTCGGCGAGGTGGACCAGGCCCGCGGGCTGTTCCTCGGCGACGAACCGCTGCTTGAGGCCTTCTGCGCGGCCGTCCCGGACACCGAGCCGGCCGAAGTCCGCACGCTGCTGGCCAAGTTCGGCCTGAAGGCGGCCCACGTACTGCGCCCGGCGGCCACCCTCTCGCCCGGCGAGCGCACCCGGGCGGCCCTGGCGCTGCTCCAGGGCCGCGGGGTGAACCTGCTGGTGCTGGACGAGCCGACGAACCACCTCGATCTCCCGGCGATCGAGCAGCTGGAGTCCGCCCTGGACGCCTACGAGGGCACCCTGCTGCTGGTCACCCACGACCGCCGGATGCTGGACGCCGTCCACGTGACCCGCCGCCTGGAGGTCGCGGACGGCAAGGTCGTCGAGCTGTAGGGCCCGCCCCGCCGATGGCGCCGGGCCCCGCGGCTACTCCGCCGGTGCCCGGCGCGTGCGGGCCATCCTGCGGGCCACGAACGCGCGCGGGAGGTGCCGGGCGGCGGCCGCGTACACCTTGTAGCGCCGACCCGTGATGCTGACCGGCCGGCGCAGGGCCAGATCCCGCAGGGCCTGGGCCACCACGGCCTCCGGCTCCAGCCACACCGCGTCGCGCAGGGCGCTGACGTCCATGCCGGCGCGTTCCTGGAACTCGGTGCGCGTGAATCCGGGTACCACCGCGAGCACCCGGACCCCGTAGGGCGCCATGTCGACCCGCAGGGACTCGCTGAAGGCGGTGATCCAGGCCTTGGCGGCACCGTACGTCCCGGTCGGCAGCAGTCCGGCCACCGAGGAGACGTTCAGCACGGCGCCCCGGCGGCGCTCGCGCAGGCCCGGCAGCAGCGCGTGGGTGAGCCGCAGGGGGACTTTCACGAGCAGGTCGAGCATCCGCTCCTCGTCCTCGACCGGGCTGTACGGGAACGGCGCCGGCAGTCCGAAGCCCGCGTTGTTGACCAGGATGTCGACGGGCCGCACCGCGTCGGCGAGCCGCTCGGCGACCGCGGCGCACTGCACCGCGTCCAGCAGGTCGGCGGGCAGCACCTCCGCGGCCACCCCGAACTCCCGGCCGAGCTCGTCGGCGACCGCTTCGAGGCGGTCCTTGTCGCGGGCGACGAGGACCAGGTCGCAGCCCTTGGCGGCGAAGCCGCGGGCGAAGGCGGCGCCGAGTCCCGCGCTGGCCCCGGTGATCAGAACGGTGGTCAAGAGACACTTCCCTGTGGTTCGGTGCTCGGGGTCCCGGGTCCGGTGGGCCGTCACGGCGTGAAGGCCGTGGTCGCGGGCGAGCCGTAGGCCTGGGCGACGTCCATCAGGAACCTGGCCTCGTCCTCCAGGTCGCCGCCCTCCGCCGAGGACTGGATCGCGGACGGCAGCTCCAGCGCGACCGCCTCGCCCGCCTGCTGCGGCAGCCCGGCGAGTTTCGCGTGCCGCGCCTCCTTCAGTACGCAGGCCAGCGCGGCCGCGGTGCGCCGCTGCTCGGGAACCCCGCTCCCGGCGACATGGCCGCGCGCGAGCTCCGGGACGCCCGGGGCGACGTACTCCCCCAGGATCAGGATGGCGTCGCGGGTCTCGATGACCTTGCGGTACACCACCATGTTGCGCGGTACCGGCGGCCACAGCAGTTCCAGCAGCCGCCCGGCCCGCGGCTTGGTGAGGGCGACGTGCGGGACGGCCTCGACCAGGTCGCGCCACAGCGGCCAGAGCCGCCATGCGGTGGTGATGTCGGCGGTGGTGCGGCGCAGGGCGAACAGGGTCGGCACCAGGATCGCGGCGGCGCGCAGCAGGCCGTGCAGGTTCATCATCAGCGGCAGGGCGGGCATCGCCCAGGTGCTGTCGAAGAGGGCCTTGAGCAGGTAGGCGAACCAGAACAGGCCCGCGAGCGCGGTGCCGAGGCCGAACAGCCGCAGCCCCAGGGACAGTCCCCGGCTGTCGCTGCGCCGGCTGTAGCGCCAGCAGATGAACACGCAGATGGTGTTGGCGGCCAGGTGCGCGGAGATCAGCACCAGCCAGTACGCGAGGGAGGGCACCGGGTCGCCGACGGGCGGCATGGTGTGCGTGCCGTGTGCGGGCGCGGCCGCGTCGAGCACCACGAGGGTGGTCAGCCAGACCACCGTGCCGACCCAGGCGCCGAGTTGGAGCCGGCGGCCGCGGGTGGCGGCGGCGACGAAGTAGAGCACGGCGCCGGCCGAGAGCACGCCGATGAGGTTGCGGATGAGGCCGATGGTGTGCGCGTAGCCGGGATCGCGTTCCATCGCGTACGTGACGACGGCGGGCAGGTTCAGGGTCATCGCGGCCGCCGCGGTGGCGACGGCGAGCCACAGTCCGCGCTGCTGCGGGGAGCGCAGGGCGCCGGGGGCGCGCAGCAGTACCGCGATCCACAGGGCCACGACGCTGGGGACGGCGAGCCAGTTGCCGAGGTCGGCGAGGTCAGCTGCCATCGTGCGGCCCCCGCTCGTAGCCCATGGCGGATTCCAGCCGGGCCAGGGTGCCGCGGGGGGTGCCGGCGAGCGGGCCGGTGCCCGAGGTGCGGATGCGGATCATGCTGGCCAGCATTTCCGCCTCCTGCTCCTGGCGGGTGGTGTAGTTGGTGCGGCCGAGGACGGTCGGGACGCGCCCGTCGGTGTCCTCGCCCTCCAGGGAGTGGTGGCCGAAGAGGATGTGGCCGAGCTCGTGGAGAACGATGTGCTCCCGGTGCAGCGGGGTGGTCTGGGCCTCGTAGAAGACGTAGTCCACGGTGTCGGTGCCGACCCACAGTCCGCAGACTCCGGACTCGGCCGCCTCCTTGGGGAGCGGGTGGAGGCGGATGGGGCGTCCGCGCTGCTCGGCTATTCGGTCGCACAACGCGTCGAGAGAAAAGGGATGTGTCAGATCCAGATGGCCGAGAATCATCTCGCAGCGTTTGCGCAGGTTGAGTTGCCGGTGGGACATGTGATCCCTCTTCGGACCCTTTCTCGGGCAGCGTCGGTAGGCGTGCGTGGGCATGGGCATGGAGTCCTGCGCCTTCAAGGCGGCCTCGGGGGTACGGTCCTGGAGGGGGAATACGGAAGCCCGTTCGCCAGGTGACGAACGGGCGTTCCACCATGCCTACAGATCTTGTACAGGGGTTGGCAAGGAACGCCCCTGTACGAGGTGCCTATTCGGCCACTCCCCTACGCCGTGCCGGGCGCGGGGGTGGCCGAAGGTCGCTGCCTGTGGCCGCCGCTCAGCGCTTGCGGCGCTCCTCGGGGCCGGTGAGGCCGGCCCGGCGCAGGGCGTCGGCCATCGCGCTGTTGGCGGGAGCCGGGGCGGTGCCGCCCTGACGCTGGCCCTGGCCTTGCCCTTGCCCCTGGCCCTGGCGCTGGCCTTGACCCTGACCCTGACCCTGACCCTGGCGCTGGCCTTGACCGCCTTGACGCTGGCCCTGACCGCCCTGACCCTGGCCCCGGCCGCCCTCGCGGGCGCCGCCCGCGCCGCGCTGCTGCGGGGGACGGCCACCACCGCCGCGCCGCTCCTCGCGCTGCTTCGGCGCACCGGCGGAACGGTCCGCCTCGTCCTCCAGCCGCAGGGTCAGCGAGATCCGCTTGCGCGGAATGTCCACCTCCATGACCTTCACCCGGACGATGTCGCCCGGCTTGACCACGTCGCGCGGGTCCTTGACGAAGGTCTTCGACAGCGCCGAGACATGCGCCAGGCCGTCCTGGTGGACTCCGATGTCGATGAAAGCGCCGAAGGCGGCCACATTGGTGACCACTCCTTCGAGGATCATCCCGGGGGCCAGATCGCCGATCTTCTCCACGCCCTCCTTGAAGGTCGCCGTCTTGAAGGCGGGACGCGGGTCGCGGCCCGGCTTCTCCAGCTCGCGGAGGATGTCGGTGACCGTCGGCAGGCCGAAGGCCTCGGTGACGAACTGCTCCGGCCGCAGGGTGCGCAGTACCCCGCTGTTGCCGATCAGGGCCGCCACCTCACTGCCTGCGGTCTTGCCCATGGCCCGGACCACCGGGTAGGCCTCGGGGTGCACGCTGGAGAAGTCCAGCGGGTCGTCCCCGCCGCGGATCCGCAGGAAGCCCGCGCACTGCTCGTACGCCTTCGGGCCGAGTCTGGCCACGCCCTTGAGGCCCTTGCGGCTGCGGAACGGGCCGTTGGCGTCGCGGTGCGCCACGATGTTCTCGGCGAGGCCGCCGCTGATCCCGGAGACCCGGGACAGCAGCGGCGCGGAGGCGGTGTTGACGTCCACGCCGACGCCGTTCACGCAGTCCTCGACCACCGCGTCGAGCGAGCGGGACAGCTTCACCTCGGACAGGTCGTGCTGGTACTGGCCGACGCCGATCGACTTCGGGTCGATCTTGACGAGTTCGGCCAGCGGGTCCTGGAGGCGACGGGCGATGGAGACGGCGCCGCGCAGCGACACGTCCATGTCCGGGAGTTCCTGCGAGGCGAAGGCGGAGGCCGAGTACACGGAGGCGCCGGCCTCCGAGACCATCACTTTGGTGAGCCCCAGCTCGGGGTGGCGGGTGATCAGGTCCCCGGCCAGCTTGTCCGTCTCGCGGGAGGCGGTGCCGTTGCCGATGGCGATCAGCTCGACCGCGTGCTCCTTGGCGAGGCGGGCCAGCTTGGCGAGGGACTCGTCCCACTTGTTGGCGGGGACGTGCGGGTAGATCACGTCGGTGGCGACGACCTTGCCGGTGGCGTCCACCACGGCGACCTTCACACCGGTACGGAAGCCCGGGTCGAGGCCGAGCGTGGCGCGGGTGCCGGCGGGGGCGGCGAGCAGCAGGTCGCGCAGGTTCGCCGCGAAGACCCGTACGGCCTCGTCCTCGGCGGCCTGGCGCAGCCGCATTCGCAGGTCGATGCCGAGGTGCACCTGGATCTTCGTGCGCCAGGCCCAGCGGACCGTGTCGCCGAGCCACTTGTCGCCGGGCCGGCTGTGTTCCGAGGGGGCCCTGATGCCGAAGCGGCGGGCGATCAGGCCTTCGTACGTGGACGGCCCGGGGGTGTCGGAAGGCTCCTCCGGCTCCAGGTTCAAGTCGAGGACGTCCTCCTTCTCGCCGCGCAGCATGGCGAGGACGCGGTGCGAGGGCAGCGCGGTGAAGGGCTCGGCGAAGTCGAAGTAGTCGGCGAACTTGGCGCCCGCCTCCTCCTTGCCCTCGCGGACCTTCGCGGCGAGCCGGCCGCGGCCCCACATGCGTTCGCGCAGTTCGCCGATCAGGTCGGCGTCCTCGGCGAACCGCTCCGTGAGGATGGCCCGGGCGCCCTCCAGGGCGGCGGCCGGGTCGGCGACGCCCTTGGCGGCGTCGACGAACGCGGCCGCGGCGGCGGCCGGTTCCACCGAGGGATCGGCCAGCAGGCCCTCGGCGAGCGGCTCCAGGCCGGCCTCGCGGGCGATCTGCGCCTTGGTGCGCCGCTTGGGCTTGAAGGGGAGGTAGATGTCCTCCAGCCGGGCCTTGGTGTCGGCCGCGTTGATACGGGCCTCCAGCTCGGCGTCGAGCTTGCCCTGCTCGCGCACGGAGTCGAGGATCGCCGAGCGCCGGTCCTCCAACTCGCGCAGATACCGCAGCCGCTCCTCCAGGGTGCGCAGCTGGGCGTCGTCGAGCATCTCGGTCGCTTCCTTGCGGTAGCGCGCGATGAACGGCACGGTGGAGCCGCCGTCGAGCAGCTCGACGGCGGACTTGACCTGCCGCTCCCGTACGCCGAGCTCCTCGGCGATCCTGCCTTCGATGGACATCGTCGTCACTGTGCGGTCCCGCCTGCCTTCGTTTGCGTGGAAGGCTGCCAATTGTGGCAGGTGCCGCCGACAGAGGTCGGGAACCCCGGATGCCCGGGCCCGGGCCGGGCCGCGCCGGGCAGCGCCGGGCCCTCAGCCCTTGCCGAAGAGGTCGCCGGGGAAGGCGCCCGCGCCGATGGCCTGCATGACGAAACCGCCGCCGAGTTCAGCGAGCCGGGCCAGGCCGTCCGCGCCGAGGTGCTCGTAGGGGGCCGCGTCCAGGCGGTCGGTGTCGGCCTCCACGCGTTCCCGTACGGCCTTGCCCTCCTCGGTGAGCTCGCCGTCGGCGTCGAGGATGCCGCGCTCGCGCAGCCGGTCGGCGGCGGCGTCCAGGTGGGACTGCTCCCAGCCGCGGACGGCCTTGTTCATCTTCGGGCTCATGCCGCGGCCGGTGGCGGTGTGGCTGACCAGCGCCTCCAGCGGGTCCAGGCCGGCGAGGAGCAGGGCGGCGAGGTGGCCGTCGCCGCGGTGCTCTCGCAGCAGGGTGGTGGCGTGCCAGAGGCGCAGGTGCGCCTCCTCGGGCACGGGGAGGTCGGCGTGGGCGGAGTAGAGCGGGCGGGCGTGCCGGGTGCAGCCCTCGGTGGCGCGCATGGCCAGGTCGGCGGCCTCGGCGAGTTCGGGGGACTCGATGGTCTCCTCGCCGAGCAGCCGGCGCAGCGTGCTGTCGGCGGCGCGCAGGCGGGCGGCGAGGGCCTGTTCGGGCGTGATGGTGTCCCAGACGGCGGGCACGTGCCGGGCGACGAGTTCATGACGGTAGCTGTAGAAGGTGGCGGTCACGGTCCCGGCGTCCACGGCACCCATGGCGGCGGACCGGGAAGCGAGGTTGACGGCGACCCGTTCGGTGACGCCGAGGGCGGCGAACTCCTTGGCGAGGTCCGGCGAGAAGTAGATGGTGGTGTGCAGCGGGTTGATCGCGGTGTGCCAACAGCGACGGGCGGCGAGCTGAGGAATCGACATGCCAGTCAGGTTACCGACTGCTTAGTATGCAGACCATAGGCGGTATCACGCCACTCGGCTGCTGCTCGCAAACCCATCACCACCAGTCTGCTCGATCCCAGGGTGACCCTGTTCTTTCTGGCCGTTCTTGCGCGGTTCATCAGCTCCGGCACGGGCGATCCGCGCGGCCGGATGCGGCTCCTGGGGGCCGTCTTCCTCAGCCTCGGCGCCCTCCTCGACCTCGGCTACGCCTGCGCGGGCGGCGCGGGGTCGCACTCGGTGCGATCGCCGCGCCGCCCGGCGCCCCGTGAACCCTGTGACGGCCGAATGGCGATCATGTGACAACAGGGGCCATGGACATGACGTGGGATGCCGGGCGTGAATACGGTCGAACGACGGCACCCCCGAACAGAACTGTCTCCCCTACCACTTGGAGCTCTTCGTGCATCGCAAAGTCATCGCCCCCAGCGTGCTCGCCGCCTCCCTTCTGCTGGTGATCCCGGCGTCGGCGGCGAGTTCCGGTCCGGGCGCCCCGGGTATCGGCGATCCCTACTACCCGGCCAGCGGCAACGGCGGATACGACGTGTCGCACTACGACCTGCGCCTGAAGTACGAGCCGAAGACGGACCTGCTGGAGGGCACGGCCACCCTCCTCACCACCGCCAAGCAGGACCTGTCCCGCTTCAACCTCGATTTCGGCCTCCAGGTGAGCGAGATCCGGGTCAACGGCGCCAAGGCGAAGTTCGCCACCTCCGGCGACCACGAGCTGGAGGTGACCCCCGCCCAGCCGCTGCAGAAGGACAGGCAGGCGACGGTCGTCGTCAAGTACGCCGGCAAGCCCTCCGAGTTCAAGGTCGACGGCTGGTCGGCCTGGCAGCGCACCCCGGACGGCGGAGTCGCCGCGCAGGAGCCCGACTCGGCGGTCTGGTGGTTCCCCAGCAACGACCACCCGCTCGACAAGGCCACCTTCGACATCTCGGTCAACGTCCCCGACGGCACCCAGGCGATCAGCAACGGCGTGCTCCAGTCGCAGAGTTCGCGGCTGGGCTGGACCCGGTACAACTGGCGCTCCAACAAGCCGCAGGCCACGTACCTCGCCACCCTCGCCATCGGCAAGTTCGACGTCACCACCGACAAAACGGCGAGCGGGCTGCCCATCCTCAACGCGTACAGCAAGGACCTCGGCGACAACGCGGGCGCGGCGCGCGCGAGCGTGGAGCGGACCGGGGAGGTGGCCGAGTGGCTGGAGGGGGTCTTCGGGCCGTACCCCTTCAACGCGCTCGGCGGCTACGTTCCGAACGTGCCCAGCGGCTTCGCGCTGGAGACCCAGACCCGGCCGTTCTACAGCCCGCGCCAGTTCTCGAACGGCGCCAACGTCTCGGTGGTCGTGCACGAGCTGGCCCACCAGTGGTACGGCGACAGCGTGTCCGTCGACGGCTGGAAGGACATCTGGATCAACGAGGGCTTCGCCCGCTACAGCCAGTGGCTGTGGTCGGAGAAGGAGGGCGAGGGCACGGCGCAGGAGCTCGCCGACTGGGCGTACGGGCTGCGCCCGGCGGAGGACCCGTTCTGGCAGGTCAAGCCCGGCGACCCGGGTGCGGAGAACCAGTTCCACGGGGCCGTCTACGATCGTGGCGCGATCGCCCTTCAGGCGCTGCGCAATGAGATCGGCGACGAGAAGTTCTTCCAGATCCTCAAGGGCTGGCCGACGGAGCGGGCCTACGGCAACGCCAAGGTCGGGGACTTCGTCCGCTACGCGGAGAAGGTGTCGGACAAGCCGCTGGCCCAGCTGTTCGAGACCTGGCTCTACACCCCGGGCAAGCCGGCCTTCGCCCCGCCGGCCACCCAGTCCCCGAGCGCCCGTTCCCTCAAGGCCCCCGCCGCCAAGCCGGTGGAGCCGAAGTCGTGGAAGAAGATCGCCGAGACGAACACGATCCACGAGCACTGAGCCCCGGCCCCGGCGTCGGCCCCGGTCCCGGCCCCGGTCCCGGCCTCTGGCGTACGAGGTCCCGCGCGCCGGCGCCCCTCAGCGGGCGCCGGCGCGCCACCGGGCCCGCGCCTCGCGGGCGATGGGCAGGTACCGCAGCCGCTCCGGGAGCAGCGGTACGAGGAGCCGTACGGCCGTGCTGAACCGCCGGAGCCTGCGCTCCTGGGCCGGGCTCCACTCCAGCCCGATGGCGGCGCGGGCCTCGGGCGGCATGTACCCGACGGTGACGAAGGCCCGGAAGCGCAGGAACAGCGCCCGCAGCACCGGCCACGTCACCCGGAGCAGCAGCCGCACGGCGGGCGCTCCGCCCTCGGGGCGGGGCAGCGGCACATCGGTGGCGACCAGCTCGCGCGCGACCTCGGTGGGCTCGATCTCCTCGGCCAGCATGCGGCCGTAGTACTCCCAGTACTCCTCGATGGTCTGGGGCATGTCCCGGTCGTGGAGGCCGAGGATCCGGCCGACCTGGAGCCACTCCCGGTAGAGCTGCCGTTCCTGGGCGGGGGTGAAGGGCCGCAGCAGGTAGCGGCCGGCGTACAGGTAGATCGGGAAGCCGGTGGCGTGCACCCAGGAATAGCAGGCGGGGTCGAGGGAGTGGTAGCGCCGCCCCCGGGTGTCGATGCCCTGGATCTCCCTGTGCAGCCGGCGCACCCGGCGGCCCTCCTCGGCCGCCTCCTCCCCGCCGTACACCCACAGCTGGACGGATCGCAGCGAGCGCTCGCCGCGCCCCCAGGGGTCGGTGCGGAAGACGGAGTGCTCGTCGACGCCGGCGGCGATCGCCGGGTGCGCGACCTGCATGGTGAACGCGGCGGGCAGCATCAGCAGCGCCCGGATGTCCCCGGAGATGGTCCACAGCACCCCGCCGGGGGCCGGCGGCTGGGGGCCGGGGCGGCCGGCGCCGGGGGCTCGCTGCGCAGCCCGCGGACTCCGCTCGGCCGGTTGCTCCGTCGTGCCCATGTGCGCTCCCCCAGGCTGTAGCCCTCTGTTCCGGCGGACCGCGTCCGTGCCGGACTGCCGTCCTCCCAGTATGGCCGCTGGCCGGGGGCTTCCCCCGGCCGCCGGAGGGGTGCATCCTGCGGCCATGAACCTCGACCCGCTGGTCCTGCTGGAGGCGCTGACGCCGACGCTGCTGCTGATCGCTGCGGTCACCCTGGCCGGCGTCAGCGTGTTCGCCGCCTCGGTGTTCGGCCTGCTGCGGTTCGGCCTCCGGGCCCGCGAACGCCGTCGCGGGCCCGCCGGGCGCGGTGACCTGTCCTCCTTCACGTGGACGTCCACGGAGGACTGATCGGCTCCGCATTCCGGGGGCGCCCCCACGATGTCCTGGGCCGGACAGAAAGTCTTGTCACGGGTGTTACCCAGAGGTAACCGCGGCTGCTTGGATGACGGAGTCGATCTCCCCCCGCAGGAATGATGGAGACCTCATGCTGCTCACCTCGCACCGCCGCAACCGGGCCGCAGCCACGGCCGTCGCGGCGATCGCCGCCGGCACGCTGGCCGTCACCACCGCGCCGGCCGCCACGGCCGCCGAGTACGCCGCCGCCCCGCGGCTCAGCGTCCTGTCGTACAACGTGTTCCTGATGAGCAAGAACCTCTACCCGAACTGGGGCCAGGACCACCGCGCGTCGGAGATCCCCAAGGCCGCCTTCTACCAGGGCCACGACGTGGTCGTGCTCCAGGAGGCCTTCGACAACGGCGCCTCGGACGCGCTGAAGGCCAACTCGGCCGCGCAGTACCCGTACCAGACCCCGGTCGTCGGTCGCAGCAAGACCGGCTGGGACGCCACCGGCGGCGCCTACTCCTCCACCACCCCGGAGGACGGCGGCGTCACGATCCTGAGCAAGTGGCCCATCGTCCGCAAGGAGCAGGTCGTCTACAAGGACGCCTGCGGCGCCGACTGGTGGTCCAACAAGGGCTTCGCCTACGTGGTGCTGGACGTGAACGGCGCCAAGGTGCACGTGGTCGGCACCCACGCCCAGTCCACCGACCCGGGCTGCGACGCGGGCGAGGCGGCGGAGATGCGCGCCCGCCAGTTCAAGAACATAGACGCGTTCCTGGACGGCAAGAACATCCCGGCGAACGAGCAGGTCATCGTGGCGGGTGACATGAACGTCGACTCCCGCACCCCCGAGCTCGCGTCCATGCTGGCCAATGCCGACCTGGCCGGCTCCGACACGCGCACGGGCCACCCGTACTCCTTCGACACCGCGCTGAACTCGATCGCGCACTACCGCTACCCGACCGACCCGCGCGAGGACCTGGACTACGTCCTCTACCGCAAGGGCAACGCCCGCCCGGCGGGCTGGGAGAACAACGTGGTCAAGGAGGATTCGGCGCCCTGGACGGTCTCCAGCTGGGGCACCTCCTACACGTACACCAACCTCTCCGACCACTACCCGCTGATCGGCAGGTAGCCGGACCGGCACGTCGCCGGATCAGCACAGCGCCGGATCAGCACAGCGCCGGACCGGCACGGCGCCGGACCGGTACAGCGCCGGACCGGCACGGCGTCACGGACCCTCACCGCACCCGGCCCGTCCGCCGGGTGCGGTGAGCACAGGCCTCTTACGAAGCTTCGTACGGGTCCTCGTACAGTCCGTCGATCAGTGCTCCGTACTTCTCCCGGACCACCCGGCGGCGCAGCTTGAGCGAGGGGGTGAGCTCCCCGGACTCGGGGCCCCACTCCTCGGTCAGCAGCCGGTAGCGCTTGATCTGCTCGGTGCGGTTGAGCCGGGCATTGGCCGCCTCGACGGCGCGGGCGATCTCCTCGCGGACCGCCAGGTGTTCGGCGAGCGCGCCGAGCGAGACGGCCTCGATGCCCCGGGCGGCGGCCCAGGCCGGGGCCAGCTCCGCGTCCAGGACCAGCAGGGCGACGAGGTAGGAGCGGCCGTCGCCGTGCACCAGGGCCTGGCCGATCAGAGGGTGCTCCTTGACCGTGTTCTCCACCAGCGCCGGCGAGACGTTCTTGCCGTTCGAGGTGATGATCAGTTCCTTCTTGCGGTCGGTCAGCCAGAGGTACCCGTCCTCGTCGACCCGGCCGATGTCCCCGGTCGGGAACCAGCCCTCGGCGTCGGAGGCGCTCTCCACCGACCCGTCGGGCCTGAGGTAACCGGCGAAGACGGTGGCACCGCGGGTGAGGATCTCCCCGTCCTCGGCGAGCTTCAGCTCCAGCCCCTCGATCGGGCGGCCCACCGAGCCCAGCCGGAAGCCGTCCGGGCTGTTGACCGTGCACACGCCGGAGGTCTCGGTCAGCCCCCAGGCGTCCATGATGGTGACCCCCCAGCCCGCCCAGAACCGGACCACGTCGATCGGCATGGGCGCGGTGGCGCTGGCCGTCCACTGCAACCGGTCCAGGCCCGCCAGGACCAGCAGCGGATCCAGCACCCGCTCCTTGGTCCGGGTGTACGAGGCTTCGAGCGCGGCCGGAACCTCCTCGCCGCGCTCCCGGTGGCCGGCGCGGGTGCGGACCAGGTCGTTGGCGGCCTCGATGGCCTGCCGCTGCTCCTGCGGAAGCTTGGCCAGCACCGCCCGTACGGAGGCGGCGAGCTTCTCCCACACGCGGGGTACCCCGAAGAACTGCACCGGGTGCAGCTCACGGACCGCCACCGCCACGGCGGCCGGGTCGGCGACCAGGCGGACGTGCGCGGCGCGCAGCAGCGGCAGGTAGATGCCGAGGATCCGCTCGGCGATGTGTGCGAAGGGCAGGTAGCAGATGTGCTCGGCGTGCTCCGGGAGCTGGGTGTTCCGGTCGAGCCGGACCGCCTGGAGCATGATGTTGCGGTGGGTCAGCCGGACGCCCTTGGGGTCGCCGGTGGTGCCCGAGGTGTAGACGACGGTCAGCGGGTCCTCGGGGCGGGCCTCCTGCCAGGCCTTCTCGAAGGCGTCGGGCCGGTGCAGCCGGGCGCCGCTCGCGTGCAGGGAGCCGTAGGTGCGGTGCGGTCCGGAGTCCGCGGCCTCGGCCACGACCAGCCGCTCCAGGGGCACGGTGTCGTCGGCCAGCAGTGGTTCCCACCGGGCGAGTTCGCGGGCGCCCTCGACGATGGCGACCCGGGCCCGGCTGTGGCGGGCTATGTGCGCGATCTGCTCGGGCGCGGAGGTCCCGTACACGGTGACGGGGACGGCGCCGAGGTGGACGAGGGCGAGGTCGCTGAGCCAGTGCTCGGGGCGGTTGCCCATCATCATCAGGACGTGCTCGCCGCGCTCGATGCCGAGGGCGGCGTAGCCGGAGGCGAGGACGGCGACCTTGCGGCGGACGTCGGCCCAGGTGAGTGTCGTCCAGTCCGGGGCGTCGGGGCCCCCGCGCCACGAGAGGGCGGGGAGGTCCCCGTACTCGGCGGCGTTGCGTGCCAGCAGGGCGGGGAGGGTGAGCTCGTCGGGTTGTCCGGGCAGTCGCAGATTCGTGGTCATGGGCAGCTCCTGGCCGTTTCACATCGTTGGTGCGACAGCAATACTGTTGAACCCAAGCTGTGGAGCAGAGAGCGAGGCGCAGACGATGGCCGACCAGGCACCCGAGCCGATGCTCACCGTCGACGAGCTGGCGGCCAGGGCGGGCGTCACCGTACGCACCGTACGGTTCTACAGCACGCGCGGGCTTTTGCCCCCTCCCGTGATCGGACCCCGTCGGGTGGGCCACTACGGTCCGGAGCACCTGTCCCGGCTGGCGCTGATCGAGGAGCTCCAGCACCAGGGCATGACGTTGTCGGCCATCGAGCGGTACCTGGACGCGCTCCCGGACGACCTGAGCGAGCACGATCTGGCGATCCACCGTGCGCTGGTGGCCAGTTGGGCACCGGACGCGGCGCAGGAGATAGCCCGGACGGAGCTGGAGAAGCGGGCGGGGCGGACCCTGTCGGACACCGATGTCCGGCGGCTGGCGGCGATGAACGTGCTGGCCGTGTCCAGGGACGGGTTCCGGGTGGATCTGGGGCTGCTGCGGCTCGGGGTCGCGCTGCTCGACGTACCGATCGCGCACGAGACGATACTGGCGGCAAGGAAGGTCCTGACGGAGCACACCAGGTCGGTGGCGCACGAGCTGACGGCCCTGTTCCGGGACGAGGTGTGGGGGCCGTTCACGGAGGGCGAGAGCGATCCGGAGCGGGTGGAGTCGATGAAGGCGCTGTCGGCACACATGCAACCGATGGTCGTCCAGGCCCTGGTGACGGCGTTTCAGCGGTCGCTGCGGGAAGAGCTGAAGGCCGCCTTCGCCCCGGAGGGGGGCCGGTTCACGCCGCGGGACTGACGCCACCGGGCAGTTCCGCGAGGTAGGTTCGGATCATGGCGATCATCCACAAGACCACCACGATGAACCCCGGCAAGCTGGAGCTCCTCGCCGCCTGGCTGCCGGCCCAGCCCTGGTACCTGTCCACGGGGCGGGCTCCGGTCCTGGCCCGCGCGGGCGGCTTCCGGCTCGACGACCCCGAGGGCGAGGTGGGCATCGAGTTCATGATCGTCACCGACGCCTCGGGCGAGCGGCCGGTCGCGTACCACGTGCCGCTCACCTACCGCGGGGCGCCGCTGGAGCGGTCCGAGGACGCTCTGATCGGCACGTCCGAACACGGTGTGCTGGGCCTCCGCTGGATCTACGATGGAACCCGCGACCCGGTCCTGGTCGAGCAGTTGCTGGCACTGCTGGCGGGCCGCGTCACGGCCCAGGCCCAGAGCGAGAGCGATACCCCCGACCCGACGGTCGAGGTCCGTGCCGAGGGGGCCGGGGTACCGGCGGGCCTGATCGGCCCCGGCGTCGTGACGGACACCGCCGACGCCACCGTCCTCACCGTGGGCCCGGCGGGGCTGGAACGGCCGGTGCTGGCACTGGCCGTGTCCCGGGTGCTGCGCCCCGGGTCCGCCCCCGCCGGGGACGATGTGCGGGGGCGGGTACTGGCCCGCTGGTCCGCCCCGGACGCCGCCGAGGAGCGCGGGGTGTTCGCCCTCCTGTCCGAGTCCGGCCGCTAGGTCTCGGGACGGCGCCCCGGGCCCGCTCACTGGCGGGCCCGGGAGCCGTACTCAGTCCGCGTACGTCTCGCCGCGCTCGGCCTTGGCGACCAGCGAGGCGGGCGGGGTGAAGCGCTCGCCGTACTTCTCGGCCAGCTCACGCGCACGGGCGACGAAGCCCGCCGGGCCGCCCTCGTAGCCGTTGATGTACTGGATCACGCCGCCGGTCCAGGCCGGGAAGCCGATGCCCATCACGGAGCCGATGTTGGCGTCGGCGATCGAGGTCAGCACGCCCTCGTCGAGGCAGCGGACGGTGTCCAGTGCCTCGGAGAAGAGCATCCGCTCCTTCATGTCTTCGAAGGGAATCCCGGCGTCCGGCTTCGTGAAGTGCTCGCGCAGGCCCGGCCAGATGCGGGCGCGCTTGCCCGCCTCGTCGTACTCGTAGAAGCCGGCCCCGCCGCTGCGCCCGGGGCGCCCGAATTCGTCCACCATCCGGTCGATGACGGTGTCGGCGGGGTGCTCGGTCCACGCGCGGCCCTCGGCCTCGAAGGCCTTGCGGGTCTCGTTGCGGATCTTGCGCGGGAGGGTGAGGGTCAGCTCGTCCATCAAGGAGAGCACCTTGGCCGGGTAGCCGGCCTGCGCCGCGGCCTGTTCGACGGAGGCGGGCTCGATGCCCTCGCCGACCATCGCCACGCCCTCGTTGATGAACTGGCCGATGACGCGCGAGGTGAAGAAGCCACGCGAGTCGTTGACCACGATCGGGGTCTTGTTGATCTGGCGGACCAGGTCGAAGGCGCGGGCGATGGCCTCGTCGCCGGTGCGCTCGCCCTTGATGATCTCCACCAGCGGCATCTTGTCGACGGGCGAGAAGAAGTGCAGTCCGATGAAGTCGACGGGCCGCGAAACCCCCTCGGCCAGGCCCGTGATGGGCAGCGTGGAGGTGTTGGAGCACAGCAGCGCGTCGGGCTCGATGACGTCCTGGATCTCCTGGAACACCTTGTGCTTGAGGGCGGTGTCCTCGAAGACGGCCTCGATGACGGCGTCGCAGCCCGCCAGGTCGGCGGCCTCGGCGGTCGGGGTGATCCGGGCCAGCAGCTCGGCGCGCTTGGCCTCGGTGGTGCGGCCCCGGGAAAGCGCCTTGTCCAGCAGCTTCTCGGAGTACGCCTTGCCCTTCGCGGCGGCCTCGGGGGTGACGTCCTTGAGCACCACCTCGATGCCCGCGCGGGCGCAGGAGTACGCGATGCCCGCGCCCATCATGCCGGCACCGAGGACAGCGACCTTGCGGACCTGGCGCGGTTCGATGCCCTGCGGGCGGCTGCGGCCGGCGTTGACGGCCTGGAGGTCGAAGAAGAACGCCTGGATCATGTTCTTGGCGGTCTGACCGGTGACCAGCTCGGTGAAGTAGCGGGCCTCGATGGTCAGGGCGGTCTCGAAGTCCACCTGGGAGCCCTCGACGGCGCAGGCCAGGATGTTGCGCGGCGCCGGGTACGGGGCCCCGTTCAGCTGCTTCTTCAGGCTGGCCGGGAACGCCGGGAGGTTGGCGGCGAACTTCGGGTTGGACGGCGTACCGCCCGGGATCCGGTAGCCGGCGACGTCCCAGGGCTGCTTCGACTCGGGGTTCGCGTCGATGAAGGCGCGGGCCCTGGCCAGCATCTCCTCGGGCGTGGCGGCCAGTTCGTGGACGAGGCCGTTCTCCAGGGCGCGCTGGGGGTTGTACTGGGTTCCCTGGAGCAGCACCTTGAGCAGCGCGTCGGCGATGCCCATCAGGCGCACGGTACGGGTGACACCGCCGCCGGCCGGGAGCAAGCCGAGGGTGACCTCGGGCAGGCCGATCTTGGAGCCGGGCGCGTCGAGGGCGATCCGGTGGTGGGAGGCGAGGCAGATCTCGTAACCGCCGCCCAGCGCCGTGCCGTTGATGGCGGCGACCACGGGCTTGCCCAGGGTTTCGATGCGGCGCAGCGAGGACTTGATCGCGGTGCCGGTGTCGAAGGCGAGCTGCGCGTGCTCGGGGCGGAGCTGGATCATCTCCTTGAGGTCGCCGCCCGCGAAGAAGGTCTTCTTGGCGGAGGTGAAGATGATGCCCCGGATGGAGTCCTTCTCGGCCTCGGCGCGGTCGGCGATGGCCGCGATGGAGTCCTTGAAGGCCTGGTTCATCGTGTTGGCGGACTGGTTGGGGTCGTCCAGGATCAGGGTGACGACGCCGGTCTCGTCCTGTTCCCAGCGGATCGTGGTGGACTCGCTCATGGTCACTGCTTTCGTTTCGGAAGGTCCAGGGGGCGGGGATACAGGACGGTTCAGAGTCGTTCGACGATGGTGGCCACACCCATGCCGCCGCCGACGCAGAGGGTGACGAGCCCGTAGCGCTTGTCCTGGCGCTCCAGCTCGTCGACGATCGTGCCGAGGATCATCGCGCCGGTGGCGCCGAGCGGGTGGCCGAGCGCGATGGCGCCGCCGTTGACGTTGACCTTGTCGAGGGAGAGGCTCATGTCCTTGACGAAACGCAGGACGACGCCGGCGAAGGCCTCGTTGATCTCGACCAGGTCGATGTCGTCGATGGTCAGCCCGGCCTTGGCGAGGGCCTTGCGGGTGGCCGGGGCGGGCCCGGTGAGCATGATGGTGGGCTCGGAGCCGGAGACGGCCGCCGAGACGATCCGGGCGCGCGGGGTGAGGCCACCCCGCTCCCCCGCCTCGCGGGAGCCGATGGCGACGAGCGAGGCGCCGTCGACGATGCCGGAGGAGTTGCCGGCGTGGTGGACGTGGTCGATCTTCTCGACCCAGTGGTACTTCTGCAGTGCGACGGCGTCGAAGCCGCCGAGCTCGCCGATGTCCGCGAAGGAGGGCTTGAGCTTGGCGAGCGTGTCGGCCGTCGTACCCGGGCGGACGAACTCGTCGTGGTCCAGGACGACCAGGCCGTTGCGGTCGGTGACGGGGACGACGGACTTGGCGAAACGGCCGTCCTTGATCGCCGCGGCGGCGCGCTCCTGCGACAGGGCCGCGTACTCGTCCACATCGCGCCGGGAGAATCCCTCGATGGTGGCGATCAGGTCGGCGCCGATGCCCTGCGGGACGAAGCCGGTGTCCCAGTTAGTCATCGGGTCGGCGAACCAGGCGCCGCCGTCGGAGGCCATCGGGACGCGGGACATGGATTCCACGCCGCCGGCGAGGACCAGGTCCTCCCAGCCGGAGCGGACCTTGGCCGCGGCCAGGTTGACGGCTTCCAGGCCGGAGGCGCAGAAGCGGTTCTCCTGCACGCCCGCCACGGTGTCCGGGAGCCCGGCGGCGATGGCCGCGATACGGGCGATGTCGGAGCCCTGATCGCCGACCGGGCCGACGACACCGAGCACGATGTCGTCGATGGTGGCGGGGTCCAGACCGGGGTTGCGCTCGCGCAGGGCGTGGATGAGGCCGACGACCAGGTCGATCGGCTTGGTGCCGTGCAGGGCGCCGTTGGCCTTGCCGCGGCCGCGCGGCGTGCGGATCGCGTCGTATACGTAAGCTTCGGTGCTCACTGGTCAAGCCTTTCGAGAAGGGGTTTAGCCGAGCAGGGAACGGCCGATGATCTCTTTCATGATTTCGGTCGTGCCGCCGTAGATGGTCTGGATGCGGCCGTCGGTGAAGGCCCGCGCGACCCGGTATTCGGTCATGTATCCGTATCCGCCGTGCAGTTGCAGACAGCGGTCGGCGACGCGCTTCTGGAGCTCGGTGGCCCACCATTTCGCCATCGAGGCGTGGACGTGGTCCAGCTCGCCGTTGGAGTGGTCGGTGATGCAACGGTCCAGGAAGGTGCGGGTGACGGCGCACTCGGTGGCCATCTCCGCGATCTCGAACCGGATGTGCTGGAGCTTGGAGAGCGGCCGCCCGAAGGCCTCGCGCTCCTTCACGTACTGGGTGGTGATCTCCAGCAGGTACTCGGCGGCGGCGATGCCGGCCATCGCGATGCCCATCCGCTCTTGCGCGAGATTGGTCATCAGGTGGACGAAGGCGCCGTTCAGCTCGCCGAGCAGGTTCTCCTTGGGGACGCGTACGTCGTGGAAGAACAACTCGGCGGTGTCCTGGGCCTTCTGGCCGATCTTGTCGAGGTTGCGGCCGCGCTCGAAGCCCTCGGTGCCGCGTTCGACGACCAGCAGTGACAGGCCGTGCGCCCCGCCCTCCGGGGTGGTCCTGGCGACGACGATCACGAGGTCGGCGAGGATGCCGTTGGAGATGAAGGTCTTGGAGCCGTTGAGCACCCAGTGGTCGCCCCGGTCCTCCGCCGTGGTCCGGATCCCCTGGAGGTCGGAGCCGGCGCCCGGCTCGGTCATCGCGATGGCGGTGATGGTCTCGCCGCTGCAGAAGCCGGGCAGCCAGCGGCGCTTCTGCTCCTCGGTGGAGAGCGAGGTCAGGTACGGCCCGATGATGTCGTTGTGCAGGCCGATCGCCAGCCCGGCGGCGCCGGCCCGGGTGAACTCCTCGGCGATCATGGCGGCGTACCGGAAATCGGCGTTGCCGCCGCCCCCGTACTCCTCGGGGACGGCAAGGCCCAGCAGCCCCTGCCGGCCGGCGGCCAGCCATGCCTCGCGGCTGACTATGCCGTCCTTCTCCCACTGCTCGTAGTACGGCAGCACCTCCTTGGCGAGGAAGGCGCGGACGGTCTCGCGGAACGCCCCGTGGTCGGCGTCGAAGATCTGGCGCTTCATCAGATGTCTCCCTACAGCCCTACAGCCAGCTCTTGACGGTTTCGATCAGCCGGCCCGGCTCGGGGCCGACCGGCGTGACGTTGAGCATCGTGACCCCCGCGGCACGGAAGGCCTCGACGCGCTCGCGTACGTACCCCTCCGGCCCGCAGAGCGTCATGAGCTCGCAGAACTCGTCCGGGACGGCGGCCGCGGCGTCGCGCTTGCGCCCGGACAGGTACAGCTCCTGGATCTTGCGGGCCTGCTCCTCGTACCCGTAGGCGACGGCGAGGTCGTTGTAGAAGTTCTTGCCGGGTGCGCCCATGCCGCCGACGTACAGCGCGATCTGCGGGCGCGCGAGGTCCCGTGCGGCGGCCGCGTCCTCGCCGATGGCGAGGAGCCCGCCGGCCACGGTCTGGAGCGGGCCGAGCTCCGGTGACCGCCTGGCCGCGCCCTCGGCGAGGGCGCTCCCCCACACGGCCTGGGCCTTCTCCGGGATGAAGAGGGTCGGCAGCCAGCCGTCGGCGATCTCGGCGGTCATCCGCACGTTCGCCGGGCCGAGCGAGGCGACGTACACGGGGATGTCGGCGCGGACCGGCCGGGTGAGCATCTTCAGCGGCTTGCCGTGCCGGCCGCCCTTCTCGGGCGGCAGCGGCATGTCGGTGATGCCGTGGTGGTCGATCGTCTCGCGGCGCCAGATACGGCGGCACAGCTCGACCGTCTCGCGGGTCCGGCCGATCGGCTTGTCGTACGGCTTCCCGTGCCAGCCCTCGATCACCTGCGGCCCGGACGCGCCGAGGCCCAGCAGGGCCCGCCCGCCGGAGAGGGCGTCCAGGCCCGCCGCGGTCTGGGCGATGAGGGCGGGGGTGCGCGAGTAGACGTTGACGATGGCCGAGCCGATCTTCATGCGCTCGGTGCGGGCGGCCAGATATCCCATGATCGTCGGGGAGTCGAAGCCCCACGCCTCGGCGACCCACACGGCGTCGAGTCCGGCCGACTCCAGCGCCGCCGCCTCGTCGGCCGCCGTGCGCGGGTCGCCCGCGTAGTTGAGCATCATGGACAGTTCCATCAGGCGCCCTTCCCGCTCAGACCCGGGACGCCCCAGTCTCGGGCCACGGATTCAGTGTCCGCCCCGGGCTGGGCGGGGCCGGTGGTGACGGAGGTCGGGGTGGCCGAGAAGCGGGGCGCGGGGGCGGGCTGGGTGATCCCGCCGAAGTCGGTGAAGGTGCCGCGGGCCGCCAGGTGCGGGTGCCGCGGGGCCTCACCCAGGGACAGGACCGGCGCCACACAGGCGTCGGTGCCCTCGAAGACCGCCGTCCACTCCTGGCGCGTACGCGTTCTGAAGCGCGCGGCGACCGTCTCGCGCAGCTCGCCCCAGCGGGCCAGGTCCTTGCGGGCGGGGGCCTGGTCCTGGATGCCGAGCAGTTCCACGAAGGTGTCGTAGAACTGCTGCTCCAGTGCGCCGACCGCCATGTACTGGCCGTCGGAGGTCTCGTACGTGCCGTAGAAGGGGCAGCCGCCGTCGAGCAGGTTGGAGCCGCGCCGGTCCTGCCAGCCGCCGGCCGCGACCATGCCGTGGATCATGGCGGTGAGGTGGGCGGTGCCGTCCACGATGGCCGCGTCCACGACCTGGCCGGCGCCTGCCGGGCCCCGGGCGTGCTGGAGGGCGGCGAGGATGCCGATGACCAGGTAGAGCGAGCCGCCCGCGTAGTCCCCGACGAGGTTGGCGGGGACGGCCGGGGGCTCGCCCGGGTTGCCGATCATGCCGAGGGCGCCGGTGACGGCGATGTACGCGATGTCGTGCCCGGCGGTGTGGGCGAGCGGTCCCTCCTGGCCCCAGCCGGTCATCCGGCCGTACACCAGCTTCGGGTTCCGGGCGTGGCAGTCGGCCGGGCCGACGCCGAGCCGCTCGGCGACCCCGGGGCGGAAGCCCTCGATCAGGACGTCGGCGCGCTCGGCCAGGTCCAGCACGCGGGCGGGGCCCTCGGCGGACTTCAGGTCGATCAGGACCGACCGCTTGTTGCGGTTGGTGATGTCGTACACCGGGTTGACCGCGAGGCCTCCGCCGCCGGGCCGGTCCACCCGGACGACGTCCGCGCCCAGGTCGGCGAGGACCATGGCGGCGAACGGGCCGGGGCCGATGCCCGCCAGTTCGACGACGCGCACTCCCGCGAGCGGGCCGTTCCCTGTCACTGCCATTGAGCCCCCGGCATTCGTAGCACCACTGTGTGACACAACTGATGTAACACCAGCGATGCTAGGAACGTGTTCCACTCAGCACAAGAGCAAGCGCTTAGCCAACTGCCTCGATTCGGCCGTCGAGCTCCTTGATGTGCCGCTTGAGCGCCACGGTCCGGTAGCTCTCCTCCACCCACTCGCACAGCACCTCGGCCGTGGGCGCCCCCTTCTCCCCCAGCGGTACGGAGACCCAGCCCGCCTTGCCCAGGCCGTACCCGCTGGGCTCCGCGCCCGGCGCGGTCATGGCGTGCCCGTGCAGCGCCTCGTCCTTGAGCTTGACGGACAACCCGGGCGGCTGCGGCCCGTCGGTGTTCCCCAGGAAGACGAAAATCTTCTTGTTGACCTTCACCACGCAGTCCTCGGGCCCCCAAGGAAACTCCTCCACGGCCTCCGGAAGCCCCAGAGCGAACTTCCGCACCGCCTCCCACTTGCGCACCGCAGCCTTCATCGACGCCTCCACTTACCGCAGGTCACACCTGCTCGCACGGACAGTCGACACTCACGCTAGCCTCAGCCACCGACACCAGCTGGGAGGAGCGGTCATGAACGCACAGGTTCGACAGGGCGATCCGGAACGGCCCTATGACGTCGTGCTTTTCGGCGCGACGGGCTTCGTGGGAGCTCTCACGGCCGAATATCTCGCCGCGCACGCCCCCGACGGCTGCCGGTGGGCACTCGCGGGCCGGGACCTCGCGAAGCTGGAGCGGCTGCGCGAGCGGCTCACCGCCCTCGATCCGGCCTGCGCGGACCTGCCGCTGCTGCGGGCCGACGCCCGGGACACGGACGCGCTGCGCGAACTAGCCGCCTCCACACGGGTCCTGGCCACCACCGTCGGGCCGTACATCCTGTACGGGGCGGAGCTGGTCGCCGCCTGCGCCGAGGCGGGCACGGACTACCTGGACCTCACCGGCGAGCCGGAGTTCGTGGACCGGATGTACGTCGAGCACGACGCCCGGGCCCGGGAGACCGGGGCGCGGCTGGTCCACGCGTGCGGTTTCGACTCGATCCCGGCCGACCTCGGGGCGTACTTCACGGTGCGTCAGCTGCCCGAGGGGGTCCCGCTGCGGGTGGACGGGTTCATGCGGTCCAACGCGCTGTTCTCGGGCGGGACCCTGGCCTCCGCGCTCACCGCCATGGGCCGCGGCCCGCAGACCCTGGCCGCGGCGCACACCCGCCGGCTTCACGAGCCCCGGCTGCTGGGGCGGCGCGTACGAGGGCCCGTGGGGGCGCCCCGGTTCAGCCGGGAAACCGGCACCTGGGCGCTGCCGCTGCCCTCCCTGGACCCCCGGGTCGTGGCCCGGTCGGCGGCCGCGCTGGAGCGGTACGGGCCGGACTTCCGCTACCGGCACTACGCCTCGGTCAAGCACCTCCCGGTCGCGGTGGGCGGTACGGCGGCGGTGGGCGCGACGGCGGCGCTGGCTCAGATCCCGGCGGCTCGCCAGTGGCTGATGAGCCGCTGGGAGTCGGGCCAGGGGCCGGACGCGGAGCGGCGCGCGCGCAGCTGGTTCACCGTCCGGTTCGTTGGCGAGGGCGGCGGGCAGCGCGTGTTCACCGAGGTGTCGGGCGGCGACCCGGGCTACGGGGAGACGGCGAAGATGCTGGCGGAGTCGGCGCTCTGCCTGGCCTTCGACGCCCTGGCGCCCCGCGCGGGCCAGCTCACCACGGCCGTGGCGATGGGTGACGCGCTGCTGGACCGGCTCCAGAAGGCGGGGATCCGGTTCCGGGTGGCCGCCGTCCGGTGAGGTGACGCCGGCCCTGCCCCCGGCCCGGGACTGTCCTCGGTCAGGACGCCTCGCGCAGGGCCCGGCGGCAGAGCGAGTCGGCGTGCCGGGTCGTCTCCGGGATCCGGAAGCGGGGGCTCAGGGCGAGGGTGTGGGCGCAGGCGTTGTCCAGCGAAACCCGGTGGCCCACCGATACGTACACCGGCTTGATGCCGTCCTGGGTGCGCAGCGCCCGGCCGACGACGGCGCCGTCCGCCGCGAGGAGCGGGGCGGCGTCGCCGCGCCGGGCGCCGGGTTCCTCGTAGGTGAAGGTGAACGGGTTCTTCGCGACGCCGATGCTGGGCAGCCCGGTGACCACCCCGAGGTGGCAGGCGAGGCCGAAGCCGCGGGGGTGGGCGAGGCCGTAGCCGTCGCAGACGACGAGGCCGGGGGTGACGGTCAGCGCGTCGAGCGCGGCCAGCACGGTCGGCAGCTCGCGGAAGGCGAGGAGCCCCGGTACGTAGGGGAAGCTGACGTGCCCGACGGCGGTCGTCTCCTGCACCACTTCGAGGGTGGCGGCGTCGAGGACGACGGCCGCGGCGGCCACGAGGTCGCGGGCGTCGTCGTAGGCGACGTCCACGCCCGCGATCAGTCCGCTCCCCGGCGGGGGTCCGGTCTCGTCGAGCACGACACGGTTGCGCAGTTCGTCCTGTATCGCCCGGGCCTCGGCCTCGTTGGCGGGGGTCTTCACACTCGTCATGATGGTGCGAGAGTAGCCTGGCGATCATGTTCGTCATGGAGCTCACGTACATCGCGCCCATCGAAGCCGTCGAAGAGGAGATGGACGCCCACATCGCCTGGCTGGACGGCTACTACGCCGGGGGCGTCTTCCTCGCCTCCGGCCGCAAGGTCCCGCGGGACGGGGGGATCATCCTGGCGGGTGGGGTCTCCCGCGCGGAGATCGAGAAGATCGCGGCCGAGGACCCGTTCACCGTCGCCGGTGTCTGCGAGTACCGCATCACCGAGTTCCTCGCCACGAAGACCTCGGCGGACCTGTCGACGGTACGGGAGAACCCGGCGGTGTAGCCCCGGCGGTGTGGCACCGCCGCCGGCGCCGGTGCCGGCAGGTGGTGGACGCCGGGTTCTAGTGCCGTGGCCGGGCGGGAACCTTGATCGGCGAGATGCCGTTGGGAGATCGGGACTGCCGGGACGGCCGGAAGTCAACCGGCCGTCCGCGAACCCGGGTTACGGAACACCCGGGCTACCGCACCCCGTCACCCCACGGAGTCACCCTTGCCCCAGCTGCCCCGCCCCGCCGAGCCCGCCGACATCCCCGAGCTGATACGCCTGCGCGCCGTCGCCCTCGACAGCCTCGGCGTCGATCCCGGTCCGGCCGACGCCGCCTGGCGGCAGACCGCGTACGACTGGTTCGGCGAGCGCATGGGCGGCCGGGCCGACGTGCACTGCCTGGTCGTGGGCGGCGCGCCCGGCGAGCCGCTGCTGGCCACCGGCATGGCCTGGGTGACGTACCACCTGCCGAGCCCCCAGTGGACCGACGGCCGCCGCGGCTACCTCGACGGCATCGTCACCGACGAGGCGGCCCGCGGGCGGGGCCACGGCCGCCGGATCGTCGACGGGCTCGTCGCCTGGCTCAACGACACAGGCATCCACTACATCCAGCTCCACGCCAGCGCCGACGGCGAGCCCGTCTACAAGGCGGCCGGCTTCGTCACCGGCCGCTACCCCGGCATGGACCTCTTCACGACGCCGACGGCCTGATCACCGCCGCTCCAGCCGGGCCACCCGCCCCTTCTCCCCCGCCGCCCAGCAGTCCCCGTGGGGCGTGCAGTCGACGGTGTCGAAGGAGCCCGTCTCCAGCGCGTGCCAGCTGCGGCCCCCGTCCGTGGTGACGTCGGTGCCGGTCGGGCCAACCGCGAGGGCCGTGCCGCGGGAGTACGGATACCAGGCCGCGCCCGAGCGATAGGCCGGTGGCGGGGTCGTGGCCGGGCTCCACGTGCGCCCCGCGTCGGAGGACACCGCCGCCGCCCGCGGGGAGGCCTCGCCTGTGCGGTAGTCACCGCCGACCGCGAGGCCCGTCGTACGGTCGCGGAAGGCGAGGGCGAAGACGCCCTTCGCCGGGTCGCCCGCCGGGACGGTGGAGTCGGCGAACCGCCAGGTCCGGCCGCGGTCCGCGGAATGCAGCACCCGGGCGACCGCGCCCCCGCCCGTGGCCAGCCACACATCGCGCGGCCCGGCACTGACCAGGCACTGGCCACTGGCCGCGAAGCCCGCCTCGCCCGGCAGCGCGTCCGGCATTCCGGCGCTCGGGAGCACCTCCCAGCTCCGCCCGCCGTCGTCGGTGGACAGGATGCGGAACTTGCCGTCCACCGGGTCGCTCATCGCGAGCCCGTGCCGGGAGTCGAAGAAGGTCAGGCAGTCGTAGAAGGCGTGCGGGTCGGGGTTTCGGAAGGTCTCGGTCCACGTCGCGCCGCCGTCCTCGGTGCGCAGCACCCTGGAGGCCTCGCCCTCCCCGATGGACAGGGCCACCGCGCGCCGGGCGTCGAAGGCCTCGACGTCGCGCAGCTCCAGCCCCTCCGCAACCGCGCCCGGCGGCGACACGTCACTCCAGCTGCGGCCCCCGTCGACCGTGCGCAGCACCGTCCCCTTGGAGCCGGCCACCCAGGCCGTGCTGCGGCTGACGGCTGCCAGCCCCCGGAACCTGACGCCCTTGCCGGTGTCCTTCAACGCCCAGCCCGTGCCCCGCAGGTCCGGTAACGCCCCGGCCGGCTCTCCCGGTATCCCTGCTGCCGAAGCCCCGGCCGAAGCCCCGGCCGCCTGCGCCGGAGCGGCTGCCACCGCCACCGCCAGAGCCGCTGCGCACATGCCAACTCCCAGAAGTCTCATGGCGCCGGAAGCTAACGCACCCCGGATTGGGCGTCCAGGGCGCGTCCCTTGCGCCGGGTTCCTAGGCTGGGGCCATGCCCTCCAAGGAACCCAAGGCCTACGACGGCAAGCGCATCACCGTCACCTACGACACCGGGCGGTGCCTGCACGCCGCCGAATGCGTGCGCGGCCTGCCCGAGGTGTTCGACACCGGGCAGCGTCCCTGGGTACAGCCCGACGGGGCCGATCCGGAACGGGTCGCGGAGGTGATCCGCCGTTGTCCCTCGGGGGCGTTGCAGTACCGGCTCGCCGACGGCCCGGCCGAGCAGGGCGACCGGCCGACCACCGTCGTACGGTCGCCCGTCGGCCAGTTGATCCTTCGCGGCGAGCTGAGCGTGACGACCCCGCAGGGCGTCCGGTCGGAGACCAGGGCCATGCTTTGCGCCTGTGGAGTGAGCCGGAACCAGCCTTACTGCGACCACTCCGGGGCTTGCGGCTCGGAGTGAGGACCCTTCCCGCGCATCCGCTCCACGGTGACTCTGTGCGATCACACGGGCCGGTTCCAGCCAATCGGTGACACAGCTCACGTCCCCCCGCATGCACGGAATCGCCGATTCCCGCGTCTATCCGGTTGCCGGGCCCCACCCCCTCAGTCCGGCAGCAGATCCGCCGCAAGGGAGCGAGCCTTGATCACTGTCATCGAGCAGGCCGTGCAGGCCCGTCTGGTCGCCACCGCCCCGAAGGTCGAGACCGTTCCGGTCACGCTCAGCTACGACCGCTCGGATCCGTTCGCCGTGCGCATGGCCTTCCCCGCCCCGGCCACGCTGGAAGGCATCGAGGTCTCGTGGACCTTCGCGCGCGAGCTGCTGGAGTCGGGGCTGGACCGCCCGACCGGCTACGGCGACGTGCGCGTGCGCCCCTACGACCCCGACCGGACCACGATCGAGTTCCACGCGCCCGAGGGGGTCGCGATCGTACTGATGGCGACGGCCGAGCTGCACCGCTTCCTGGAACGCGCCGCGGCCATCGTGTCACCGGGCCTGGAACACCTCTACCTCGATGTGGACCACAGCCTGGCCGAGTTGATGCGCGGCTCCTGCTGATCCCCCGGCTGCCCCCGGCTAATTCGTTTGCGGGCGGCTCCGGTCGCCCGTAGTTTCGTAGACGTCTCCCGGCTACCGCCGGGAGGGGCACCACGCACCACGCCGCCGTCGAAACGGAGCAGGACATTGCTCGTCTGAGGTTCGAGACACCGACCGACCACGTCGGCTGTCTCCCCGCGTTGCACGCACCACTCACGCAACCTGGAGGCCTCCATGAGTCATGCCCCTACCTTCGTCACCTGCTCCTCCCTCTCCTTCGACTGGCCCGACGGAACCTCCGTCTTCAACGGATTCCAGCTGGCCGTGGGCCGCGGCCGCACCGGCCTGATCGGGCTCAACGGCTGCGGGAAGTCCACCCTGTTGAAGCTCATCGCGGGTGAGCTGACCCCGTCCGGCGGACAGGCCACCTCGGCCGGCACGGTCGGCTACCTCCCGCAGGACATCACCCTCGACACCGCGCTGCGCGTGGACCAGGCCCTCGGCATCGCCACCACCCGCGCCGCCCTGCACGCCATCGAGGCGGGCGAGGCGACCGAGGCGAACTTCACCGCCGTCGGCGACGACTGGGACGTGGAGGAGCGGGCTCTGGCCACGCTCGACCAGCTGGGTCTCGCCCGGATCGGCCTGGACCGTACGGTCGGCGAACTGTCGGGCGGGGAGTGCGTGCTGCTGCGCCTGGCCGCGCTGCTGCTCGCCCGCCCCGACGTCCTGCTGCTCGACGAACCCACCAACAACCTGGACCTGCGGGCCCGGCGCCGCCTGTACGCGGCTGTCGAGTCCTGGTCCGGGGTGATGATCCTGGTCAGCCACGACCGGGAGCTGCTGGAGCGCGTCGACCAGATCGCCGAGCTGCGCGACGGCGAAGTCCGCTGGTACGGCGGGAACTTCACGGACTACGAGGAGCTGCTCGCCGCCGAGCAGGAGTCGGCCGAGCGGATGGTCCGGGTCGCGGAGGCCGACGTACAGCGGCAGAAGCGGGAACTGGCCGACGCCCACGTCAAGTTGGCCCGGCGCAAGCGGTACGGCCAGAAGATGTACGACACCAAGCGCGAGCCCAAGATCGTCATGGGCGCCCGCAAGCGCGCGGCGCAGGAGTCGGCGGGCAAGCACCGCATCATGCACACCGAGAAGCTGGCGGACGCTCGGGAGCGGCTCGACCAGGCGGTGGAGGCCGTCCGCGACGATGCCGAGATCCGGATCGAACTGCCCGCCACCCAGGTCCCGCCGGGCCGCCGCGTACTGACCCTGAGCGGGCTGCGACTGGCCCACGGGGCCACGGCGGCGGGCGAGTGGGAGCTGCGCGGTGCGGAGCGGATCGCCCTGGTGGGCGGCAACGGCTCGGGCAAGACCACCCTGCTGCGTACGATCGCCGGGCTCCTGCCGCCGGCGTCCGGGGAGGCGGTGACGCATGTGCCGACGCGGTTCCTGCCGCAGCGGCTCGACGTACTGGACGACAGCCGTTCGGTGGTGGAGAACGTGGCACGGTTCGCCCCGCACGCCACGAACAACCTGATCCGGGCTCGGCTGGCGCACTTCCTGTTCCGGGGCGCCCGGGCGGACCGGCCGGCCGGCACCCTGTCGGGCGGCGAACGGTTCCGGGCGGCACTGGCGGCGCTGCTGCTCGCGGAGCCGGCTCCGCAGCTGCTGATGCTGGACGAGCCGACGAACAACCTGGACCTGGCGAGCGTACGGCAGCTGACCGGCGCGCTGGAGTCGTACGAGGGCGCGCTCCTGGTGGCGAGCCACGATGTGCCGTTCCTGGAGTCGATCGGTATCACGCGGTGGCTGCTGCTCGACGGCGAGCTGCGCCCGACCACGGCCGAGGAGGTCCGGGCGTCGCTGTGGCACGAGTGAGTGAGTGCCGACACTCGGGGCATCACCTGTCGGCATGACTTTGCCCCTCTCGGGCCCCCTGAGAGGGGCCTCCGAACTGCACAAATAACCGGATGTAACCGGGCATAAGGATGGCTGGGGCTTGGCTGGCCTTGACGCCGCGCTTAACCTACGGGTTCGTAGGCTACGGAACCGTAGGTAATTCGCTTTGTCCCCAGGAGTACCCGTGACGATCACCTCTCCCCACCTCGGCAGCTCTGAGGCGTGGACGGACGCCAAGCTGCTGTACGCGCTGGAAGAGGTGGTCGAGCAGGAACTCAACCGCCATCTGAAGGTCACCAAGGACTGGATGCCCCACGAGTACGTCCCGTGGAGCGACGGCCGGAACTTCCCGGGCTTCTTCGAGGACGGCGAAGCCTGGGACCCGAAGCAGTCCAAGGTCACCGAGATCGGCAAGATCGCGCTGGTCGTGAATCTGCTGACCGAGGACAACCTCCCCAGCTACCACCACGAGATCGCGACGCTTTTCGGCCGCAACGGCGCCTGGGGCACCTGGGTGCACCGCTGGACCGCCGAGGAGGGCCGCCACGGCATCGTGATGCGCGACTACCTGCTGGCCTCGCGCGCCGTGGACCCGGACAAGCTGGAAGCGTTCCGGATGCAGCACATGTCGGAGGGCTTCGAGTCCGACAACCGCCACTCGATGCTGCACTCGGTGGCGTACGTCGCCTTCCAGGAGCTGGCGACCCGCATCTCGCACCGCAACACCGGCCACCAGTCCGGTGACCCGGTCTGCGACCGGATGCTGGCCCGCATCGCGCAGGACGAGAACCTGCACATGATCTTCTACCGCAACCTGCTGGGCGCCGCCTTCGAGATCGCCCCGGACCTGACGATGCAGGCCGTGCGGGACGTCGTGGTCAACTTCCGGATGCCCGGGCACGGCATGCCGGGCTTCGAGCGGATGGCCGCGCAGATGGCGATCGGCGGGGTCTACAACCTGCGGATCCACCACGACGACGTGCTGAGCCCGGTGATCCGCTTCCTGAAGATCATGGACATTGACGGCCTCGGCCCGGACGGGCAGAAGGCCCAGGAGGAGCTCGGCCTGTTCATGAACGGCCTGGACTCCGAGGCCCGCAAGTTCGACGAGCGGCTGGCCGCCCGCGCGGCGCGCATCGCGGCCCGCAAGGCCTGACCGGTTTCCGCTCGCTCTGGCGGGTGACGACGATTGCCCTGGCAGGGCTGTGCTCTGCCAGGGTTTCGCGTTATGACCTTCCTCCGGGTGGACATCGACCAGCTGACCCGTTTCGCCCGCGCCCTCGACTCCTCGCTGCTCTCGCTGCGGGAGGCGCGGAGCGCACTGGACCACGTGCGGGCCGATCAGCTGGGCACCGCGGACCTCGACGCGGCGTGCGACGGCTTCCAGGAGAGATGGGCCTACGGCACGCGTGAGCTGGCCAAACGCGTCAAGACGGTCCGCCAGGGCGTGGACACGAGTGCGGTCGAGCATGCAGAGCTGGACGCGGCCATCCGCGCGGCCTTCCTGAAGGCGGGCGGCGGCCGTACATGAGCGCTTCCCCCGCGCTGGGTTTCGACCCGGCTCCCGGCCATCCGGCCACCGTCTTCGCCCTGGCCGCGAAGCTCCGCTCCTCGGCGGCCTCGCTGGGGGAGGCCTCCCGCGTCGTCGACGCCCTGGTCTCGAACAGCGGCGCCTGGCAGGGCGAGGCCGCCACCGCGTTCCGCGCCTCGCTCTCGAAGGACCTGCCCCAGTACCTGCGCTCGGCCCACACCTCCCTGGCGGAGGCGGCCCGCCGGCTCGGCAGCTGGCACGACACCCTGGTCGCGAACCGGTCGCTGGCCGCCCGCTACGAGGCCCAGGCCGCGGCGGCCACCACGCAGGACGACCTCGACGACGCCCGCCGCCTGGCGCGCGAGCTGGCCTCGGAACACTCGGCAGCGGCCAGTGGGGTGGCCCGGCTGCTGGACTCCGCGGCGGACCGGCTCGCGCCGAAGGAGCCGGGGGTCTTCGCCTCGGTCTGGCACAAGATCGTCGACGACCCGGCGGACGCCCTGTCCGACGCCTCGGCGATCCTCGGCGCGGTCGGGGCGGGCGTGGGCCTGTTCTTCCCGCCGGCCGGCTTGGCGGTGATGCTGGTCGCGGGCGGCCTGTCACTGGCGGCCCTGGGCATGCACCTGGCCGACCCGAAGTTCCGCAAGCCCCTGACGGACGGCTTCACGAAGGGCGAGTTCGGCGCGGACTTCTGGAAGAGCGGCGTAACCCTGCTGGGCGATACGGCGGGCGCCGTCCCCGGCGTAGCCGCCGTCGCCGTCGGCGCCAAGGCCGGCACCGCCGCGACCCGAGCCGCCCTGGCCGCCGCCCCCGAGGTCAGCGCCCTGGCCGGCCTCGGCGAGGGCGCGGGCTCTTTCGCCCGCACGACGTGGTCGACGGGGCTGCGGATCCAGGAGATCGAGAACCCGATCACTGCGTGGGCGCTCCGGAGCACCAGTCCAACGGTTACGAAGTCCGTGGGGCCGGCCATGCCGGCCGTGGGCGCTGTAACCGCCACCGCCGGCTACTTTTCGGACAGCGACTCACTCGAACAGACCTCTACGGCTGTGGACGGCGTCCGCGGCGTCGTGGACGACGCTCCGTCTGCCGGCGCCAAGGTGGCTCACGCCGTGTCGGTGATGAGGCCTTGAACCAAGACCGCGCGGCGCCGCCGATCTGGTTCCGACTCCCGCCGGGCTTCCACGACATCGGCCCCGGCGACAGGGGCGCGGTGGATCGCATCGCCGATGCCCTCGGACGCCCTGATGCCCGACGGGACCTCGGACGCCTCATGGACAACCTCGACGAGCTCACAGCTCACCATGTCGTACACACCTCGGTCGGCCTGCACCCGGTCGACCCTGTGGGCGTCTCGGCCTCCTTCTTCTCCCTGACCGTGCGGAACTCCGATCACGCGAACCCGCGCGTGTCTGTCGCGCAAACAGCCCTTGCCATCGCCCGATCGACACTGTGGATGAGTTCTGCCCGCCGATTCATCGATCTGCCGTCGTCGCAACCGTGTTGCCTCGTCGCCGGAATCATCTCCGCACCTGGTGTGGAGCAGCCCGTGTTTCAAGCCAGAGCCGTCATGGCCCACCCCGAGGGGGGCCACGTGCTCGTTCTCGACCTGACCAGCGCGGCAACCGAACATGCCGACGCCTACACCAGCATTCTCGAGGCCGTCGCCCACACGGTCAGCTTCTCCAACCCCGACCCTGACTCCGACCCCGGTCCCGCCGGCAAGACCGCAACCTCCCGCATCCTGGATCTGCTCTTGTGACGATCCTCGGCAAGGGATGACGCGCTGGCGCGCAGGGCCGGGCTCATGCGGCGCAGTGGGAAGGGAACGCAGAAACGCAGACCTGATCAACCGCGCGGCCGCAGCGCCAGCCGCTCGGACTCCGAGAGGCCGCCCCAGACCCCGAAGCGCTCATCATTGGCCAGGGCGTACTCCAGGCACGCCGCCCGCCCCTCGCACGCACCGCACAGCCGCTTCGCGTCGCGCAACGAAGAACCCGGCTCCGGGAAGAAGAAACCCGGGCCCGTCTGAGCGCACAGGGCAAGGTCGTACCAAGCGGGGGCACTGGCGGTTGTCGTCCGCTCACTCGTGTTCATCGACATGTGCAGAGACTGACCGCCCCCGATGGACGTCCGATCAACGCCTGATCAACAGGACCTCACGGCCCCGACACCGGCGCGCTGGCTATCACCGAGAATCTCGCCCCGAAGGGGTCCGCCAGCTTCGCGAAACGGCCGACACCCTCCATGAAGACCGGGGTCAGCCGGACCTTGCCGCCCGACTCCTCCGCCTTCGCCGCCGTCAGGTCACAGTCCGCGACCTCGAAGTACGGGGCCCAGTAGGGGCGCTCGGAGTCCTCGACGGGGTCCGCCGCGATCGGGACCAGGCCGCCGAAGGCCGCCTCGTCCGTCGTCCCGGCCGGCTTGACCATGGTGTAGGTGCCGCCCTCGAACGGCATCTCGGATATGTCCCAGCCGAACACCGAGCGGTAGAACTCGGCGGCCGCGGCCACATCGCCCGTGTACAGCTCCGTCCAGCACAGGGTGCCCACGTCCGTCACCGCGTCCAGGCCCTTGGTGCGCTTCGGCTGCCAGACTCCGAAGGCCACGCCGGCCGGGTCGGTGAATATCGCCATGCGGCCGAAGTCCATGACGTCCATCGGCTCGAACGTCACCCCGCCGCCCGCCTTGGTCACGGCCGCCGCCGTGGCATCCGTGTCGGGGGTCTGGAAGTACACCGTCCAGGCCGAGGGGCCCTGGTCCGCCGTCACCGTCATACCGCCCGCGACCGTCTTGTCGCCGAGCTGGAACATCCCGTACCCGCCGACTTCCACGCCGCCCGGCTGGAAGTCCCAGCCGAAGAGACCCGCATAGAACCCGGCCGCGCCGGCCGTGTCCGGTGTGCCGAGGTCCACCCAGTTCGGGGCGCCGTCCTTGTAGTCCGTCGTGAGCATGGCCCCTACTCCTTCCGTCCCCTGCACGGCTTCTGCTGCCTTCTGCCTTCTCTTCTGTCTTCTGTCTTCTCTCCTCTTCGAGCATCGCACCCGCCACTGACAGCGGCTGGCTCCACAGAGTGAACGACCGTGCGTTCGGTAAGATGTCGCCATGGCAGACGGGCGCGTGGAGCGCGGCAACCAGACGCGGCGGACGGTGCTCGAGCGGACGATGAGCATCGCCTCGGTGGACGGCCTGGAGGGCCTGTCCCTGGGGAAGATCGCCAGCGATCTGGGCCTGAGCAAGAGCGGGGTCTTCGCGCTCTTCGGCTCCAAGGAGGACCTCCAGCTCGCCACCGTCCGCGCCGCCGTGGACGTGTTCGTGGAGCAGGTCGTGCGGCCCGTACGCAAGGAGCCGGCCGGCGTGGCCAAGGTCTGGCGGCTGTGCGAGTACTGGCTCGACTACTCCCGGCGGCGCGTGTTCCCCGGCGGGTGCTTCTTCTACGCCGCCTCCGCGGAGTTCGACTCGCGCCCCGGCCCCGTACACGACGAGATCGCCAAGGCGCGCTCCGACTGGACGCGTTACGTGGAGCGGCACCTGGACGAGGCGCGACTGGCGGGCGGATTCCGGGACGGGACCGACCCGTCGGAGGTACCGCAGCTGGCGTTCGAGATCATCGCGCTGATGGAACTGGCCAACGCGCACTCCGTATTGCACGAGGAGCCGACGGCATACGAACGAGCCGGCCGAGGCATCCTCGACCGGCTCCGTGCGGTGGCGGCCACCCCGGCCGAACTCCCGGACCGGCCTCAGCCCGTCAACTCCCCCACCTGACGCTCCCCTTCGCCGCCATCTCGCCGGAGTCCTGGGCACGCGGGGCCGGGGCCGTCAGGAACTCGACGGCGGTGGTGATGACTCCGGGGTCGGCGAGGATGCGGCGGTGGCCCAGGCCCCGGGTCACGACCAGCCGGGCCCTGGGCCCGTAGGCCTCCGCGATGGAGCGGGACTGGGCGGGCGGGGTCATGTCGTCGTCGGTGTCGTGCACGAGCAGGATGTCCGCCGGGATCTCCTGCGGGTTGCGGTGGGCGTCGAAGCGGGGCCATATGTCGGGCTCGTCGGGGAAGAGACGGTGCTGGATGTGGTCGCGCATCGCGCGCTCGACGCCTTGCCCCACCCCGAACATGTCGCGGAACCGTTCCACGAGGTGGTCGAAGTCGGCGATGCTCCCGATGGCGACGATCCGGTCCACCCGGATGCCGTCCCGCAGGGCGAAGAAGGTGGCGAGCACCCCGAAGGAATGGGCCACCACGGCCGAGAAGTCGCCGTACTCCGCGTGCAGTCGGCGGATGATCGTCCGCTGCCTGAGGATCGTGGTGGCCCGGCCGCCGGACTCACCTCCGCCGGGGGCGTCGAAGGAGATGACCGTGCGCCCCTCCGCCCGGAGCGCGGCGATGAAACCGGCGAACCGCGAGGCGCGCGAGGTCCAGCCGTGCACCACCAGGACGGGCCGGCCGCCTTCGCCCCAGCGGTACGTGGTGACGGGTATGCCGTCCACGGTCAGCCGCCCGGTCACGGCCTCGGCCATCGTGTCCGCTTCGTCGGGACGGAGCCGGGGCCGGCCTGCGGGCCGGACGAACAACGCGAAGGCCGCCCGCCCCGTCAGGCCCGGGGCGACCCGGGCGCCGACGGTGAGGGTCTTGCTCAGGAGTGAAGCCATGGGATGCATGCCCGGATCTCCTCGGGACGGCGCCGGCCGGCCGGCAGGCCAAATGGCGTGGGCAGGATGATGAAAGGATATTAGCACGATCGTTCGTGTTGTTTATCTCGCACGCCGCCCCGCACGGCGGGAAGGTGTTCCGGCTCGTCAGCCGGTGCGTAGCCAGGCGGTGAGGGTGGTGAAGTCCGCGTCCGTCAGGCCCGTACGGGGGTCGACGTGGAGCAGCAGGGTCGGTCCGGGGTGGTGTGCGGCCACCCAGGTGCGGTCGGCGTCGGTGATCTCATCGTCGACCCAGGCGAACGGACGCCCGGCCGCCCAGTGGAGGAGGGTGCGGGTCTTCCAGTGCAGGCCGTCCCGCTCGTCCTCGTCGGAGTCCTCCGCGGATGGCTCGGGCCACGCCACCACGGGCAGTTCCGGCAGGCCGAGCCAGGGTGCGACGCACTCGTTCGCGTCCTCCATCCAGGTCGTGGCCCACACCAGTTCGCACCCCAGCGCCGCCAGCCGCGGGCCGTACGCGGGATTGATCCTGGCGAGGAGTGGACCGGCGCCGGCCACGTGCACCCCGGGGCCGGACCGGTACGTCGGGTAGCCGTCCGGGAGCTGCTGCGGCGTCGCCCCGAAGGGAATGAGCGGTCCGTCGACATCGAGGAAGAGGAGCGGGAGCTCCGCGCGGGCGGCCATACGCGCACGATAGCCGCCGGGCAGCGCCCATCCCTTGGGCCGGAAACCCCTGATCCAGGCCTTGCCAGTCGGTGAGCCCGCCCGGCGGTGAGCCGACCCCGCCCGTCAGTCCTCGTGCTTGGCCCGGCTTGGCTGGACTCGCTTGGGCTCGCCCGGCATTTTCGGGTAGTCCGGGGGGTAGGGCATGTCGCCCAGGCCGTGGTCGTGTTCGTGGCGGTCCGCGAGCTCCAGTACGGCGTCCAGCTCGAAGGCGTGCTCGTCCATGTCCGCCCGCAGATCGCCCAGTTCGGCGAAACGCGCCGGCATCGTCACGATGTCGAAGTCCCTCGGCTCCACATCGCCCAGCTCGTCCCAGCGCAGCGGGGCCGACACCGGAGCGTGCGGGCGGGGGCGGACGGAGTAGGCGGAGGCGATGGTGCGGTCGCGCGCCGTCTGGTTGTAGTCGAAGAAGATCCGCTCACCGCGCTCCTCCTTCCACCAGGCGGTGGTGACCTTCCCCGGCATCCGGCGCTCCAGCTCCCGGCCGATCGCGATGGCGCACCGCCGGACGTCCGTGAAGGTCCAGCGCGGCGCAATCGGCACGAAGACGTGCAGGCCGCGGCCACCCGAGGTCTTGGGCCAGCCTCGCAGCCCCAACTCCTCGAGCAATGGACGCAGTTCATAGGCTGCCGCCACCGCGTGCTGGTAGCCGGTACCCGGCTGCGGGTCCAGGTCGATGCGCAGTTCGTCGGGCCGGTCGGTGTCCTCGCGGCGCACCGGCCAGGGGTGGAAGGTGAGGCAGCCCAGGTTGGCAGCCCACAGGACGGCGGCCGGCTCGGTCGGGCAGATCTCGTCGGCCGTGCGGCCGCTCGGGAAGGCGATATGGGCGGTCGGAATCCAGTCCGGCAGATTCTTCGGCGCCCGCTTCTGGAAGAAGGACTCGCCCTCCACCCCGTCCGGATACCGCTCCAGGGTCGTGGGCCGGTTCCGCAGGGCGCGCGTGATGCCGTCCGCGACCGCGAGGTAGTACTCGGCCACGTCCCGCTTGGTGAGGCCGCGCTCGGGGAAGTACACCTTGTCCGGGTTGGACAGCCGTACCGTCCGCCCGCCCGCCTCCAGCTCGATCGCATCGCCCGCAGCACCCATGTGCGCCACGGTAGGCGGGCCTGACCGGGCGCGCATACCGAGCAGGTCCGCAGGTACCACCGCAGAATCGAAGACATGGATCTGCCGGTGATGCCGCCCGTGAAGCCGATGCTCGCCAAGTCCGTGGCCAAAATTCCGCCCGGCATGCAGTACGAGGCCAAGTGGGACGGCTTCCGGGCCATCGTCCACCGCGACGGCGACGAGATCGAGATCGGCAGCCGCACGGGTAAGACCCTGACCAGGTACTTCCCCGAGCTGGTGACGGCCCTGAAGGAGAATCTGCCCGCCCGCTGCGTCATCGACGGCGAGATCGTGATCGTGCACGACCGGCGGCTCGACTTCGACCGCCTCACCGAGCGGATCCATCCCGCCGCGTCCCGCGTGAACATGCTGGCCGCGACGACCCCTGCCAGCTTCGTCGCCTTCGATCTGCTCGCACTCGGCGACGAGGCCCTCCTCGACACCCCGCTCACCGACCGCCGTACCGCCCTTACCCAGATGCTCTCCACTGCTCGGCCCCCCGTGCATCTCGCGCCCGCGACCACCGACCCCGCGCTCGCGCAGGAGTGGTTCGAGCAATTCGAGGGCGCCGGGCTCGACGGGGTGATCGCCAAACCCCTCGATCTCCCCTACCGGCCCGATGCCCGTCTCATGTTCAAGATCAAGCACGAGCGTACGGCCGACGTCGTCATCGCGGGTTTCCGTTTCCACAAGAGCGGTCCGATTGTCGGATCGCTGCTGCTGGGGCTGCACGACGCCCACGGCGCGCTCCAGCACGTGGGCGTCTGCGCCGCCTTCCCCATGAAGCGCCGCGCCGAGCTGGTGGACGAGCTCGAACCCCTCCGGATGCCCGATCCCGAGGGCCACCCCTGGGCCGCCTGGGCCGAAGCGTCCGCACACGAGAGTGCCCGGCTGCCCGGCGCGCAGAGCCGCTGGACCGGCAAGAAGGACCTGTCCTGGGTGCCGCTGCGCCCCGAGCGGGTGTGCGAGGTGGCGTACGACCACATGGAGGGCGACCGTTTCCGGCACACCGCACAGTTCCGCCGCTGGCGGCCCGACCGGGTGCCGGAGAGCTGTACGTACGCCCAGCTGGAAGAAGTCGTCGGCTACGACCTCGCCGAGGTGCTCGGGCCGACGGCGGGCTGACGGCCGGCTGATGGCCCGCTGATGGCGGCCGACGGCGGCTGATAGCGGCTGATAGCGGCTGACGGCCGGCTGATAGCGGCCCGACCGCGCGCCGACGAGCCGGCACCGGCCCCGGTCAGCCCGCGGTCAGCTTCTCCCACTCCCCCCGGTCCGGCCCCACCGCGTTCGGCGCGTAGTCGGGCCGCGCCGCCAGCCAGCGGGCCACCCGGGCCCTGATCTGCGGATCCGCGTACGCCCGCTCGGGCGGGTCCGCCAGGTGTCGGACCCTGGCCCGGGCCCGCATCACCTCCGGGTCCTCCAGCGCGCAGTCGAAGAGTGCGGCCACCTCGCGCGCCGTCCCCATGCGCCCGGCCCGGGTGGCGAACCGCTCCCCGATGGCCGTGTCGGCCACCACCTGGAAGTCGAACCACGGCTTCAGGGTCCGCACCGCCCAGGCGTCGTACTCGGCGGCGAACCGCGCCGATCCCGGGTCCTGGTGCGCGGTACGGGCCACCCTGCGCGCGGCCCACAGGGCAAGCGAGGTGCCCTGCCCGAGGGTCGGGTTGGTGTGCGTGATGGCGTCCCCGACGGGAACCAGCCCGGTCACCACCGGGCCCCGCTCGTCGGCCAGGGAGCTCCAGCGGTTGTCCAGGCTCGCGGTGGCCAGTACGTCGGACAGCGGCTCGGCGCCCAGCTCCAGCCAGGCGGCACCCGGCGGGAAGGCCCGGGCGGCGGCCTCGAACACGGCCGGCTGACGCAGCGCGGAGCGGGTGGTGTCCTCGGTGTGCACGAACAGGGTCACGGCGAACACCCGGTTGTCGGCCGGGAAGACCGCGCATCCGGCGAAGGTGCCGCCGGTCACCGTCCAGGGCCGGCGCGGCCCCTCCTCCCGCCCCTCCGGCAGCCGGTACCAGCGGCAGAAGTACGCGAGCCCCGTGCGGTGCCGCTCCACGACCGGGGGCCGGCAGCCCGCCGCGGTCAGCCAGCGCTCGACGCCTCCGCGCCGCCCTCCCGCGTCCACGACGAGGTCCCCCTCGTACGCCCCGGCCGCAGTGGTCACCCCGGTCACCCGGATCCCGGGGGCCGTGGTCAGCCCGGTGTCCGTGGTCAGCCCGGTGTCCGTGGTCAACCCGGTGAACGTGGTCAGCCCGGTGACCGGCTCCCCGTACCGCGTGATGACGCCCGGCTCACCGCGCAGGGCGGTGGCCAGCGCGCTCTCCAGCACGATGCGCCGGGCCTGGAGCATCACCAGGTCCTCGTCGCCGGGCCGCGCGGGCGGGCGTACGTCGAACCAGTCGAGCTCGTGCCGCTCACGGGCCCCGAGCCGGAGCATCTCCTCGTACACGTCGGGCAGTTCGTCCCGCAGCACGTTGCGCGCGGCGCCGAGCAGCGCGTGCGGTTGCGTGGCCTGCGGTACGGCCGGGCGGCGCCAGCCGAAGAAGTCCCGGTCGAGCGCGGTGCCGGGCGCACGGGTGTCCCGTTCGAACAGTTCGGCGGTGTGTCCCCGGCGCGCCGTGAGCAGTGCGGTGGCCAGCCCCCCGACGCCTCCGCCTACAACCAGCACATGTGCCATTGCGCCCCCCTGAGCCGATACACCTATAAGCCGATGAGCCGATACGCCGACAGGCCGTACGACGATCAGACCGCCCAGAGCCTGCGCGGGCGGAGCCTGGCCGAAACCCGCACGCCTGTCCGAGGTCAGACGAGGCCCGCGCGGCGTGCGCGACGGGCCTCGACCGCGCGCCGCGTCTCCGCCTCGATCAGGTCGGAATGGAGCGCCACCGCCGCGCGCACGCCCTGGGCCGCGGCACCGGCGACCGTCTCCGTCGGAGCGGTCACATTGCCGGCCACCCACACCCCGGAGAGGCCGGTGGCCCCGGTGGCGGGGTCGGACTCGACGCAGGTGCCGATCACATGGCCGTTCCGGGCCACGGTGGCGGTGGGCAGGCCCAGGCTGGTGAGCACGCCGGAGCGGGCGGTGAACCGCGGCGCCACCACGAGCGCCTGGCACGCCACGGTGGCGCCGCCGGCCAGAACCACCCCGGTCAGCCGGTCCTCGGCGACCGCCAGGCCGGTCACCTCGCCCTCCGCCACCGCGATCCCCCGGGCGGCGAGCAGTTCCCGGTCGTCCTCGGTGAGGTGCCAGGTGTGAGACAGCAAGGTGACGTGCGCGCTCCACTGCCGCCAAAGCTGTGCCTGGTGCACGGAGACCGGCCCGGTGGCCAGTACGGCCAGGGGCTGGTCCCGGACCTCCCAGCCGTGGCAGTACGGGCAGTGCAGCACGTCCCGCCCCCAGCGGTCGCGCAGGCCCGGCACCGGCGGAAGCTCGTCCACGAGCCCGGTGGCTACCAGCAGCCGCCCGGCCCGGACGGTGGAGCCGTCCGCGCAGCGGACCAGGAAGCCCCCGTCGGGCAGCCGGTCGGCGGCGATGGCCGTACCGGCCGCCCCGGACCGGATCACGGCGCCGTACCCGGCCGCCTCGGCCCGCCCCCGGGCAAGCAAGTCGGCCGGGCTCGTCCCGTCGTGGCCGAGGTAGCCGTGCATGTGCGCGGCCGGGGCGTTGCGCGGGCTGCCGGAGTCGAGCACCAGGACCGCCCGGCGGGCCCGGGCCAGGGTCACCGCCCCGGCGAGCCCGGCGGCCCCGCCGCCCACAATCACCACGTCCGCCATGTCCATCACCTTCACCCCGTCCGCCCCGTCCGCCACATCCGCCACATCCGCCGCACCCGGTACCTCGAAATGTCCCGTCATCGCGTTGTCCATGACTGCGAGGGTGTGCCGGAATCGCCCCGATTGACAAATGCTCTTGCCGAACCGGCAAATGGATCCGTGGCCACCGACGCGAGGGCCACGGGCCGGGAAACTCCTCAGTCTCTTCGGCCCGCAGGGGAGCGGATCCAGATACGGGCCAGGCCCACGACGAACCGATCGGCAGAAGGAACGACACCGATGACCACTCCGAATGAACGCCCCGAGCCGGCCGAGCACCCCGAGCGGGCCGTCCCGCAGCCCAACGCCGTGGTCGGCGTCGGGCTGATCGTGGTCGGTGCGGACGGCCGGGTCCTGCTGGGTCAGGCGCACGACGGACGCTGGGAACTCCCCGGCGGCAAGGTGGACCCCGGGGAGGGTTTCGAGCAGGCCGCGGCCCGCGAACTGGCCGAGGAAACGGATCTGCGGGCGGCCGCGGAGGGCATTGAGGTGCTCTCCGTCCAGATCGACGCGAAGTCCGGTGTGACCCGGCTGACGGCGGCCGCGGTCACCCGCACCGCCGAAGGCACCCCCACGGTCACCGAGCCCCACAAGATCACCCGCTGGGAGTGGTTCGCCCCGGCCGAGATCCCCTCTGCCCTCTACGCCCCGTCAGCCGGGGTGCTCCACGTCTGGCGCCCCGAGCTGACGACCCTCCCGCACGCACCTTCGTACGACTATCCGACCGTGACAGCCCAGGTAGCTCACACGGCTCACACGGCTCCCTCCGGGCAAACCAGCACCAGCACCAGCCCCCACAGCTGACGAGCGCTTCCCCGGACGGTCGCCTGTCTCAAGCGGCCCGGCAGTCAAGGCGGTTCCCGCGCGTGCGACGCTCGTACGGCAGGCCGAACTCTGTCGCCCGCACCACACCCGGCTGGAAGCGGCCTCCGGGCGTCCGGCCCGTGTCCTGTTGCTCCCACCGAAGGGCTTCCCGGACATCTGGCCCGGGCAGTTCGGCCGCTTCACCGCCAAGTCGGTCGCCTCCGCGCACGACAGCTGGGGCCTGACCGTCACCCAGGGCGGCAGCGGTGCGGACAGCGGCGGCTACGGTGCGCTGCTCGGCCGGTCGGGCCTGGTCGTGCGCCGCACGACCTTCTACGCCCTCCCCTGACCGGCCCGGGTCGACCCCGGCCTCGTCGCCACATGCATCAGCACGCGGCCGGTGCCCGAAACGATCCGCCGCCGGCCCCCACTTCAAAGGGGGGCCGAAACGGCACAACACCAGGCCGGGAGGGCCACAACTACACGGCGGGCACGGCGCTGGCCACGGCGCAGGGCGAACTCTGCGCCGTGGCCGAGGCGTTGTGGGTAGAGCCGCCAACCTGACGGGTGCGGCACCGGGCCTCCTCCCGGAGGAGGAGGCCGGACCGGGCCGCGGGTCCCGGGCGGGGGTGGAGCGGGACCCGGGGCCTCGTGCCCGTGGGCGATGTGCCGTACCAGGGCAGGTTCCTAGCCTCGGGGCATGCGATCACAGGAAGCGGCCGCTTCGGTGCGGGCCGCCGAGCCGCTGCGCACCACCGACCGTTCCCACCAGCCCAAGGAGACACCGTGACCACCCTCAGCCCCGCCGCGCGCCGCGTCTTAACCGCAGGCCTCGCCCTCGCCGCCTGCCTCACCACTTCCCCCGCCCTGGCCGCAGCCGCCGAGGCCCCCGTCAAGGACGGCACCGGGGCCGGGCTCGACCGCTACTACCAGCAGCGCCTCGGCTGGGGCAGCTGTGTCCAGGGCCCCGACGACACGACGGGCCGCGATCTGGACAAGGCCGGCGTGCAGTGCGCGGGCGTGACCGTGCCGCTGGACTACGCCGCCCCCCGAGGGCGCACGATCACCGTGGCGGTATCCCGGCTCAAGGCCACCGACACCCGCCACCGCATCGGCTCGATCCTGCTGAACAACGGCGGCCCGGGCGGAGGCGCGGTCGAGTCACCGCCGGACATCCGCAAGGCGATGAAGGGCGTCGGTGCGCGCTACGACATCGTCGGCTTCGACCCGCGCTTCGTCGGCCGCAGCACACCGCTGGACTGCGGCTGGCCCCTCGGTATGACCTGGTTGTCGGCCGGCGCCGGCCGGGCGGGCTTCGACCGCCAGGTCGCCCTGCAGAAGAGCCTGGCCGACAAGTGCCGGGCCACCAACGCCTCGGTGCTCCCGCACATCAGCACCCGCAACACGGCCCGCGACATGGACGTCATCCGCGGCGCGCTCGGCGAGCGGAAGATCTCCTACTTGGGCTACTCGTACGGCACCTACCTGGGCACGGTCTACACGCAGATGTTCCCCGGCCGCTACGACCGGGTGGTGCTCGACGGGGCGATCACCCCGGGCGACTACCGCGCCCGGCTGCTGAAGGGCACCGAGCCCGAGAACGAGAAGGCGCTGTCCGACTGGGCCGCCTGGGCGGTGGAGCGCCACGACACCTACGGCCTCGGCCGCACCCGCGCCGAGGTGCTCGCCACCGTCGACCGCGTCGTCGCGGCGTCCGCACGCGGCCCGCTGACCATCGGCGCCGGCGCCGATGCCTTCCGGATCGACGACAGCCAGCTGCCGCTCCTCCTCTTCTCGGGCATCGCGGACGACACCGACCCGGCGCGGGCGTCCTTCGGCGACACGCTCTCCGCACTGGCCAAGGCCGCGGAGGGCGCGCCGACCACGCTGTCGCCGGAGTTCGCCGCGGCGCTCCGGTACGCGCTGCGCGGCGAGGACGAGCCCACGGGCGCGCAGTCCGCGATCATCTGCGGGGACGTGGCCGCCCGGCGCGACCCCGAGCTCTACTGGCGGGACATCGAGCGCAACCGCGCCGCGCACCCGCTGTTCGGCCCGCTGACCAACAACATCAACCCGTGCGCCTTCTGGGACCGGCCCCGCGAAGAGCCCACCCAGGTGCGGCGCGACGCCCCGGCGCTGATCGTGGCCGCCACCGGTGACCCGCGCACCACGTACAAGAGCAGCGTCGAGCTGCACCGCCTGCTGCCGAGCTCCAGGCTGGTCACCCTTGAGGGCGCCAACCGGCACGCCCTCTTCGGGCTCTACGGCAACACCTGCGTGGACGACCAGGTCAACCGGTACCTGGCCACCGGCAAGCTACCGACGAAGGATCAGACCTGCGTCAAGCAGGCCGGCTAGCGGAGCGGAGGCTCAGCCGCGGGGGATAGCGGGCCGGCCAGCCGGGAGCCGAGACGGAGGGGCCGTGGAGGGCGGAGCCCTGGGGCACCTCGACTCCCGGATTCCGGGAAGTGGTCGCGGACTGCGGCTACGGCGACCACGCCGAGTTCCGCCACCCCCTGCGCGAGGCCGGCCTGTCGTTCGGCATGCGCGCGGCCGCGACGCGCATCAGCCAGGCGATTTCCTCGCGCGGGTTTCCGGCTCCATTGGCCCGGCCGTGCGGGTGCGGGGGTTCGGCGAGGGGGCGGCCGGCCGCTTTGGTCATCTGGCTCCGAACACGATCGGCCACGGCACTAGCTCACCGCGGCGACCGTGGCGATGGTGATCACGGCCACCGCAGCCTGCATTTCACGGATGGCGGCGCGGACGCCCTCGGCCGCCCACTGGCCGGCGGCTATCTCCGCCATGCGCGCATCGACCTGCGGGCGCGACAGACCGGGGAAGGCCAGCCGGTGCAGTCTGGCGGAGTGGATCAACGCGATCAGGCCCGCCGTCCGCTCGTCCGGCTCGGCGCCCATGACGACGACGGCCTCCAGCCGCTCCCGCAGCGCGCGCACGACCGAGCCGTCGGCTTCGGGGTGGCGGCGCCGCGGGAACACACCGAGCACCTTGTGCTCCGTCTCCCCGACCACACCCCGCCCGCGCAGGCTTTCCAAAGTGGCGCCCACGCCCTTCTCCTGGTCCTTGGTCAGCCAGTCCGTCACCCGGCGTTTGCACCGGCCGCGCAGCCAGGTCTCGATCAGCGGGAGGCGGCTGTCGAGCAGCTGCTCGCCGGTGGGCTCCACACGGGTCAGTTCGAGGTACTTGCCTGCGATGGATACCCGCCCGGCGAGGACGAGTTCGAGCAGGATCGCGCCGGCCACGGCCCAACCCGCCGACTGGCGCTGCTTGATCGACCCGGAGTCGTCATCCAGGGACAGCAGCATGATCTCCTCAGCCAGCGTGACCGCCATGCCCGTACCCCCGAGATTTCCCCGCACTTCCCCCATCGTTCATCAGACCAGACGCTCAGACCGACCTGATGGTTCCCCCCCACCGGCCCAGCCACCACCCCTGCACCCCCACCCCCCGCTACACCCCCGCCC
>NZ_JAGGOY010000061.1:137803-203587 GCF_018614095.1 Streptomyces sp. ISL-87 | reverse complement strand
TCCGGTTTGCCACAACGCACTGATGAACAACCACATCACCACCGAGATGACCCACTACAAGGGCAAGATCTACGCCTGGGACGTGGTCAACGAGGCCTTCGCCGACGGGAGCAACCAGCACCGCAGCTCCGTGTTCCAGAACCTGCTGGGCAACGGCTTCATCGAGGAGGCATTCCGCACCGCCCGGAACGCCGACCCCTCGGCCAAGCTCTGCTACAACGACTACAACATCGAGAACTGGTCCGACGCCAAGACCCAGGGCGTCTACAGCATGGTCAAGGACTTCAAGTCCCGCGGCGTACCCATCGACTGCGTCGGCTTCCAGAGCCACTTCGGCACCAGCGGCCCGCCGGCCAGCTTCCAGACCACGCTGTCCAACTTCGCCGCGCTCGGCGTGGACGTCCAGATCACCGAGCTCGACATCGCCCAGGCGTCCACCACCGCGTACGCCAACACCGTCCGGGCCTGCCTCAACGTCGCTCGCTGCACGGGCATCACGGTGTGGGGCATCCGCGACAGCGACTCGTGGCGCACCGGTGAGAACCCGCTGCTGTTCGACAACAGCGGCAACAAGAAGCCCGCCTACAGCGCGGCACTCACCGCCCTGGGCGGCAGCAGCAGCGGCACGCCGGGCGGGGGCATCACCTCCGGAACCGTCTACACGCTCTCCGACGTGGCCGCCGGACGCGTTCTCGACGAGCCCGCGGGACAGAACGGCAACGGCACCCCGCTCCAGGTCTGGGACGCCAGCGGTGCCTCCAACCAGCAGTGGCGGGCCAGCCAGAACAGCGACGGCTCCTACACGCTGACCAACATCGCCAGCGGCCGGGCACTGGACGAGCCGGGCAACCAGACGGGCAACGGGACGAGGCTGCAGGTCTGGGACTCCAACGGCGGCGCCAACCAGCACTGGCGGGCCAGCCAGAACAGCGACGGTTCCTACACGCTGACCAACGTCGCCAGCGGCCGGGCGCTGGAGATCCCCGGCGGTCAGACCGTCAACGGCACTCCCGTCCAGATCTGGGACTCCAACGGCGGCGCCAACCAGCACTGGAACTTCAGGTGAGCTGAGCCGCGGGGGGCGCGTGCCTGCGCCAGATCCCTTCGCCCCGCCGGGAAAACCGCCGCGAGCCGCCGGGGGCGACACACCCAGTACCGCAACGCGGCCTGACGAAGACCACGGCAGCCTGGCAAGCGCGCAGGTCAGCACATATACGGGACTTTTGAAACCCTACAGGCAAAGGCGAGGATTTCCTGCGCCGGCCGATTGGCAACTCTTGATGCGCACACTCAGGGTGGCCCGCGCATGTTAGCGATAACAAAGCTGTCTCACTGCTCCATCCGTTCACAAAGGAGGTCCCATGCCCAGACGAAGTTCCAGCCGCAGGCATCTGTCTGTGGTGCTCACCGCCGTGGTTGCGGCCGTGGCGGCGTTGGCGGCGATGCTCGTCGCCAACCCGGCTCAGGCGGCCACCAGCGGTGCCTTGCGCGGTGTGGGTTCCGGTCGGTGTCTCGATGTGCCGAACGCCAGCCAGACCGACGGCACGTACCTGCAGATCTACGACTGCTCGAACGGGACCAACCAGCTGTGGACGTTGACGTCCGGCAACCAGCTGACCGTATACGGCAACAAGTGCCTGGATGTTCCGGGCCACGCCACCACGGCCGGTACCCGGGTGCAGATCTGGACCTGTAGCGGCGCTGCGAACCAGCAGTGGCGGGTGAACTCCGACGGCACGGTGGTCGGAGTGGAGTCCGGGCTGTGCCTGGACGTTACGGGCGCCGGTACGGCCAACGGCACGGCGGTGGAGATCTGGACGTGCAACGGCGGCAGCAACCAGAAGTGGACCGGCCCGTCCGGGACGTCGACCCCGACGACGCCCGCGCCGACGGGCGGCACGTGTGCCCTTCCGTCGACGTACCGGTGGACGTCGACGGGTGCGTTGGCGCAGCCGGCGAACGGGTGGGCCGCGGTGAAGGACTTCACCGACGTGGTGTACAACGGCAAGCACGTGGTCTACGCGTCGAACGTGTCGGGATCGTCGTACGGCTCGATGATGTTCAGTCCCTTCACGAACTGGTCGGACATGGCGTCGGCCGGCCAGAGCGGGATGAGCCAGACAGCGGTGGCGCCCACGCTGTTCTACTTCGCGCCTAAGAACATCTGGGTGCTGGCGTACCAGTGGGGCGCGTGGCCCTTCATCTACCGCACGTCGAGCGACCCCACCAACCCCAACGGCTGGTCCCCGCCGCAGCCGCTGTTCACCGGTAGCATCCCCAACTCCAGCACTGGCCCGATCGACCAGACCTTGATCGCTGACGGCCAGAACATGTACCTGTTCTTCGCCGGTGACAACGGCAACATCTACCGGGCGAGCATGCCGATCGGGAACTTCCCGGGCAGCTTCGGCTCGTCGTACACGACGGTCATGAGCGACTCGACGGACAACCTGTTCGAGGCGCCGCAGGTCTACAAGGTTCAGGGCCAGAACCAGTACCTCATGATCGTTGAGGCGAAGGGGGCGAATGGGCGCTACTTCCGCTCGTTCACGGCCTCCAGCCTGAGCGGTTCGTGGACCCCGCAGGCCAGCAGCGAAAGCAACCCCTTCGCGGGCAAGGCCAACAGCGGTGCCACCTGGACCAACGACATCAGCCACGGTGACCTGGTCCGCAACAACCCCGACCAGACCATGACCATCGACCCCTGCAATCTGCAGTTCCTCTACCAGGGCAAGTCCCCCACGGCGAGCGGCCCCTACGACCAACTGCCGTGGCGGCCGGGTGTCCTTACCCTGCAGCGCTAAAGCGCTCCGCTGCCGGCCCCGGATCTCCCGGCGACTCGCCTGAAGCCCCGCGGAAGGGTGCGCTGACCGCTGTAATGACTCGAAGTGGGCCGGGTGCGGTGTCATGCGCCCGGCCTTCGGTTGTGCCTGACGGGTCATCAGCCGCCTTCCACCTCAAGGCGCGGGGGCTGCGTCAGGAATTCCGCGATGCGCTCTCCCCATGTCGCGACTTCGGCGCGCGTCTGTGCCACGCGCAGCCGCGCGTCGGGCAGGCAGGCGGCGAGGGTTTCCGCCGTCGCCCGCGGATGGCCGGGGTCATCCTCCCAGGCCAGGATCAAGGCCGGTTGGCGCAGCGAGGCGATCGCGGCGGGCGCGGGCAGATCGGCCAGCGCGAGGCCGCGCAGTACGGAGGGCAGGACGCGCTCCTCGGGTGTCGGCGGGAGCTCGGGGACGTCCGCCACGACCGCGGGGCGGGGTCGGCCGTTCTTGGCGGCCCGCCAGACATCCACCCCCTCCCGTTCGACGGTGTCGGCGGCCGCCCGGTTGGCACGCGCGTAGGCCTTTCGTCCCGCCCACGCCGTGGGCGGGATGAGCAGGACCAGCCGGGAGAACCGCACGGGCGCACGGACGGCTGCGTGCAGGACGGTGCCGCAGCCCATGGAGGCACCGATGCCGTCGACGGGCTCCGTGGCTCCCAGATGGTCGAGCAGGGCCAGCAGATCGTCGGCGAGGGAGGCGTAGGTGTAGTCGGTGGCCACGGATTCGCCGGTGGACCGGCCGTGGGCCCGGGCGTCGTAGCGGACCAGGCGCCGCCCGGCGTCCAGGACGGGCGCCCAGTCGAAGAGGCCCATCCGCTCCTCTTGGGCCTGGCTCGCGAAACCGCCGTGGGCGTACACGGCGAGCGGCCCGTGCCCGGCGTCGTCGTACACGAGCTCCGCGCCGCGATGGTGAAAGCGGCATTCCGCGACGGGATGCATTCCCATGGTCCTCATGGCCTCACGCTGTTACCGGAGCCCTGCGTCCAGCGTATCCCCCGCATGCGTGGGGGCGGTCCCGAGGTCGGCAGCCGGTGCCACATCGTGGATCGGACCGGCGGTCTGTCCCGTCAGTGGCATCAGTTCGTACAGTTACGCGCTCGGCGCCTTCGCCCCACAGGCATGACCTGCGCCGTCTGTTCCGTCTTCAGCGGGTGGCCCGGTCTGCCGCCTCTCGGGTGATGTCGGCGTAGAGGCGGAAGAGGGCCGGGCGGGCTTCGCCGTGGTCGCGTTCGTGCAGGGCTGCCCAGCACCGGGCGATGAGCTCCCGGGCCTGGGTGCCGGGCCAGGGCTGGGGCAGGAGCTGAGGCGGCAGCAGCGGGTCGGGCTCCATGGCGCGGGTGAGTTCGGCGGCCAGCTCGACCGCGATGGTCAGGAGTGCGGACGGGGAGAGTCCGGCAGGGCCGGTGAGCCGGTCGAGGCGGGGCCGGGCGATGCGGCTGAGGCGGTGGTAGCGGTCGGCGATCTCTTGCAGGGGCCACAGCTGGCGGGCGAGTTCGGCAGGCTCCTGGGTGTCGCCCCTGCGCAGGTCCGTCGTGGTGAGGAGGGTGAGCGCGCCGTGGGCGCCGAGGCGGTGGCCGCGTCTTCGACGTACGGTTCCCAGGCGTTGGCGCAGACGTACAGTGCTCCGCCGACACGGAGCGCGTCTACCGCAAGGTGCTGGATGCGGGCGGCGCGTTGAAGGTCAAGCGCTACCCGGACGCGACCCATTCACTGCTCAAGCAGTCCATCGAGCACTCGGACCTCAAGATCGCGCTTACCGCGCTCTTCTCCCCCCCCGCTCGCTCTTCGCGGACGGATTCCTCGACGACCAGCGACGGTTCCTGAGGGACCCCGGCCGAGCCGGCAAGGCCACGCCATGACACTCCCGAATGGGGGCGTCCTAGGCGACGGACCAGGGCTGTGGCCGTGCGGGGAGCACGGCCACACAGACGGAGGTTCCGTGAGCCTCAGCGCCGGCGCCGTGGCCGGCGGGGCTCTTCGTCCTCGTCTTCGTATGCGTCCTCGTCTTGCTCCTCCTCGTCTTCTTCTTCCTCCTCCTCATCGGGGTAGTCCTCCTCCTGTTCTTCCTCGTCGTCGCTCTCGGGCTCTTCGTATTCCTCGTCCGGCTCGTCCGGCTCGTCGGCCGAGCCCGCCTCCTCCGCCTCCTCCTCGTCCTCAAGGGCTTCTTCGTGTGTGAGGACCACTTCGCCGTCCTGGATCTCTCCGCGCCAGCCTTCGGGCTCTTCGTTGGAGAGGCTGACGAAACGGTTGAAGTTCTTCAGGTCCAGGCGCATACGCCGGCCCTGTGCCCGCCAGAGGTTTCCGGTCTTTTCGAAAAGTCCGGCAGGGTAGTACTCCACGACCAGGAGGATCCTGGTCAGGGAGGGGGCGAGCTCGTGGAAGCTCACGCAGCCGCGAGTGGTCCCTTTGGGCCCCCCGGAGCTCCAGACGATCCGCTCGTCGGGAATCTGCTCTTCGACGGTGGCTTTCCAGCTGCGTGTGGAGGGGCCGACCTTGACCTTCCAGTCGGTGGTGGTGTCATCACTTTGTGAAACGCTGCGTACACCCTTGGCGAAGCTGCTGAAGTCCTCGTACTGGGTCCAGTGGTCGTAGGCGGTGCGCAGTGGTACCCCGACGTCGATGGCTTCGACGATGTTGATGGCTTTGCCGCCGCCTTTGCGACCCTTGCCCTTGCCCCCCAGCAAACCGGCGCCGGCGTCCTTGACCGTGTCCTTGAGTCCGTCGAGCGTCTGGCCGAGGACGGCCTTCACCGGGGAGTCACCCTTGAGGAGCCGGCCGCCGAGTCCGGGGAGCTGGCCCCCGTTCTCCGCCACGTCGTAGAGGCGGTCGGTGACGTCGCCCACTTTGTCCACGGCCTTGTCGGCCAGCTGGTCGGCTTGCATGGAGAGGTAGGCGGCGGCCTCGTCGAGCAGTCTGTCGAATCCGGAGGGTGCGTTCCTGGCACCGCGCTGTGTGGTGGCCATGGGGTGTCACCTCCGCGTGGACGGCTTGCGGCTGGCCGTCTTCCGGGTCGCTGCGGTCTTCTTCGCAGCGGCCTTGCGTGCAGGCTGGCGCGCAGTGCTCTTCTTGGCTGCCGTCTTCTTCGCGGCCGGCTTGCCCGCCGCCTTCGTGGCCGGCGCCCGCCGCGACGTCGAGGAGGAAGCGGCCCTCGCCTTCGTGCCGGCGGCTGCCTTCTTCGCCGGGGTCCTCGCAGCAGCGCTTCCGGTCGATGTCTTCTTCGCTGGGGCTGCCTTCTTGGCCGGGGCAGCCTTCTTCGCCGGGGCGGTCTTCTTGGCGGGGGCGGTCTTCTTGGCCGGCGTCTTACGGGCCGGTGCATGGCGGGGTGCCGCCTTGGTCGTGCGCGCGGGGGAGGCGCGGCGGGCCGGACGACGGGGAGGTGGTTCTTCCTCTTCCTCCTCGGGCTCCTCTTCCTCGGGCTCTTCTTCGTCCTCGGCCTCTTCTTCCTCCGGCTCCTCTTCCTCTTCTTCCTCTTCCTCCTCTTCGGCCTCTTGGTAGGGCTCGCCTTCGTCTTCGTAGTCGTCTTCCGCCTCGTCGTACTCCTCTTCCTCCGCGGCCTCGTCGTCGCCCCTGCTGAGGACGAGGGTGCGGTCATGGAGCGAGTCGGCGAGCTTGGCCATCTGCCGGTTGGCGGCAGCTGTCAGGGCCCGGCGGCCGGCGTCCAGCGCTTCGCCCCTGATCTGCTCGCCGAGCTCGGCGACCTGGGGCATCTCGCTGAGCTTCTTGAGGCCCTGCGTCGCGAGCTCTCTCGGCTCGACGCCAAGGCGGCGACCGGCGGCGTATGTCGCCAGGCTGAAGGCCAGGCGTCCTTTTTTCGCCCGTCCCAGTATGTAACCCCCGACGACGGCCGCCGCCAGGATGATCTTGGTCGTGTCCTCCATGAGCCCTTTCCCTTCGCCAGGTGCGCGCGGGCCACCACCGCCCTTTGCAGGTCCAAGTGCCGCCGTGGACGCACGCCTGGGTGGCGGGACACACCGCTCGCACGGTTATCAGAGGGCTGCTCTGTCTGACGTCAGATATGCCTCCTATACGATGAAAATCTAGGGTTTCTTCCGAAGAGAAGTGTTTGTCCAGCGTTAGCGGGCAGACGCCCGAGTCGGGGGTGAGGGGAGTGGCCCATGGCCGCAGCAGAGCCGGTCCGCCGTCGGCGTGCCCCGGCAGACGACAACGGTGACCAGGACGCACAAACCAGCGGGCCCCGCCGCAGGGCTGCGGCTCGCAAAACAGCTCCCGCCCGCCATGGTGTCACCGGCGCGGCCGCGGCCATGCGCCTGGCAGTCGAACAGCTCTCACAACTGCTGGGGCGCACTCCCGAATCGGTGTCGTCCCTCCGGCCGACGGAGGACGGCTGGGAGGCCCAGGTCGAGGTCCTCGAGCTGGAACGGATCCCCGACACCACCAGCGTCCTGGCCAGCTACAAGGTCACGATGGATGAGGAAGGCGAGCTGATCTCCTACGAGCGGACCCGGCGATACAGCCGGGGCATGATCGACAGGCCGGTCTGACGGGCCGGCCGCCGTGAAGGGAAGCGGCCATGACTGTGGTGCCGCAGGGCGGAAGCATCATAAGTGAAAGCGCAGGCGGAGGCACGAGCACGAGCAGCCTCTACGACGTCCTGGAACTGATCCTCGATCGCGGTCTCGTCATAGATGTGTTCGTCCGCGTCTCCCTGGTCGGGATCGAACTCCTGAAGATCGACGCCCGGATCGTCGTAGCCAGCGTCGACACCTACCTGCGCTTCGCCGAAGCGTGCAACCGGCTCGACCTGGAAGCCGGCCGCAAGGCCCCCGCGCAGCTGACCGACGTCGTCGGAAACGCGGTCGAGAGCGGGGCGCACGGCAAATCCAAGGGCGCACTCAGCGGTGCCGTGGAGGCCGTGACGCAGTCCTTGACCGGCGGGTCCGACGAAGAGGAAGAGCCGGAAGAAGAGGCCGAGGAGCAAGAAAGCACCCCCCGCCGACGTCGGCCCGCCCGCCGCCCCGTACACCGCGAGAGGGAGTAGGCAATGGCTCTGTACGTGTACTCGATCACGGCTGCCACCCACCCCTGTCGCTTGGACGGGCTGACGGGTGTCGGAGCAGAGCCCGCTCCCCTTCGTACCGTCACCGCCGGGCCACTGTGCGCGGTCGTCAGCGACATCGACGAGGAGATCCGGCCCAAGCGCCGGGACCTCGCCGCGCACCAGGAAGTCCAAGAGCGCCTCATGGCCGACGGCGCGGTCCTCCCGCTGCAGTTCGGCTACACCGCACCCGACGACCTCGCGGTCACCGAAGCCCTCCAACAGCGCGCGGACACCTACCTGGACGCCCTGGACAGAGTTCAAGGCTGCGCCGAGTACCACATCAAGGCCTCCCAGGACGAAGAGGCGCTCCTGCGCGAGATCCTCAACGACTCGCCCCAGGCACGGGAGCTCAACGACCAGATCGCAGCCGGCGACGCCGACCCCCGGCTGCCACTCCAGCTCGGCGAAATCATCGCCACCGAGGTGCGCGACAGGCAGGAGGCGCTGGCGGCCGGCCTGGTCCAAGCCCTGATCCCCTTCGCCCGCGACCACAGCGTCCGCGCGCCCGCCGACGGCGACATCCTCAACATCTCCCTCCTGGTCCACGGCGACCAGAAGGACAACTTCCTCTCCGCCGAGGCCAGCCTCTCCCAGCAGGTCGACGGCATCGATTTCCGCTTCACAGGGCCGCTGCCCCCGTACAGCTTTGTGTAGTGGCCCGGCCGGTACCGCAGCCGGCCGGGAAACGTCAGGAGGAGCCATGGGGCTGCTGACAGGCCTGCTGACCGCACCGATGGCGCCCGTGCGGGCCGTGGTGTGGGTGGCACAGCGGGTCGTGGACAAGGCACACGACGAGTACTACGACCCCGCTCCGATCTGGGCCGCACTGGCCGACCTCGAACGCCGGCTCGAGCGCGGGGAGATCGATCAGGCCACCTTCGACCGCACGGAGGACGAACTCCTCGACCGCCTCGACGAGATCATGCAATTCCGACAGCGCCAGCCGTGACCAGGGAGGTCGGAGACCGTGACTGACCCACTCGCCAACCGGCTGGGCCCTCTGCCGTCCCGAGCGACGCCGATGTCCTATCCGCCGACCTCGTCAGCCAGCCTCGCCGACATCCTCGAACGCGTCCTGGACAAGGGCATCGTCATCGCCGGCGACATCCGCATCAACCTTCTCGACATCGAGCTGCTGACCATCAAACTCCGGATCTTGATCGCCTCCGTGGACAAGGCCAAGGAGATGGGCATCGACTGGTGGGAGTACGACCCCTCGCTCTCCTCCCGCCACAGCGGCGACCCGCTCGCGGAAGAGAACCGCCGCCTGCGCTCAGAACTGGAGGCACTGCGGCGCGGCCGCCTGGAAGCCACCCCCTCCAAACGCGCCGATGAGAGCCTGGCAGGGGAAAGCGAACCCCGGCCCCGGGCCACCAAGAGGAACAGGCCCGCCCCATGAACTCAGAGCCGACCCTCACCTACGTCTACGCCGTAGCAGTACCCACCCCGGAGCTCGGCCAGGTCCTGGCCGGCCTCCACGGTGTCGCCGAGGCCCCGGTCGCCCTCCTGGAACCCTCCCCGGGTGCCGGCCCGGCCGCTCCCGCGTTCGTCACCAGCCATGTCCCCGACACCCATTGGCGCGAGGAAGCACTCAAATCCCACTTCGAAGACCTCGCCTGGCTGGAGGCGACCGCCAGAGCCCACCACCACGTCATCCAGGTCCTCACCGACCACACCACCGTCCTGCCCCTGCGGATGGCCACCCTCTACCAGGACAATGACCGGGCACTGGCAGCACTGCACGAGCAATCCCGCACCTTCGCCGACAGGCTCGCCCTCCTGGCCGGCCACACCGAGTACGGCGTGAAGGCCTACATCCCGCCTGACAGCCCCGGTCCCGACACCGCACCCGCCACACCGGCACCGACCAGCCCGGGTAAGGCCTACCTCCGAGCCCGCAAAGCCCAGCACCACGCCCGCGAGGACCGCTACACGCAAGCCAGGCAAGCGGCAGAACGCATCGCGGCCACAGCGGCACGCCACGCAACCCACGTCGTACGGCACCCCACCCAGACGGGATCCCTCACTCGCGGTGAAGCCGGCGAAAATGTCCTCAACGACGCCTACCTCGTGCCCGACGGGCGAGCCGACGCCTTCCGCACCGCCATAGAAGAGGCCGTCGAAAGCTTTCCGGGCGTCCGCGTCGAAATCACCGGACCCTGGGCGCCCTACTCCTTCGCCATGCCGCCACCTCAGCCACCCCGTACAACTGCCCAAGGCCCCGGCGCACGGACATGACCCTGACCGAACGGGACGAACCACTGCCAGGACGGCAAGTCGCCCTGGTCGACCTCCTCGACCGGCTTCTCGCCGGCGGCGTCGTCATCACCGGCGACATCGTCCTGTCCATCGCCGACATCGACCTCGTACGGATCTCCCTGCGCGCCCTCATAACGTCCGTAACCAGCCCCGACGACGACTCCTCCACCCGCGGCGGCGAGCACTCATGAACCACAACCCGCCTGCGCAACCGCCCCCCGGCCCCGACCTCGACCCCGTCACCGGCAACATGGCCGAAGCCTTCCGGCTGCTCCAAGCACCCCCCACCGCCCCGGGCCGGCCACAACCTCCAGCCCACCGCATCCGCACCGATCCCGACGCCGTCGGCGAGGACCTCCTCAAACTCGTCCTCACCCTCGTCGAACTCGTGCGCCAACTCATCGAACGCCAGGCCCTGCGCCGCGTCGACGCGGGCGACCTCACCGACGAACAAGAAGAGGAACTCGGAGCCACGCTCCTCGCCCTGCACGAGCGCATGAGCGACCTGTGCGCCCAGCACGGCTACGCACTGGAGGACCTCAACCTCGACCTCGGCCCACTAGGACCCCTCCTTCCGCCCTGAGGCGGTCCCCCTGCCGCACCCCGGGTTGCTGATCGTCAATGCCCTCCCGGGCGAACAGCAACGCGGAAATGGCTCCCCACGAGGAGGAGCCATTTCGGGACGGCTGGGCGCGCGCCGAGTCACGTGCGGCGGCGCCCACCGGTAATGACGCGGTAGCCGACGAGAAGGATGAGGGAGCCGACGATGGCGGCGATCCATGTAGAGAGCTCGAAGAAGCCGTCGATGGAGTCGACGCCGAAGATCACCTTGCCGAGCCAGCCGCCGAGCAGGCCGCCCGCAATGCCGATCAGTATGGTGATGATGATGCCGCCCGGGTCCTTTCCGGGCATCAGCATCTTAGCGATGAGGCCCGCGAGTAGCCCGAGGAGGATCCAAGCAATTATGCCCATGATGCTTTCCTGCCTGGTTGTGTAAAGCTGATGTCAATAAGCTTCTTCACTGCCTAGGCATTCCCAAACCTTCGAATCCGCAAGTTTCCGGACGGAACTGTTTTCCTAACGGCAGCGCTTTCCGCGGCGCCACGGCTGGCTCACTCAGGTTTGATCAGATCAACGGAACGTGCCCTTCCCCTTCTCCTTGACATTCCTGGCCTTGCCTCGGGCTTCCAGAGCCGCGCCCTTGGCGGCGATGGTCTCCTTGCCCACTGCATGGGCGGCCTTCCTCACAGCCTTCCCGGCAACCTGTTCGATCTGCGCCTTCGCCTTCTCGCGGGTACTCATATCGGTCCCTCGCAGTCCGCTCGTAATCCAGGCAGTCACGCGTATGCCCCCTGCGGCCTGCTTCTAAACGACTGGACTAAGCCCACACGAGCTGCACTTCCAGAGGGGAGAGCGAAGTGCAGTCTGCCGCGTTCGGCTACCGCCACCTCAGCGCGGAGGCACTGCGCGCGTGGTCTCCTTGACTCCCAGCTTGAGGCAGATGAAGTACGGCGTGCCGTCCTCCCGCCAGCTCTTGCAGAGCAACCCGCCGTCAGTTCTCCAGCTTTCCCCGGCGTAGAACCACCACCTGTCGAAGTCGGCGAGGAGGTGCTCTTTGAGTGCATTGGCGTCAGCCTCCACGCCGGCCTGGTTCTCTTCGAGCACGGCGCGTAGAGCCCTCACGTAGTCCTTCATGTAGATCACGAAGGACCTCTTGCCGAGCACGACCGGCTTAAGGCGGTACGCGTGCTCGACGTCGACGACCGGGACGCCTGCAATCGTGACGACCTTGCCCTCGATTTCGTACCACCGACCCTCGTCCGTGACGGGGAATTCGTCACTGAACATCTCGTCACCCGTGACCACGTCGGTGTAGACCTTCACTGCGAAACCTCACTCGCTCTGGACTGCCGGATACGGCCACGCAAGCGCAACAGGCTTACCGTCGTGGGGCAGGAACGAGGCGCAGAAGTGCGTGCAGGACGGCGTCGATGCCGTCGTGGGCCGGTCCATCGGTCACTTGAGTGAGCAGGCGGGCCAGGGCGCGCAGGAGCGGGGGCGAGGCCATGACGCGGGGGTGGAGGAGCGGCCGGAAGCCGTGCCGGGCGAAGACAAGATCACTGGCGAGGTTGCCCAGACGGTAGTAGCGCCCCCAGCGGCGGTGGATCTCCCCCGGGTACTGCTGCAGCGCGTGTTCCCGCCGCGGCCCAGCCGGCCGAGCCAAGGCCAAGGCGATGATCTCGGCAGCCGTCTCCGCGGCCTCCATCGCCTGGGCGATACCCTCGCCGCTCCACGGACTGACCATGCCGGCGCTGTCTCCGACCAGCAGCAAGCCCCGCCGATACTGCGGCCGCCGATTCAGTCCCATCGGCAGGGGCGCACTGCGCAGGGGCGAGTCGGCATTCTCCTCCCGCACACCCCAGTCCGGGGGCAGGCGGGGCAACCAGTGTTCCAAAGCCGCCCGCAGATCCACCGGCCTGCGCCGCCGCTGCGGCAGGCCCCCCAGGCCGACGTTGATGCGCCCATCACCGAGCGGGAACACCCAGCCGTACCCGGGCAGATCCAGCCCCGTGTGCGGACAGCGCAGATCGGCCCACAACTCCAAGTACGGGTCCTTGGTCCGGGCCTCGCTGCGGTAGTAGCGGCGGGCGGCCGCCGCGACCGGCCGACGTGCGTCACGTTCGAGTCCCAGAGCCAGCGCAGTCCGCGCGGAGGCGCCGTCGGCTGCAACCACGAGCGGCGCACGATAGCGAACCGGTTGCTCGCCGGGACCTCGAGAAGCGGCCACCCCGGTGATGCATCCCGCCCGGTCGGTCAGCGGGGCCGTCACCTTCACCTGGGTGCGCAGCCGCGCTCCGGCGGCGCTGGCATGAGCGGCGAGCAGGTCGTCGAAGTCGTGCCGGCTGCGGGTGAGCCCGAAGTCGGGAAGACTGCCCAGCCGCGGCCAGTCCAGCTCCACCTGGTTGCCCTCACACACCCACCGCATCCCCTTGTTCCGCATCCAGCCCGGCGCATCGAGGTCAACACCCATCCGCACCAACTGATACACGCCCCGCGGTGTCAGCCCGTCGCCGCACACCTTCTCCCGGGGGAAGGCGCTCTTCTCCAGCAGCAGCACGTCCACCCCCGCTCGCGCCAGGTGCAGCGCGGCGGCGGAACCGGCCGGCCCCGCCCCCACCACGATGACCTGCGCCTCTTCATCCCCGGCACCCTCCGGCGCCAGTGAGCGGCCGTCGGGGGCGGCAACGCCGCTTGTGTCGTCACGTTCCGTGGTCACCCCACCACTATGCCGCGCCCCGTGCCGCCGGGCCGTCCAGCAGGGCCGAAGCCCCCGGGCCACCACGCTGTCAGCCCTGGCCAGTGCTGATGTCACGGCGGAGGCCGTCGCCTCCGAGGCGACGGCCCCGCTCGTGGATCAGTCAGGTCAGCGTGTCCTTGGCCTTCTGTCCGGCCTGCTTGGCATCAGCGGCCGTTTGCTCGGCCTCTCCCTTGATCTCAAGGCTCTCGTTGCCGACGGCCTTGCCGGTGGTTTCCTTGACCTTGCCCTTCACGTTCTTTCCGATGTTCTTGGCCTTCTTGCCTGTGGCCATAATTGGTCACCTCCGAACTCCTTCATGTCTACTGCCCCCTGGGAGGCCACCTATACCTCGGGCAATCGGATCGGATTGCGCATGTGGTCCGTAACGCGGCGCGCACAACCGTCCACCCTCAGGTGACCGCGATGAACCAAAGTCCCGTGTTCCAGAACCGGCGGGGCGACGCGGGAAGAAACACGCGCAGCAGACGCCGGAGCGCCAGTCGCAGGCCCCACACAGTCAGCCGCAAACCCCACACCGTCAGTCGCAGGCAGCTCCGGCGGACGACAGCTCGGGGCGCCCAGCGAGCGAGCGTCCGACGCCTGCTCCACTTATGTCCGCGCCGCCCCAAGGTGAACTTCACGAGTGTCTCCTGCCGGGTACAAAGCGATGGACAGCCGACCTCGAAAGTGTCCTTGGCGAGCCATCCCACTAGAAGACCGCCAGGGAAAGTCGATAAGCATCCCTAAGGGCGATGCCATCGGGCCCCGGCCCGGCGTCAGGCCTCCGTAATGAATCCGGCGAGCAGACGCAAAAAATCCAATCCATGATGCCTATGGAGTGCCTCTCGCCAACGCGCGAATCCAGTGTAATCCTTCTACGCCGCCTATCCGATTCCAGACATCGAAAATGCCGCCTTCGCGATACTCGCCGACCTTGCGGCACTCGTATTGGGGCGGCTTGACGCCGAGGATTTCCGCAAAGCGTGGGACCCCACGCCGGAGTTGTCCGGGGGACCGGCGCGGAAAACGCGCGTCATCCCGGTTTGCCGGTACTGCCGGGGGCAGACGTCGGGCGAGGCACGCACGCACCACCCGAGGTGGAACAGCCGGCGAGGAGACGTGATGAGGGCACTGACATGGCACGGCAAGCGGGACGTACGCGTCGACACCGTGCCGGATCCCGTCGTTCGCGACGCCGATGACGTCATCGTCAAAGTGACGACCACCGGCTTGTGCGGCTCCGACCTGCACCTCTACGAAGTGCTGGGGGCCTTCCTCGACGCCGGTGACATCCTGGGCCACGAACCCATGGGTGTCGTGGAGGAGGTCGGACCGGCCGTCACCGCCCTGAGGCCGGGCGACCGCGTCGTGGTTCCCTTCAACATCTCGTGCGGCACATGCTTCATGTGCGCCCGGGGCCTTCACTCCCAGTGCGAGACGACCCAGGTCCGCGAGCACGGCAACGGAGCCTCGCTCTTCGGCTACACGAAACTCTACGGTCAAGTACCCGGTGGCCAGGCCGAGTACCTGCGGGTCCCCTTCGGCAACAACCTCCCCATTCCGGTCCCGGACGGACCGTCCGACGAACGCTTCGTCTACCTGTCCGACGTCCTGCCCACGGCATGGCAGGCGGTCGAGTACGCGGACGTCCCGCCGGGCGGCAGCGTCGCCGTACTGGGGCTGGGGCCCATCGGCGACATGAGCTGCCGCATCGCGGCCCACCGCGGAGCCTCCACGGTCATCGGCATCGACCTTGTTCCCGAGCGTCTGGAGCGCGCCCGCCGGCGCGGCATGCACACTCTGGACGTGCAGGAGTGCGGCGACGGGCTCACGGACGCCGTCCGTGCCCTCACCGGGGGGCGGGGGCCGGACGCCGTCATCGACGCCGTCGGGATGGAAGCGCACGGCAGCCGCGTCGCCGCCGCTGCGCAGGGCTTGACCACCCTCCTGCCGGACGCCCTGGCCGCCGCCATGATGAAGCGCGCCGGAGTCGACCGGCTCTCCGCGCTCTACACGGCCATCGACCTCGTCCGCCGGGGCGGCACCATCTCCGTGTCCGGGGTGTATGGCGGTGCGGCCGATCCCCTGCCCTTGCTGACCATGTTCGACAAGCAGCTCCAACTGCGCATGGGCCAGGCCAACGTCCACCGCTGGGTCGACGACATCCTCCCCCTGCTCACTGACGGCGATCCCCTCGGAGTGGACGACTTCGCCACGCACCGGTTGCCCTTGGAGCAGGCGCCGGACGCCTACGAGATGTTCCAGAAGAAGCGGGACGGCGCCGTCAAGGTGCTCTTCACTCCTTGAGAGCCTGGGGCACCTCCACGAGCCGGGAACGGCGCCGATGACCAGATGACCAACGGGGGTTGACGGCCCCGCCCAGCAGCTCCGCGGCTTCCGTGATCGCGGCGGCGGGGACGTCGCAGATGGCCGAGGCCCACGCCGGAGTACAGTGCGCGACCTGCCGAACAGGTCCTTCGGCCCGAGCCGGCCCCGGTTCACCCGGTCCACCACCCGTCCGCGGACACCGACGATCCGGCCGTCCCGCACCGCGATGTCCATCGCGTCGCCGTTCGAGTGGAGCACCGAAGCCGTCTGCACCCACCGCTCCACATCGCGAGTGCGATGCCGTCCGCGAGGTACGTGTCCAGGCGGGCCGGCCAGGTGCCGCCCGGCCCGTAAGCCGTCCGGCCACGGCACTGGCGCGTCAGCCCCTCCTGCCGCTGGGGTTCCGCGGCAGGAGGAGCCGAAGGGCACCCGTCAGGTGCGGTACGCGTAATAGATCGCGTCCGGGTAGGACGCGACGATGCTCGCGAGCGACTTACGGTACGTGTTGGTGGAGTGGTACGTGAGGTACGGCATTCCGGCGCGGCTGCGGTACGTCACCATCATGGAGTGGTCCTTGGACCCGTCCCTGTTGAAGTCCGCCTGCACGATGTCACCAACGTCCGTCTGGTAGACGTTGGCCAAGTTGGTGGCCCGCTGGTTGGACAGCGTGAACCACGCCCACTCGTTCGCGCCGACCCAGGAGTCGGTCTGGCGGGTGCCGTCGTACGACCAGTTCCGGTAGTCCGTCGTGGAGCCCGGAACGGCCTTCCAGCCACCCGCTTTCAGCGCCTGGCTGATGAAGTTGGTGCAGTCACCCCCGGCTCCGCTGAACTTGCGGTACGCCGGGTTGTAATTGCTCCAGTACTTCTCCGCGTACTTCGCCATGGCCGCGTAGTCGTACGCACCGCCGGTCTGCGCCTTGGGCTTCGCCGTGGCGGGGTACTTGGTGGATGCGGGTGTGCCGTCCGGATACTGGTTGCCGTCGTCCCTGGCGACCTTCGCCTTGGCCGCCACGGGCTCGTTGATCGCGACGGGGCCGTTGTCCTGGGACTTGATCGAGGTCAGCTCCCAGCCACGGCCCCGCTTGCTGGTGAGGGTCAGCTCGTAGCGCGTCCGGAAGCCGGTGGTGGCCGGCTCGTCTCCGCGCAGTTTCTTGTAGGTGAGCGTGGTGTCTTCGGTGACCTGTACGGTCGCCTTCCCGCCGGTGACCGTGGCACGGTCCACGGCGACGCGGGTGTTCGCGCCCGTGTAGGCCTCGCCGAGCGCCGCCAGGCGCGTCTTGCGGGACTGCAGCGACGAGATCGCCGCGGCCTCGTCCTTCTTCAGCTGGGCCGACATGCGCGTCTTCGCGGAGGCCGGGCCGGAGTTGCCGTGTCCTGGCTGGTCCTCGACCAGAGCCTGGGTGCGCCGGGAGAGCACGTCGTCGGCTATGCGGGCGAAGGCGTCGACGGTCGGGCGGTCGGCCGCTTCGGGCCCGGAACCCGCACTCGCGGAGTAGGCGAGCAGGGTCGCGGACGACAGCGTCACGGTCAAGGCCGCACCGACGGCGAGCCTGAACCTTCTTGGTATCACTGATTTTCCCCTTGTCACCCGGTCCACATGAACCGGGGGACGGAATCTTCGCACAACCAGGCGACTCCTTCGTTGCGTTCCGCTTTGTCGACGGCCGCCCGGCAGGAGTCGCCTTGTGCGGGCAGCGAACTGCCTCCGCTTCTCCGGGGAAGCGGAGGCAGGCTCGGGAGCGCCTGGCCCGCCCGATGTACGAGCGAACCCGCCTCGACCTGCCGGTCGTTGAGGGCCGGCTGGGGCTGGTACGGATCACACCGAGGGACGCGTGCTGACGGTTTGCCCGACGGCGCTCCGATTCCTGCCCCGGGACTCCCGCGACCACCCGGTTGAAGCCGCGAGGACGGGTCCGCTGAGCTGGGTGCGGCTGGGCTTTACGCGGCCTGGTGCTTCCGCGTGAGGGCCTTGATCAGCTCGTCGCGGGTCATGGTGGAGCGGCCGGGGATCGTGGCGGCGGCGGCCTTCTCGTACAACTCGGACTTCGTCAGCGACTCCAAGTCGTGCTTCGTCGGCGCCGACCGGACGCGCTTCTTGGCGGCCGGTTTGCTCCCCGCCCGCTTCCGCACTTCGTGCCGCGCGCCCGGCGCGGTTGCCTTCTCACCCGTGTCCTTGGGGGAACGGGCGCGCTCCACGCTGGCGCGCAACGTCTCCATGAGATCGACGGCGTGGGTGGACTTCGCCGCGGGTTCGGCCTTCTCGACGGTTTCGCCAGCCTGTTTGGCCTCGATCAGCTGGGCGACCTTCTCGCGGAAGGTGTCGCGGAACGCTTCCGGGTCCCACGTCATGGTCAGGGCGTCGATGAGGCAGTGGATGGTGTGGCTGTCGGTCGCCGTATACATGCCGACGGGCAGGCTGACCAGGCCGAACGTCAAGACTCCCGCCCATACGGGTCGGGCCATGACCACCACCTCCAAAGCCGTTCCCCTTCCAGCTCAAGGCCTCGGCCGCCTGATCGCATCCGTGGGGCGGTGGCAACAGCCCCGGAAGCGTCACGCCGCCGGTTGGGGGATCCGGGCGTGCGGGGTGGAGCAGAGGCTCGCAGGATGGCGCTGAACGCCCAGCGCGCGCAGTCAGGCCGCGCGCGGTCATCCGATGGTGAAGGAGACCTGCAATGCCTCGTGGTTCCAGCGGCAAGCGTGAACGGCAGTACGAACACATCAAGGAGTCCGGCGAGAAGCGCGGCATGTCGGAAGGCCGTGCGAAGGAGATGGCGTCCCGGACGGTGAACAGGGAACGGGCCCGTTCGGGAGAGTCGAAGTCGTCCAGCCGCAGCTCTACCCAGGGCAAGTCCGCTTCCCAGCGCGGAGGCCAGAGGTCCGGCGGCGGAGGCGGTGGGGGCTCCTCGGAGCGCACCCGTGACGAGCTGTACGACGAGGCGAAGAAGCGCAATATCGAGGGACGCTCCACGATGACCAAGCAGCAGCTCAAGAACGCCCTCGGCCACTGATGCGGGCCCTTGGCGGGTCGAGGGCCGACCGTGATCCCGTTGGCGTGGTCATCTGCCGGGAGCCGTGATGTGACGGCCTGAGCCGTCAGGTGACGGGCTCGGGGGCCGGTACCGGCCCGGGCAGGGGTCCGGGCTGGGGGTGTGGCTCGGGACGCGGTGCGGGTGGCGGCTGTGGGTCGGGTTCGGGTTGTGGTGGCGCCGGCGGTACGGGGTCGGGCCCGCCGGGGGCCGGTACGGGACCTGGTACCGGGCCGGGCTGCGGTCCCGGGCCGGGGCCGGGAGCCGGGGTGGGACTGGGGGGTACGGGATCGTTGGGAGGGGTGCCCATGGAAGACCTCCTGGGTGGGTGGGTCGGCAGGTCGGGGAGTCGGTCAATGAGGCGGCTACCCGGCTGATCCGGCTTGATGTCCGCGGATTCGACGGCGACGCTTCGCTGGTGTGCCGCTGCCGCGCGCGGGTAGGCGTATCAATGGCTGGGCGGACGCGCGGAGGTTCCGGTGCTGCTGGGCTCGGTGAGTCAGCAGTGTGCTCTTCATTCGGCCTGCCCCGTGGTCATCGTCCGCCCGCGGACCGGTTCCGCGGCCGAACTTTGGATAGGCGGGCGGGATGGACGAGTACGAGAACGAGAACGAGAACGAGATCAAGCTCAAGGCGATCGCGGTGCTCACGGGCCTTCGGAGTGGTGTCGGCTCGGACTTTGTTTCGGCACTGATCAGCGAGGTGACGCCGTCGCAGTTCCTGGTGCCCGCCGACGCTGACGCGGCCGAGATCGGACGGGCGATGCTGGAGCAGCTGTCCGGTCCGTGGAGCGCGCTGATCAGCGGATTCGTCCAGGCGTTCGAGGCGGTCGCGGACGCGTATGACGAAGTGGGGCCGGAGACTTCGACGGAGGACATCCTCCAGGCACTCGCCCTGGAACTCGCGAGCGCCTCCGACTGATCATCCACGCCCCTCAGCGGTAGTGCCCGCGCCCGTGTTCCGCCTCGCTGGGGCCCGGAATCGGCTCAGCCCTCGGCTTCGGCTTCGCCCTCGGCACCGGACCCGTCCGCAGCCGTGCGCTCCGCGTGCTCGTCGCGCTTCGGCGACTCGTCCGAGCGCCGCCGGGTGGACTCTTCCTTGGTGCGTCCGCGCGTCGGCCGCCGCTGCCCGGAGGTGTCGCCGGTATCGCGCACCTGCTCCTCACGGCCTATGCCCGGCCGCTGGGCCTTGTCCCGCATGCCGCCCATGACGCCGCTCCTTGCTCGGGGAGACCTCCACACTGGCACGGGCCGCCACCCCCCCGCAGCGGGGGACGTGCGATGTGTGGTGTGACGGGGACGGGGTAGGCGCCGGGTGATCATCCCGCGCCGGATGGACGGCGCGGCGGATCCAGGCTCCGGAGGTGCGGTGGCCGTCAGCGCGCTGGTCGTCATCGACATGATCAACACCTATGACCATGCCGATGCGGAGCTGTTGCTGCCGGCCGTGCGGGAGGCCCTGCCCGGTGTCCGGGCCGTGCTGGACCAGGCCCGCCACCGCGGCGCCCCGGTGATCTACGTGAACGACAACTTCGGGCTGTGGCGCTCCCACCACGGCGAGATCCTGGAGACGGCCTTGGCGGGCCCGCACGCCGATCTGGTGAAGCCCGTCGCACCGGACAGCGACTCGCTGTTCGTCGTCAAGGCGCGGCACTCGATCTTCTACGAGACACCGCTCGCGTATCTCCTGGGGGCGCTGGACGTGGACCGCCTGGTCCTTTGCGGACAGGTCACGGAGCAGTGCGTGCTCTACTCCGCCCTGGACGCGCACATCCGCCACCTGCACGTCACCGTCGTACGGGACGCGGTCGCCCACATCCACAAGGACCTGGCCGACGCCGCGCTGCGCATGATGGAGATCAATATGGCGGCGGACATCCGCTTCGCCGCCGACGTCTCGTTCGCAGGCGGAAGCGGCGGCGGAAGCGGCGGCTGAAGCTCAGGCGGAAGCGGCGGGGCGGAGCTCGCGCAGCGCGGGGAGCAGGGTGGCCTCGGCCCAGTCGAGGAAGGGCCGCTGGTGGGCTCCGCCCACCTGCACGAGCGCGATCTCCGTGAAGCCCGCGTCCACGAACGGACGGACGGCGTCGACGAACGCGTCGACATCGTCACCGCAGGGGATCGCCTCGGCGATGTCCTCCGGGCGGACGTACCGGGAAGCCTGGTCGAAGGCGGCCGGTCCGGGCAGCTCCGCGTTGACCTTCCAGCCTCCCGCGGACCAGCGGAACTGTTCGTGGGCGCGCTTGACGGCCGTGTCCCGGTCGGCGTCATAGCAGACCGGCAGCTGGCCGACGCTCGGCTTTCCCGCGCCGCCCGCGCGGTCGAAGGCCTCCAGGAGATCCTTCTCAGGCTCGATGGCGATCACCAGGTCGGCGAGTCTGCCCGCCAGCTCGCAGGAGTCGTCCCCGGAGACCGCGATGCCGAGGGGCGGCGGGTCGTCGGGAAGGTCCCACAGCTTGGCGTTCTCGACGTCGAAGTACGGTCCGTGATGGTTCACGGAGCCGCCGGCGAAGAGCTCGCGGATGATCTCCACCGCCTCCTCCAGCATGTCCAGCCGTACGTGCGCGGCGGGCCACCCCGGGCCGATGACGTGCTCGTTGAGGTTCTCGCCGGAGCCCAGGCCCAACCGGAAGCGACCCTCGGACAGCAGCTGCATCGTCGCCGCCTTCTGCGCCACCACCGCGGGGTGGTAGCGCATCGTCGGGCAGGTCACGTAGGTCATGAGCGGGATGGTGGTGGTGGCCTGCGCCGCCGCTCCCAGGACGCTCCACACGTAGGGGGAGTGGCCCTGGGCGGCCAGCCACGGAAAGTAGTGGTCTGAAGCGACGGAGAAGTCGAACCCCGCACGTTCGGCACCGACCACGTGCCCCACCAGATCCCGGGGTCCGGCCTGCTCGGTCATCATCGTGTATCCGAATCGCACCATGCGCTGCGCCTTACCGGTTTCCAGCCCCCGAAACCCGCCCTGCGGATGCCGGACGAGCAACGAGCGACGAGCAACCCGCGGTCGCGGCCCCCTCCCTGGGATGCGGAGGGGGCGGCGGCCGCTGCGGCGTGGCTCAGGAGTCCTTGCCGCGGCCGCTCATCATGTCGCGGAGGCGGTCGACGAGGCCGATGCCGGGGGCGAGGAGCTTGTTGGCCGGTGGTTTGTCCGGGGCGGACGGGTGGGGGCGGGTGGGTGCGGTCTTCTTGGCGGTGCGTACCTTGTCGCCGAGTTCGGCGAGTGTTTCGGCGGAGCACATGGCGCGTAGCCGGGGGAAGAGGTTGGTTTCCTCGTCGGTCACGTGTGCCCGGATGTCGGTCATGAGCTTGTTGATGAGCTCGTTGAACCGTGGGTCGTCGGCGTCGCAGCCCTCGAGGTCCTTCATGATCTGCTCTGCCGCCGCGTGGTCCTCGAGTTCCTTGTCGGCGAGGGCGTCCCCCTCGGGCAGGTGCTCGCGGACGGCCGGATACAGGTAGGCCTCCTCGGCGACGGAGTGCCGGACCAGCTCGATGGTGGCCTTGTCCGCGTAGTGCTTCCTGCGGGGGTCCCCGACGGGCAGTGCCTGGATGTTCTTGAAGAAGTCCTCCACCTCCTGGTGGTCGGTGGTCAGTTCCGCGATGACGTCACCGCCGTGTCCCATGGCGTCCTCCTCGATCGGTGGCGTGTGTGGTGCGCAACGATTCCAGCCATCTCATTCCAATTGGGGTGATGTGGCCGTTACCGTGGCGTTCTCGTTCCCCGAAACCAGCCGGATGGCCCGCCCGTGCCCACAGACCTCTCCCTGTCCCCGCTCATAGCGGCGACGACGCACTGGCTGACCCGCGCCTACCCCTCGGGTGGCGGCGCATTCCAGCGCGGCCTGGCGGAGGCGCAGGCCCGCCAGGCCGTCACGCTCGCCGCCTGGCTGCGCTACCCGACGGACCTGGACGCGCAGCTCGTGGTGCTGTCGGGACCGGGCGGCTCGGACCGGATCGACTGGATCACCGGGGCCGACGCCGCCCACGCCTTCGCCTCCCCGGGTGAGGAAGAGCCGGAGAACGCGTGGCGTACCTGGGTCGACGAGGTCGTGGTCAGCTGGGCGGCGTGCCTGCTGGGCGCTCCGGCCCTGGCCGCAGCCGCCCACGACCTCACCTCGACGGAGCGCACCGGCACCGTGGCGACCTTCCGCCGCCTGACCGAGCCCGGGGAGAACGACCGCCACGCGGCCGCTCTGCTACGCCACCCCGACCTCCTCGCGCCGATCGCCGAACTGCACCGCGCAGCCCTCATGGACCGTCTGGCAGCCGGCACCGCACCCACGGGCTGACGGCCTGACGGGCTGACCGGACGACGGTGCCGGCCAGGCCTGCATCACGCCGCACCGCTGGCTGTCCAGGGCGGACCGGCCCGACCACCCCGACCGGCTGGTGTTCGACCTCGATCCCCCGGGCGATGACTTCACGGCCGTACGCGAAGCCGCCCGATGGACGCACGAACTGCTGGAGGAGCTGGAACTGCCCTCCCTGCTGATGACGACCGGCTCACGCGGGGTCCACGTGGTGGTGCCGCTCGATCGCCGTATGCCGTTCGACGAGGTCAGGGCTTTCGCCCGGGACGCGGCCGAGCTGCTGGCCGCCCGCCACGACCACCTCACCACCGAGGCCAGGAAGAACGCCCGCCGGGGCCGGCTCTACCTGGACGTACAGCGCAACGCCTACGCCCAGACCGCCGTGGCCCCCTACGCCGTCCGCGCCCGGCCCGGCGCCCCGGTCGCCGCCCCGGTGCGGTGGGCGGACCTGGACGATCCGGATCTGACCGCGTGGCGGTGGACGCTCGCCACGGTCGACCGGCTTCTCAAGGACGACCCGTGGCAGGACGCTCCGCGCGGCCGCTCCCTGCATTCGGCGGGGCGGCGCCTCGCCGCGCTTCACGGGCGTGAGGGGAAGCAGCCCTGAAAACATATGCCGGGCGGGCGCGGGTATGCGCGGGCCATGGACACAGAGCGCATGAATCCGGCAGCCAGCGCCGGCCCCGGGCCGCTGCTGGCGGCCGTGGAACGCCTCGAACAGACGTCGCGGGCGGATGCCCTGATCGGCGTGGTCCGCCGGGCCGTACGAGCGGCACCCCTGGGACCCGCACGCGATGTGCTGCACGGTCGGCCCGTCGGCCACCCGGCCCACCCGCCGCTCGTTCAGGTGCCGCTCGGGACCTGGCTCTCGGCGGCGGTCCTGGACCTGCTGCCCGGCCAGCGCCGCGCCGCGCGGGTACTGGTCGGTGTGGGGCTGGCCGCGGCGGCGCCCGCCGCCGTGGCGGGCTGGACCGACTGGGCGGAACTGCCGCCGGAACAGGCCCGTACCGGCCTCGTGCACGCCCTCGCGAACACCACAGGGGTCGTGCTCTACGCGAGCTCGTTCCTCGCCCGGACGCGGGGCCGCGACGGACGCGGCAAGGTGCTGGGCATGGCCGGGCTCGCCGCGGTCAGCGCGGGCGGCGCGCTGGGCGGACACCTGGCCTACCGCCAGGCGGCCGGCGCGAACCACGCCGAGTACGTGGCGCACCGCGTCGCGGACGGCTGGCACCCGGTCGGACCGGTGTCCGACTTTCCCGTGGGCCGGGCGGTGCGCGCCTCCGTGGACGGCGTTGACGTAGTCGTCGTACGCGAGAGCGGCGGATCCGTCCGCGTCCTGGCCGACCGCTGCGCACATATGGGCGGACCGCTGTCGGAAGGGGAGGTCACCGACGGCTGCGTCCGGTGCCCCTGGCACGGCAGCCTGTTCCGCCTCACGGACGGCTGGAACGTCGAGGGCCCGGCCACCGCTCCCCAGCCCGCCTTCGACACGCGCATCGCTGACGGGCACGTCGAAGCCCGGCTGCGCCACTTCCACGCTCGCCGCTCGGAGACAGGTGACGGTGACGGCGACGGCCGTACGTATCCCTAGCCGCCCCTAGCCGACGGTCCGCCACCGCGGCGTCACGGGACGTGAGGCCCGGTCCGCCCCAGCCTAGGCAGGCGAGGGGGCATCCGGCTGCCGTCCACCCGCAGGGAGGACGGCAGCTGGAGGGGCCGGTCCGACAGGATCACCTGCCTTCGGCCCGACGTTCCTTCCGCCCGGGCTGCTGCTGTGGCTGCCGCTCGCCCTGTCCGCCCTCGGGCCCGTCGGCGGCTGCGTCGCCGGATCCGCGAGGGACCGATCGTGACCGGTGCCGCGTATCGGCCGGCTTGTCCACATGCGGCTTTCTGCGCTTCTCCTCGCTCTCGCCCTCCAGCGGGACACCCCCGGCGCCTCCCTGGTCGTCCATCACGGCTCTCCCTCGTCTCGGCGTCCAAGGGCGGCACCGCCGCCCCGGCGGGAACCACTGACCCCGCCAGTGGGCGGCTACCCACCTCACGGCCGAGAAACCCGGCGCCCGTGTGACTCAGTAACGCAGGGCGGCTCCGGTTTCCGCTTTGACGTCCCCGGAGAGATCGCGAGTGCTGCGGGCCGTGCCCTGGCCCGTTGCGCTGGGGGCGACGTCGGAGACGGTCACCACGACCGTGTCGAGAAGGTTCCCTCCGGTGTCGCGGAAGTTGACCTGGATGGCGAACGACTTCTTGTCCTCGGCGGTGTTGGACACGGTGACCGGCACGGAGCTGTGCCCGTCCGCGTCTTTGGACGGCGTGCCGAGCCGGACGTCGCTCTTCACGTCGGCTCCGTCCTTCACGCTGTCGAGCTTCTTCTTGGCCTCGGCCACTGCGGCGTCGAGATCCGCTCCGACCGACTGAACGGCGGAGGCCGCCTTCGACGCGACCTCGGACGGAGTGGTGTCGTCCGAGCACCCCGCAGTGCCTGCGGCGAGGGCTGCCAGCACGACGACCACGGGAAGGGTGCGCGCCCACGCACGGGTCATACAGGCCTCCATGGGGCTCCGGTGGCCGGCGCGCAGGGTGCGTACGCGCGGCGGCGGGCAGACGGGCAGACGCGCTGCCGACGGATGGGCAGCAGCCAGCCACATGATGCCGCCCCGGAACCGCGCCGGCCCGCCGCCGCCCCGTTCTCGGCGCGCGCCCAGCCGATCGCAGCAGCGCAGTCGCTCCCGATCGCGCCCCCGCTGCGTTCCAGCAGCCCGGATGGGTGCTCTGACCTGCGCTTTCACGGGCGCACCCGAAGGGGGGCGACGCGGACGCCATACCGCTTAAATGATCGAACTTGAGTGGGGTTAGCATATGAGCGCCGCCTAGCTCGAAAGATAAACCTGTGACTGTCAATGACGACTCGTTCACCAACTGGAAGACCCGCGAGGAGATCGCGGAGTCGATGATCCCGATCATCGGGAAGCTGCACCGGGAGCAGGACGTCACGGTCCTGCTGCACAGCCGCTCCCTGGTGAACAAGTCGGTGGTCAGCATCCTCAAGACCCACCGATTCGCCCGGCAGATCGCCGGTGAGGAGCTCTCGGTCACCGAGACGCTGCCGTTCCTCCAGGCTCTGACCACCCTCGATCTCGGCCCCTCCCAGATCGACATCGGCATGCTCGCCGCGACGTACAAGAGCGACGTCCGCGGTCTCTCGGTTGAGGAGTTCACCGCCGGAGCCGTCGCCGGTGCCACGGGTGACAACAAGATCGAGCGCGGCGGATCGCGCGACGTCGTCCTCTACGGGTTCGGCCGCATCGGCCGCCTCGTCGCCCGCCTGCTCATCGAGAAGGCCGGGTCCGGCAACGGCCTGCGGCTGCGCGCCATCGTCGTCCGCCAGGGCGGCGATCAGGACATCGTCAAGCGTGCCTCGCTGCTGCGCCGCGACTCCATCCACGGCCAGTTCCAGGGCACGATCACGGTCGACGAGGCGAACAGCACGATCATCGCCAACGGCAACGAGATCAAGGTGATCTACGCCAACGACCCGTCCGAGGTCGACTACACGGCGTACGGCATCAACGACGCCATCCTCATCGACAACACCGGCAAGTGGCGCGACCGCGAGGGCCTGTCGAAGCACCTGCGCCCCGGTATCGACAAGGTCGTCCTGACCGCGCCGGGCAAGGGCGACGTCCCCAACATCGTGCACGGCGTCAACCACGACACGATCAAGCCGGACGAGCAGATCCTGTCCTGCGCCTCCTGCACCACCAACGCGATCGTCCCGCCGCTGAAGGCGATGGAGGACGAGTACGGCGTCCTGCGCGGCCACGTGGAGACCGTCCACTCGTTCACCAACGACCAGAACCTGCTGGACAACTACCACGGCTCCGACCGCCGTGGCCGTTCGGCCGCGCTGAACATGGTCATCACCGAGACCGGTGCCGCGTCCGCCGTCGCCAAGGCGCTGCCCGACCTCACGGCGAAGATCACCGGCAGCTCGATCCGCGTTCCGGTGCCGGACGTCTCCATCGCGATCCTCAACCTCCAGCTCGCGCGCGAGACCACCCGCGAGGAAGTCCTCGACTACCTCCGCAACGTGTCGCTGACCTCGCCGCTCAAGCGCCAGATCGACTTCATCTGCGCCCCCGACGCGGTCTCCAGCGACTTCATCGGCTCGCGCCACGCGTCGATCGTCGACGCCGGCGCCACCAAGGTCGAGGGCGACAACGCGATCCTCTACCTCTGGTACGACAACGAGTTCGGCTACTCCTGCCAGGTCATCCGAGTCGTCCAGCACGTCTCCGGCGTGGAGTACCCGACGTACCCGGCCCCGGCGGTCTGATCCGGCGGGACTGCTCGACCCGGCGGACTGTTTGATCCAGCGGACTGTTTGATCCGGCGGACTGTTTGATCCGGCGTCCAGGCATGCGGGCGGCGGTGGGAGGCACCAAGTTGCCTTCCGCCGCCGCCCGCGCCGTTTCCCGGGGGCGTTGCCCGGACTCCTCCTGACGGCCGCCGACCCAGGTGCGCGGGTGGGGCTTCGGCGGGACGATGGGGGGCGAGGACCGAAGCCGGTCGAGCCGCGGCGAACGGAGGGCTGCCACCATGCTGGGAGAGAGCAAGGCATTCAGCGGCTTCTCGGTGGACAGCATCGAGGGCGCGAAGGAGTTCTACGGCGGGACGCTGGGCCTGCGAGTCTCCGAGGACAACGGCATGCTGTTCCTGCACTTCGCGGGAGACACCGACGTGCTGCTGTACCCCAAGGAGAACCACACGCCCGCGTCGTTCACCGTACTGAACTTCCCCGTGGGTGACATCGACGAGGCCGTGGACGACCTCGCCGCCCGCGGCGTGACCTTCGAGCGCTACGAGGGATTCGGCCAGGACGCGAAGGGAATCGCCCGCGAGAACCCTCCCGGCCCCGCTATCGCCTGGTTCAAGGACCCTGCGGGCAACATCCTCTCCGTGCTCCAGGAGGGCCGCGCGTAGTACCTGCTACCTGCTACCGGCTCGCCGCAGTCGCCGGATTGCGCAGTCGGCTCCAGTATCCGGCGAGGTCGCCGGTGGCGGAGGTGACCGAGTCCAGGCTCATCGTGATGCGGGAGTTCCGCTCGTACCGGTCCCAGGCGGGCATGGGGTGGTGGTTGGGATCGCCGGTTCGGATGAAGGAGATCCAGGACTGGTGCATGGTCGCGGCGAGGCCGTCGCGGATCCTCGGGTTGAGACCTGCGAGGAAGGGGGCTTGCGTCCACTTGTCGAAGTTGTCGAAGGCGAACGGCAGCTCCAGGCAGTGCGCGGCCCCCAGTTGGCCGTCGTGCGCCGGCGTGGGGAGGTCGAACTGGTACGTCCACAGCGGGCGCCCGCGGGCCGCCCGGCGTTCGGCCAAGGACAGGCTGGGCATGCGGAACAGGTCGTCGGAGATCACGTCCATGAGGACGTCCACCGGCCGGGCGCCCGGCCGGGCCTCCTCATAGGCGGTGTACGCCTCGGCCGCCCGGCTTCCGAAGGTGTCCCGTGTTCTGCCGAGCACCTGTTCCCTGGTGGCCGCGGCGTAGGCCGGATTGAGTGCGAAGGCGAAGTTGGCCTCCTCCCTGGTCCAGCCGAGGAGGACCTCGATGTCCCCGCCTGGGCCGTCCACCAGCAGGTCGGCGGGCTGGCGGGCCAGGGTGACGCCGTCGAGCACCGGCAGGAACGGCGTGGACCAGTAACCCCACTGTGCGGTGCGGCCGAACATCTCGATGGTGGCCGCGATCAGGCGCGGCCACGGGATGCCCCGCAGTTCGGTGACGTCCTTCGCGCCGAGGATGTCCAGGTAGGCGGCCGTGCGCTCCAGGGACTCGGCGCGGGTGGGGATCCGCAGGCCGAGCGGTGGGCTCTGCAGGATGGCGCGCCGGAACAACCGGCGGCCCTTGGGCCGGGCGCCTGCCAGCGCCGCCACCGACAGGGCGCCGCCGGACTGGCCGGCGACGGTGATCTCGTCCGGGTCTCCGCCGAATGCGGCGATGTTGTCCCGTACCCAGCGCAGCGCGGCGATCTGGTCGGTGAGCCAGAAGTTCCCGGCGGCGCCGTCTTCGCCGAAGTACAGGTAACCCAGCGGGCCGAGACGGTAGTTGATGGTCACCACTACGACGTCGCCGTTACGCGCGAAGGTCTCGCCGGAGTAGTTGGGGAGCGAGCCGGATCCGGAGATGAAGCCACCGCCGTGGATCCACACCAGCACCGGCCGCTTGGCCTCGCCGGCGCCCGGAGTCCAGATGTTGAGCGTCAGGCAGTCCTCGTCGAAGGGCGGCGAGCCGTGGGTGCCCAGTACCTGGTCGCCCCCCTCGCGGTAGAGCTGCGGCGCGCTCGGGCCGAAGGCGGTCGCGTCCAGCGTTCCCGCCCAGCCGGGATGCGGCTGGGCCGGCCGCCAGCGGAGGGGGCCGGCCGGGGGTGCGGCGTAGGGCACGCCCTTGAACACCGTGAGGCCTCCCTCCACGGTGCCGCGCAGGCGGCCGGCGGGTGCGTCAACAACGTCTGGTGAAGGGGCGGTTGGCGTGCTGGCGTACGCGGGGCGCAGGCCCGCCACGCCGGAAAGCAGCATGCCGCCGGCCAGCATGCGGCCGGCCAGGATTCCGCCGGTCTTGAGGACATCGCGCCGCAATGGATCGTCGGTCATGTTGCGTCACTCCCTGACTGATCGCGAGCTGGTGGCCTGGCGCCGAGACCCAGGCTCCCCGGCATAGTGTGAAATTTTCGATGGTCAGTATTGCGACGCATTTTTGAGCCGGGCAAGGGTTCGCGGCACTTTGGAGCCGAAATAGCGAGAACTATTGACGTCCGTCAGGAGAGCGCTATAAACACGTGTAACCTCGCGCTCTGCCGACCCTGCCGGGCCGCCCTCACCACGTACGGAGTCACCATGACACGTCGGTTTCGTCCCCTTGGTCTGATAGCTGTCACCACGGGCCTCTTGCTGGCCACCGCGTGCGGTGGTGCCAGCCTCGGGACCGGCAGCGAAAGCACGGGCGACGGGCCCCTGAAGATCGGGCTCCTCGTCCCCCGGTCGGGCATCTACAAGGCGCTCGGCGACGACATGAAGGCCGGGTTCGAGCTCTACGTCGAGCAGCACGGCGGCAAGCTCGGCGGCCACGAGGTGAAGATCGTGGTCGCGGACGAGGGGGAGACCGCGGACTCCGGCAAGGCGGCCGCGGAGAAGCTGGTCAAGCAGGACCACGTGCTGGCCGTGAGCGGTGTGGTCAGTTCGGCCACCATCAACGGGGTCAAGGATCTGTTCGAGACCGGAAAGATCCCGCTCGTCGGCTCGAACGCCTCACCGACGACACTGACCGGGACCCACTTCATCTGGCGCACCTCGTACGTCAACGACGAACCGGGCAAGGCGCTCGGCGCGCATGTGGCGACGAAGGCCGACGGTCCGGTCTTCCTGATCGCCGCGGGGTACCAGGCCGGCAAGGACGAGATCGAGGGCTTCAAGTCCACCTTCCTCGCCGCCGGGGGCAAGATCGCCGGGACGGAGGTCTACACGCCGTTCCCGCAGACCACGAACTTCCAGCCCTACCTCGCGCAGATCGAGAAGTCCGGTGCGAAGTCGGTCTTCTGCTTCTACGCGGGCGGCGCGGCAGTCGACTTCGTCAAGCAGTACAGGGACTTCGGACTGGCCGGCAAGATCCCGCTCTACGCGCCCGGCTTCCTCACCGAGGGAGGCGTGCTGAAGGGCCAGGGCGATGCAGCCAACGGCATCCGCACCGCCCTGAACTACAGCGCCGACCTGGACAACCCGGCCAACAAGACCTTCGCGCCCGCCTATCGCTCGGCCTACGGTTCCGCCCCGACCACCTACGCCATGGCCTCGTACGACGCCGCCCACGTACTCGACAAGGCGATCGCGGCGGCCGGCGGGAAGGTCACCTCGGAAACGGTCAACGCCGCCATCGCGAAGGTGGGCGACATCGACAGCCCGCGGGGCACCTGGCGTTTCAACACCGGTGGCACGCCCGTCCAGCCCTGGTACCTGCGCGAGGTCGAGCAGGGCGCCAACACCGTCACCGCGGAACTCGTCCGGCTGGGCGGCTGACATGACCGGATGGTTGGACGACAACCTCGTCAGCGTCATCGACGGGGTCGCCTTCGGTCTGCTCCTGTTCACGCTCGCCGTCGGCCTGTCCCTGGTGTTCGGCATGATGGACGTGCTCAACCTCGCCCACGGAACGCTCTACCTGGTCGGCGCCTACGTCGCGTACGCGCTCTCGGACGGCAGCCTGCCAGGCCTGCTCATCGCGCTGGCGGCGGGAGCCGCCGTCGGCACGCTGGGCGGTGCGGCGCTGACGCTGCTCACCCAGCCGCTGGCCCGGCGCGGTCATCTGGACCAGGCCGTGCTGACGCTCGGCATCACCTTCATCGCAGCCGATCTGCTCACCTCGGCCTTCGGCGGCGAGGTACTGCCCACGGACCCGCCGAGCGCGCTGCGCGGGTCGGTCGGCCTCCTCGGGCACACGTATCCCGTCTACCGGCTGGCCTTCATCGGCGTCGCCGCCGTACTCGCGGCCCTCGTGTACCTGGTGTTCGAGCGCAGCTCCCTCGGAGCGCTGGTGCGGGCCACGGTCGCCGACCGCGACATGGTCCGCGCGCTCGGCGTCGACACCCGCAAGGTGCTCTACGGGGTCTTCGCGTTCGGAGCCGCCCTCGCGGCCCTCGGCGGAGTCCTCGGAGCGCCGATTCTGGGCCCCGGACCGGGAGTCGACGAGAAGGTGCTCGTGCTCTCGCTCGTCGTGGTGGTCGTCGGCGGCCTGGGGTCGGTGCGCGGGGCGCTCGTCGGGGCGCTCCTCATCGGCCAGGTGCAGACGCTCGGGGTGGCGCTGCTCCCCGAGTACGCCCCGTTCCTGCTCTTCGGCACGATGCTGGCCGTACTCGTCGTACGGCCGCACGGCCTGGTTCCCTCGGCGGTGGCGACATGAGCTCCGCGTACCCGGCGGCCGGACCGGCCGCACGACGATTGTCCGCGGCCGCCGCCCTGGCCGGGCTCGCGATGGCCCCGTTCCTCCTCGGCTCCTACGCCATCGCCACCCTGTCGCGGATCCTGGTGTTCGCCCTGCTCGCCCTGAGCGTGCACCTGCTCACCGGTCTGACCGGGCTGCCGACGCTCGGTCAGTCGGCGTACTTCGGCGTCGGGGCGTACACGGCGGCGATCGTGGCGACGCGGCTGACCGACATCGGGATCGTCCAGCTCCTCATCGCCGCCGGCGTCTGCGCGCCGGTGGCCGCGGCGACCGGATGGCTGGCCGTCCGGGCGCGCGGCGTGGTGTTCCTCATGCTGACGCTCGCCATCGGCGAGATCGCCTACAGCGCCGCCGTCAACTGGAAGCCGGTGACCAACGGTTCGGACGGAATGTCCGGCATCCCGCCCGTCGTGCCGCTGCCGGGCATGCCCGCCCTGGAGCTCGACGGGCTGGTCTACTTCTACGTACTGGCGGTCTTTCTGGCGCTCCTCGTGGTGATCGCCTGCCTGTCCCGGACGCCGTTCGCCCTCGCGCTGCGCGGCATCCGCGACAACGAGCGGCGGATGCGGGCGATCGGATACCCAACCCGGAGCTACGCCCTCACCGTCTACTGCGGTGCGGGAGCCCTGGCCGGTGCGGCGGGGGCGCTCTGGGTCTCGGTCCAGCGGTTCGTCTCGCCGGGCGACGCCGGATTCGAAATCGCCGCGCTGGCACTGCTGGCCGTCGTCATCGGCGGTTCGGGGTCGATGTGGGGGGCCTGCGCCGGCGCCGCGCTGGTCTGGCTCACCCGTGACTGGCTCGGCAACCTCGGATTCGTCGCAGGCCACGGATCGTTGCTGCTCGGCGTGCTCTTCGTCGTCGCCGTCTACACCCTGCCACGCGGCCTGGCCGGCCTACGGATACCGCGCGGACCGAGCCGCAGGAGGACCGCATGACGGATCATCAGCTGCTCGAACTGCACGGGGTCTCCCGGGACTTCGGGTCCTTCAAGGCCGTGGACGGCGTCACCCTCACGGTACGGACCGGTGCGCGGCAGGCCGTCATCGGCCCCAACGGCGCCGGCAAGTCCACACTCTTCGGCCTGCTCTCGGGGACGCTCGCCACCACCGCGGGATCCATCCGTCTGGACGGGCGGGACATCACCCGGCTGCCCGTTCACCGCAGGGTCGGGCTCGGTATCGCCACGACGTTCCAGCACTCCAGCCTGTTCCTGCGGGAAACGGCGCTGGAAAACGTCCTGCTCGCCGCGCTCCGGCGGAGCGGGGCCGGGCTCGGCGGCCTGCGCCCGGTGCGCGCCCACCGCACCACGGTCGCGCGGGCGCACGCCTTGCTGGACCGGGTGGGACTGCCCTCCCGGCACGACACTCCGGCCGCCGAACTCTCGCACGGCGAACGGCGCCAGCTCGAAGTCGCCGTCGCCCTGGCCACCGAGCCCCGGCTCCTGCTGCTCGACGAACCCGCGGCCGGGATGTCCCCGGCCGAGACGGCCCGACTCACCGAACTGATCGCCGCACTGCCCGGTGACGTGACCGTGCTGCTCATCGAGCACGACCTCGACATGGTCTTCGAGCTGGCGGACACCGTTACCGTCATGCATCTCGGCAAGCACCTGACCACCGGCACCCCGGACGAGGTACGGGCCTCCGCCGAGGTGCAGGCCGCCTATCTGGGCAGTGTGGAGGTCACGTCGTGAAGCCGTTCCTCAGCATCCGCGCGCTGCGGTCCGGCTACGCCGGCGGGGTCGTTCTGCACGGAGTCGATCTCGACCTCCAGGCGGGTGGCATCATCGCCGTCCTCGGTCGCAACGGGGTGGGGAAGACCACCCTCATGTCGACCGTCACCGGATTCATCCGGCCCTACGAGGGGAGCGTCATGCTGGACGGCCGGGAGACCGCCGGGTCCCGGGTCGACGCGATCGCCCGGGCCGGGGTGGGCATCGTCCCCCGGGGGCGCCGGGTGTTCGCGCCGCTCACCGTGGCGGAGCACCTGGCGATCGCCACCCGCCGCCCGACCACCGGTCCTTGGACGCGGGAGCGCGTCCTGCGGTTGCTGCCGCGGCTGGGAGAGCGGCTGGGACACCGCGGTGACCAGCTCTCCGGCGGGGAGCAGCAGATGCTCGCGATCGCCCGGGCCCTGCTGGGCAATCCCCGGCTGCTGCTCCTCGACGAGCCGTCCGACGGGCTCGCCCCCGCGGTCGTGGCCCAGGTGGGTGAGGTGATCCGCGAGGTGGGCGCGGAGGGCATGTCCGTGGTCCTCGTCGAGCAGAACCTGCGGCTGGCCTTCTCCGTCGCCCAGGAGGTGGCCGTCATGCAGAAGGGCCGCATCGTCCACCGGGCGAGCTGCGCGGAGTTCCAGTCCCGTCCGGACGACCGGCGGCGGCTGCTCGGCGTGGACTGAACCGGGCTGAACTGAACTGGGCATACGGAACGTGTCCGTCCCTCCCGTCGAAGGGAGGGACGGACACGGCCGGGAGCGGCTGTCCCACGAGTGGTGGGCGCGCCGCCGGTGTCTCGTCGCGTCAGTTGACGTTGACGCCCGACCAGGCCGCGGCGACGGTCTGGTACTCGGTGGACGTGGCGCCGTACAGGTCGCCCGCCGCCTTGAGGGTGGCGGCGCGGGCGCCCTTGTAGTCGGTGGTGGAGGTCATGTAGACGGTGAGAGCGCGGTACCAGATCTGCAGGGCCTTGTCGCGGCCGATGCCGGTGACGGTGGAACCGTTGGAGGTGGGGCTGTTGTAGTCGACGCCGTTGATGGTCTTCGCGCCGCTGCCCTCGGACAGCAGGTAGAAGAAGTGGTTGGCGACACCCGAGGAGTAGTGCACGTTGAGGCTGCCGACACCGGAGGACCAGGAGTCGGCGGACTTGCCGTCCTTGGACGGCTTGTCCATGTAGCGCAGCGGCGTGCCGTTGCCGTTGAGGTCGATCAGCTCGCCGATGAGGTAGTCGCCCTTGTCCGACGCCAGGTTGGCGTAGAACTCCACGCCGGTGCCGAAGATGTCGGAGGTGGCCTCGTTGAGGCCACCGGACTCACCGGAGTAGTTCAGGCCGGCGGTGTTCGCGGTGACACCGTGGCTCATCTCGTGGCCGGAGACGTCCAGTTCGGTCAACGGGTGGGTGTTGCTCGCGCCGTCGCCGTACGTCATGCAGAAGCAGGAGTCGCTCCAGAACGCGTTGACGTAGTTGCGGCCGTAGTGGACCCGGCTGTAGGCGCCGACACCGTCGTTGCGGATGCCGCTGCGGCTGAAGGTGTTCTTGTAGAAGTCCCAGGTGGCCGCGGCGCCGTACTGGGCGTCCACGGCGGCGGACTGGCCGTTGGCGGCGGTGCCGTCGCCCCAGGCGTTGTCGGCGTCGGTGTAGAGGGTTCCGTTGCCACCGGTCTTGTTGGCGAGGCTGACGGTGTACTGGCCCCCGCGCGTGGCGTCCTTCAATTCGAAGGTGGTACCGGTCGAGTTGGTGGTCAGCGGCACGGAGCCGACGAACACGCCCTTGCCGGTACCGGCGGCGTTGGCGGTCTCGACCCCCTCGCGGGTGGACAGCACCTCGCCGCTCGCCGCGTCGGTGACGATGCGCTGGCTGCTGGGGGTGCCGTCGGCGCGCGTGCCCTCGACGAGGGTCTCGTACGCGAGGCGCGGGGTGCCGGACGCGGCCCAGACGACCAGACGGGCGGCTCCGGTCCGGTCGACCGAGGCGAGGGCCGCCTCGTCCTCGTCCTCCACGATGCCGACGGTGGCGTTCGCGGCGCCGGCCGCCTTGGCCGCGGCCTGGCTCGCGGAGAGCTTCGGGGAGAGCGAGGCGGGGGCGATGGAGGCCTTGACGGCCTTGTCCGCCGACTTCACCGCGCCCTTCGCGTCCTGGTGGACTATGAGGTCGCCGCCGAGCACCGGGAGCCCGTTGTAGGTGCGTTCGTAGCGCACGTGACGGCTGCCGTCCGCATCGGTCACGACGTCCTTGACGACCAGTTTCTCCGCCTTGCCCAGTCCCAGGGCGCGGCCCGTGGCGGGCGCGTCGGTGCCGGCCTGGGCGAGGAGAGCGGCGCGCTGCTGCCCGGCGGGGGCGGGCGCGGGGGCGGCCTGGGCCAGCCCGGCACTGACCTGGATGGCACTGGCGAGCAGGGCCGAAGTGGAGAGGACGGCTCCGATTGCGAGCTTTCGCTTCACGTAGGTCTTTCCTTCCGAATGCAACCGCGTGTGCGCGGTCGCGCCTCGCTCCGGGGCACCGGGGTGAGTGCTCGCAGGGGGCGGAGCGGGCGCTGCTGCTCCGTACGGTCAAGCGGCACCTGCCGGAGGGGATTGACCGGCGATGCGATGCCCGTAGAAGGCTGTCGGAAGCATGACAATCGACTAGATCAAATGGCCAGGCCTGCAATGGGATTGGCACAGTTCCGCCACGCCGGGCCGGTGGAAAATAACTGAGGCGACGTCAGGAAAAATAGACAAATCGGTCGAACCGGACCGTGGAATCGCGGTTACCGGGTGTACGGCAGAGTGCGCTTTGGGGAATTCGATGCCAACTCCGGCATTACCGCCGACGTTACGACTGTGTTGCGATCGTGTGCCGCCTCTGGACCGGCCAGTCCGGAGTGGCGGTAACGCGCCACTCCGGACGGTTGATTTTCCTCAGCGGTATTCGCCGTGCATCCCTTGTGCCGGAAATTGCCCGCCCTGGCGGTGGGGCTGGGGGTAGGGCTGGGGCTGGGATGCCCAGTTGAGATCCGAGTAGTAGCCGCTGCCCGGCGCGGCCGCCGCCGCGCGGCGGGCTTCCTCGGTCCAGCTCTCGGCGAGCTCCAGGCCGGGAGTTACGGGGCCGGGCGGTACGGCGGCGAAGGGCTCGGGCGCGCGAAGCCCGGTCACGGGGGGCTCGGCCACGGGTGACTCGGCCGCTCCGACGGGCACCTGGAGGCTCCCGTAGCGCTCCATCCGCTGCCAGCGCAGGCGTGATCCGGCGACGGCGGTGAACACGGACTGGATGACGACGAGGTACATCAGCTGGCGGTAGACGAACTGCTGGAACGGCAGGCTCCACAGCGGTCCGGGCCGCTCGTTGTCGAGGCGGAACGCGTAGAGGCCCAAGAAGACCTGGAGGAGCAGGAACGCCGACCACAGGCCGATGATGCGCACCGGGTCGAGGAAGATCAGACCGTAGATCGCGAAGACGTCCACGACCGGCGCGAGCAGGGGCAGCAGCACCTGGAACATCAGCAGGTAGAGCAGACCTCGGCGGCCGAGCTTGCCGGCCTGTCCGCGCTGGGTGAAGGCGCCGCGGTGCTTCCACATGGCCTGGAGGGTGCCGTAGCACCAGCGGTAGCGCTGCTTCCACAGGGCGCCGAGGGAAGCGGGCGCCTCGGTCCAGGCCTTGGCGCGCTCCTCGTAGACCACGCGCCAGCCGTCACGGCACAGCGCCATGGTGAGGTCGGTGTCCTCGGCGAGGGTGGTGTCGCTGACGCCGCCCACGCGCAGCAGCGCTTCGCGACGGAAGGCGCCGACGGCGCCGGGGACGGTGGGCATGCACTCCGCGAGGTCGAACAGGCGGCGGTCCAGGTTGAACCCGACGACGTACTCGATGTGCTGCCAGCGGCCGAGCAGCCCGCCCCGGTTGACGACCTTGGCGTTGCCGGACACGGCGCCGACGCGGCGGTTGGCGAAGGGCTGGATGATCATGCGGACGGCGTCCGGTTCGAAGACGGTGTCGCCGTCGACCATGACGAGCAGGTTGCAGGAGGCCGCGGCGATCCCGGTGTTGAGGGCGGCGGGCTTTCCGGCGTTCTGCTGCCGGATGATCCGTACGCCGGGCAGGCGCAGGGCTTCGACGATGTCGGCGGTGCCGTCGGTGGAGCCGTCGTCGACGACGATGACCTCGACGGGGTGGTCGGACGCCAGCAGGGAGCGGACGGCCGCCTCGATGCCCGCGCTCTCGTTGTAGGCGGGCATGATGATGCTGACGGGTTCGGTCACCGGAGCGCCCCACGGCTTGCGGCGCATCCGTACGTGGCGCCGGGCGGCGACGAACACGGCGACCGCGCGCAGCAGGCTGATCGCGCCCGCGGCCCACAGCAGCCAGGAGATGGCGTCGAGGATCCAGTCGCTGGTCCGAAGCGCGCTGATCAGGGCGAGGCCCTGCCACTCGTCCGCGGTCGCGGCCGGCTGCACGGTCTTGGGGAGGTCGACCGCGTCGCCGACGGTGGCGAACTTGTATCCGGACGCCTTGAGCCGCGGGACGAGCTGCTCCAGCGCGGCGACGGTCTGCGCGCGGTCCCCGCCCGCGTCGTGCATCAGCAGGATCTGCCCACCGGTGCCCTTCGGGGTGGCGTTGGCGATGATCCGCTCGACGCCCGGGCGGCGCCAGTCCTCGCTGTCCAGGGTCGTGAGGACGGTGAGGTACCCCTCCTGGCCGGCCGTTTTGACGGCGTCCCAGCCGGCGTCGGTGAGGGCCTTGTTGGTGGAGGAGTACGGCGGGCGCAGCAGCGGGGTGGTGACACCGGTGGCCCCGGCGACGACGAGCTGGGTCTCACGCAGCTCCAGGGAGCGCCGCCAGGGGGACGCGGCGCCGAGGTTGGTGTGGGTGAAGCCGTGGAGGCCGATCTGGTGGCCGTCTTCGACGATCCGGCGCGCGAGGTCGGGGTTCTCGGCGACGCGGGTGCCGACGGTGAAGAACGTGGCGTGGACGTTGTTGCGCCGCAGGACATCGAGGATCTTCGGTGTCCAGACCGGGTCGGGGCCGTCGTCGAAGGTCAGCGCGATCGTACGGGCGGCCGGGCCGGCGGAGCGGGCTGCCGAGCCTTCGATCACCGGCCCGCCGGAGGAGATCTGGTCCGGTACGGAAGCGGCCGAGCCCTGTTCCCGGGGCGCTCCGTCGGCGGTGGTGTCGAACAGGTGCTGGGTGTAGCCCTGGAGCAGCAGCGCGGCGGAGAGGGTGAGCACCAGAGTGGTCAGCAGAAGCCAGTGCGTACGCAGCGGAACGTTGCGCACGCTGCTGTGCCGACCGCGCGGATGGCGGCGACGGTTCTTCTTGGACAAGGGGGCGCTTCCTGCCTGCTGCGTTCCGGTGCTTATGGGTGGGCGGTGGGCTTGCCGCCCTGGCCCGGCGCGGTCGAGGGGCGACCGTGCCCCGCACTGCTGGGCGAAGGACGGGTTCCACCGGTGCCAGCGGTGGACGGGTCGCTGACGGCCCCGCTCGGTCCGGTCCCGGTGCCGGGCGACGCCGTCTTGCCGGGCGCGGCCGTGGCCTTGGCGGTGGGCGAGGGTGCTCCCCTGCGCGGGGTGGAGCTCTTCGCCGCGCCGGTGGGGGAGGGCCTCGCGGTGCTCTTCCCGGTCGCGGGGGCTTCGGTCTTGGCCGTTTGCGGTGCCTGGGCGGACGGGAGGAAGGGCGACTGGACCGTCGGCCCGCCCATCAGGGTGCTGATCAGCAGGACGACGTAGGCGGCGGCGGGTATGACCAGCAAGCGGCCCAACCGGCGCACCCGGCGCTGCCTGCGCCCCGAGGCGTCCACGAAGACGGGACTCGCCTCGGGGACGGGCCGCGGCGGGGTGTCCGCCGTGCCGGGGGCGTCGGCCACGTACACGCGGGGAACCGGAACGGTGTCCTCGTCCGGGATGCCAAGTCGGTGTTGCATGCGTCGGTGGCCTCTACGGGTAGCGGGTAGCGGGATCAGAGCCGGGCGGGCGGCGGACACGGGGAGCGGGGCCCCGTCACGGCTTGGGACGGATGCTCGGTTCGCCCCCCTTCGCGGGGGTACTGGGCCGGTTGTCCGGAGGGGCGGTCGGATGGCTGCCGGGTCCGGCCGGGGAGTGGGTGGCGCCGGGGCTGGCGGGCCGATTGCCGGGCTGCTGAGTCCTGGGCGTCGGGTGCCGGCCCGGCCCGGTTCGCGCCGGCTGGTCGGTGGGGGTGGCCGGCGCGGGGCTCGGACCGCCGGAGGCGTCCAGCGCCGGGGCGCAGTACCCCGCGACGTTGCCGGGGCCACCGGCCGCCGCGACCAGCCCGGTGAAGCGGCGCTCGGCCAGCACGTCCTCGGGATGCGCGCCCCCCACCTGGCTGTAGACCCGGCACAGCTCGGCGAGGTCGGCCGGCACGGGGGCCGCACTGCGAGCCGTGATGCCCGGCGGAACGGAGCCCGGGGTTGCCGGAGCGGAGGTCCGGGCCTGGACCGGCTCGGCGGGACCGCCGCCCAGCGAGGCGGGCAGGTGGCCGGTGCCGGCCGCGACGGCGACGCCGCCGAGCGCGGTGGCGACAGCGGCAGCCGCGACCTTCGCGCTCAGGAGCCTCGTCAGCCCTGACGTGAGCATCGGCCGCCTCGGGAGGTGTCGCGGGGAAGGTGCGCGGGCAGGAACACGCGAACGGACAGGTTCGAGGCGAGCGGCCCGGAAGGCGGCCAGCGCCGCCCGTTCGCCGGACAGCTCGCCGTCCGCCGCGGGGGCGGCGGCAGCGGAAAGCAGTCCCGCGAGGGCTTCGAGGCCGTCCGCCGCGCCGACCGCGTGCCCGCCGAGCAACTGCTCGGCTGTGTCATGGTCGATGCGACGGGATCGGTTGGTGCTCATCTCAAACCTTTCAGCGTTGGAGCCGTCGTAGGTGTCACTCCCGAGGCGGAATCAATTTCCGGCGACTTCCGTATGTCTGGTTCTGTGGTCGTTTCCGCTGGCCCCGGCGGTGTGTCGAGCAGCTTGGCGAGCTTTCGCAGACCACGGTGAGAGGCCATGCGCACCGCGCCCGCCCGCTTGCCGAGCACCCGCGCGGCGGTGACCGCGTCCAGGTCCATGACCACCCGGAGCAGCACCGCCTCGGCTTGGTCGCGGGGCAGGGTGGCTATCAGAGCCAGAGCCGAGGCGGTGCCGACGGTGGTGAGTGCGGCGCCCTCGGTGTCCTCGGCGGCCGGCCGGTCGCCGAGCAGCTCCTCCACCGGCACGGTGCTGACCGGCCGGCGCCGCCGGGACCGCAGCAGGTCCATCGCCCGGTTCCGGCCGATCGCCGCCACCCAGCCGCGGAAACCCGCGAAGTCGCCCTGGAACGTGCCCAGGTCCCGGGCGATCTGCAACCAGGTCCCGGAGGCCACGTCCTCCGCCTCGGCGCCGGCCAGCACCCCCAGGTAGCGCAGCAGTCCGGGCTGCACCGCCCGGAACAACTCCCCGAACGCCCCCTCATCGCCCTCCTGGGCGGCTCTCACCTGCGCGGACATGTCCTCAGGCCCCCGCCGGCGCGGCACTCCAGGGCTTCCCGCCTGGCCCTCGGTCTCGCCGAACTGCTCCGCATTCTGCACCGGGACATGATGCGGTACGACCGGCTCGGCCCCACCCGGCATGCCCTATATGGCATTTGTCCCCGGCGGGGCCGCAACGCGGCGGTGCCGGCCGGGAATCGTCCCGACCGGCACCTGGGTGGATCAACGCGTGATCAGCGCAGCGATCATCAGTGCGGTGATCATCAGTACGGGATCACGAGTACGGGATCATCAGTACGGCGATTCATCAGTACAGCGAGACCTTGTACTTGGCGAGCGCCTCGGGCACGGGCTGGAAGAACGTGGTGCCGCCGGTGGTGCAGTTGCCACTGCCGCCGGAGGTGATGCCGAGTGCCTTCGTGCCGTCGTACAGCGCGCCGCCGGAGTCGCCGGGCTCGGCGCATACGTTCGTCTGGATCATGCCCCGGACCGTCCCGCCGCCGCTGTAGTGGACGGTCGCGTTCAGCGCGGTGACGGTTCCGCTCTTGGTGCCGGTGGTGGAACCGCTGCGCTTGACCGGCTCGCCGACGTACGCGTTGGCGGCGGTGAAGCCCCCGGTGTGGCTGAGCGATGCGTTGTCGTAGCGGACCAGCGCGTAGTCGCTGCCCGGGAAGGTGGAGCCGACGGTGGGGCCGATCAGGGTGCTCTGTGCGGAGCTGGTGTACCAGGTCTTGACCACGTTTCCGCAGTGGCCGGCGGTGAGGAAGTAGTACGTGCTGCCGCTGACCACGTTGAAGCCCAGCGAGCAGCGGTATCCGCCGCCGTAGATGGCGTCGCCCGCGCCGAGCAGCCGGCTGAACTTCCCGGAGGTGCGCTCTATCCGCAGTGCGCCCGCTCCGGCGCCCGCCGCCTTCCTGATCTTCGCGAGGCCGGCCGCCGAGACGGTGCTGTCGGCGGTCACGACGACGCGGCCGGTGGCCTGGTCCACATGCCAAGCGGTGCCGCCGACGTCGGCGGTGAGCACGGCCTGGTCGACGGCTGCGAGCCGGGTGGGGCTGTAGGTCCGTACGGTGGCTGCTTCGGCGTGCGGCAGGGTGAGCGCGGTGGCCGCGAGCAGGCCGGCGGCGAGAGCGGCAAGCCTGGCTCGTCGCGCCGTGCGGGTGTGGGGAATGGTGCGCGTGATCCTCACTGATCTCCTCCTCGGAGCGTTGGGGCCGGGGGGTGGGGGCCCTGTGAGGCGCATCAGGACCTGACGTGTTCCTGACAGGCGCTGGGTGGAGTATGCGCATAGGGCCCGCCGCCCACAAGCCCACCGGGTGCCCCATAAATTCGGCTGCGGGGGAGCGGACAGGAGGGCCTACTGGTCGGGGCGGGTGGGGGAGTAGCCGGAGAAGGTCGGGTCGCGGTCCGTCTCCGGGGCTGGTCGACGTGGTCCTCCGGGGCTGGTAGACGTCGTCGAACGCGGTACACGCCGACGGTCCCCGACCGGCATGTGCCGCAGATGCCGCGCCCCCCGTTGCCCATCCGCCGCGCCGGTCGTTGACCCGCCTGACGTGGGCGGCCGACGAGGCGGGGACGAGGACCGGGGTGGCGGTAGCACGCAGGACGGTACTGCAGGCGGCTTCGGCCGGTACGGCGGCGGCGGTGCTGCTCGGCCCTTCCGCGGTGGCGGAGGCGGCCGGGGATGTCCCGGCCACCGCCGGCGTGGATGTCCCGGACACCGCCGGCGCGGAAGGAGCGGGTGACGAGGTGGTGAGGCTGCGTTTCACCGCGGCGACCAACGGCGCGGCGACCGCCACGGCCACCGGGGACCGTGTCATCGCCGAGGTCCAGGGCATCCTGTGGTCGCTGCCGCCGGACGGATCGGCCGCGCGGGCGCTGACCCCGCCCGACCTGGAGCCGAGCCGTCCGGTGTTCTCGCCCGACGGCCGGCAGGTGGCGATGAGCGCCTACCGCGACGGCTCCTTCCACCTCTGGCTGATGCGCGCCGACGGTTCGGGGCTGCGCAGGCTCACGGACGGCCCCTTCGACGACCGCTCGCCCGCCTGGTCCCCCGACGGTGCCACGATCGCCTTCTGCTCCGAACGCGGCGGGGACCCGGTCGCGGGGAGCCCGTACCGGATCTGGACCGTCGGCGTACGGGACGGCCTCACCCGCCGGCTGACCGGCCTGCCGGGGCAGGAGGGGCCCGGACAGGACGGAGAGTGGGAGGACTTCGACCCGGCCTGGTCCGCGGACGGCTCCCGGGTGCTGTTCGTCCGCGGTACCCCGGCCGGGGAGACCCTCATCGCCCGCACCCTCGCCTCCGTCGCCGCCGGCGCCCGCGGGCCGGTACGGGTCGAGCACACCGCGACCGAAGGCAGGCTGTTCGCCCCCGCGCTCTCCCCGGCCGGACGCACGGCATGGCTCTGCGCGCTGCCCGGACCCCGCAAGGCCGAGAACATCACCCTTTTCGTGGACGGCCGCCGGGTCGCCCTCGACGGCGACCTCGCGCCCGCCCCGCCGCGCTGGGCCGGTGACGAACAGCTGCTGATCACCCTCGACGGCCGGTTCCGCCTCATCCGCCCGCACCGGGACCACACCGGCCGTGAGATCCCGCTCGACGCCACCCTCGACGTTCCCCGGCCCCGCTACCGGGCCAAGGAGTACGTCCTGGAGGCCGAACGGAGCCGCCCGGTCCGCGGAATCCACCTGCCGAGCCTGTCCCCCGACGGCCGCAGCGTGGCCTTCGCCGCCCTGAACGCGCTGTGGGTGGCGCCGGTGACCGGGGGAGCGCCGCGCCGGATCGTCCAGGCACCCACCACCGCCTACGTCCAAGGGCCCGTGTGGACCCCCGACGGCCGGGCCCTGCTCTACACCGATGACCGCGACGGCCTGAACACCGTCCGCCGCCGGGAGTTGACCAGCGGCGCGGACTCCGTCCTCACATCCGGCGGACTCGCCCCCGGCGGCCGCGTCTACGGCGTCCTCTCACCGGACGGCACCCGCCTGGCCGCCCTGGACATGGCCGGGCGGCTCCTCGTCCGCGACCTCGCCACCGGGGAGGAGACAGCCCTGGCCACGGCTTTCGGCGGCGGTGGCCTGCCCGGCCCGCCGACCTGGTCGCCGGACGGCCGCCACCTCGCCCTGTGCGACCGCAACCGGCTCAGCCGGCGCTTCCGCGAGGGCTACAACCTCATCCGGATCATCGACACCGATACGGGCGCGGGCGCGGGCACCGATACCGGCACCGGCACCGGCACGGGTACCGATACCGGCGGCCGCAGTGGCGCCGCGCGCCTGTACGCGCTCGCCCCGCACGCCTCGCTCTCCGACCGCTACGCCTCCGGGCCCGTCTGGTCCCCCGACGGCCGTTTCCTGGCCTGCGTCAGCGAATCCGCCCTGTGGCTCCTGCCGGTCACCCCCGACGGCACCCCCGACGGCCCGGCCCGCAGGCTGACCGACGAGTCGGCCGACCATCCCTCGTGGTCCGGGGACTCCCGCACCCTGCTCTACCAGTCGGGCGCCCGGCTGCGGCTGCTGGACCTCGATGCCACCGGCACCCCCGCCGGCCCGTCCAGGGCGGTGCCCCTCGCGCTCAGCTACCGCCGCCCGACCCCCGTCGACACCGTCGTACGCGCCGGGCTGCTGTGGGACGCCACCGGCTCCGCGCCCCGCGCCGACGTCGACATCCTGATCCGCGGCGGCCGGATCACCGCCGTCGAACCGCACCGGCCGGGCGTACGCCGCCGCGCCACCCGTACCGTCGACGCCTCCCACGGCACCGTCCTGCCGGGCCTGTGGGACTCCCACGTCCACACCTACCTGAACACCTACGGCGCGCGTGAGGGCGCCGCGCTCCTCGCCTACGGCGTCACCACCGCCGTCTCCCTCGGCGGTTCGGCGTACGAACAGGCCAGGCTGCGCGAGGACATCCGGGCGGGCCGACTCGCCGCGCCCCGGCTGCTGGCCGGCGGGGAACTCCTGGACGGCTCCCGCGTGGCCTACAGCATGGGCCGCGCCCACCGCACCCCGGAGGGCTTCGCCCGCTCCCTGGCCCGCGGCGCCGCGCTGGACTGGGATTTCGTCAAGACCTATGTCCGGGCCCCGTACCGGGAGATGGAGCAGGCCGCGCGGTTCGCCCACGAACGGCTCGGGGTGACGGCCGGCTCGCACCTGTGCGCCGCCGGCATCTACACCGGGCAGGACCTGACCACGCACCTGGTGGCCACCGAACGCGCCGAGTGCGGGCACGGCGCGACCCCGCAGGGCCACTCCTACCAGGACACGCTGGAGCTCTACACCTGCGGCGGTTTCCACCTGATCGCCACTCCGTTCACCGCACTGCCCCTGCTCGGGGACGATCCCGCGGCCGCCGCCGACCCGCGGGTGACGGCCCTGATGCCGCCGTGGGACGTGACCGCGGTGCGGGAGGCGGCCGGGCAGCCGCCGACGCGGGATCAGCTCACCGCCCTGGAACGGGAGGTCGGCGTCTACCGGCAGGCCCTGCGGGGCGGCGCGCAGCTGGTCCTGGGCACCGACGCGCCGCTGACCCCGGTCGGGCTCCACCTCCACCTGGCCCTGCGCGGCCTGCACCGCTACGGCATGAGCCCGGCGGAGGCCCTGACCACCGCGACCCGTACCCCGGCCCGCGTCTTCGGCGTCGCGGACCACCTCGGAACGGTCGAGCCGGGCAAACTGGCCGACCTGACCGTCGTCGACGGGGACCCGTTCACGGACTTCGCCGCGCTGACCCGGATCAGCGCGGCGGTCCGGGGCGGCACGGTCCATGAACGCGCCGCCCTCGTCGAGGCGTTCACCCGGCCCGGTGCGGCGGACGCCGCCGCGCCGGGTGACGACTGGCGCGCCGTCGCGGCGCAGATGGCGCAGGACAGCTGCTGCGGGTCCCCCTACGGCCGTCAGTAGCCGTCGACGCCGAGTCCGGTGATGGACGCGAACAGGTGCCCCCGTACGGCCGCCGAGTACGCGTCCTCGTTCAGGGCGGCCGCGTCGACGGCCGCCATCATGGTGCCAGTCAGGTCGAAGTGCGCGCCTCCGGCGGCGTCGACGTGCACGACATGGCTGCCCACCCGGACGGTCTGGGTTCCGGCGACGGACCAGGACCCGTCCGGGCCGTCGCCGGCGCTCAGGGGGGTCCACACCTCCATGAACGTACTGCCGTCGAGGTTGGTGCCCGTCTCGATCATCCGCGTGCCCTCGGAGCGGAGGGTTCCGACGTCGTGCCCCGGGGTGCCGACGTCGTGGTGGAAGGTGACCTGTTCTCCGTCGTACGAGGTCCTGCCGGCGAAGCCGCGACTGTCCGCGTAGAGCGTGCCGCTCTGGAGCCAGACCACGTGCCCGGTCTCCACGAGAGGGCCGCCGTCACGACTGATTCCGGCGCGAAGCCATGCGCCGCGTACGGGTGCGTCCATGATCCCATCGTGTCAGACGGCACGGCCCGCGGAAGGCGTCAGTAGGGGTGCGGGGACATGACCTGCGGCTCGGCGCCGGGCGCCTCGAAGGCGCACCGCGGTACACCCGGGCCGGGCGTCACGCGTACCGCGACCTGGGACGGCGGATCGGTCGGCAACTCGAGGTGCACGGTGACGGGACGGTCATCCTGGGTGGTGCCGTGCCCGGTCTCCTTGCCGTCGACGAGGACCTCCACCTCGACGTTGTGCCCGGTCTGGACCGTGGCGCTGACGGAATGGCCCCTGTGGTCGATGTGGAAATGATGGCGTCGTCTCATGCGGTCGCCTCCCACCGAGGGCCGGCATCACGGTTCCCATCCAGGGTATCCACGAGCGAGCTCCGCGACGTCCTCGAACAAATCCTGTTGACATCAAGTATCTTGACGTCAAGATTAATGTGAGGCAGGCTGGCTGCTCGTGTATCTCGATGTCGAGATACATTCGGCGGAGCGGAGGTCTGAGAGATGCGGCGCGGCGGGGAATCCCAGAAGGCCCGGCGGGGCGGCGAGGCCGGGCTGGTGGCGCAGTTGCGCCGGCCGCCGGGGGGCCGTGATGCGCGGATCATGCTGCTCGCCCAGCTTCTGGACAGGACGGGCTCGGGCGTGTGGGCCGCGTCCTCCGTCCTCTTCTTCACCTTTGTGGTCGGCCTGGACGCCCGGCAGTTGGGCCTGCTGCTGGGCGCGGCCGGCGTGGCGGGCATCGCCGGCTCGCCGCTCGCCGGCCACCTGGCCGGCCGCTTCCCGGTCCGCTCGTTGCTGATCGGCTGTCACCTTCTGCGCCTCGGGACCCTCTGCGCGCTGCTCGTGTTCACCGGCTTCGACGTGCTGCTGGCGGTGGTCGCCATCACGTACCTGGGCGACCGGGCGGCCAAGACGCTGGAGATGCTCTTCGCCACCCGGGTGGCGGGGGAGCGGCGCTCCACGTACCAGGCCCTCTCGCGCAGTTCGGCGAACGCCGGTTGCGCGCTCGGTGCGGGGATCGCGGCGATCGGCCTGGCCGTGGGGACACGGGATGCCTACCACGTCCTGATCCTGGGGAACGCGCTGTCGTTCCTCGTGGCGGCGGCGCTGGTGTGGCGCACTCGCGAACCGCGCGGCCACGAGCGGGTGGCGGCGGGGCCCGGTGCCGGGCCGGGTGTGGGGCCGGGTGTGGGGCCGGGTGTCGGGCCGGGTGTGGGGCCGGGTGACGGGCCCGCTGCCGGGCCCAGTTCCGGGCCCGGCGGCACGGCGGCCGTGCCGAGCCGGCCGGCCGCGCCGAGCCCCTGGCGGGACCGCGGCTACCTGCGGTTCGTACTGCTGGACATCGCGATGAGCCTGGACGACTCGATCCTCGACGTCGGCCTTCCGCTGTGGCTCGTGGGCCATACCGCGGCCCCGCACGCCATGGTCCCGGCCTTCCTGGTGATCAACACGGTGCTGGTCGTCGTCCTGCAGATGCGGGTGTCGGCGAAGGTTGAGGGGCCGCGGCAGGCGCTGGGCGCGTTGCTCGTCTACGGGCTGACGATGCTGGCGTGCTGCACGCTCCTGGCCACGGCCACCGGGGGCGGGGCGTGGGCGGCCTCGGTCGCTCTGCTCGCCGCGGCGATGCTGGTCACCGCGGCGGAGCTGATGCGGTCGGTGACTTCCTGGGAACTGGCCGTCTCCCTCGCCCCGCAGGAGGCGCGGGCGGCCTACCTGGGGGTGGCCGGCATGTCTCAGTCCGTACAGAAGTCCGTCGGCCCGCTGCTGCTGACCGGTGCGGTGATGGCCGCCGGGCCGGCGGGCTGGCTCGTGCTCGGGGCGGCGGTCGCCGGGCTGTCGCTCGTACAACGGCGGGCCAGCCTGCGGCGGTTGGACGCCATGCACCCGGTACTTCCGGTGGCGGATTCCGGCGTACCGTCAGGGGCCGGCGCCGGTACTCGGGGGGAGACCGCGCGCGAGGGGTGACGACACCGCCGCGCGGCGGGGGCGCGACGGCACCACCCGTCGTACCCCCGCCGTTCACCGCGCCGCCGGGACACCCTCAGCCCCGGCGGCGAACCAGGACCCCTCAGTCCTGGTCGTATGTGTTCGTATGTGTTCGTCGCAGTCCTCAGTGGAACTGCTCCTCCTCGGTGGAGCCGGTGAGCGCGGTCGTGGAGGAGGCCGGGTTGACGGCGGTGGAGACCAGGTCGAAGTACCCCGTCCCGACCTCACGCTGGTGTTTGACGGCGGTGAACCCGTGGGCCTGCGCGGCGAATTCGCGCTCCTGGAGGTCGACGTAAGCGGTCATGCCGTGCTCGGCGTAGCCGCGGGCGAGGTCGAACATGCCGTGGTTGAGGGAGTGGAAGCCGGCCAGGGTGATGAACTGGAAGCGGTAGCCGAGCGCGCCCAACTCCCGCTGGAACTTGGCGATCTGGTCGTCGTCCAGGGCCGCCTTCCAGTTGAAGGACGGCGAGCAGTTGTAGGCCAGCATCTTGCCCGGGTACCGCGCGTGGATCGCCTCGGCGAACTCGCGGGCCTGCGCGAGGTCCGGGGTGCCGGTCTCCACCCAGATCAGGTCCGCGTACGGGGCGTAGGCGAGGCCGCGGGCGATGACCGGGCCCATGCCCGGCCGGACCCGGTAGAAGCCCTCGGCGGTGCGCTCGCCCGTGGCGAACTCCGCGTCGCGCTCGTCGACATCGCTGGTCAGCAGGTTCGCGGCCAGGGCGTCCGTACGGGCGATGATCACGGTCGGGGTGTCGGCGATGTCCGCGGCGAGGCGGGCCGCGTTGAGGGTGCGGATGTGCTGGGAGGTGGGGACCAGGACCTTGCCGCCGAGGTGGCCGCACTTCTTCTCGGAGGCCAGCTGGTCCTCGTAGTGGATGCCGGCCGCGCCCGCCGCGATCATCGCCTTGGTCAGCTCGAACGCGTTCAGCGGACCACCGAATCCGGCCTCCGCGTCGGCGACGATCGGCGCGAGCCAGTCGGTCGTGTCGGCGCCGCCCTCCGCGGTGGCGATCTGGTCGGCGCGCAGCAGGGCGTTGTTGATCCGACGGACCACCTGCGGCACCGAGTTGACCGGGTAGAGGCTCTGGTCGGGGTAGGTGTGTCCCGCCTGGTTGGCGTCGGCGGCGACCTGCCAGCCGGAGAGGTAGATGGCCTGGAGCCCGGCCCGCACCTGCTGGACGGCCTGGCCGCCGGTCAGCGCGCCGAGGGCGTGGACGTAGTCCCGCTCGTGGAGCTGCCGCCACAGGCGTTCGGCACCGCGCCGGGCCAGGGTGTGCTCCTCGCGGACGCTGCCGGAGAGCCGCACCACGTCCTCGGCGCTGTACGTCCGCTCGATGCCCGACCACCGCGGGTCCGTCGCCCAGCGCTCGGCACGCACCGCTGCGGCTGCGGCCGCGGCTGCCGCCGTCCTCGTGTTCGTCTCTGCCATGACCGTCACCGTCACTGTCTCCATGAGTCGCTTGAGCTTGCCCGGCACGTCACATGTGCGAAGCATTGGCACTGTGTGCCGTGCGTTGCATCGCGGCCCGCCGTCCCCGCCTGTGGAACGAGCTGAGCAATGCTGTCCGAGCTGCCAGATCCGGCGGGCCGCGGGGATGACTCTGCCAATGACACCTAGTGCCATCAACCAGGGACGCCTGCCAAGTTCTGCGCATCTTTGCGCGGCCAATTGCCAAGTCTGCGAAGGTTTTTCGGCGGGCTTTCCCGCGTAGGCTGGTGCGGGACACGGGGAGAGGGGGCGCGGTGAGCAAGACCTATGCGGGAGCGCGGCTGCGGCGGCTGCGCGAGGAGCGGCGGATGAACCAGGCCGAGCTGGCCCGGGTACTCGCCATTTCGCCCAGCTACCTCAACCAGATGGAGCACGATTCCCGCCCGCTGACCGTGCCCGTCCTGCTGCGGCTGACCGAGGCCTTCGGCGTGGACCCCGGTTTCTTCTCCGAGCGGGACACCGGCCGGCTGGTCGCCGATCTGCGGGAGGCCCTCGCGGGGGAGGTCGCCGAGGCCCGGGTGTCCGCCGCCGACCTGGCGGAACTCGCCTCGCGGATGCCGGCCGTCGCCCAGGTCCTGCTGGACCTCGGACGGCGCAGCCAACTGCTGGCCGAGCGCCTCACCGACACCGCCGACGGCCGGGACGGGGCCGGCGACACCGGCATGCCGCGCTCCCCGCACGAGGAGATCCGGGAGTTCTTCTACCGGCGCCAGAACTACCTCCACGACACCGACCTCGCCGCGGAGGAACTGGCCCGCGTGATCCGTATCCGCCCCGGAGACGTCGTACGCGCCCTGTCCGCGCGGCTCTCCGAGCACCACGGGGTACGGGTGGCCTCCGCCGCCGACTCGGCACGGCTTCACCACTACGACGAGGCCGGCCGCCTGCTGCGTCTTTCCGCCCGCCTCCGGCCGGGCCAGCAGGCGTTCCGCATGGCCACCCAGCTGGCTCTGCTGGAGTACGCCGACGAGCTGGACCGGCTGGCGTCGCAGGACTTCCCGGCCGGGTCCACCGCGCACGCGCTGGCCCGGATCGGCATCGCCAACTACTTCGCCGCCGCGCTCATCCTCCCGTACCGCGCCTTCCACGCGGCCGCCGAGGAGTTCCGGTATGACATCGAGCGGCTCACCGACCGCTTCGGGCTCGGCCACGAGACGGTCTGCCACCGCCTGAGCACCCTCCAGCGGCCACGGTTGCGCGGGGTCCCCTTCTCCTTCGTCCGGGTCGACCGGGCCGGGAACATGTCGAAGCGGCAGTCCGCGACCGGGTTCCACTTCTCCCGCGCGGGCGGCACCTGCCCGCTGTGGAACGTGTACGAGGCCTTCGCCGCGCCCGGCCGGATCCACGTCCAGGTCGCCGCCATGCCCGACGGGCAGCGCCACCTGTGGACCGCCCGCGCCGTCACCCGCCACCGCGGCGGCTGGGGCGAGCCGGGCAAGACCTTCGCCATCGGGCTGGGCTGCGAGATCCGGCACGCCGCACGGCTCGTCTACTCCGACGGCCTCGACCTCGGCAACGCCGGGGCGGCCACCCCGATCGGTATGGGGTGCCGCATCTGCGAACGCCTGGAGTGCCCGCAGCGGGCCGTACCGCCGCTCGGGCGGCCGCTGGCCGTCGACGAGAACACCAGCACCTTCGTCCCGTACCAGGTCGCCGAGTAAATCGAGCAGGTGTTCGTATCGCGCGGTACGCTGGGCGTCATGCACGCACTCCAGGGCTCGCTCTTCGACCAGACCGACGAGATCCGGCTCGGCCCGCTCACGGGTGTGCGCCGCACCGAGCTCGGAGCCGGCGCCTGGGTGGACTGCCTGCCCGGATGGCTGACCGGAGCCGACGCGCTGTTCGAACACCTCGCCCGCCAGGTCCCGTGGCGGGCCGAGCGGCGGCAGATGTACGAGCGCGAGGTGGACGTGCCCCGGCTGCTCGCCTTCTACGGGGAGGGCGAGGTCCTGCCGCACCCGGTGCTCACCGAGGCCCGCGAGACGCTGACCGGGCACTACGCCGCCGAGCTCGGTGAACCGTTCACCACCGCCGGGCTCTGCCTCTACCGTGACGGCCGCGACAGCGTCGCCTGGCACGGCGACCGCCACGGACGCTCCGCCACCGAGGACACCATGGTCGCCATCGTCTCCGTCGGCGATCCGCGCGATCTCGTACTCCGCCCTCGCGACGGCGGCGCGACCCTGCTGCGGCTGCCCCTCGGGCACGGCGACCTCGTCGTGATGGGCGGCTCGTGCCAGCGCACCATGGAGCACGCGATCCCCAAATCGGCGCGGGCCGTCGGCCCCCGGATCAGCGTCCAGTTCCGGCCACGCGGCGTCCTCTGAACCGAGGTCCTCTGAACCGAGGCCGATCGCGGGGGGCACGCGGGGGGCCGGCCCTGGCCCCAATGGCGCACCGCGCTGGCGGGCCCCTCGGCCTGTCCCTCGCCTGGTACCTCGTCCTCCTCGCCGCCGAGCTGGGCCGGTTCCGCCCGCGCTACGACATCCGGCGCTGGGCGACCGTCTTCCCGCTCGGGATGACCGCCACAGCCTGCCTCGCCGCGGCCGGGCCGACCGGCGTGGGCCAGCTGCGGCCCCTGGGCGAGGTGCTGCTCTGGATCGCCGTCGCCGCGTGGCTGCTGACGTTCGTCGCGTTCCTGGGACAGCTCGTACAGGACCGTCGCCACGACGCCTGACGCCTGACGCCCAACGACCATCCCGTCCCCGGCCCCGCCTCTGACGCCCTAACGACCGTCCCCGTCTCCGCCCTCGGCGGCCCCGCGCCGTTCGCCGGCCGACCGTACCCCCGTCACCGCGACCCAGACCAGCAGCACCACCGCCGCCAGCAGCGCCCATCGGGACCCGTGCCGCAAGGTCAGCAGACCGCCGGCCAGCGCCCCGCAGAGCAGCGCCACCACCGAGACCAGCCGGCGCACCGCGGCCGGTCCCCACGGATCGGCGGCCAGGCCCGTCAGCGTCCGGGTGACCACGGTGGTCGTCAGGTCGGGGACGGCCAGCCGGTGGACGACCGCGTTCTGCAGGCCCATGCCGAGTGCGAGGAGGCCGACGACGGCCAACTGCCCGCCACCGCCCGCGGTCGCGGCGAGCGCACCCCCCACCAGCACGGCCTGCGTCGCCACCAGCGGGCCGAACATCAGGGCGGCCTCCCGCCCCCGGCGCAGCCGCCCGGCGGCCATGGCCCCCGCCAGGAAGGCGGCCAGTGCCAACACCGACGCCGCACCGGACAGTTCGCGATCCCCGGCGAGCGCGAAGCCGAGGAACACCACATTGCCGGTCATGTTCGCGACGAAGACATGGTCGAGCCCGAGATAGCTCACGGCATCGACCAGTCCGCTCACAAAGGTGAGCACGATCAGCAGCGGCGGCAGCACCCCGTGCGGGCCGCCCTCCCCGTCCCGCGGCCCCGGCGGGAACAGCCGCGCGGCCAGCCGCCGCAGTACGCCGCTCCGGGCCGTGGAAGTCATGGAGCCGGTTCCCTCCTCCGCGTGGCGGCCCCCGGGACTCCTCAGTAGGGTCCCGTCATGGCATACACGTTCCAGGTGACCATCGATTCGGCCGACCCGCACTCCCTCGCGGACTGGTGGGCCGACGCCCTCGGCTGGGAAGTGGAGGCGAGCGACGAGGGATTCATCCGAAGCGTGATCGCGGCGGGCCATGCGACTGAGGACGACACCACCACACACCGCGGCACCCTCGTCTGGAAGGCCGGCGCCGGGATCCGCCATCCGGAAGGCCTCGAACGCGCGCCCCGCGTCCTCTTCCAGCGCGTGCCGGAGCCCAAGACGGTCAAGAACCGCGTGCACCTCGACGTCCGTACCGGCTCCGACGACCCGAAGGCCGTGGTCGAGCGCCTGATCGCCAAGGGCGCCAAGCACCTCCACGACGGCCGCCAGGGCCCCAGCAGCTGGACGACACTCGCGGATCCGGAAGGCAACGAACTCTGCGTCTCGCACTAGGCTGCGCACGTGAACGTCATCCTCTTCGGCGGAACCGGAATGATCGGGCGGGGCGTCCTGCGGGAGTGCCTGCGGGACGACTCCGTCGAACGCGTCCTGGCGATCGGGCGTACCCCGCTGGGCGTCTCCCACCCCAAACTGCACGAGCTCGTCCAGGACGCCCCCTCCGACCTGTCCGCCCTGTCGGCCGAACTGCCCGGCTACGACGCCTGCTTCTTCTGTCTCGGAGTCTCCTCGGTCGGGATGAAGGAGGAGGCCTACCGCCGCGTCACCCACGACCTGACGCTCGCGGTCGCCCGCCCCCTCGCCGCCGCCAACCCCGCACTGACCTTCGTCTACGTCTCCGGCGAGGGCACGGACAGCACCGAACAGGGCCGGTCCATGTGGGCCCGGGTCAAGGGCAAGACCGAGAACGACCTGCTGAAGCTCCCCTTCCAGGCCTACATGTTCCGGCCCGGCATCGTGCAGCCCGTGCGCGGCATGCCCTCCAAGACCCGGCTCTACCGCACCCTCTACGCGGTGACCGCGCCGCTCTTCCCGCTGCTGCGCCGTATCGCGCCGAACCTGATCACCACCACCGAGGCCCTCGGCCGCGCCATGATCGCGGTGGCCACACCCGGCGCCGGCACCTCCACCCGCATCATCCGGCCCCAGGACATCAACCGGCTGGGCGAGGCCCGCCCGCGCCCCTGAACGGTCCGCTGCCCGCCCCGGACCAGCCATAATTGACTATCGGACCGTCCCTCCCGCACGTGAGAATGGACCATCTCAATCCGGGAGGAACCCATGAGCCAGGCCCACCTGACTCTGCATGACCTGCTGCCGCCGCAGGAGCTGGCCGCGGCCATCGACGCCGGGCACGTGACCCGCAAACAGCACCCCGAACTGCCGCTGTCCATCTACACGTACACGCGGACGGCCCAGTACGAGCGGGTCTGGAACCAGGTCACCACACGCTGCCGGGGGCTCGTCGCCGACGACACCACCGGCGCCGTCGTCGCACTGCCGCTGCCGAAGTTCTTCAACGTCGGCGAGCACGAGTCCGGTCAGCCGTACGCGCCCGCCCTGCCGGACGAGCCGTTCGAGGTGTACGACAAGGTCGACGGCAGCCTCGCGGTGGTCTTCCACTACGCGGGCCGGTGGCGGGTCGCGTCCAAGGGTTCCTTCATCAGTGAGCAGGCGACCTGGGCGCAGCGCCGCCTCGACGGCAAGGACACCTCGGGCCTGGTCCCGGGCGTGACCTACCTCGCCGAGATCCTGTACCCGCAGAACCGTATCGTCGTCGACTACGGCGACCGCCGGGACCTGGTCCTCCTGGCCGCGTTCGGCCGGGACGGCGCCGAGGTCCCGCTCGCCGGGGCCGCCGCGCACTGGCAGGGCATCGGCTCCGTCGTCACGGTGTGGCCCGCCATGCCGCTCGCCGAGCTGATCGCGCTCACCGAGTCCAACACGCTGCCCGGCGGCGGGACCGCCACCGGCACCGACGCCGAGGGCTTCGTGCTGCGCTTCGCCTCCGGGGTCCGCGCGAAGGCCAAGATCTCCGAGTACGTACGGCTCCACAAGGTGCTCACCGGCGTCACCGAGCGGGACATCTGGCGGGGCCACGGCATCCAGCGCTTCGCCGGCCTGCCCGCCAAGCAGCTGGCCCAGGGCCTGAACTGCACCGTGGCGGACATCGAGGCCTCGGGCGGCAAGCCGCTCGACGCGCTGCTGGAACAGGTGCCCGACGAGTTCGACACCTGGGTGCGCGAGGTCATCGCCCGGCTTGAGGACGAGGCCACGCGGCTGGAGCGCGCCATCGACGAGGCCTTCCAGGGGCTGGCGCACCTGACCGGCGACCGGGGCGCGTTCGCACGCGCCGCCAAGGCCCTGCCCGACCGGTGGATTCGTGCCGCGATGTTCCTGCGCCTGGACGACCGGTCCACCGACCTCGTCGTATGGCGGCACGTCCGGCCGGAGACGGCCGACCCCTTCACGACCGATGAGGAGAACTGACCAGTGTCCGAACACCCCGTACGCCCCGTCGTCCATGTCATGACGGGGTTGCCCGCCTCGGGGAAGACGACCGCCGCGCGCGCCCTGCAGGCCGAGGCCGCGGGCCGGATGCGCCGCGTCAACCTGGACGACCTGCGGGCCATGCTCGACGTACCCGACCCCGAGCGGCGCCGGTCGTACAAGCACGAGCAGACCGTCCTGGCCATCCAGGACGCCGCGGTGCGGGCGGCCGTCGAGGGCGGCTTCGACGTGGTCGTGGACAACACGCACCTGACGTCCCACATCCCCAAGCGGCTCAAGGCCGCGGTCGCGGGGCTGGCCACCTTCGTCGTGCACGACTTCACCGACGTGCCGGTGGAGGAGTGCCTGCGCCGGGACGCGGCGCGCGAGCGGCCGGTCGGCGAGGAGATCATCCGGATACTGTCCGAGAAGCACCGGAACGCCAAGAAGGGCGGCTGGCGGCTCACCGCGGAGTGGCTGAACGACCAGCCGGCCGCCGAACCGTACGTGGCCGACCCGGCGCTGCCCTCCGCGGTGATGTGCGACATCGACGGGACACTCGCGCTGACCGGCGACCGCAGCCCCTACGACTTCTCGCGCTGCGAGATCGACGCGCTGAACGAGCCGGTGCGGTACGCGCTGGACGCCTTCCGGCGCGCCGACGGCGACACGATCGTGCTGCTGTCCGGGCGCGGCGAGGAGCACCGGCCGCAGACGGAGGCATGGCTGGCCCGGCACAAGGTGCCGTACGACGAGCTGTGGATGCGCCCGCTCGGCGACACGCGCCGCGACGACGTCGTGAAGGCCGAGCTGTTCGACGCCCACGTACGCCACCGGTACGCGGTGCGGGTGTCGCTGGACGACCGGGACCGGGTGGTCGCGGTCTGGCGCCGGATGGGCCTGCCCACCTGGCAGGTCAACTACGGCGATTTCTAGGACGGTACACCGCGCCATACTGGGGTGGTGAACGTGCTGATCGTGGACGCCGCGAACGTCGTCGGATCCGTACCCGACGGCTGGTGGCGGGACCGCAGGGGCGCGGCCGAGCGGCTGCGCGACCGGCTCGCGGAGCGGGACGCGGGCGAGGAGATCATCCTGGTGGTCGAAGGAGCCGCCCGGGGCGTCGAGTCCGTACCGGGAGTCCGGGTGGACCCGGCCCCCGGGAGCGGTGACGACCGGATCGTGGAACTGGCCGCGGCCCACGCGGAGCACGGTTGCGTCGTGGTCACGGCGGACCGTGAACTGCGCGCGCGGGTACGGGCGTACGGTGTGCGGTGCGCGGGACCGCGCACCGTACGCCCGGCGGACTGACGGGCTGCCCGGCCGTGGCTACGAGCGCTCAGGGCATGCCGGCACCGTGCTGAGGTTCTGGACGTAGCGGGCGGAGACCCAGGCGTTCTCGCTGGACAGGCGGTACCAGCGGGGGTTCCCGTCGACCGTGTCGCCGGTCCTCTTGCACAGGAGCCCGATGGTGCTGTTCGGGGACACAGTGCCGAGGACGGGTGCCCCGAGGTACGGCTTGCTGCGGAGGTTCAGCGGGCCGCGCGAGACGACCCGGCCGGTGGCGGCCCTCTGCTGGGAGGTCCCGCTGGAGCTTCCGCCCGGCCGCCCGCCGGCGGCGTTCCCGGTGGGGGTCCCGTTCGTGGTGCCGTTCGTGGTGCCGCTGGGGTTGCCGTTCGGGTTGGCGTCGTGCCACCCGTGGTCGGACCCGTTGCCGGTGACGTTCTCCTGTGAAGGCGTGTCGACCATCGGGTCCTCATCGGCGACGGCCACGCCCGCCCCGACCAGGCCGAGCACCAGGCTTCCGGCGGCGAGAGCGAGGATGGTCCTGGTGGGCTTCAGCATGAGCTGGCTCCTCAGACGAAGGCGTCCGTCCGGCCGCGGCGCGCGACCGGGGGAGGCGACCAGGGCGGTCGCCACCGACGACTATGGCGAGGGCGCGGCGCATCACCTCGGCGGCGCACCGTGGTTTAGCCCGATATGCCCAATAATCCGGGCGGGGATGCGTGGCCGTGCCCGCCCCCGAACGGGCACGGCCCCGCGGCGGGGCCCCGGGGGGCAGGGCCGATGCCGGTTGGGGCCGGCTCCGGGGAGAGCGCGCGCGAGGCCCTGGCGGAGATGCGCCGGATGCTGGTCGTCCTACGCGCGGAGGGGCGCGGGCCCGGCGCCGAGACGGCCCCCGGGGTGTCCGGGCCCGGGCGGCTCGGCGATCTGGTCAAGCGGGTCGGGGAGGCCGGAGTGCCCGTCGACGTACGGATCACGGGGACCGCGTACGACCTGCCGCCAGGGATCGACCTGTGCGCGTACCGCGTTGTCCAGGAGGCGCTGACGAACGTGCTCAAGCACACCCCGGCCGCGCACACCACTGTCCGCGCGTCGTGACGACCAATGACGTCCCCGGCTACCGGGTCGAGCAGGTCATCGGGGAGGTCTTCGGCCTCACCGTACGCTCCCGCCACCTGGGCAGCCAGATCGGCGCGGGCCTGAAGCCGATGATCGGCGGCGAGCTGAAGGGCCTGACCAAGACCCTGGTGGAAACCCGCAACCAGGCCATGGACCGGCTCATCGAGCAGGCGAAGGCGCGGGGCGCGGACGCGGTGCTGATGACGCTTCGACGTGACCGACGCCGCCGACGTGGGCACCGAGGTGTGCGCCTACGGGACGGCTGTCGTGCTGGTTCCCTCCTCCGGCTGAGCCCTGCCCGTGACGCGCCGGGAAGGCAAGTCCAGGACATCGCTCCGCTTTGTCCATGGGCCTGCCGCGCCGCGGTCCGCAAGCTGACTGGTCAGTGAGCGGACCGCAGGGCTCCGGAGCCGTGCGGTCTTCCGTGCATCTTCCGTGCAGGAAGCACCGACTCCCGGAGGCCCGATGCGCACCCCCCTCTGGCCGGCCGCAGCCGCGGTCGCCGGTCTCATCGCCACCCTGGTCGTCTCCGTGCCCGCGCCCGCCGCCGCGGCGGCCGGGGCCGTCACGATCACCTCCCCCGAGCTGTCCGTCAGCGTGGACAGCGGCTTCCCCCGTGCCATCAGCTACACCCGGCGAGCCACCGGAGACGTGCTCCACGGCAACGAGGACGCCATCAGCACCATCGTCGTCAACGGCACCGCCCACATCCCCACCGTGACCTCGACACCCTCCGCCTCCGGCGTGGACTACGCGCTGGCCTTCTCCGGCGTGACCGTCAGGGCCCGGCTCTCGGTGGCCGGTCCGGTCGTCGAGTTCAAGGTCACCGCGATCGAGGACACCGCGGCCCTGCGCGTACACAGCTTCGCGATCCCGGACCACCAGCTCGTCAGCGTCCGCAGCGACCAGCCCGGCGCCGCGCTCGCCACCGCGAACATGCACACCGCCACCACCGGCACCGGGGACACCTTCACCCCCGTCACCGGATCCACCCCCGTGGACTCCGCCGCGACCACGGTGATGCACGGACTGCTCAACACCGCGAAACTGGCCGCCGCCATCGACTCCAACTCCCTCTACGACGGCCCCTCGGGCGGAACCGCCCGCGAGAACGGCCGGATCAGCAAGCGGGTCACCGACAAGGGCTCCTACCGCCGCGCCGGCCTGTGGAGCGGCGACTGGCTCTACCGGGCCTCGGGTGCCGCCGACAGCGACACCGAGCCGCTCCCGTACGCGCGGGTCGTCATCACCGGCGACCGCAACGCGGACTCCGCCGTCGACTGGCAGGACGCGGCCATCGCCTACCGCGACATCTGGACCCCGCCCGCCGGCTGGCAGGACACCGCCGACCGGGTCGTCCAGCGCATCCCCTTCAACTTCGCCTCCCAGGCCACCCACCCCTTCGCGCAGACCCTGGACGAGACCAAGCGGGTCAGCCTCGCGACCGACGGCCTCGGTCAGTTCGTCCTGCTCAAGGGGTACGCCTCCGAGGGCCACGACTCCGCGCACATGGACTACAAGAACATCGGCGCCAAACTGGGCGGCGCCGCCGGCCTGGCCACCCTCACCAGCGCGGGCCAGGCGTACAACGCCGACTTCGGGGTGCACATCAACGCCACCGAGGAGTACCCGGTCTCAGCCACCTTCGACCCGGCCCACCAGAGCGGGGGACTCGGCTGGGACTGGCTCGACCAGTCGTACTACGTGGACACCAGGAAGGACGGGCAGTCCGGCGAGCGGCTGAAGCGGCTCCAGGACCTCAAGGCGGCCGCGCCCGGCCTCGACTTCCTGTACGTGGACGTCTGGTACGGCGACGGCTACGTGTCGCGCAAGCTCCAGCGGGAGATCTCCGGGCTCGGCCTCCAGCTCGCCACCGAGTTTCCCAACACCCTCACCGAACAGTCCCTCTGGCACCACTGGGCAGCCGACGTCAACTACGGCGGCAGTGACCTGAAGGGCATCAACTCCACCATCACCCGGTTCATCGCCAACCACACCAAGGACGACTGGATCGCCGGGAACCCGCTGCTCGGCGGCGCCGAGCTCACCGCGTACGAGGGCTGGCAGGGCAAGAAGGACTACACCGCCTTCCTCACCACCACCTTCGCCACCAACCTGCCGACCAAGTACCTCCAGGAATCCCCGATCGTGAAGTGGACCTCCGACACGGTCACCCTCGCGAACGGCACCACCGTCACCACCACCGGGAACACCCGGAAGATCACCACCGGCGGCCGGACCGTCCTGACCGGCGGCAGCTACCTGCTCCCGCGCGACGGCAAGCTCTACCACTGGAACGACAAGGGCGGGAACAGCACCTGGACGCTGCCCGCCGGCTGGACCGCCCCCAAGCTCTACAAACTGACCGACACCGGACGGCAGCCGGTCGGCGACCTCACCGTCAGCACGGGCAACCAGGTCACGATCAACGCCGCCGCCCGCACCGCCTACGTGGTCACCAACGGCGCCGCCCCCGCCCAGGCCGATCCGAAGTGGGGCGAGGGGACCCCGGTCAAAGACCCCTCCTTCTACGCCGGCAACCTGAACGCCTGGACCGTCACCGGGACCGGCGCCGCCGTCACACGCAACGCCCAGGGCCAGAACGAACTCACCCTGGCCGCCGGCACCGCCCCCGCCGTGTCCCAGCAGCTCACCGGCCTGGCCCCCGGCACCTACGCCGCCTCCGTCTGGGTCTCCACCCCGGCCGGGCGGGCCGCGACCCTGACCGTGACCCCGGCCGGCGGCAGCGCGGCCTCCGTGTACGCCGACTCCTCCCCGCTGACCGACAACCTGGGCGGCAGCGAGAAGAACGGCACCAAGACGCAGCGCATGAAGGTGTTCTTCGACGTCCCGGCCGGCCAGTCGACCGCCACGCTCAAGCTGTCCGCGGCCGCCGGATCCGGCACCGTCCACCTGGACGACGTACGCGTGGTCCGCTCCGCCCGCACCCCGCTCGGCGGCCACACCTTCACCGAGGACTTCGAGAACGCGGACGCCGGCTGGGGACCCTTCGCCTTCGGCGGCGCGGGCGGCTGCGCCACCGACCCGCGCACGCACATAGCCCAGCGCAACGCCCCGTACACCCAGGCCGGCTGGAACGGCAAGCTCGTCGACGACGTGATCGGCGGCGAGAACTCCCTCAAGTCGCACGAGGAGCGCACCGGACTCGTCTACCGCACGCTGCCCCAGACACTGCGGCTGACCCAGGGACACGCCTACAAGGTCGCCTTCAGCTACGAGAGCGGCTTCAGCGGCGACTACCAGTTCGTCACCGGAGCCGGCAGCACCGAGACGGCGACGGCGCTGAACCAGGCCCGCACGCCCACCGGCTTCACCAAGACGTTCACCGCCGGAGCCGATGCCTGGATCGGCGTACGCAAGGTCACCCCCGAGAACTCCCACAACGAGGCCGATCTCATCCTGGACGACCTGGCCATCGACGACCTCGGCCCGGCCGGCGGCGGCGAACTCCTCGTACCGCAGGGCAAGATGAGCGTGACGGCGGTCGACAGCCAGGAGACCACCGGTGAGAACGGCAGCGCCGCCAACGTCCTGGACGGCGACGCCTCCTCCATCTGGCACACCCAGTGGTACGCCGCCACCGCGCCGATGCCGCACGAGATCACCCTGGACCTCGGCGCCTCGTACAACGTCAGCGCCCTGCACTACCTGCCCCGGCAGACGCAGAGCAACGGGCGCATCGCGGACTACCAGGTGTTCACCTCCGCGGACGGCCTGAACTGGGGAACGGCGGCGGCCTCCGGCACCTTCCCGAACAGCGCGGCCCAGCAGGACGTCGCCTTCACGGCCCGCACCGCGCGCTACGTCAGGCTGAAGGCCACGAGGGAGGTGTCGGGCAACGCGTGGACCTCCGTCGCGGAGCTGAACATCGGCTATCTGCCCTGATGCGGGACCGCCTGTTGCTGCACTGACTGCTGCTGGCGGAACCGGACGGGCGCCATGCCCACCCGGCGGCTGAACAGGCGGCTGAAGTACGCCGGATCCTCGTAGCCGACCCGCCGGGCTATCCCGGCGACCGGCAGGTCGGTCCGGGCCAGCAGCTCCTTCGCCCGGCTCAGGCGGATGCCGAGGAGGTACTCCTTGACTCCCTCCCCGGTGCTGCGCCGCACGGCCCCGCGCAGCTGTGGCAGCGGCATCCCGAGCCGGGCGGCGTGCTCGGCCACCGATATCGGCAGCAGCGCGTCCCGCGCCAGGGTGTCCATCACGGCGTCCCCGTGCCCGGACACCTCGGCGCGGGCGTAGCGCAGCGCGACGAGCAGCCCGTGCACGGCCGCCGCGGCCTCGACCTCCAGCAGCGGGCCGCCGCGCCGGGCCGCCCGGACGATCCCGTCGGCCACGTGCAGCACTCCGGCCGTCCCGCTCAGCGGCACCAGCGGGCGGTCCGGGGTGACGTAGCCGAGGTCGGTGTACGCCTGCACGCTGCGCCCCGCGAAGTCGACGAAGCACTCGTCCCAGCCGGTCTCCGGAGCGGGCGCGTAGTGGTGCTCCACCCCGGGCACCAGCCACAGCAGCGCGGGCGCCGTCACCGGCTGCGGGGGCCGCCCGCCGTGGCTGAACCAGCCGCGGCCGCGCGAGACGACCACCGCGACGTGGTGGTCGAGCACCCGGGGGCCCACCACCGGCAGCGCCCCCCGCTGCACCCCCACTCCGAGGCAGACCAGGCCGAGCCGGCGGTGGTTGGCGGTCGGGGAGAAGTACCGCATCCAACTGCTGTACGGGGACGTGGTGTGCGGGGGCGTCGGCATCTGCGGATTGTGATCCACACGGGCGGCCGCCCTCAAGGGGCCACGGGCGCCCGGTCGTCCGCAAGAGGCAGCCGTGCCGGCGGGGCGGGCTGCCGGAGCCCCGCCGCCAGCCCGGCGATCACCACGGCCAGGCCCAGCCACACCGCCGCGCCCGGCACCCCGTCGCCCGAGAAGGCCCCGGCCGCGGCCGCGGCCAGGGGCGCGATACCGGTCAGCAGCCCGGCCCGGCCGGAGCCCACGGCGGCCACCGTGCGGTACCAGAGCACGAAGGCCACCGCGGTCACCATGACGGCCAGGTACCCGGCGGCCGCCCACTGCGTCGAGGTGAGCGCCACGAGGTCCGAGGGGCGTTCGACGAGCATCGTGAGCACCGCCAGCATCACCGCCCCCATCCACACCGCGTGCACCGACACCCCCCACGCGCCGTGGCGGCGCAGCACCGGCACCGCGAGGAGGGTGAACGCGGCCTCGCAGCCCAGCGCGAGCCCCGCCCAGGCCACTCCGGCGGCGTCCGTCCGTCCGGTCCCCTCCACCAGCACGGCCCCGGCGACGACGACCGGGGCGGCCAGCACCACCTGACGGCTGGGCCGGCGGCCCTCGAGGAACGGGCCGATCACCCCGAGGAGGACCGGTACGGAGGCCACCGCGACCGCGATGACGGCCGGTTCGGCATGCGCGACGCCCCGTACGACGGCCACGTTGAACAGGACCAGCCCCGTCGCCGCGATCCCGGCGAGCCACAGCCACTCCCGCCCGCGCGGTAGCAGGACCGGCACCCGGGCGACGCGGGCGAGGGCGAGCAGGATCAGTGCGGCGGCCGCGTACCGGACGGCCTGGGTGGCGAACAGCGGGGCGTCGACGAGGGACCGGGAGACGGTGACGCTGCTGCCGACCAGCGCCATGCCGGCGATACCGGGGGCGAGGTCCCTGAAGGCGGTGGACGCGGTGGACGCGGTGGACGCGGTGAATGCGGTGGATGCGTTGGACGCAGCGGATGCGGTGGGTACGGGCGATGTGGCTTCTGGCTCCATGACGTCGAGTCTGGCGCCAGAATGGACCCATGAGCAGGTCCAATGATGGCGAGTCCCAGGGGTCCAAAGGGCCCACGGCCACCGGCGGGTCGGATTTCCTCCAGCTCGACCTGGGCCAGGCCCCGGCGGGCGGCCGTACGCAATGGCTGGCCGGACGGCTCCGCGCCGCGATCGCCGACGGCACGCTCCCGGTGGGCACCCGGCTGCCGGCCAGCCGCGTCCTGGCCGCCGAGCTCCGGGTCTCGCGGGGCCTGGTCACCGAGGCGTACCAGCGGCTGGCGGAGAGCGGCCAGGTGGCCGGACGCGGGCGGGGCGGCACCGTGGTGGTCGCGGCGCCGCCCCCGGCGGCGCCCAGGCCCTCCCGCGCCCCGGCGCGCGGCGGGCTGGTGGACGCACTGCGCGCGGTGCCCTGCCGCATCGACCTCTCGCCCGGGGTGCCCGACCTCACCGCCTTCCCGCGTACGGCGTGGCTCCAGGCCGAGCGCCGGGTGCTCGCCGGTCTCACCCCGGCCGACTTCGGTTACGGGAACCCGCAGGGCGCGCCCGCGCTGCGCGAGGCGGTGGTCGGCTGGCTGGCCCGGAACCGGGGCATCCGCGCCGATCCCGGCGAGGTGGTCGTCGTCGCCGGCGTCGCCCAGGCGCTGGGCCTCCTGGCACAGGTGCTGCGGGAGCACGGCGTACGGCGGGTGGCGGTCGAGGACCCCGGATCGCTCGGGGCCCGGCAGCAACTGGAGTACGGGCGGCTGGAGACGGTGCCGGTACGGGTGGACGAGGGCGGACTGGACGTTGCCGCGCTCGGGGCGAGCGGGGCCGGGGCGGTGCTGCTGACCCCGGCGCACCAGTTCCCGACCGGGGTCGTCCTCGACGGCGAGCGCCGCCGGGAGCTGCTGGGCTGGGCGGCCGCCGGGGGAGTGGTCATCGAGGACGACTACGACGCCGAGCACCGCTACGACCGCGCGCCGGTCCCCGCGCTGCGGGCACTGCTGCCCGACGGGGTCTGCTACGCCGGAAGCGTGTCCAAGCTGCTCGCGCCCGCGCTCCGGCTGGGCTGGCTGCTGGTGCCGCCGCGGTACCGGGACGCGGTGGTGGAGGCCAAGCGGTACGCCGACCTCGGCAACGCGGTGCTGCCGCAACTGGTGCTGGCCGACCTGATGCGCTCCGGGGAACTGGAGCGCCACCTCCGCTTCGTCCGGCGCCGCCACCGCCGGCGCCGCGACGCGATGCTCGGGGCGATCGCCGCCCGTCTTCCGGGTGCGCGGGTCCACGGCGCGGCGGCGGGGCTGCACCTGATGGTCACCTTCGACGACGACCGTTTCGAGGACACCGCCCTCGCGGCGGCGGCCCTCGACCTCGGCGTCAAGGGCCACCCCCTGTCCTGGCACCGCCTCGCGCCGGGGCCCCCGGGGCTGATCCTCGGCTACGCGGCAGGGCCGGTGGGCGAGATCGAGGAGGGCATCGCGGTGTTCGGTACTGCCCTGCGTCGCCTGCGGGGCTAGTGCCGTGGCCGGAA
>NZ_JAGGOY010000061.1:18505-137770 GCF_018614095.1 Streptomyces sp. ISL-87 | reverse complement strand
ACCTTTCCGGCCACGGCACTCGGGGGTGTCCGGCGGATCAGGGGCCGGGGAAAAGTTTTTTCGCGGAGGCGGCAACCACATGGCGGGTCGCGCGTCGTGCGGGGGTGAAGGGCGTGATTCCGCGTCCCACAGCCGACCGTGGAGAACCACCGTGAAGAACCTCAAGCGCGTCCACCTGCCCGTCCGCCGGGCGGCGGCCGTCACCGCTGCCGCCGCCGGGGTGGCCGTCGCTCTGGCCGGGCCGGCCTTCGCCGCGCAGGGGCCGGCCGCCGCGGCCACGCCCACGGCCAGCGCGGTGCCGAGTGCCTCCCCGAGTGCCGTTCCGAGCGCCTCCCCGAGTTCCCTTCCGACCGCGGGCCGGAGTGCCTCTCCGAGCGCCGTCCCGACCGCGGGCCAGAGCGCCTCCCCGAGTGCGGTTCCGACCGCGGGCCAGAGCGCCTCCCCGAGTGCCGTCCCGACCGCCGGCCAGACCGCTTCCCCGAGTGCCGTTCCGAGCGCCGCCCCGAGTGCCGGGTCCGCGGACGAGCTCGCGCATACTGGGTCCTCCGCCACCACCATCGCCCTCGGGGCCGGCGCCGTCGGGCTCATCGCCGTCGGAGGGGGCGCCCTGTACACCGTGCGGCGCCGCGTCAGCTGAGGATCCCCGTGCTCCACCTCGCGTCAACCGCAGGCCCCCTCGCGCCCGGCTCCGGCCGGACGCGGCGGGGCTTTTGGTGGTGGCTGCTGCGCGGAGAGCGATCCGCGCCGCCCGTCCCGCCCCAGCCGCACGGGAACCCGTACACCTTCACCTACGGCCACGACCACCCCATGGGCCACGGCGATTCCGGGCAGCCGCCGACCGTCAGCGCGCTCTACCACGCGCACCGGCTCCGCATGGTCCGGCTGGCCGTCCTGCTCGTCGACGACCTGGCCACCGCCGAGGACGTGGTGCAGGACGCCTTCACCGCTCTCTACCGGCGCCACGGGGAGCACATCACGGAGGTGGACAACGCACTGGGTTACCTCCGCACCGCCGTCGTGAACACCTCGCGCTCCGTGCTGCGCCGCAGGCGGACGGCCCGCGCCTGGACCCCGCCCGCGGCGGCCGACATACCGTCCGCCGAGGCGTCCGTCGTCCTGGACGAGGCGCACCGCGAAGTGCTCGCCGCGCTCGGCCGGCTGACGCCACGTCGGCGCCAGGTGCTGGTGCTGCGCTACTGGGCCGACCTCAGCGAGGCGGAGATCGCAGCCACGCTCGGGATCAGCAAGGGCTCGGTCAAATCGAACGCGAGCCGGGGGCTGGACGCGCTGGAACAGATCCTGGAGGGTCGGATATGACGTACGGCGAACGCCCCGTCGAACGCGTACTGCGGCAGGCGCTGGCCGCGCGGGCCGACGACATCACCGTGCGCGATCTCCGGCCCGCCGATCCGCCGGGACCGCATCTGCGGCGGCTGCCGGGCGCGCGGTTGCGGCGCTTCGCCCTGCCCCTAGCCGGTCTGGCCACGGCGGCCGCGGCCGTGGTCGGATACCTGGTGCTGGCGCCGGAAAGGCCGTCGGTCCGGCCGGTGCCGCCGGCCGCGCCGCCCGAGATCACGGGGCCCGCTCCGGCGACCGGATCGGTAACTCGGAGCCCGTCATCGTCACCTACGCCGAGGGCGACCCCCACGCCGGGTCCGTCGCTGTCTCCGTCGCTGTCTCCGTCGCTGTCCCCGTCGAGCGCGGCCCCGCCGGTCTCTCCGTCGGGCTCGGCCCCGCCCACCTCCACCCGGTCCGCCGGCGAGGGCCGGCCCACGCCCGCCGGCTCCCTGACGCCCTCCGCGAGCCCGAGCCTCAGCAAGTCCCCGCACTGACCCGCGAGGGCCGGGACACCCCGGCCCTGCGGCCCGAGGGCGTCCGCATCCGCCACGAGCTGGCCGCCTTCCGCAACGTCCAGGTGCTGCTCGCCATGGCGATGACGGTGCTCGGCTTCGGCGGGGTCTTCGCCGCGATCACCTACATCACCCCGATGATGACCAACGTCGCGGGCTTCGCCGACACCTCCGTCACCTGGCTGCTCGTGCTCTTCGGCCTCGGCATGGTCGCCGGCAACCTCATCGGCGGCCGGTTCGCGGACCGCGCGCTGATGCCGATGCTGTACGTGTCCCTTGGCGCGCTGGCCGTCGTACTGGCGGTCTTCACCCTCACGGCGCACACCAAGGCCGGCGCCGCCGTCACCGTCGTGCTCATCGGGGCCCTCGGCTTCGCGACCGTGCCCCCGCTGCAGAAGCGGGTCCTGGACCAGGCCGCCGGCGCCCCCACCCTGGCCTCCGCCGTCAACATCGGCGCCTTCAACCTCGGTAACGCGCTCGCCGCCTGGCTGGGCGGGCTCGTCATCGCCGCCGGGCTCGGCTGGACCGCCCCGAACTGGGTCGGCGCGGCCCTCGCCGGCTCCGCCCTCGTCCTCGCCGTGGTCTCCGGCTCCCTGGAGCGCCGTACGGCGGGCCGCCCGGGCCGGATCGTCGCGGCCGGCGCCCCCGGCGCCCCCGCAGCCCTCTCCGTCCACCGCTGATCCACGACACCTCGTACGAAAACCCAGGAGAACTCCCGCATGTCCAGCACCAGCACCGCCGCCGCCGCCCGTACCGCCGTAGCCCCGCTGACCACCGAGGACGCCGAACTCCTCGTGGCCGCCGCCCGCACCGCCGCCGAACAGGCTCTCCGCGGGGTCACGACCAGCGTCACCGTCCTCGACGCGGGCGGCCACCCGCCGTCCTGGACTGACGGCTGACGGCCCGGGTAGCGCGGCCCCGTCCCCCGTGCCACGTTGGTACGGGGGAGAACGGGTGTGTGATGAGCCATTCCAGGCAGGCCAGGAGAGTCCACGTCCTCGCGACGGCAAGCGTCGCCGCGCTGATCTCCCTCGCCGTACCGGCCTGTACGGCGAGCTCGGGCGACGCCCGGTCCGCCCCGACCGGTCCCGCCACCGGCCCGTCCGCCTCCGCCCCCGCCGGGACCGCCACGCCCACGCCCACGCCCTCGCCGACCCCGTCCTACCCGCTGTCCACCGCGCCGCGCACCATCCCGGCCGTACGCGAGCACACACCGGCCCGCGGCCCCGGGTGGAAGCCCGCCGCCGACGCCCGGGTGGTCGTTCCGCCCGCCGACAGCGCGGCCCTGTCCGACGAAGGCAGACTGCTCGCCGGTGAACTCCACATCGGCTTCGCGGAGTCCGCCGCGCCACGCCGCGGAGACGTCCAACTCGCCCTCGGGTCAAAGGACTCCGGGCCCGCCGAGTCGTACACCCTCACCGTGCGCGACGGGCAGGTCCGCATCACCGGACCCGACGAGGCCGGGGTCTTCTACGGCACGCGCACCCTGAAACAGGCGGTGCGGACCGGCGGACTCGCCCCTGAGGGAACCGTGCGCGACGGCCCGGCCAAGCCCCAGCGCGGCCTCAACCTCGACATCGCGCGCAAGCACTTCACCCCCGACTGGATAGAGAACCGGCTGCGCGAGATGGCCGACCTGAAGCTGAACCAGCTCGGCCTGCACTTCTCCGACGACCAGGCGTTCCGGATCGAGTCCGGCAGCCACCCCGAGATCGTGTCCACCCCGCACCTCACCAAGGCCGACGTGCGCCGGATCACGGCCCTCGCCGCCCGCCTGCACATCGCCGTGGTCCCCGAGATCGACTCGCCGGGCCACCTAGGCGCGGTGCTGCGCGCCCACCCCGGCCTGCAACTGCGCAACGTGCAGGGCCGGGCGGTGCAGGGCGCCGTGGACATATCCAACCCGGCGGCGGCCAAGCTCGTGGACGACCTGCTGCGCGAGTACCTGCCGCTGTTCCCGGCCGGCTCCTGGCACCTGGGCGCCGACGAGTACCAGGCCCTGGTGGTCAGCGACCCGCAGGCCTCCTTCCCGCAGCTCGCGAGCGCGGCGCGGCAGCGGTACGGGCCCTCGGGGCGGGTGCAGGACCTGGCGACGGGCTGGCTGAACGACCGCGCGGCCGTGGTGCGGCCGTCGGGCAAGGCGCTCAAGGCGTGGAACGACGGCTTCTTCCCGGGCGGGGTCGCCACAGCCGCCAAGGACATCCAGGTCGAGTACTGGACCGGCAAGGAGAACGGCGCCCGGCCGCCGCTGGCCTACCTCAGCGCGGGCCGGAAGGTCGTCAACCTCAACGACGAGTACCTCTACTACGTGCTCGGTGAGCCGAACCAGTTCACGTACCCGACCGGGCGGCGAATATACGAGCAGTGGACCCCGCTCGTACTGCGCGGGACGAGCGCGGTGCCCACGCGGTACGGGGACCAGATCCTGGGCGCGCGGCTCGCCGTCTGGTGCGACCGCTCCGCAGCCCAGACCCAGTCCCAGGTCGCGGCCGGCATCCGCCTCCCCCTGGCCGCCCTGTCGCAGAAGGTCTGGGACGCCCGGGCGCCGCAACAGCCCTGGCCCGCGTTCAAGGCCCTCGCCGACCAGCTCTAGGAATATTCACTGGTCGGGCGAATGCCCGCGCTGTTTGGATGCGTGCATGAACAGTGAACTTCCCGCCACCCGCGAGTTGCCGGGCGGCTGCGAGATCTCCGCCGACCCCGCCCGGCTCGACGCCGAGGTGATCCACCAGTGGCTTTCAGAGGACGCCTACTGGGCCCTCGGCCGGAGCCGTGAGAAGCAGGACGCGGCCATCGCGGGCTCCCTCAACTTCGGCGTGTACGACAGCGCCTCGGGCGCCCAGCTCGGCTACGCCCGCGTCGTCACCGACAGGGCCACCTTCGCCTGGCTCTGCGATGTCTACGTCGCCCCCGGCGCGCGTGGCAAGGGCCTCGGCACCGCCCTGGCCGCCGCGGCCCGCGACCACCTGGCGGCGTACGGCCTGCGTCGCGTCCTGCTGGCCACGGCGGACGCCCATGCGGTCTACGCCAAGGTGGGCTTCGAGCCGCTGGGCACCCCGGAAAAGTGGATGGTACTCGGCGAGCAGTGAGCCCCCCGGGCCGAACCGCCCGGGCTACGGGCGGCTCGCCCGGTCGCGGAGTTGCCAGTGGCGACGAGCCCACTGGCCGATCAGCGGCAGCGCCGTGCACACGGTCAGGATCCAAGCGGCGGCGAATGCCCAGATCAGGGGCTGCGACACGGTGACCGAGGCCGCCACCAGCAGCGCCACCGTCACCGCACCCAGCAGGCAGGCCACCGCGGTGCGGTGACGCCGGTGCGCCGAGCGCAGGATCCGGTCGAGCGAACGGTCACCCTTGAGATGGGCTTCGATCGCGGAGAGGGCGCGCTGCTCGCGGTCGGAGAGTCCGGCTCCATCCATGACGACGTACCTCCGTGGACTGCCGCCGCCGGGCGCGGACCGCAGCCTCTGACCTGCGAATACCCGCCCTGGCGCGATCCAACCCCCGGAGGCCGCCGACACTCCCGTCCGTGGTTACCAGATGGAGTTGACCCACTCCGGGTGGTCGATGAACGGGTTGCGGTTGTGCTGGTAGGTGTCGAATATGACCTGGTTGCGGCGCTGCTCGAAGGCGTCCGGCGGGTCCATCTGGTTCCACTGCTTCAGCAGGCTGATCCGGCCGAAGAGGGGAGCGCTGCCGTTGTTGACCTGGTCGTTCATCTCCAGGTCCGCGAAACCGTCGCCGCCGTCGTAACGCACGGCCATGTAGAGCAGCATCCGGGCCACGTCGCCCTTGACCGCGTCACGCGGCTCGAAGGAGTCGGCGTCGGTGTAGCTGCCGGGGGCTTCGGAGACCGGGCTGCCGCCCATGTCGAAGTCCTTGTTGCCGCGGGTGCTGTTGACCGTGACGTCCTCGGGACGCAGGTGGTGCAGGTCGGTGCCGGGACCGGTGGCGGTGCCGAAGTCGCCGTGGCTCTTGGCCCAGACGTGCTCGCGGTTCCAGTCGTCGGGGTCACCGCCGTTGGTGGACTTCGACTGGGAGCGGCCGGAGTAGACGAGGATGACGTTGTTCGGGTTCGCCGGGTCCTGGTCGGTGACCTTGAGCGCGTTCCACACGCCGTCGTAGGTCACCTTGGACTGGGTCTTGATGATGTTGTGCAGCGCGGTCTTCAACTCGGCGCCGGTCTTGCCCTGGGCGGCGGCGTAGTAGTCGTCCACGGAGGTGGTGGCGCTGTAGGCGTCCACGGTGGTGGCCGCGGCGGCGTGGGGAGTCGCCGTCCGCTGCTGGCCGGCCGAGGCGGCCGCCGGTACGAGGAACAGGGCCGCGGCGGCGATGCCGACCGCCCATGGAGTTTTGCGGAAGATTCTCATGATGTGGGGGATACCTCTTCACATACACCGCCCCCGCCATGGCAGTTGGCGGGGCGTCTGGTGGCAGAGCCAAGCTCACATTGTCATGTGCCCTACAGGTAAAAACCATGTGTCCGGCGTGCGACCTTGACGTCTGCGCCATGCGGGTGACGCCCTCTTGGCACGGACGCCGGGTGCGGGCACGGTAGCGGGGGCCCCAGCGGGGGCCGAGCCGACCATGAACAGCCCTACCGGGAGCAGCCCATGGCAGTGAAGATCCTCATCGTGACCGGCGACGCGGCGGAGTCGCTGGAAGTCCTCTACCCCTACCAGCGCCTGCGCGAGGAAGGGTACGAGGTCCACATCGCGGCGCCTTCGGTGAAGAAACTGCGGTTCGTGGTGCACGACTTCGAGGACGGCTTCGACACCTACACCGAGAAGCCCGGCTACACCTGGCCCGCCGACCTCGCCTTCGCCGACGTCGTCACCGAGGACTACGCGGCACTGGTGGTGCCGGGCGGCCGGGCGCCGGAGTACCTGCGCAACGACCCGGAGGTGCGGCGGATCCTGTCGGCCTTCACCGACTCCGACAAGCCGGTCGCGCAGATCTGCCACGGCCCGCTGATCACCGCGGCGGCCGGCGGGCTGGACGGCCGCCGGGTCACCGCCTATCCGGCGCTGGAGCTGGACATGAAGGCGGCCGGTGCCGCGTACGAGGACTCCGAGGCGGTGGTCGACGGCACGCTGGTCTCGGCCAGGGCGTGGCCCGACCACTCGGCCTGGATGCGGGAGTTCCTGAAGGTGCTGCGCGGCAAGGCGCCGCTGGCCTGAGGCCCGGCTTCGAACGCCCGGCACCATCGTGCACACGGCCGTGGCTCCTGGAGCGGGGGTCACGGCCGCTGTTGTCCGCGTTGTCCGCCGCCGCGAAGTGGAAGCTCCTCATTCCCTTGTGAAGTGTCCGGATCCGGGACTGACGGGACGCGGGGGATGTGTTGAGGTGGGCGGGTCAACCGATGGTGTTTTCAGGGCAGTTGGAAGGTCATCACCGTGACTGGATCGACTCGATCGACTGGATCAACCCGCTCGGCCGGACCGGCCGGACCGGCCGAACAGACCGGCGCGACCAGGGCCTTGGGCCGACGCGGATTCATCGGCGCGGCCGCCGCCCTCGGCGCCGCCGCGCTCGCCGGACCGCTCGCCCCGCTCGCCCGGGCGCAGCCCGCCGCGGGCCGGCCCGACGCGATCGCCACCCCGCCCGGCTTCCAGCCCGAGGGCATCGCCATCTCGCCCAGGGGCACGGCCTACACGGGTTCGCTGATCGACGGCTCGATCTACCGCGCCGATCTCGCCACCGGAGCGGGCCGCATCGTCAGCCCCAGCCCGGGCCAGGGCGCGATGTCGGCCGGCCTCAAGTTCGACACGTACGGCCGGCTGCTCGTCGCGGGCGGTACGGGCGGGCAGATCCGCGTCGTCCATGCCGGTGACGGCCGGGTCCTGGCCGCCCACCAGGTCGCGACCGGCGCCACCTTCATCAACGACGTCATCGTCGGCTGCGGCGGGGCCTGGTTCACCGACTCCTTCAACGACGTCCTGCACTTCCTGCCCGCCGGCCGGGACCTGACCGGCGCCGGCTCCGCCCCGCGGCCGCTGGCGCTCGGCGGCGAATGGGCCCCGACCCCGCCCGGCGGCCAGTACTGGGGCGCCAACGGCATCGAGCGGACCCCGGACGGCCGGGCGCTGCTGGTGGTGAACGACAACGTCCAGGCGCTGTTCCGCGTCGACCCGCGCACCGGCAGGGCCACCCGGACCGTGCTCGACGGCGGGGCGGTGGGCAACGGCGACGGCCTGGTGGTGCTCGGCCGCACGCTGTACGTGGTACGCAACTGGGCTTACGCCATCGACGTGTTCACGCTCGACGGGGACGGGCGGCGGGCCCGGTTCGTCAGGCAGATCACCGACCCGCGCTTCGACGAGCCCACCACGGCGGCGATGTACGGGGGCCGGCTCTACGTCGTCAACGCCCGGTTCGACGCCGACTGGTCGGACCCCGCCACCGCCTCGACGATCGTCAGCTGCCCGTTGTGACCAGGGGGGCGGGCTCGTTCTTGTAGTTGGCCGAGCCGAAGTTCTTCTCCACGGCCGCGTCCCACGAGCCGTCCGAGACCATCTTGGTGAGGGCGGCGTTGATCTTCTTCTGGAGTTCCTTGTCGCCCTTCTTGAGGCCGATGCCGTAGTTCTCGTTGCTCAGGCTCAGCCCGACCAGCTTGAACTTGCCCTCGTTGCCCTTCTTGGCCGCGTATCCGGCCAGGATGGAGTTGTCGGTGGTCATGGCGTCGACCAGGCCGTCCTGAAGGGCGATGAGGCACTCCGAGTAGCCGCCGAGCTCCAGCACGCTCGCCTTCGGGGCGAGGTTCTTCTTGACGTTCTCCGCCGAGGTGGAGCCGGTGACCGAGCACAGCCGCTTGCTGTTGAGGTCCTCGGCCTTGGCGATACCGGTCTCGTTGGCGCGGACCAGCAGGTCCTGGTGTGCGACGAAGTAGGGGCCGGCGAAGTCGACCTTCTCCTTGCGCTTGTCGTTGATCGAGTAGCTGGCCGCGACGAACTCGACCTCGTTGTACTGGATCAGCAGTTCCCGGTCGGAGCTGTAGACCTGCTTGAACTCGATCTCCGAGGGCTTGTAGCCCATCTCCTTGGCGATGTACGTGGCCACGTCCACGTCGAAACCGGAGAACGTGCCGCCCTGCTCGCGGAAACCGATTCCAGGCTGGTCGAACTTGATGCCGATCGCGAGGGGCTCCTTGGCTTCGTCTCCACCGCACCCGGAGGCCGTGAGGACGAGGGCGATCGTTGCGGCGACCGCACCGGCCTGGGGAACCTTCATGCTGGACTCTTTCCTCGGAAAACACGGAACACGCGGATCACGCGGGCAACGCGGGGTGTGGGGCACATGCGGAACCACGGGGTCGGCAAGGCACGTGTATGAGGAAGCTAGGAAGGTGACGGGCGTGGTGTCACTGGATCTGAGCAAAACTTGAGGGTAACGATCTGGTCCGGCCGGAGATTCTGCGGCGGTTTCAGGTCACGGCCGCACGAGGGGGGTCTTCAGTGGTGGCGGATTCGGTAAGGGTGGACGGGAACGCACTGTTGCTGGGCGAGGGGGTGCAGATCCGATTCATCCGGACATTGCGCCTGCCGGAGTCGGGCACCCACGCGCTGCCGCCGGGGTTGGGGGGAGTTCCCGCTGCGGAGGGTGGAGGACTTTCCGGACACGGTTCCGCCGGAGTGGCTGGCGAAGGGCGGGGTGATGCTGCCCGTATACCTGCGCGAGGCGATGTGGCTGAGCTTCGCGGGGTCCAGCGTGCCCGCCGCGCTCCAGGTCGGGGTCGGCAAGGTGTGCGCCGTCTCCGGCGAGCGGTGGACGGGGCAGCTGTCGCGCACCCCGCAGAACTATGTGGTGCTGCCCCGGCAGCCCTGGCTGGACGTGCCCGGCTCGCTCCCCTGGCCGACCAGGTGAAGACCGGGGCCTGCCCGTGACCTGTCCGCGTCCTCCCCGGTTCCCGCACGTGCGAGCACGCACGCGCTTGCCACAGGTAAGAGGAGAGGAGAACCCTGATGCGGCCACCGACGCCCCACAGCGCACTGCGGCAGCTGGACGTGCTCGTGGGCGAGTGGGACATGTGGGCCGCCGGTCACACGGCCGGGCCGGTCCGGACGGAGTTCGCGTGGACGGAGGGCGGAGCCTTCCTCGTCCAACGCGTGGATGTGGGGCCTGAAACGGTTCTCCCCGCCGAATGGGGGGCGAACGCGCCGTTCCCCACTGTGTCGGTGACCGGCTACGACGAAACAGCCGGAGACTTCACCACGCTGTACGCCGATGGCCGCGGAGTCGCACGCACCTACCGGACGGACATGAGTGACGGTGTGTGGACGCAGTGGCGCGCCGCGCCCGGCTTCCACCAGCGGTTCACCGGCGCCTTCGGCGACAGAGGCAACACGATCACCGGCGGCTGGGAGCAGTCACCCGACGGCGAGCTCTGGAGTCCCGACTTCGATGTGACGTACATACGTATCGGGAAGGGTAAATGAGTCAAACTGGTGACCGAGTTCAGGCCGTTGGGCCGGTATGATCGCCGCAGCAAGGCCGTAGCGCAGAGGTCGTCGCGCCCACGCATCGAGCTGGAGGACGTCGGTTCGAATCCGACCGGTCTTGCGTCTTCTTCGTAGTGAATTCATATCGTTGTGGACGCCGGGCACCGGCGAAGGACCGGTGGAGTGGTGATGACACAGCCGACACCCGTACGGTGCCCCGCGATCGAGCACCCCGACTTGCCGCTCGCCGATCCGGCCGGGCTCGACCCGCTGCTGGCGCGGCTCGCGGCGGGCCAACCGGTCGAGGCCGACGAGGAGTTCCCGCTCGGCACGCTGCGCGCGGACGGCCGCGTCGACCTGTGCAAGCAGGGCCTCGGCCCGGCCGGCGCGGCCCGGTTGCTGCCGGCCGCCGCCGCCTCCGCGCACGCCAGCCACCTGCTGCTCGGCACCAACGCCATCGGCGACCGGGGCGCCCGCATCCTGGCCGGGACCCTCACCGGGGAACACGGCCTGCACACCCTCTACCTCGGCTGCAACCGCATCGGCCCCGACGGCGTGACCGCCCTCGCCGGCGCCCTCGCGGACGACACCACCGTCCGGGCCCTGTGGCTCAAGCGGAACCCGGTCTTCGAGGACGGCGCCCGCACACTCGCCGCCCTGCTGCGCCGCAACAGCACCCTGCGCACGCTCGACCTCGTCAACACCGGCATAGGCCCCGAGGGCGTACGGATCCTCCTCGACGCCCTCACCCGGCGCGAAGCACCCCTGGAACGGCTCTTCCTCGGCGGCAACGGCCTCACCGCCGACACCGCGCCCCTGCTCGCCGCGCTGATACGTGAGGCCGGGGTCCGTGAGCTGTACCTCCCGGCCAACCACCTCGGCGACGAGGGCGCCGCGATCCTCGCCGCCGCGGCGGCTGCCGATCCCGACCGCCCGGTCCGCCTCGGCCTCGGCGGCAACGGCATCGGCCCGGCCGGTGCCCAAGCCCTCGCCGACGCCCTCGGCGGCATCGAAACACTGGACCTGGGGCGGGCGATGTCCGAGCGCAGCCTCGGCTCCACCGGCAACACCACCGGGGACGAGGGCGCGTACGCCCTGGCCGCCGCGCTGCCCGGCAGCCCGCTGCGCCGCCTGGAGCTGCGCCACACCGGACTCACCGGGCGCGGCGCGAAAAGCCTGCTGGCCGCACTCCCCGCCGACTCCCCGCTGGAGTACGTCGGCCTCGGGCCCGGCCTGCCCCGCCGGGTGAAGCGTTCCTTCACCGAACGACTGCGCCCGGCCCGGGCCACCCACCCCGACCTGCGCGCCATCGGGAGCGTGTACCGGTGAGCCCGCACACCGAACTCCCGGGCGGTTTCCTGCGGGCGGACGGCCCGGCCTGGCAGCGGATCCGCCGCCACGCCGTGCCCGGCTGGATGATCGAGCAGGCCACCGCACACCGGCTGGCCGGGGACTGGCGGGCGGCCTGTGCGAGCGCCGCCGTGGACATCGCGTTCGACCTGCCCGGTCTGGCGGCCCGGCACGGGGCGGCCGTTGCCGAGGCCGTGGAGGACGACCTCCGCCACCTCGCCCCGGACCTGCTGCGCTGGCATCTGCCCCGGGTGCTGGGCGGCCGCACCACGCTCACCCCCGACCGCCGCATCCTGCTCGCCACCTACGGCGCCACCGCCGACGCACCGGTGCTGTCCGTCACCACCACTCCGATGATCGAGGGATCGCAGCGGCTGCGGATGCAGTGTGCGCCTGTCGACCCGAAGGAACAGCAGCGGCCGTACTACAGCATCAGCGTGGAGGACTGGACCACGGCCCGTCCGCTCTGGGACGCCCGTCGCAGCGCCGAACTGCGCGAGCGATTCGGTGGCGGCTCGGGCCGGCTCCCGTTCTTCCGCCCGGACGGGACCCCGCTCGGCCCCGACGAGCTGCCTGACGCCGACCCCGGCGCGGCCGACTCCGCCGGGCACGCCGAGTGGGTCAGCGTCCTGCACGCCCGCGGTGACATCGCCGAGGCCTACGCGGCGGCGGGCATCGAGCGGGACCTGACCGCGCCCACGCCGCCGACCTATCACGGCGCCGTGGACCCCGAGGCCGTACTGGCGGGCACCGCCTTCGATCTCACCCGCCTGAGGTCCGAGGTACGACGGCTCGCGGCAGCCGGCGCAGGCGACCGGTTCCGGTTCAGCCCGGGCTACCGCGTCATCCTGCTGGAGCCGGTCGGCGCCGGCCCGGACGGCCCGATCCGGGCCCAGGTCATCGAGTGGAACCAGCGGCAGGGCGTGCCGCTGCCGCAGTACGCCTGGCAGCGCCTGCCCGACCTCGAACTGGTGCGGACCGGCCGGATCACCCCGCGCGAGCTGCACCCGCTGGTCGCCGCCGCCCTCTTCCCGGACGCCGGACCCGCGATCCTCCCGGCCGGCCCGGGCGAGCCCGAGCCCGTACGGGTACGGTGCCGCGGCGGGTGGCACGAAGTCCGCTCGCGACGCGGCGTACTCGACCTGCCGCACACCCCCGAGGAGCAGCAACGGGAGCGTGCGATGCGGGCGTTCGGCGGCGCGGTAGCGGGCTGCTTCGCCGTGCAGGAGAGCTGGGTCTCCGGTGAGGGCCGGCTGCCGCGTGCCCTGCGGGCGCAGCGGCAGGAGTTGTTCCTGCGCGCCCAGCACGGGGACACGCCGGGTGTGGTGGCCATGCTGGACGCCGGCGTGGACCCCCGGATCCGGGACTCAAGGCGGCGCGGGCTGCTGCACGTACTGCACCAGCTCGACCACCGGGCGCTCCTGCCACGGCTGTTGGCCGCCGGACTCGACCTGGAGGCGAAGGACTCGGCGCAGCGCACACCGCTGCTGTCGGCGGTGCACTGGGGAGGCTCGGCGGACCTCGTCCGGGCCCTCCTCGCGGCCGGCTCCCGGATCGACGTCGTCGACGAGATGGACCTGTCCCTGTCCCAGGAGATCCGCCGCTACAAGCGCACCGATCTGGCCTTCCTACGGCGCCGGGTGGATGAGGAGTTCCCCGACATCGGCGCCGACTGGTGGGACGAGTACATGGAGGAGCGCGAGGACGACGAGGACGACGAGGACGGCTACGAGGACGACGCCGCGGACGAGGACGACGTCGACGACGCCGCCGCGGACGAGAAAGACGACGACGAGGACGACGCCGCATGAGCGCCCCGACGCAGGCCCCGCGCGCCCTGGCCGCCGCCGACGCGCTGAGCGCCCGGCTGCGGTCCACCCGTACCGAGCCCGCCGCCAACCCCCAACTGGAGGCACTGGCCCTGGCCGTGACGGCCAATCAGCCGGTCCTCCTCTGGGGTGAACCCGGCATAGGCAAGTCCGCCGGCATGGAGCAGCTCGCCGCCGCCCTCGGAGTCGAGCTGGAGACGGTCATCGCCAGCGTCCACGAGCCCTCCGACTTCGCCGGGCTGCCCATCGTCGGCGACGACCCCGCCACCACCGGCGTCCCGATGGCCCCGCCGGACTGGGCCGTACGCCTCGCCCGCACCGGCCACGGGCTGCTGTTCTTCGACGAGTTGTCCTCCGCCCCGCCGGCCGTGCAGGCCGCCTTGCTGCGGGTGGTGCTGGAGCGCCGGGTCGGCAGTCTCGTGCTGCCCGAGGCGGTACGGATCGTGGCCGCGGCCAATCCGCCGTCCAGCGCGGCCGACGGCTGGCACCTCAGCCCGCCGCTGGCCAACCGGTTCGTGCACCTCGACTGGACACACAACCCGCGCACCGTGGCGCGCGGCATGGCCGGCACCTGGCCCGAGGTGGCCATCCCCGCCGTCGACCCGGCCCGGGTCTCCGGTGCGGCGGCCCGGGCCCGCGGCACGATCTCCGGCTTCCTGACCGCCCGGCCGGGCCTCGTCCACCACATGCCGAAGGAGGCCGAGGGCCGTGGCCGGGCCTGGCCCTCGCCGCGCACCTGGGAGATGGCGCTGCGGCTGCTGGCCACCGGGTACGCGGCCGGGGCGGGCCGCGAGGCGCTGGCCGCCGCCCTCACCGGGGCCGTCGGGGAGGCGGCCGGCATCGAGCTGCTCTCGTACCTGGAACACCTCGACCTGCCCGACCCGGACCGGGTACTGGCCGACCCGGACGCCTTCGCGCTGCCCGAGCGCGGTGACCGCCAGCTCGCCTTCCTCATCGCCGTGGTCGCGGCCGTCCAGAGCGAGCTCACCCGGCCCCGCTGGGAGGCCGGCTGGGCGGTGCTGGCCAAGGCCGTGGACGCCGGTGTGCCCGACGTGGCCGCACGGGCGGCCGCCGACCTCGCCGCGATGCGCGACCTGGACTGGCCGGTGCCCGCCGGGATCGACGCCTTCGTGGAGCTGCTCCAGCTCGCGGGCGCGCTGCCGGGCAGCGGCTGACGCCGGCCTGTGGACCGGAACCCGTCCGTGGACCGGAACCCGCCTGTGGACCGGAACCCGTCCGTGGACCGGAACCCGTCCGTGGACCGGAACCCGTCCGTGGACCGGAACCCGTCCGTGGACCGGAACCCGTCCGTGGACCGGCACTCGCCCATGGGCCGGCACTCGCCCATGGGCCGGAACCCGGCTGTGGACACGAGCCCCGCTGTGCGCCTGGACCGCGCCAAGCTGCTGGCCGCCCGCTACAAGGCGGCGGAGGCCCGCCCCTACCTGGCCTCCGCCCTGTACGCGCTGACGGTGGTCCCCGCCGCGGGCGTACGGACCATGGGCGTCGACCGGCACTGGCGCTGCTACGTGTCGCCGGCCTTCGTCGAGGCGACGCCGGTCACGGAACTGGCCGGGGTGTGGGTCCACGAGGTCGCGCACCTGCTGCGCGGCCACCACGAGCGGGCCGACCTGCTCCCGGCCGCCGACCAGAGCGACCCGGTCCGGATCAACATCGCGCAGGACTGCGAGATCAACGACGACCTCCTCGCCGACGGGCTGGCGCTGCCGGCCGGGCGGATGGAACCGAAGCTCTTCGGCCTGCCCACGGGCGGGATGTTCGAGAGCTACCTGCCCGCGATACCGGCCACGCCGCCGCACGCCGTGGACTGCGGCTCGGGAGCGCACGGCACCCCGATGCCCTGGGAGCTCGGCGAGGGCGAGGGCCCCGCCCGGCTGAGCCCCGTGGAGGCGGATGCCCTGCGCCGGCAGACCGCCCAGGCCATGCGGGCCCATCAGCGCACCCGGGGCTCGCTCCCGGCCGGCTGGCAGCGCTGGGCGGAGGAACTGCTGGAGCCCACCGTCGACTGGCGCCGGGCGCTGTCCGGCGCGGTACGGGAGGCCGCGGCCTGGGCGGGCGGCGCGGTGGACTACACGTACCGCCGCCCCTCGCGCCGCACCCCGGCGATGGGCGGCCGTGTGGTGCTGCCCAGCCTGCGCAGGCCGCTGCCGCGGGTGGCGATCGTCATCGACACCTCGGGGTCGATGGGCGAGGAGGAACTCGCCGCGGCACTCGGCGAAGTCACCGGTGTCCTGCGCGAGGTGGGGGTGCGCGGCAACCGGGTCGCCGTACTGGCCTGCGACGCCGACGTACACGCCGTGACCCGGGTGACCAGTACCGAGCAGGTGGCGCTGGCCGGAGGCGGCGGCACAGACATGCGGGTCGGCATCACCGCCGCGCTGGCCATGCCCGACCGGCCGAACATCGTCGTCGTGCTGACCGACGGGTACACGCCGTGGCCGGACGAGACACCGTCCTGCCGGCTGGTCGCCGCCCTGATCGGGGCGGACGCTCCGCAGCCGCCGGGCTGGGTGGAGACCGTACGGGTCGACCTCGGACGGTGACCGCGCTGGCCGGGAACATGCGGTCGGCCGCGCCGTGACCGCGGCCGCATGACAGCATGGCCGGGCAACACCCGGCACACGGAGGGGGAGTTCGGTGAGCGGAGTACGCAAGAGCCTGGCCAAGGTGGAGATTTCGCTGCGGTGGGACCCCAGCCCGGTCGGCACCCCGGCCAACGACCTGGACATACTCGCCGCGGTCTACGGTACGCAGGACCCGTACGGGGAGCCCGTCTACGTCGTGCACTTCGGCAGCCGCGCGCCCGACGGCACCATCACCCTCAACCGGGACAGCCGCACCGGGCAGGGGTTCGGCTACGACGAGGTCATGACCCTCGAACTGAACAGGCTGGCGCCCGAGCTGGGGCGGGTGGTGGTGGGCGTGGTCATCCAGGACGCCGTGATCCACGACGCGGGCGGTGGTGACCGTACGAAAACCTTCGCCGACATCGCCGGCACCGGACTGCGGATCCGCGAGGGCCACACCGACCTCGCCGAAAGTGATTTCACCGTCGTCCCGGGCGCCACGGCGGCCACGGTCGCCGAGTTCACCCGTGATGCCGAGGGCGGCTGGACGCTGGACGCCGACGTGCGCGGATTCGACAACGACCCGGAGGAGTTCGTCCGGACCATGGGCGCCCTGCGGGCCTGACTCCGGCCGGTCCCGGGTCCGCTGACATCCGGCCCGCACAGATCGGGCGGCGGCCACTCGTCAGGCGAGTGGTCGCCGCCCGGTCCGGGTGGCGCGCTGCCGCCGTCCCCACGAGGCAGCGCGGGCAGGTCGCCGTCCGGTCATCGGAAACGGCGGCCCGCCGGTTCTAGGGGCTGAGCCCGAGCGCGGGAAGCAGGGCCGCGTCGACGAACCGGACCAGGTAGTCGGCGTCGGCGTACCGCCCCTCCAGTACCGGGCGGATCCGGAGCACGCCCATCAGCTGCGCCGGCAGGAACTCCACGGCGGGGTGGTTCGCGGGGATCTCGCCCCGGGCCACGGCCCGCTCCACCATTGCGTCGAACGCCGCCAGCTCCGGCTCCACCAGCGCCTCGCGCAGTGCCGCCTGCAGCTCCTCGTCGCTGAGCACGGCGCGCCCGAGGGCCTGGGTCAGCAGGGTGTCACGCCCCGAGGTGCCCGCCGCGATCCGGGCCGCCTCGCGCAGATCGCCCGCCAGGGTGCCGGTGTCCACGGCGGCGAGCGTGCCACGCCGGTTCGCGCGCAGGGCGGCGGCGACGAGCTGTGGCTTGGTCTTCCACTGGCGGTAGAGCGTGGACTTGCCGCAGCAGGCCCGGGCGGCAATGCCCTCCATGGTCAGGGCCTCGTAGCCGTGCTCGCGCAGCTGCTCCAGGACGGCCTCGTAGAACTCCTGCACCCGCTCCGGGCTGATCTTGGAGCGGCGCGCGGCGGTCGGCGTCTGCGTCGACGTCATGGGGCGGCTCTCCTCTGCGGCTCGAGTCGGATGTGAAAAGTGTACGGGAACGCAAGCGTATCGGTACACCCGCGTATCGATACGCGAATGTATCGATACACTGGCGTGTCGATGGGCGCGCGGCCCGGATGCCCGGAAGCCGCTGGCGCGCACCGGCCGCTCCATCAGCCCCGCATGCACCAGAGGCGGGGCTTGTACAGGAAGAAGGACGGGGGATGACCTCCCACACGACACCTGCCGGGCCACCACGCGGGCCCAAGGGCGAGCGGCGCCGCCTCATACGCGAGCTGCTGCTCGTCGCGGGCCTGTTCACCGTCTACAAGGCCGGCCGGACGCTCTCGACGGACCGCACCGACGAGGCCTTCCGCAACGCCGCCCGGGTCTGGGACGCCGAGCGAGCCCTGCACCTGCCCGGCGAGGGCGCGGTACAGCGGCTGCTGCTCCACGGGGACGCCGTCATCCACACCGCCAACACCTACTACGCGGCCGTGCACTTCCCCGCCACCGCGCTCTTCCTGGTCTGGCTCTACCTACGCCGCCCCGCCCACTACCTGTGGGCCCGCCGGGGGCTCGCCGTCCTCACGGGAGCCGCCCTGGCCCTGCACCTCACCTTCCCCCTGGCACCCCCGCGGATGCTCGACACCGCGCGGCTGGTGGACACCGGGCAGGTCTACGGACCCACCGTTTACGGCGCCGCCCCGGCCGCCGACACCATGGCCAACCAGTTCGCCGCGATGCCCTCGCTGCACTTCGGCTGGGCGCTGATGCTGGCCCTCGGGATGATCGCCGCAACCGGGTCGAGGTGGCGCGCCCTGTGGCTGCTGCACCCGCTCGTGACGCTGCTCGTGGTCGTCGGCACGGCCAACCACTACTGGCTCGACGCGATCGTGGCCACCGTGCTGCTGGGCGGAGCCCTGCTGTTCGTACCGCGGCCTGCGGTTGGCGGGGAGTCGCGGGTGCGGGGGGTGCTGCGGCCTGCGGTGCGCAGTGCCCCGGGTGTGCGGGGCGTCCTGCGGCCCGCCGTCCGCGCCGCCGAGGCCGTGCGCGGCCTCCCGCGCCCGGGTGGGGCCGTCGATGGGCCTGCTGCTGGGGGCACTGAGCTCGTGCCCGCTGCCACTGTCGCTGCCGCGGCCGCCTTTGCCGATGCGCCTGCCCACGCCGCCCCATCTGCCACGGCTACTGGGGCTGAGCTGTCCGTTGCCGTGGCCTCGGGGACGGACACGTCTGCTGCCGTCGCTTCCGGGGCGGGCCCGTCCGCCGCCGTCAGCGCAGGGGCAGGTCCGGCCGCCCCCGTCATCGTTGGGGCCGGGCGGTGAACGCCACCGCCCTCGCCGTGCTGCTCTGCTTCGCCTCCGCCGCGACCTACGCCGCCGCCGCCGTGGCCCAGGAGCGGCTCGCCCGGCGTGCCGTCGCCCGTAGCGCCAAGGACCTGCTCGGCTCCGGCGCCTGGTGGTGGTCGGCCGGGCTGAACGCCGCCGCCGCGCTGCTGCACGCCGCGGCCCTGCGCTACGGCCCCCTCACCCTGGTCCAGCCGCTCGGTGCGCTCACCCTCGTGGCCGCCGTGCCGCTGGGGGCGCGCGGAGCCGGGCGCCGGGTCGCGGCCACCGAGTGGCGCGGCACCCTGGCCACCGTCGTGGGGCTCGGCCTGCTGCTGCTCCCCGCCTCCGGCCCCGCCCCCGACGACACCCTCACCCTGGCCGAGGCGCTCGCCGTCTCGGGAGCCACCGCCGCCGTGATCACGCTGCTGACGGTACGCAGGGACACGCGCTCCGGGCTCCGGCACGCCACCGCGTCCGGGCTGGCCTCCGCGGTCGCCTCCGCCCTGACCCAGACCGTGGCTGTCGCGGGTGGCCGCGGGGGCGCCCTGATCAGCCTCCGGGTGGTCACGGTGGCCCTGCTGGTCGTGGTGTTCGCGGTCGGCGGGATGCTGCTGTCGCAGCGGGCCTACCGGGGCGGCCTCGGGGCGCCCCTGGCCGTGGTGAACCTGGCCAATCCGCTTGCTGCGGCCGCCATCGGCATGGTCCTGCTCGGCGAACGCCTCCAGGGCGGTGCGCTGGGCATCCTGCTGGCCGTGGCCGGCGCCTTCGCGGCCGCGCGCGGGGTACTGCTGCTCACCCGGACGCCGCCCGTCGCCCCGCTCACCGCTCCCGCCGCTCCTCCCGCCCCGCCGATCGCCCGTGTGGCAGCATGATTCACATGGCTGACGGATCGTATCTTTCCCTGTGCTCCAAGGACTCGGTGCTGTCCATCGGTTCGGTGGACTCGGTGCTCTCCATCGGCTCGGTCGGCAGCGTCCTGTCCGTCGGCTCGATCGGATCCGCGCTCTCGGCCGCCTCCATCGGCTCGGCGCTGTCGCTCGGCTCCGCGGCGTCCTGGCTGAGCACGGGCTCCGCGCTGTCCGCCCAGTCGACCCTGTCGGTGCTCTCCTACCGCTCCCGCGGCGGCTTCATGGCAGCAGGGGTCGGCGTCGGCGTTGTCGCCGCGGCCACCCTCGCCACCACCTTCGTCCTTTCGCGGACCCGCCGCAGCTGAAAACCGACGGCCGAGAACCGTCCGCAACTCCCGCGACCGAGCCCCGCCTTCCGCCTCGGCGACACCGTGCACGCCGACGAAGACGGCGTGGTCGTCCTCCCCGCCACAGCCTGACCCCACGCCGCCCCGACGGAACCACCGGACCTCGAACCGGCCCCGCCCAGGGGGTGAGCGCCTGTCCGGAGGGGCGAGATTCAGCCGCTGCCGGGCCGCGAGGGCTGGCGCCGCCCGGGCGGGCCGGGTTTCACTGCGGGCCCATGAGACGACACAGGATCATGGGCCTGCTCGGCGCGCTCGCGCTGGCCGCAGGCACTCTGGCCGCCGCGGGACCCGCGGGCGCGGCCGGCCCCTCCGGCGCCACGGGCATCCCCGGGCTCCTCGACGCCACCGGCCGGCCCACCGCGGCCGCCGTGACCACCGAGTCCGGGAAGCCCGACACCCCGCCCGCCGAGTTCGGGACCGACTGGCACGACCCCCTCACCGCGGCCCCGCCCATCGCGCGCCCCGCGACCCGGTCCTGCGAGGTGACCCTCGCCGAGGCCCAGTTCCGCGACTACACCCCGTACCAGGGGAGCTACACACCCCCCGCGGGATGCGGCACCGGCGGCTGGGCCAAAGTGGTGCTCCGGCTCGAAGGCAAGGTCAAGGGCCGCCAGTACGACCGCCTCGGTCACCTCTCCGTGGGCGGCGTCCAGATCTTCCACACCTCCACCCCCGAGCCCTCGCCGGACGGCATCACCTGGTCCGTCGAGAAGGACGTCACCCACTACCGCGACACCCTCAGCAGCCCGCAGTCCGTCGAAATGCTCATCGGCAACGTCGTCAACGACACCTACACCGGTGTCATCGACGTCAAGGTCACGCTCACCTTCTACGCCGCCGAGGGCCGCACCTCGGCCCCGGAGACCCCTGACCGGGTGCTCCCGCTCACCACCCCCGCCGTCACCACCCCGCGCAACACCGAGCGGCTCCTCGCAGAGGTGTACGCGACCGGCTCGGGAGGCGGCTGCGAGGAGTACTGGTACATGACCACCCCGGACGCGGCCCCGTACTCCTGCAAGGCCGCGGACGGCCCCTACCGCGAGGTCCGCATCTCCGTCGACGGACAGCTCGCCGGCCTCGCCGCGCCCTTCCCGACCGTCTGGACCGGCGGCTGGTCCAACCCGTTTCTCTGGTACGTGACCCCAGGGCCCCGCGCCTTCGACGTCCGGCCCATCGTCTACGACCTCACCCCCTACGCCGCGCTCCTCAACGACGGCCGCCCGCACCGGATCGAGGTGTCCGTCGCCGGAGTCCCGGCCGGGCAGAGCGGCTGGAACACCCCGGGGAACCTGCTGCTGTGGCAGGACGACGCCCGCGAGGTCGTCACCGGAGCCCTGACCCGGCACGAGGAGAGCGAACCGGCCAACTCCTCCCGCTGGACGCCGGGCGCCGAACACCGTCTGGACACCGAGGGCGGGCACCGGCTGACCGTGGCGGGCCACCTCGACACCTCCCACGGCCGGGTGGCCACCACCATCACCCGGGCCGTCCACCACACCTCCGTACACCGCTGGACCGACGGCGAGAACCTGGACGCGCTCACCGGCACCTGGACCGACGAGGAGACCGCGACCCGCGGCGGTACCACCACCCGAACCCAGCGCACGTACACCATGGACGGCGAAACCACCCTCGGAGCGGGGGACCGGCTGCGCACCGTCCTCTCCCTCGGCGACCGCGCGGACACCGTCACCCTGCGCGGCGGCCACCCGCTGGACCGGTCCCGGCTCGACGACCGTTACTCGGGCGACGCCGCCTACACGGCCAACGTGCCGCGCGACCAGCGGCACGCCGTCGGAACCACCTCGGCGCGCTACCGGCTGTACGGGTCCGATGTGCCCGGCGGCTGTTACGACCGTACGGTGGGCACCGCCCAGGGCACGTTGACGGTGGACCGCCGCCGCTGCTGACACCGGCGGACCCTACGATGACCGGCCATGGACAAGAGTGAGGCCGGCAGACAGCTGGTCGACGGCCGCTTCGAACTGATCAGCCCCCTGGGCGCCGGAGGCATGGGCACGGTGTGGCGCGCCCGCGACATCGCCCTGCATCGCGATGTCGCACTGAAAGAGGTGCGCCCGCCGGACCCGGCGACCGCCGCCGCCCAGCCCGGGCTGGCCGTCCAGCTGCGCGAGCGCGCCGTCCGCGAGGCCCGGGCGCTCGCTCGCCTCGCGCACCCGCACGTGGTGACGATCCACCACATCGTCGAGCCGGCCGACGGTGTGGACGGGCACCCGTGGATCGTGATGGAGCTGGTCAAGGGGGGCTCCCTGCACGACCGGCTGGCGGCCGGCCCGATGCCGGTCGAGGACGTGCTGCGGCTCGGCCTCGACGTGCTGTCCGCGCTGCGGGCGGCGCACGCCGAGGGGGTGCTCCACCGGGATGTGAAACCGGCCAACGTGCTGCTGCGGCCCGATGGCGGGGCGGTGCTCACGGACTTCGGCATCGCGGCGCTGCACGGGTCGACCGCGCTCACCTCCACCGGTGTGCTGATCGGCTCGCCGGAGTACATCGCGCCCGAGCGGGTGCGCGGTGAGGAGGGGCTGGCCGCCTCCGACCTGTGGTCGCTGGGCATGCTGCTGTACGTGGCTGCGGAGGGGGTCCATCCGCTGCGCCGGGCCACGAGCCTGGCCACCGTGGTCGCCGTGCTCGACGAGCCGATCCCGGCGCCGGTGCGGTCCGGCCCGCTGGCGCCCGTACTGGAACGGCTGCTGGTACGGGACCCGGCCGCGCGGCCCGACGCGGAGCAGCTGGAACAGCTGCTCCGGAACGCGAGCAGTGCTCTTGCCGGTGCCACGCCGACCACGCCCCCGGCGTCTCTGGGCCAGTACGGCCCGCCGGCCCCACAGCCCTACGCGGCCCCTCAACTCTTCGCGACGCCCCACCCCTTCACCCCGGGCGGCGGTTCCCCGTACGCGATCACGACCCCGAATCCCGTCCCGGCTCCGGGCACCCCGCGCCGCCGCCCGGCGCTGCTCGCCGGCCTCGTCACGGTGGCCCTGGTCGGCGGGACGATCGGCATCGTCCAGTGGCTGCCCGACAAGCACGGCGGTTCCACCACGGACGCGAAGGGCGGCGGCACCACGACCATCTCCGCCCCCGCCACCCCGAAGACGAGCGCAGGCAGCGGCAACCGGCAAGCCACCACCGGCCCCGCCGCAACCGCCCCCAAGGGCAGCATGCTCACCCCCGCCAATGTGCGTACCGCCCTGGCGGCGCTCAAGGAGAAGGCCGGCACCACCACCTTCGTGGACCTGCGGATCTACGACGGATACGTGCTCGCCGCCATCCCCACCGCCCCCGGGGCCAAGACCGTCGACTCCTGGGAATACCGCAACGGAGAGGCCGAACGCACCGGCCCCGACGGCACCGTCGAGGAGGGGGAACCGCTCATCGACATGGCCACGGTCAACTGGGACGCCCTGCCCGCGCTGCTGGAGCAGTCCCAGAAGGAACTCGACGTCCCGAAACCCACTTCCCGCTATGTCATCGTCGAGCCCTGGATGATGGACCAGGTCCCGTGCATGCGCCCCTACCTCAGTGACGACTACGGCCAGGGCGGATACGTCCTCGCCGGAATCGACGGCAAGATCAAGAAGGTCGTCCGCACCTGACGCAGTGCTGGCGGGGCCTCCAAGCGGGGCCCCGCCGCGTTCCAGCCGGGGTCCCGCCGGGGCCCCGGCGGGTTCCAGCCGGGTTTTTAGTACGGGCCGTTGACGTTGTCGATCGAGCCGTAGCGGGCGGCCGCGTAGTTGCAGGCGGCGGTGATGTTCGCGACCGGGTCGTACGAGTCCAGGGACGTACCGGGCACGTGGTAGGCGCGGAAAGTCGGGTCGATGACCTGGAGCAACCCCTTGGAGGGGATGCCGGCCGCCGCGTTGGAGTCCCAGTTGTTGATGGCCAGCGGATTGCCCGAGGATTCCCGCATCACATTGCGGTGAATTCCGTTGTAGCTCCCGGGAATACCGTGCTTCGCCATGATGTCCAGCGACTGCCGGATCCAGCCGTCAAGGTTGTTGCCGTACGCCGTGACCGGCTTGGCGACCGTCGCCTTGGCCCTGGCCGCCGCCGCCTTCGCCGCCGTGCCGATGGTCAGCTTGAGGCCGGGCCGGATGATCGACGGGTTGGCGCCGATGGCGCTCCGGTTCGCCTCGTAGAGGGCCTGCCAGCCGCCACTCACGGAATGCTCCACGGCGATCTTGGAAAGGGTGTCGCCGCCGACCACGGAATACGTGACGGGCAGGGCGGCCTTTTCCACGGTCACAGCGGCGGCGGGGGCCACCGCGGACATGGTGGCGGCGGACACGGCGGCCGGCTGCGCGACGGCCGCACCGGCGGTGGTCGCGCTGATCAGCGGAAGGGCGAGGGCCGCGCTCCCGGTGCCGGCGAAGGCCAGCTTGCGGGCGATCGGGTGCTGCTTCGGCCGACGGTGCTTCGCCTTTGCGGGCATGGCGGAATTCCTCACGTGGGGGGTACGGGAGAGCCCGGGCGGCGGCCGGAATCGGCATTGGGCCACCGGGAGTGAGGGTGACCGTAGGCGAGTCCGCGGGGCCGGAACAAGGCTTGAATTCCACCGGGAGATCGACTTCTCGGTATAGGTCCGGAAAATGACCATGAAAGCACCTTCGCGGGAAAGCCAACTTTCTTTCCGGGAAAAGGGAATCGGCCCCGTCAGGGAAATGATGTTGACCGCGTCGAGGTGACTCACATCACGGGTTCGGGGCCCGGCGGAGGAATCCGGGCAAGTCGCCCTTCCGTGTACCTGATTCGGGCGACTTGGGCGATGCAGACGAATCGCCCACACAGGATGCTTTCCGGCGCGATCCGAGTGGGTCGGGTCAGCTCTGTCGCGTGATCACTCCGTGCTCGTCCATCGTCGGGTGCATCTTCATCGGCGTACGGATCCTCGTCGGACGGCCGCGGGGTCTCCGGCCCGTCCGGCCCCATCCGGACCAGTCGGCGCATCCGTACGACATGTGGTTGGATCACGAACCCGGTGTCCGGCTCGGGGTCTCGGGTGCGGATGCCCCAGCCGCGGTCGGCCGGCTCCGGATCGGTCGGCCGGGGCTGCTCCGGCCCCTCGGCGTTGCTGTAGAGGAACTCGTCCGCGCGCACCACCCGGTACCGGGTACCGGCCGCGGTCACCTCGTCCACCGGCTCCGTCTCCAGCAGCAGCTCCCGGTTCTGCGCGTTGATCGGGCTCACCCCGCCGAAGCCGCGCGACCGCGGCCAGCAGCTCCCGGCGCACCCACCGCTCGTCGGTGTCGTCCTTGGCGGGGAACCACAGCAGGGAGTTCAGGGCGTCGCGCGCCTCCTGCGGGAATCCGCCGGTCACCGCGCTCACCACCCGCCACCGCCTCCCGTCGCCGTCGCCTTGGGCGGCCACGCCGAACAGGGGTCCGCGGATCACCGGACTCCTCCGAGGATGCCCCGGCCTTCAGGCCGGGGCGGAATCGGACCCCTGCGGAGCAGGGCAGGAATCGGGGTTTCGCCCCCAGGGCGAAAGACCGCGCTCCAGGGCGGCTGGTACAGACCTGCGTGCCGCGTCGGAGGCATCGGCCTCCTGCGCCGCGGCCACGGGGTGCTCCGTACCCACGACGTTCATGAAGAGATGTTCGCGCCCCGGCGGTAGCTCGCTGCTCATGCCGCATGGTGTCCACGCCCGCCGCCCGGCCACCGGGAACTTCCCGAAGCCCGCCCGCGGCGCGGGTCGCCTGTGGTGCGGCGGGCGGGTACGGGCGTAGGGGATTTACGGCCCTTCGGCGCTACTTCGCGGGCACGCCCTCCAGTTCGGCCAGCCGCTTCAGGGCCTCCGCCACCGCGGCCTCGCCCGCCGGGAGCAGGGGGAGCCGCACGTCGGGGGTCGGGATGCGGCCCTGGGCATGCAACACCCCCTTGACGACAACGGGGTTGGGCTCGGCGAAGGCCGCCGCGGCGAGGCGGGCCAGCGAGTGGCCCAGCGCCCGGGCCCGGGGGACGTCACCCGCCCGCCAGGCCGAGGCGAGCTCCACGAAGCGGGCGGTCGCCAGGTGTGCCGAGGCCAGGATGCCGCCCACCGCGCCGAGCGCCAGCAGCGGCGACACGTACACGTCGTCGCCGGCCAGCACATCGAAGCCGTCCGGGAGTTCACCGAGCAGCTCCACCGTGTCCTGGTCGATGCCGCCGCCCGCGTACTTCAACCCGGCGACCCCCGGCAGCTCCCCGAGCGCCCGCAGCGCGGCCGCGTCGAGCGGCTGCCCGGTGCGGTACGGGATGTGGTAGACGATCAGCGGTACGGGGCTCACCTCCGCCAGCCGGGTGAAGTGCGCCAGCACGCCCGCGGCCGAGGGGCGCACGAACGACGGCACCGTCACCAGCGCCGCCCGCGCCTGCGGCCACCGCTCCAGCCGGGCGAGCGCCGCCTCGGTGGCCCGGGTGCCGCTCGCACCGGCGCCCACGGTGAGCAGCGCGCCCCGCTCCCGGCAGACGCGGGCGCAGACGTCGGTGACGAGGTCCCGCTCCGCCTCGTCGAGGGCGGCGGTCTCGGCGGTGGTGCCGAGCGCGACGATCCCGGCCGCGCCCGCGTCGAGCACCTCGTGGGCGAGCGCCTCCAGGGCCTCGGCGGCGATGCCCCCGGCGGCGGTGAAGGGGGTGACGAGCGGTACGTGGATCCCGCGGAGGGCGAGACCACCGGGTGCGGCGCCCGACGGGGTGCCGGGTGCGCTGCCTGGCGTGCTGCCCGGCGGGGTCTCCTGCGCGCTGTCGTGTGCCTGCTGTCCGTGCTGTCCGTTCTGTCCGTGCTGCCCGCGCGATGTGCCGTGTGCGTGCTGAGCCTGCTGCGTCGTGTCCTGTGCCATGCGTCGAGCCTCGCCCGGCCTCAGCGTTAAATCCAGTTCGCGTTTCTTACCTGAACCGTAAGCTGAGCCGATGCTCGATGTACGACGCCTGCGCCTGCTGCGCGAACTCGCCCGCCGCGGTACCATCGCCGCCGTCGCCGAGGCCCTCGCATTCAGCCCCTCGGCGGTGTCCCAGCAGCTCAGCGTCCTCGAACGCGAAGCCGGGCTGCCCCTGCTGGAGCGCACCGGCCGCCGGGTCCGCCTCACTCCCGCCGGCCAGAACCTGGTCGGGCACGCCGAAGCCGTGCTGGAACGGCTGGAGCAGGCCGACGCCGAGCTCGCCGAGGCGCGCAGTGGCCTCTCCGGAGTCCTGCGCGTCGGGTCCTTCCCCACCGCCACCCGGGCCATCGTCCCCGCCGCCCTGGCCGACCTCGCCCGCCGCCACCCGGGGCTGGAGCCGATGGTGTCCGAGACCGATCCGGCGGCGGTGGCGCACGCGCTGCGGGCCGGCGACCTGGATGTGGCCCTGGTCCACGAGTACGACTTCGTCCCCGCGCCGCACGAGCCGGGCGTCGCCACCGAGCCGCTGTACGGGGAGGCGATGTACCTGGCCGCCCCGGCGGGGGCACCCGCAGCCGCCGGCCCCGACCAGGGCGCGGTCCTCCGTACACACGCACAGGCGCCCTGGATCACCGCCACGCCCGGCACCCTCTGCCAGGCCATGACCGTACGGGCCTGCCAGGCCGCCGGCTTCACCCCGCGGGTCCGCCACCAGGTGGACGAGTTCGCCACCGTGCTCGCCCTGGTCGCGGCCGGCCAGGGGGTGGCCGTCGTACCGCAGCTCGGGATCGCCGGGCACGTGGACCCGTCCGTCGGTCTCACCCGACTGCTCATGGAACGCCGGACCAAGATCGCCTTCCGCGGCGGGGCCGCGACCCACCCGGCCGTGGCCGCCTTCGGTGCCGCGCTGCGTGCCGCCGTACCGCCGGAGCTGTCGCGCCCGCGCGCCGAGGCGTGACACAACTCCCGTACACCGCCACGCCCGTGTACGTTCGATGGTCCAGACAGGACCGACCAGAGCGGGGTATGACGTGACGCATCGCGTACGAGGGGTCATCGCGCGGAGCAAGGGCGCACCGGTGGAGACGACGACGATCCTCGTGCCCGACCCGGGACCCGGCGAGGCACTGGTCAAGGTCCAGGCCTGCGGGGTCTGCCACACCGACCTGCACTACCGCGAGGGCGGCATCAACGACGAGTTCCCCTTCCTCCTCGGCCACGAGGCGTCCGGAATCGTCGAATCGGTCGGACCGGACGTGACCTCCGTCGCACCCGGCGACTTCGTCGTCCTCAACTGGCGTGCGGTGTGCGGTACCTGTCGGGCCTGCAAGCGCGGCCGCCCCTGGTACTGCTTCGCCACGCACAACGCCACCCAGCCCATGACCCTGGAGGACGGCACCCCGCTCTCCCCGGCCCTGGGCATCGGCGCCTTCGCGGAGAAGACCCTGGTCGCCGCCGGCCAGTGCACCAAGGTGGACCCGGCCGCCTCGCCCGCCGCCGCCGGACTCCTCGGCTGCGGGGTGATGGCCGGCCTCGGCGCCGCCCTGAACACCGGCAACGTCGGGCGGGGTGACTCCGTCGCCGTCATCGGCTGCGGGGGAGTGGGCAACGCGGCCGTCGCCGGCGCCCGGCTGGCCGGTGCCTCGCGGATCATCGCGGTAGACCTGGACGACCGGAAGCTGGAGTGGGCGCGCGGACTCGGGGCCACCCACACCGTCAACGGGCGCACCGAGGACGTGGTCAAGGCCATCCAGGGGCTGACCGACGGGAACGGCGCGGACGTGGTCATCGAGGCCGTCGGCCGCCCCGAGACCTACCGTCAGGCCTTCTACGCGCGCGACCTGGCCGGCACGGTGGTCCTGGTCGGCGTACCGACACCGGAGATGCGGCTCGAACTCCCGCTGCTCGACGTCTTCGGGCGCGGCGGCGCGCTCAAGTCCTCCTGGTACGGGGACTGTCTGCCCGAGCGCGACTTCCCACTCCTCGTCGACCTCTACCTCCAGGGCCGGCTCGACCTCGACGCCTTCGTCTCCGAGACGATCCCGCTCGACGGGGTCGAGGCCGCCTTCGAGCGCATGGAGCGCGGCGAGGTGCTCCGCTCGGTGGTCGAGCTCTGACGGCCCCCCTTTAAACTCGGCGGGACGCCACCCGCACCCCGGACGCGATCCGGCCGGGGTGCGGGTACTCCACCCTCTCACCCCAGGGGCCCGCCGTGACCGCCAGCCGCAGCTATCGCCAGCCCGGTGTCGTCCTGACCGACCACCACTTCAGCGTCCCGCTCGACCACGCCCGCCCCGACGGCGCGCGCATCGAGCTGTACGCCCGTGAGGTCGTCGCCGGTGACAAAAACCCCGCCACCCTGCCCTGGCTGCTGTACCTGGAGGGCGGCCCGGGCTTCGGCGCCCGGCGCTTCGTCGGGCGGCAGGCCTGGCTGGAGCGGGCCCTCACCGAGTACCGGGTGCTGCTCCTCGACCAGCGCGGAACCGGCCGCTCCACGCCCGTGTCCCGGCAGACCCTGCCTCTGCACGGCACCCCGGAACAGCAGGCCGAGTACCTCTCCCACTTCCGCGCCGACTCGATCGTCCGCGACTGCGAGGCCGTGCGGCCCGGCCTGACCGGCGGCGCGCCCTGGACCGTACTCGGCCAGAGCTTCGGCGGCTTCTGCACCACGAACTACCTCTCCACCGCCCCCGAAGGCCTGACCGCCGCGCTGATCACCGGCGGCCTGCCCTCCCTCGACGCCACCGCCGAGGAGGTGTACCAGGCGGCGTATCCGCGTATCGAGGGCAAGAACCTCGCCCACTACGCGCGTTACCCGATGGACGTGGAGCGCGCCCGCCGCATCGCCGCCCATCTCGCCGAGCGCCCGGCCGAACTCCCCGGCGGCTACCGGCTCACCGTGGAGGCCTTCCAGTCCCTCGGGCTGCTCCTCGGCACCGGCGACGGCAGCCACCAGCTGCACTACCTCCTCGAAGACGCCTTCGTACCGACCTCCGCCGGGCCCGCCCTCTCCGATGCCTTCCTGGAAGCCGTCCGCGCGCAGCTCTCGTTCGCCGGGCATCCCCTCTACGCGCTGATCCACGAGTCCATCTACGCCCAGGACCCGGCCGCGCCCACCGCCTGGGCCGCCCACCGGGTGCGCGCGGAGCACCCCCGCTTCGACGCCGCCAAGACCCTCGCCGGAGACGAGCCCCTCCTGTTCACCGGCGAGACCGTGCACCCCTGGCACTTCACCGTGGACCCGGCGCTCGCACCGCTGCGCGAGACCGCCGAACTGCTGGCCTCCCGTACCGGCTGGGGGCGGCTCTACGACCCGGCGCGGCTCGCCGACAACGAGGTGCCGGTGGCTGCCGCCGTCTACCACGACGACATGTACGTCGACACCGCGCACTCCCTGCGTACGGCCCGCGCGATCCGGGGCCTGCGGACCTGGGTGACGGACGAGTTCGAGCACGACGGGGTCCGCGCGGGCGGCCCGCGCGTCCTGGACCGGCTGCTGGCCCTCGCCCGCGACGAGGCCTGACCGCGGGGCGAGGGTGACTGCGGGGCGAGGCCTGACCGCGGGGCGAGGCTGACCGGGGGCGAGGCCTGAGGTCGAGGCCTGACCGCGGGCCGGGAGTCACCGTGGCTCGTGGTCGCTCAACTGGCGGTCCACGAAGACCGTGCCTGCCCCATTCGCCTATTGTGCGCAGCATGACTGAAGAAGTGGATCAGCCGACACCCCTGCAGCCCATGCCCACCGACTGGCAGCGCGCCCTCGCCGTGGTCGCCCACCCCGACGACCTGGAGTACGGCTGCGCGGCGGCGATCGCCGACTGGACGGACGGCGGCCGCGAGGTCGTCTACCTCCTCGCCACGCGCGGCGAGGCGGGCATCGACACGATCGCCCCCGCCGAGTGCGCCCCGCTGCGCGAGGCCGAACAGCGGGCCAGCGCGGCCGTCGTGGGCGTCTCCACGGTCGAGTTCCTCGACCACAGCGACGGCGTCATCGAGTACGGCCTCGGCCTGCGCCGGGACATCGCCGCGGCCATCCGCCGGCATCGCCCCGAGCTCGTCATCACCATGAACCACCGCGACACCTGGGGCGGGCAGGGCGGTGGAGGCTTCTGGAACACCCCCGACCACCAGGCGGTGGGCCGGGCCACCCTGGACGCGGCCGCCGACGCCGGAAACCGGTGGATCTTCCCCGAACTCATCGCGGACCAGGGCCTGGAGCCGTGGAAGGGCGTGCGGTGGGTCGCGGTGGCGGGCACCAACACGCCGACGCACGCGGCCGACGCGGGGCCGGGCCTGGAGCGCTCCGTGAAGTCCCTGCTGGAGCACAAGGCGTACATCGAGGTGCTCACCGACCAGGACCCCGAGGAGTACGTCCGTACCTTCCTCACCGGCTACGCCCAGCAGACGGCGGCCAGGTTCGGCGGCCGTCCCGCCGTGCCGTTCGAGGTCTTCCCCCGCTGATCGGCGCCCCCTAGTCTGACGCTCCGTCAAATTCGGGGCGAAGGGGGCAGGATCAGGTGATCGATACCATCACCACGGAGATCGCGGAGGGTGAGGAGCGGATCCGGCTGGAGGTCGCGGACGGGATCGCGGTCCTCACCCTCTGCCGCCCGGACACGCTCAACGGCTGGAGCTGGGAGTCCACCCGCCAGCTGGGCCTGCTGGCGGACCGGATCCGCTTCGACCCCGCCGCGCGGGTGGTCCTGCTGCGGGCGGAGGGCCGGGCGTTCTGCGCGGGGATCGACGTGACCGCGCCCGGCGGCGCCATCACCGGCGCCTCGGCCGCCGAGCGGACCCGGAACTACTACGAGGGCATCCGCTGGGTCCACGAGCGCTTCGCCGTCCTCACTCGCCTCCCGCAACCGGTGGTCGCCGCCGTGCAGGGGTACTGCCTGGGCTTCGGCTTCGAGCTGGCCTTGATGGCGGACATCCGGGTGGCGGCCGAGGACGCCGTCTTCGCGCTGCCGGAGGCCCAGTTGGGGGTCGCCGTGGACGCGGGCGGCGACCTGCGTATCGCCCGCGAGGCGGGGGCGGGCTGGGCCAAGTTGCTGGCCCTGACCGGCCGTCGCATCGACGCGCCGACGGCCGAACGCCTCCATCTGGTCCAACTGGTGGTGCCCGGACCGGACTTGGACTCCACGGCCCGCGCGCTCGCGACGGAGATCGCGGCGAACGCACCGCTCGCCGTCCAGGGCATCAAGCGGGCGGTGGACGCCTACGCCGACGCGGCCCTCCCCGCCGCCCTCGACCGCGTCGCGATGACAGCCGCCCTCACCCTCACCTCGGAGGACTCCCGCGAGGGCTACACCGCCAAGGCCGCCCGCCGGCCCCCGCACTTCACCGGAGGGTGAGAGCGGACCGGCTCCGGCCATGGACAGCCGGGGCCACCCCTCCAGCCACGGGGCAGGGGTTCACCCGCTGAACGGACTGAACGGTCCGCGCCCCAACTGTTCGCGCACCGGCACCACTTCCGGATTGACCAGCGCCCGGCGCTGCCAGTTCGCGCCGTCGACCACCAGGGTGTGGCCGGTCACGAACCGGGCGTAGGGCGAGGCCAGGAAGGTCGCCGCCCAGCCGAGCTCGCGCGGCGCGCCGACCCGCAGGGCGGGCTGCCGGGCGTCCTTCGCCTCCGGGGCGGCCCGATCCAGGCCGCCCCGGATGTCCTCGGTCATGTCGGCGTGCGGGAACAGTCCGGGGACGAGGCCGTTGATCTGGATGCCGTACGGGCCCCACTCGACGGCGAGGGTCTCCACCAGGTTCTTCACCCCGGCCTTGGCGGCCGCGCTGTGCGCGAAACCCGGGCCGCCGGTCCAGGCGTACGAGGCGCCGATGTTCACGATGGAGCCCGGTGTGCCCGCCGCGAGGTGGCGGCGCCCGAACTCGCGGGTCATGAACCAGGTGCCGGTCAGGGTGATGTCCACCACCGCCCGCCAGGCGTTGGGGGAGAGATCCTCCGCAGGGCTCGGGAAGTTGGCGGCCGCGTTGTTGACCAGTACGTCCGGAAGCCCGAGCGACGCCTCGGCCGCGTCGAAGACCTCCGCGACCCGCTCCGGGTCCCGGATGTCGCAGACGGCGGCCGTCACCCGGCCCGCACCGGGCACGGCCGCCAGCTCCTCCTGAGCCGCCTTGAGCCGCTCCACGCGCCGGCTCGCTATGACCAGGTCGGCGCCCAGCCGCGCGAACTCGGCGGCGATCGCCCTGCCGAGCCCGGTGCCGCCGCCCGTCACGAGGACGACCTGCCCCGCGTACGTACCGGGAGGCAGCGCGGCGGCACCGACCGGCGGCGGCGCGGGCAGGCCGCGCAAGGGCTGGAAGGGGTGCTGCGAGGGGTTCTCCATGCGCCCATCGATAGCGTGCGGGCGCTCAGATCACCATGCCCGCGCCGCGAGTGCCCCGCGAGGTGTTCCCGCTACGCCGTCGGGGCGTCGGCATCGGGGCGTCGGCATCCCGGCGGCGTACATCGGGACGGCGTGCATCTCCGCCCGGCCGCCACGGTCGGCCCGGCCTCCTGATCAGCCCCGCCAGGAAGATCGCGGCGCCGGCCACGGATGTGGCGCGTCTTGGGCCGACCGGTTCCCAGATGGGCAAGCGACTGCTTAGTATGCCAGCGGAGCGTGGTTCCTCGACGGCGGCTGGAGGCCCCGGATGCAGGCATGGCGAGTACATACCCCCGGTGAACCCCGTGAGGCCATGCGCCTCGAAGAGGTTCCGGAACCGGTGCCCGGCGAGGGCGAGGTGAGGCTCAAGGTGCTCGCGGCCAACGTCAACTTCCCCGACGCGCTGCTCGTCCGCGGCCAGTACCAGATCCGGCCCCCGCTGCCCTTCACCCCCGGTGTCGAGATCTGCGGCGAGACCGAGGACGGCCGCCGTGTCATCGCCAACCCGACCCTGCCGCACGGCGGCTTCGCCGAGTACGTCACCGCGCCCGCGCGCGCCCTGCTGCCCGCTCCGGACACCCTCGACGACGCCGAGGCGGCCGCTCTGCACATCGGCTACCAGACCGGCTGGTTCGGCCTGCACCGCCGCGCCCGCCTCCAGAGCGGCGAGACCCTGCTCGTGCACGCCGCCGCGGGCGGCGTCGGCAGCGCCGCCGTCCAGCTCGGCAAGGCCGCCGGCGCCACCGTCATCGGGGTGGTCGGCGGCAAGGCCAAGGTCCGTACCGCCGAGGAGCTCGGCTGCGATCTGGTGATCGACCGTACGAGCGAGGAGCTCGTCTCCCGCGTCAAGGAGTTCACCGGCGGGCGCGGCGCCGACGTGGTCTACGACCCGGTCGGCGGTGACGCCTACACCGCCTCCGCCAAATGTGTGGCCTTCGAAGGCCGGATCGTGGTCGTCGGCTTCGCCGGCGGCACCATCCCCACCCCCGCCCTGAACCACGCCCTCGTGAAGAACTACGCCATCCTCGGCCTGCACTGGGGGCTGTACGCCACCAAGGAGCCGGCCTCCATCCTCGCCTGCCACGCCGAACTCACCCGGCTCGCCGCCGAGGGCGCCATCAAACCGCTGGTCAGCGAACGCGTCCCGCTCGCCGCGGCCGCCGATGCCGTACAGCGCCTCGCCGACGGCGCCACCACCGGCCGGCTGGTCGTCGTACCGGCCCTGGACGGGGGTGCCAGGTGAGCGCGACCGTCACCGCCGAGGAACTGACGGTGCGGGTGAGGGAGCTGCTCGACGCATACCCGCCGGCCGAAACCGACAGCACCGACTTCCTGCGCGCCCGCTTCGACGCCGGACTCGCCTGGGTCCACTACCCCGTGGGCCTCGGCGGACTCGGCGCCCCGCGTTCCCTCCAGGCCGCCGTCGACGCCCAGTTGGAGGCGGCCGGCGCCCCCGACAACGACCCGCGCCGCATCGGCATCGGCCTCGGCATGGCAGCTCCCACGATCCTCGCGTACGGCACCGACGAGCAGAAGCGGCGCTTCCTTCGCCCCCTGTGGGTGGGCGAGGAGGTCTGGTGCCAGCTCTTCAGCGAACCCGGCGCCGGCTCCGACCTCGCCGCGCTCGGCACCCGCGCGGTGCGCGAGGCGAGCACCGGCGACTGGATCGTGGACGGCCAGAAGGTGTGGACCTCCAGCGCCCACACCGCCCGCTGGGCCATCCTGATCGCCCGCACCGACCCGGCGCTGCCCAAGCACCAGGGCATCACCTACTTCCTCTGCGATATGCACGCCCCCGGCGTCGAGGTCCGGCCGCTGCGCCAGATCACCGGCGAGGCCGAGTTCAACGAGGTCTTCCTGACCGGCGTCCGCATCCCCGACGCCCACCGCCTCGGCGCCGTCGGACAGGGCTGGGCGGTCGCCCGCACCACCCTGATGAACGAACGCGTCTCCATCGGCGGCATGCGGCTGCCCCGCGAAGGCGGCATGATCGCGCCGGTCGCCGCCGCCTGGCGCGAGCGGCCCGAGCTGCGCACGCACGCCCTGCACCAGCGGCTGCTGGAACTGTGGGTCGAGGCCGAGGTGGCCCGGCTCACCGGCGAACGGCTGCGCCAGCAGCTCGCCGCCGGACAGCCGGGACCCGAGGGATCGGGGATGAAACTCACCTTCGCCCGCCTCAACCAGGAGATCAGCGGCCTGGAGGTGGAACTCCTCGGCGAGGAGGGCCTGCTGTACGAGGACTGGACCCTGCGCCGCCCCGAACTGGTCGACTTCACCGGCCGTGACGCCGGCTACCGCTACCTGCGCGCCAAGGGCAACAGCATCGAGGGCGGCACCAGCGAAATCCTCCTCAACATCGTCGCCGAACGCGTCCTCGGACTGCCCCCCGAGCCGCGCGACGACAAGGACCTCGCCTGGAAGGACCTGGCTCGATGAGCGCTCCGTTCGACCTGCTGTACTCCGAGACCGAGGAAGAACTCCGAGCCGCCGTACGGGCGCTGCTCGCAGACCGGTGCGACTCCGGACGCGTCCTCGCCCGGGCCGAGAGCGACCGGCCGCACGATCCGGACCTGTGGCGCACCCTTGCGATGGAGATCGGCACCGCGGGGCTGCTCGTGCCGGAGAAGCTCGGCGGCCAGGGCGCGGGGCACCGCGAGGCGGCCGTGGTCCTGGAAGAGCTGGGGCGGGCCGTGGCCCCCGTCCCGTACCTGACGAGCGCCGTCCTCGCGACGGAGATCCTGCTGGCCTGCGATCCGGCCGAAGTCGCCGGGCTGTTGCGGGAGTTGGCCACCGGGCGGCAGGTCTGCGTACCGGCCGTGCCGCTCACGCTGGCGCCCGGGGCGCCGCTGCCGACCGCGGTACGGGACTCCGGAGGCGGGATCCTCTCCGGCACGGTGACCTCGGTGGCGGACGCGGTGGCCGCCGACGTACTGCTGGTCCTCGCGGACACGGGCCTGTACGCCGTCCCGGCCGCCGCGGCCTCCCTCACCCCGCTGGTCCCCCTGGACCTGACCCGCCCGCTCGCCACCGTCACCCTCGACGGGGCGGCGGGAACCCGGCTCGCCGACCCGGCCACGGCGCGGGCGGTCATCGCCGGGGCGCTGCTGTCGGGGGCCGGACTGCTGGCCTCCGAACAGCTCGGGATCGCCGAGTGGTGCCTGACGGAAACCGTCGGGTACGTCCGGGGGCGACACCAGTTCAACCGGCCCGTCGGCTCCTTCCAGGCCCTCAAGCACCGGCTGGCCCGGCTCTGGCTGGACGTCGCCTCGGCCCGCGCGGCCGCCCGCGCCGCGGCCGACGCCCTCGCCACGGGGGCCCCTGAAGCCCCGCTGACGGTGGCCGTCGCCCAGGCTTACTGCTCCGGGGTCGCCGTCCGCGCCGCCGAGGAATGCGTACAGCTGCACGGCGGCATCGGCATGACGTGGGAGCACCCGGCGCACCTCTACCTGAAGCGCGCCAAGGCCGATTCCCTGACCCTGGGCACAGCGGGCCACCACCGCACCCTGGTCGCGGACTTCGCGGAACTCCCGTTCCCGTAGCCCCGCGGCGATCGCCGGCACAACCCAGCCTCGCCGGCGTTTGAGGTGCGGCGGCTCGGGGGCGGAGCCCCCGCACCCTCTGCTAAAAGCACCCCAAGGGGTGACCTCGCCCGCCGCTCCGCGTTAGTCCGCTTAGCGCGGACCACCGAGCGAGGGAGACCGCATGTACACAGCACCGGCACGGGCCGCCGCGGCACTCACCCGCCGCGCGGCCCTCCGTACCGCCTTCACCGCGGCCGTGCTCGCCGGCACGGCCGTTGCCCTGGCCCCCGTACTGCGCGCCCGTCGGCCCCGGCAGACCCTCACCCCGGCCCCGCTCGTGGAGGAGACGTACCGGGGCCGGCACATCGCCGTCGAGCTCGCCGGGGCCGGGGTGCGCATCGACGGCCGCCCACTGCACGTCATGCGCCGGGCCGACGGCAGCTATCTGAGCGGGATCAACCACTTCCAGTCCTTCGCGACCCCGCTGGAGCTGGCCCGCGCCGCCGTCGACGAACTCGGCACCAACCAGCTGGCGATGGCCGCCCCCCACCACGGCTGACGTACGGGAACGGGAGGAGCCCCGCGTTGTACACCCGGCAGAACCAGAAGCACCTCACCAGCACCCAGAAGAAGCGGTTCACGGCCGCCGTGCTGGCGCTCAAGCGCAATGGCGTCTACGACGACCTCGTGCGCACCCACGACAAGTACTTCGTGCCCGACCGGGACCGCAAACTCCGCGTCGGGCACATGTCCCCGTCGTTCTTCCCCTGGCACCGGCGCTACCTCCTCGAGTTCGAGAAGCACCTCCAGGTCGTCGACCCCGGGGTCAGCATCCCGTACTGGGACTGGACCACCGACTCCAGCCCGGTCTCATCCCTCTGGGCCGACGACTTCCTCGGCGGGACCGGCCGGGCCAGTGACCGCCGGGTGATGACCGGCCCCTTCGCCTACGACAGGGGCAACTGGGAGATCACCGAGGGCGTCACGGAGGCCCGCTACCTCACCCGCAACCTCGGCCGCCCGCAGAACCCGATCAAGCTGCCCACCAAGGCCGAACTCCAGTGGGCGCTGGACGATCCGGTCTACGACACCGCCCCCTGGGACTCCACCGCGGCCGAGGGCGGCTTCCGCAACAAGCTGGAGGGCTGGGCCGCGCCGAAGAGCGAGCGCTGGCGCAACCACAACAAGGTCCACCAGTGGATCGGCGGCCACATGACGGGCGGCACGGCGCCAAACGACCCGGTGTTCTGGCTTCACCACGCCTTCGTGGACCTGCTCTGGGACCGCTGGCAGCAGCAGCACCCCACCTCCGGATACCTGCCCGCCACCCCGCCCAAGTGGGGCGACCCCCAGCGCGGCAGGGTGATCGCGCTGGACGAGCCGATGCCGCCGTGGAACATCACCCCGCGCGAGATGTTGGGGCACCAGAGGCTCTACCGCTACGAGTGACACCGGGCTACGAGTGACGTCTCACGCCCACCTCCTTCACCTCGCCTCACTGCACACACCTCACCGCACAGCGAAAGGGCCCCCGCCAAGGCGGGGGCCCTCAGCCGGTCAGGCAGGCGGTCAGCCGCCGTAGCCCTCGCCCTCGGTGTGGTGCTCGCCGCCGTCCGAGTGGTTGATGCAGGTGTTGCCGAACGCCGGGTTCAGCAGGGCGAACACGTTGACGGTGTTGCCGCAGACGTTGACCGGGATGTGAACCGGAACCTGGAGCAGGTTGCCCGACAGGACACCGGGGGAGCCGATCGCCGCACCGTGCGCTCCGGCATCGGCGACAGCCAGGCCCGCACCGGCGGCCATAGCGCTACCGGCGACAGCGGTGATGGCGAATGCCTTCGCGATACGCGACATCAAGATCTCCTCATGAGATATGGGGCGCCACAGAATCTGTGGCTTTGACATGGCATACAACGCAGCGATGGCCCAAGGGTCACGGCCGCTGCGCCTACCTGGTGATGCCGAATCGCACAGAGGCGGAATACGGCCATGTCTTGGTGACGTCCCCCGGCCACCACCGGGGATCGGAGCCGGCACCCGGCCGGGTCGCGCCTTGGCAACCGTTGGAAGGCTGTGCGACCGTGCCCGGAACACCTGATTCGGCAGTTCCCAGGAGGACGGGATGAGTGCAGCGAGCGGCCGGCCCCGGGCCAGCACCGGATACGGGGTGGTCGAGGGCCGGCGGGAGGCGGGCGGGACCTGCGTCTTCCGGGGCATCCCCTACGCCGCACCGCCCGTCGGCGCCCTCCGCTTCGCCGCGCCCGCGCCCCCGGAGCCCTGGGACGGCGTACGCGACGCCGGTGCGTTCGGGCCCACCCCGCCCAAGGTGCCCTACCCGGACACGTTCGCGGCCCTGCTGTCCGATCCGGAGATCCCCGGGGACGACTGCCTGAACCTCAACGTGTGGACCCCCGCCCCCGTCGGCGAGGAGATGCCCGGAGCCCGGTTGCCCGTGATGGTGTGGATCCACGGCGGGGCGCTCACCCGGGGCTCCTCCGCCGTCCCCGTCTACGACGGCGCGAGCTTCGCCCGCGACGGAGTGGTGCTCGTCTCCGTCAACTACCGCCTCGGCGTGCTCGGATACGGCCTCTTCCCGGACGCCCCCGCCAACCGTGGCCTGCTCGACCAGATCGCCGCCCTCACCTGGGTCCGGGACAACATCGCGGCCTTCGGCGGCGACCCCGACCGGGTCACTATCTTCGGCGAGTCCGCCGGCGCCATCAGCGTCGGCGCGCTGCTCGCCGCCCCGCGCGCCGCCGGGCTCTTCGCCCAGGCCGTCCTCCAGAGCGGCGCCCCCGAGGCCTCTCCGCGCGACAAGGTCCGCACGATGGTCCGGCGAATGGCCTCGCTGCTCAAGATGCCCGCCACCGCCCGGGCCTTCTCGGCCACCGCCCTGCCGGACCTGCTCGCGGCCCAGGGCGCCGTGCTGCGCCGCTCCGGTCCGCTGCTCGGCGGCCCCCACTTCGGGCTGGTCACCGACCCGGACACACTGCCCGAGGACCCCCTCGACGCGGCGGCCCCGGACGTGCCGCTGCTGCTGGGCTGGACCACCGAGGAGTACCGGCTCTGGCTCGCCCCCACGGGGGCGATGCGGATGCTGGACCGGCTGGGCCCCCTGGCCGTGGCGCTGGCCCGGGCCCGCAGCGGCAAGGACCGGGCCGCCGTACGGGCGCTGCGCGCCGCCCTGCCCGGGGCGACCCCGGCCGAGCTCGCCGGCCAGCTCCTCACCGACCGGCTGCTGCGTGACCCGCTGCGGCGGCTCGCGGGGGCCCGGCGGGCGGCGCCGAGCTACCTCTACGAATTCGGCTGGCCCTCCGGGGTACCCGGCCTCGGTTCCTGCCACGCCCTCGAACTGGGCTTCGTATTCGACGCACTCCATGTGCCGGAGTCCACCTGGCTGGCCGGCCCGGACGCCCCGCAGGCGCTGGCCGACGAGATGCACGCGGCGTGGGTGCGCTTCGCGGTGACCGGCGACCCGGGCTGGGCCCCCTGGGACGGCAACGGCCCGCCGAAGGCGTTCGGCGGGCCGGAGCTCAAGGAAGCGGGAGAGGCGGAGGAGGCGCTGGAGGCGCCCCGGACGCGGGACGCGGTGGCTACTCCACCGGTCCTTCCATGACCTTGCTGATGAACTCGATCGGGCCCTCGCCCATGTTCGGCACGTACGTCTTGGCGTTGTGCTTGCCGCCCGCGATCACGCGCAGGCTGGTGTGGATCGGGCCCTTGTTGCCGTAGGTGGCGATGAATTTCTTCACGTCCGGCAGGGTCTTCGGGTTGCTCTCGCTGTCGCCGACCTGGAAGGCGAGGTAGACGTCCGGCCCCTTGCTGTCGATGAGCTGCTTCGCCAGGATCTCGGGGTTGTTCTCGGCCTTCTCCTTGTCGTAGCCCTTCCACAGGGAGGAGTCCGGGACGATGTCCGGGCCGGAGGCGATCACGGCCTTGAACTTGTCCGGGTGCTTCAGCACGGCCTTCAGGCCCGCGAAGCCGCCGGTGGAGGAACCCATGAAGGCCCAGCCGTCACGGGACTTGACCGTGCGGAAGTTCGCCTTCATCAGGTCCGGGACGTCCTCGGTCAGCCAGGTGCCCATCTTCGGCTGGCCGGGGATGTCGGAGCCGTCCCAGTAGATGCCCTTGTCGTCCGGCCCCGGGTTCAGCACCGGCATGGCCAGGATGAAGGGCTTGCTCTTGCCCTCCGAGTACCACTTGCTGATGCTCGTCTGGAGGCCCAGGTCGGTGCCCATCCAGTAATTGGTCGGGTAGCCGGCACCGCCGGGCAGGGCGATCATGACCGGAAAGCCGCTCTTGGCGAACTTCGGGTCGTTGTACTCCTTGGGCGCCCACACCCAGACCTTGCCCTTGAAGCCGGACTTCTTGCCGTCCAGGGTGGTGACGGCGACGTGCGTGCCGTCGGCCAGGGTCATCGAGTTCTTGAACACGGCCGACGGATCGGTCGGCATCTGCATCTTCGAGTTCGCGGGCTGCTTCGGAGCGGCCTTCTCGCCGCCGCCCCCGGTACCGCCGCTACCGCCGGCGGGCTGCCCGAACGACACGTCCTTGCCCTTGTCCGTGAACGGGGGTATCTCGTAGTAGCTCATCACGCCCGCCGCTATGCCGGCGAGGGCGAGCACGGAGACGCCGGCTATCAGCCAGCGCCACCCGCGGGACCGTCGGCGCGGCGGCTCGGGCGCGGGCGGCTGCGGCGATCCGTACGGACCGGGCGCACCGTACTGATCGGGCGAGCCGTACGGATCGGCTGAACCGAACGCAACGGTCGGACCGTCGTACTGCGACTGTGGCTGCTGATACCGAGGTTCCGGTTCCTGCCGGTATGGCTGGTATTGGTGACCATCGGGTGCGTACGACATGTGCGAGGGCTCTCCGGCTGTTGCTGCCCTGTTGGGGCGGGGTTGTCTGCTTCTCCTCGAATGATGATCGCAAAGTCGAACTGGTTCCACATTTTTCCTTCTCTTGGAACTCCGTAGAGGAGGACGTTGCCGATCACCGGGAGGGCCTTCGGAGTTCCCGTTCTGTTCGCCGTCTGTCCCTGGCCCATGCAGATGCCGCTGGATATGGTGCGTCCGCGCCGCCGCCCCCACCCCCTGCCCGGAGGTAACTTCCGTGTTCGGCATGCCGCTTTCCCGGTCCCGCCGCAAGACCGCCCTCGCCGCCGCTTTCGGCGTCACCGTCGCCGGGGCCGCTCTGTGGGCCGGCATCGGTGCCGCCCAGCCCGCACACGCGGCCACCCTGCCCGCGCCCGACCACACCGTCGTCGTGGTCTTCGAGAACCACGCCTACAGCCAAGTCATCGGCAGCTCCAGCGCCCCGTACATCAACTCCCTCAAGAGCGGGGGAGCCAACCTCACCAACTCCTACGGCATCACCCACCCGAGCCAGCCCAACTACCTCCAGCTCTTCTCGGGCTCCAACCAGGGCGTCACCGACGACAGCTGCTACACGCCCGGCTCCCGCTCCACCGCCAACCTGGCCTCGGAGCTCATAGCCGCCGGCAAGACCTGGGCCAGCTACAACGAGGGCCTGCCGAGCCAGGGCTCCACGACCTGCAGCAGCGGCAAGTACGCCCGCAAGCACAACCCGTGGTTCGCGTTCTCCAACGTGCCCACCAGCACCGCCAAGACCATGAGCCAGTTCCCGACGGACTTCACCACCCTGCCCAAGGTGTCCTTCGTCGTCCCGGACCTGTGCAACGACATGCACGACTGCTCCGTCGGCACCGGCGACACCTGGCTCAAGAACAACCTCAAGGCTTACGCGGACTGGGCCAAGACCCACAACAGCCTGCTCGTCGTCACCTTCGACGAGGACAACCGGCTCGCCGGCAACAAGATCCCGACCGTGCTCTACGGCCAGCCCGTGACCCCGGGCTCCACGTCGAGCACCACCTACAACCACTACGACATGCTGCGCACCCTGGAGGACCTGTCCGGCCTGAGCACCCACGCCGGGAACGCGGCCACCGCCCAGGACATCACGGGGATCTGGACTTCCTGACCATGTACGTTGCGGACAGTCGCGGTACCCCCGCGCCCGCCGTGACCCCCGAGCCGTCGGCCGTCGCCCCGGGCACCAGCCCGGGGCGGCGCGCCGCGCTCGCCCCCACGGTGCTCGCCCTCGGCACGGTCAGCCTGATCACCGACGTCTCCTCGGAGATGGTCACCGCCGTGCTCCCGCTCTACCTCGTCGCCGGACTCGGGCTCTCCCCGCTCGGCTTCGGCCTGCTCGACGGCCTCTACAACGGCGTCAGCGCCCTGGTCCGCCTGACCGGCGGCCACCTCGGCGACCGTTTCGGCCGCCACAAGGCCCTCGCCGGAACCGGATACGGCCTCTCCGCCCTGTGCAAGCCGCTGCTGCTGCTCGCGCACACCCTGCCCGCCATCGGCGCCGTGCTCGCCCTCGACCGCACCGGCAAGGGCCTGCGTACCGCCCCGCGCGACGCGCTGATCTCCCTCGCCGCCGCCCCCGAGGATCGCGGCCGGGCCTTCGGCGTGCACCGGGCCATGGACACCGCGGGCGCGCTGATCGGGCCGATCCTCGCCTTCCTCATCCTGCGCGGCGCCGCCGACGGCTACGACGCCGTGTTCACCGTCAGCGCCTGCGTCGCGGTGCTCGGCGTGCTCGTGCTGGTGCTGTTCGTCCCGGGCCGCCGGACAGAGCCCGCCGCCCACGCGGAGCCGGTCTCCCTGAAGGCCTCCTTCGGGCTGCTGCGCCGCCGCGACCTGCGCCGGATCGGCCTGTGCGCGCTGCTGCTGGGCCTGTGCACCGTCAGCGACGGCTTCGTCTTCCTGCTGCTCCAGCGCGCCACCGGGATCAGCGACCGCTGGTTCGCGCTGCTTCCGCTCGGCACCGCCGCCGCGTTCTTCCTGCTCGCTCTGCCGCTCGGCCGGCTCGCCGACCGGATCGGCCGCTGGCGCGTCTTCCTCGGCGGCCACCTCGCGCTGCTCGCCGCATACGGACTCCTCCTCGCCGGCGGGCAGCACGGCCAGCATCCCGCGCTGCCGTACGCCGTGCTCCTGCTGCACGGCTCCTTCTACGCGGCCACCGACGGGGTGCTCATGGCCGCGGCCGCCGGAGCCGTCCCCGAGGAACACCGCGGCGGGGGCCTCGCCCTCGTCCAGACCGGCCAGTCCCTCGCCCGGTTCGCCGCCTCCCTCTGCTTCGGCGCCGCCTGGACCGTATGGGGCGCCCGCCCCGCGCTCGCCGGTGCCGCCGCGCTGCTGGCCGTGGCCGCCGCCGTCTGCGTCCGGCTGCGGCCCGCCGACGCCTGACCCCCACGTCCCCGAAAGGCCCCCCATGACCCTCCAACGCCGGATCCTGATCCTCGTCTCCGCCGTGGTGCTGCTCGCCGCGGTGGGGGTGCTCGCCGTCGTGCGGGCCTCCTCGCGGGCCGATGAGAAGAACCAGGCCCAGGCCGGCGGCCCGCGGATCACCCGGGGAGAGCTGTCGCTGGCCCCCGGCGAGGGCGGCCGGCGGATCGTGTTCCGGAACATGGCCTGGGGGCCGCACCGCGACGAGCTCGCCACCGTCCCGGCCGACGCGCCCGAAGGGCCCCGCACCGCTTCCGGGGTCAGCTGCCTGCGCTTCCACTCCGCCGCGGGCACCGGGATCTGCCTCCGGGCCGACAAGGGCGGGGTCCAGGACGGCTACCGGGCCGTCGTGCTCGACGCCCACCTCAAGGAGCTCTCCACCCACCCCCTGGCCGGCATCCCCACCCGCGCCCGGGTCTCGCCCGGCGGACACCTCGCCGCCTGGACGGTGTTCGTCGGCGGGGATTCGTATGCCGGTACGAACTTCTCCACCCGGACCTCACTGCTCGACCTGCGCACCGGGAAGCTCGACGCCTCGCTGGAGGACTTCGCCATCCGCAAGGACGGCAAGACGTACCGCAATGCCGACGTGAACTTCTGGGGCGTGACCTTCACCGCCGACGAGCGGACGTTCTACGCCACGCTCGCGACCGGCGGCCGGACGTACCTGGTGCGCGGCGACCTGGCCGAGCGCACGGTGACCACCCTGCGCGAGAACCTGGAATGCCCCTCGCTGTCACCCGACGGGACCCGGCTGGTGTTCAAGAAGCGGGTGGAGGGCGCCCCGGCGGAGGCGCCCTGGCGGCTGTACGCACTGGACCTGGCCTCCATGAAGGAGACCCCGCTCGCCGAGGAGCGCAGCGTGGACGACCAGGTGGTGTGGCTCGACGACAAGACCGTCGCCTACTCCCTGCCGGGTGACTTCGGCGCCGACCTGTACACCGTGCCGGCCGACGGGAGCGGCGCGCCGGCCCGGCTGATGGCGTCGGCGCTCGCCCCGGCCGTCCTCGGATGAACCCGGGAGGGCCGGGGCGGAGCCGCCGCAGGACTGTTACGCCGGAATGAGCGTCTTGCGCCGGCGCTTGCGCTGAGCGGTGGGCGACAGCCGCAGCTCGATAATTGACCGCACGGTCGGCCACTCCTCGTCGAGGATCGAGTAGAAGGCCGTACTGCGCACCGCGCCGTCCAGCCCCCGCGAATGCGCCCGGCGGACTCCCTCACAGGTGAAGCCCAGCCGCTCCATCGCCGCCCGCGAGCGACCGTTGCGGGCGTCCGCGCGCAGCGAGATGCGCCGGACGCCCCAGGTTTCGAAGGCATGGCGGAGCATAAGCAGCTTCGCCTCGGTGTTGATGCCCGTGCCCTGGGCGCCCGGGGACAGCCAGGTATTGCCGATCTCGGCGGCATCGGGGATCGCCGTCGCCGGATCGCCGAACGGGACGCCCGGCACGGCGGGCCACACCAGAGGCCCCTGCCAGTAGTCGAGTTCCAGGAACCGGGTCGAACCGACGACCCGCCCGTCGGTGGCTCTGACCACCGCGAACGGGAGCGATCGACCCGCTGCCTGATCGGCGAGGGCACGGTCGATGTACTCGTGAGACGCCTGCACCCCATGGGGCACGGGAGTGAAGGCGTAAGTCGTACGATCCTCGGCCCCGGCCATGGCCAAGGCCTCGGTGTGGTGGGGGGCGAGGGGCTCGAGCCGCACGGAGCGGCCGGCGAGGAGTACGGGTACGGGCACGGAGCCTTCGGTCCTTCTGGGCGGTGGGGTGGTTGCACAGTCTGCGTCCCTGACGTCGCCCCCCGTGCAAAACACGGGTGAAAGGCAACGGGCTGTCACGTGAACGCGAGTGGCTCAATGTAGCCCCTTAAAGTCCTCTCATGAACCCCCTGAATGACAATGGCGCGGCACTCTTTTTCGACGACTTGGGTCCCCGCGGCGGAGCGCCCGTAATCCTCATCCACGGGCATCCCTTCAACCGGACCATGTGGGCCCCCCAAGCGGCCGCGCTGACGGCCTCCGGCTACCGGGTCATCACCCCTGACCTGCGCGGATACGGAGAAAGCCCGGTGCTGGCGGGCAAGGCCCTGCTCGCCGAACTCGCGGACGACCTCGTCGCCCTGCTCGACCGCCTGGGGATCGAACAAGCGGTCGTCGGCGGAGTGTCCATGGGCGGGCAGATCGCGATGGAGGTCTGGTTGCGCCACCCGGGTCGGGTACGGGCCCTCGTGCTCTCCGACACCTCCCCGGTGCCGGAGACCGAGGACGGCAGGAAGCTCCGCCGGGAGGTCGCCGAACGGCTGATCGCGGAAGGCATGGGACCTTACGCCGAAGAGGTCATCGACAAGATGCTGGCGCCCTACAACGTGACCGGGATGCCCGAGGCCGCAGCGCACGTCAGCGCCATGATGCGCGCGACCGACCCGCAGGGCGCGGCCGCCGCCCTGCGGGGGCGGGCCGAGCGCCCGGACTACCGGCCCGCGCTCGGCGCGCTCCCGGAGACCGTCCCCTGCCTGGTGCTGGTCGGCGTGGACGACGTCTACACCCCGGTCGCCGACGCCGAGGCCCTGCACGCGCTGATCCCGCACTCACGGCTCACCGTGATCGACCGGGCCGGCCACCTGCCGGGCGTGGAGCAGCCACAGGCCTTCAACGAGGCGCTGCTGGAGTTCCTCGGCACTCTCTGAGCCTCCCTGGGCGTCTCCGAGCGTCTCCGAGCCTGCTTGAGCGCCGTCGCCTGTCGTTTCCGGTGGGCGGCGGCAAGTGGCCCGCCGGACAGATGCCCCATTGGCCCGGTCCAGCGGGCCACCGCGCTGGTCCAATGGTCCGGTGACGATACGGATCCTGCCCCCGCCCGGAGCGCCGCGCCGACTGGCCGCCGCCCAGTTGAGCAATTCCGTCGGCGACGGCGCCTACTACGTGTGTTCGGCGCTCTACTTCACCCGGGTGGTCGGTCTCTCGCCCGCCCAGATCGGCCTCGGCCTGACCGTCGCGTGGGCGGTCGGCTCGGTCGCGGGCGTACCGCTGGGGGCGCTCGCCGACCGGCGCGGGCCGCGCGGCGCCTCCGTGCTGCTGGCCCTGGCCACCGCCGGCTCGGTGGGTTCCTTCCTCTTCATCCGGTCCTTCTGGGGCTTCCTGGCAGCCGTCGTCGTCTACGCCACCGCCCAGTGCGGGCTCGCGGCCGCCCGGCAGGCGCTGCTCGCCGCTCTCGTGACCCCGGACGAGCGCACCGGGGTTCTGGCACACCTCCAGGCCGTTCTCAACGCGGGGCTGGCGCTGGGGGCGGGGCTCGGCGGGCTCGCGCTCGGCGCCGGCACCGAGCGGGCCTACCTCGCGGTGTTCGGACTCGACGCGGTGAGCTTCCTGATCTGCGCCGCCGTACTGCTGCGGCTGCCCGCCGTGGCGCCGGCGGCGGAGCGGGCGGCGGGGGAGCCCCGGCTGGCGGTGCTCCGGGACCGGCCGTACGCGCTGGTCACCCTGCTGAACGCGGTCCTGTTGCTGCGGATGCCGCTGCTGAGCCTCGCGATTCCGCTGTGGATCGTGGAGCGCACCAGCGCCCCGGGCTGGCTGGTGTCGGCGCTGTTCGTGCTCAACACCCTCGTCGTGATGCTGTTCCAGGTGCGGATGGCCCGGCCGGTGACCGACCTGGACAGCGCCCGGCGCGCGGTGCGGCTGTCGGGGCTGGTCATGGCCGCCTCCTGCGCGGTGTTCGCCGCCTCCGCGCTGCCCGCCGCCGGGTGGGCCGCGGGATCGCTGCTCGTGGCGGGCGCGCTGCTCCAGGTGGATGCCGAGATGCGGCAGTCGGCGGGGTCCTGGCAGATCGGCTTCGCGCTGGCTCCCGCCGACCGGATCGGCCAGTACCAGGGCTTCTTCGGCACCGGCGTACCCGTCGCCCGGACCCTGGGGCCGCTGCTGCTGACCTCGCTGCTCCTGGTGTGGGGGCTCCCAGGCTGGCTGCTCCTCGGCGGCCTGCTGCTGGGCGCCTCGTACGCGATGGGCCCGGCGGTACGCCGGGCCGGGGCTGTTCACCGGCGAAGCGAGCCTGCGGGGGCCGTCGTACGGTCTTGAGGCGGGGCGGCGGCCGGGGCCTGAGATCATCCGGGGCATGGACATCGATGACGTACTGCGCCGACTCGCCGCCATCGGGCCGTTCTTCACCGTGCCGTACGGGAAGGAGCCGCCCGGGCCGGACTTCCTGCCGCTCGGCGAGCTGTACGGGGAGCACCTCGGGCCCTACGTCACCGAGGTGGGGCGGCGGATCGGGAGCGGGCCGGGCAGGGTGGCGGCGTCCACCGCGCAGTTGGGGATCGCCTCGCGGCTGTGGTCGCTCGGGCTGGGCTGCGCCGCGCTGGCCGGGCGGGTCCCGGACCTCGGCGTCGACCGGGTGTGGTGGCGGCTGCCCGAGGCGGGGTCGCTGGAGCTGTGGCTGCCCGAGCCGGAGGCGCTGCCCGCCGGCGCCCTCGGGGAGAACGTGCTGCGGAACCTCGGGGTCCTGGACGCGGGGCTGCGGGCCCGGTTCGGGGTCTCGCCGAAGGTACTGCGCGGGAACACCGCGTCCGGGCTGGCCGGGGCGCTGCGGGTGCTGATCGACCGGGTTCCGGCGGAGGTCGCCGTGTCCCTCGCCGCGGGCCTGCTGGCAGACGGCGGACCCCTCGGCGGGACCGGGACCTTCATCCACGAAGAGGGGCTCGGGGTGGCCTTCGTACGGCGCAGCTGCTGTCTGTACTACAAGGTGCCCGGCGGCGGCCTCTGCGGGGACTGCGTGCTGCGGACCAGGTAGACGCGCGGACGCGCGGCGCTCCGCTCGCGTCGCGAGTACGTGAAGACGGTCGCGAGTACGTGAAGACGACGGAGGCCATCGGGGAGCAGTTGCACTGCTCCCCGATGGCCCTTGCGGCGCTGATGGCGGCTGACTAGAAGGTCAGGTTCCAGGCGTCGATCTTGCCGGTGTCCGCACTGGCGTTGTCGTTCACGCGGAGCTTCCAGACACCGTTGGCGACCTCCGAGGAGGCGTCCACGGTGAAGGTCTGGATGATGTTGTCCGTGCTGCCGCCGGCCCGGTTGTGCACGGTGTACACCGTGCCGTCGGGGGCCACCAGGTCGACCTTCAGGTCACCGATGTAGGTGTGCTTGATGTCCACGCCCACCTTGAGGGTGGCCGGCGCGTTGCCGGTCACTCCGCTGACGGTGATCGGGCTCTCCACGGTGGCGTTGTCGTTGATCGCGAAGTCGCCGAGGTTCTCGAAGTACTTGCCGGCGGGCGGGGTGGACCCGACCGCCTTCAGTGCGTCGACCTGGCCCTCACCGAAGAACGCGTTGTTGGCCGTGGTCCCGGTGCAGCGGCTGTCCGACGGGCAGGCGATGTCGTTGGCCTGGGTGGCCAGCTTGTCGCGGAGCTGCGCCGGGGTGATGCCGGGGTTGGTGCTGGCGAGCAGCGCCGCGACGCCCACCACGTGCGGGGTGGCCATCGACGTACCGCTCTTGCTGCCGTACTTGCCGCCCGGCACGGTGGAGTAGACGTCGCTGCCCGGCGCGGCCACGTCGATGACGCCCTGGCCGAAGTTGGAGAACGAGGCCTTCGTGGTGCCGGTGCCGTTCGCCGCGACCGTGACCACGCCCGGGAGCTCGGTCGGGATGTCGAGGCAGGCGTTGGTGATGGTGCGGGTGGTCGGCGTCGAGTCGTTCGGGCTCGCGCTGTCGGTCGTCTTGTGGGCGAGGTCGTAGTTCTCGTTGCCCGCCGCGGCGACCTGGAGCGAACCCTTGCTCTCCGCGTACGCCTGGGCGCGCTTGACGCCCTCGATGATGGCGGCCTGGTCGACGTTGTCCGGGCAGTTGAACTGCCACGGGTCCGTGTAGTAGCTGTTGTTGGTGACCTTGAAGCCGTGGTCACCGGCCCACACGAAGCCGCAGATGGTGTTCTCCGCGAAGAAGAACGAGTTGCCCGGCTCGGCGACGCGGACCGCGGAGATCTTCACGCTCGGGGCCACACCGATGACGCCCTTGCCGTTCTTGGCGGCGGCGATGGTGCCCGCGACGTGGGTGCCGTGGCTGTCCACGTCCCGCCACGCGCCGGTACGGGTGTCCGCCTTGCCGTAGGCGCAGGAGACGGAGTCGGCGGCGTTGAAGTTCGGCGCCAGGTCCTGGTGCTGGTCGTCCATGCCGGTGTCCAGGATGCCGACCTTGACCGAGGAGGAGCCGGTGGTGACGGCCCAGGCCTGGTCGGCCTTGATCTGGCTCATGTCGGCACGGACGGGCTCGCCCGTCGGGGTCGTCGCCTGCGTCGGGTTGGCGGGCAGCGCCGGGTTGTAGGCATCGGCGGGGACGTCCGAGGTGCGGGTGGCGCCGACCTGCTGGACTCCGCTGACACCGCGCATGGTGGTGGCGAAGCTGCCGGAGGCGGAGTGGGCCACGATCACGCCGATGGAGTCGTAGTTCGAGAAGACCGTGCCGCCGTTGGCGGTGATGGCCGAACGGACCGCCGAGCTGTCACCGGGAGCGGTGATCACCAGGTAGGCGCGGGTGCCGGCGACCCAGGTCGCACTCTGGGAAGTCGGCGCCGCGGCCTTGGCCTTGGCGGGGGCGGACTGGACGGACGGCGCGGAAGGCGCGACGGGGGCCGTGCCGGCGAGCGCGGCGGGGGCCCCGAAGGTCAGTGCGGCGCCGACAGCGGCGGCCAGCACGAGGGTGCGTCGAGGTCGGCTGGATATGTGGGGTATCAATGCGTCCTCCGAAGACGGCCCGGCGGTGCGGGTGGCACCTACCGGGCCGTACGAAACGAGTGGTGGACGCAAGATGTCAGACCCGTGCCCCGGTATGGAAGTACCTTTTACAGCAGGACTGTTCTCGGAGCGGTGGCTGAAAATCGACTATCCGGATCGCCGTTCGACCCTGACGGCCGGCCGGAGGGCCGGAGGGCTTGATGGTCTGATGGCCGGACGCGCGGTCGAGGCCGACCGGGCTGGGCACCGTGGGGGCGAGCCCTGCCCGGTCGGCCACTGCGGGCGTACCGGTTACGCCGGTACGCCGTCCTTGGCGTCGGCCGACTGGCCGGGTACGGCGGGCGGCGCCTCGCCGGACTCCGGTCGCGCCCCGTGCGCGTCGTCGACCAGAGTGGTCTCGTCGAACGGCAGCCGGCCCGCGAAGACCTCGGCGGCCCGCTGGCGGTCGAACTCCTTCGTCCACGTCCCGATGAGGACCGTCGCGACCGCGTTGCCCGCGAAGTTCGTCAGCGCCCGGGCCTCGCTCATGAACCGGTCGATGCCCACGATCAGGCCGACCCCGTCCACCAGTTCCGGCCGGTGCGTCTGGAGACCGCCGGCGAGGGTGGCCAGTCCCGCGCCGGTCACCCCGGCCGCGCCCTTGGAGGCCACGATCATGAACAGCAGCAGCGAGATCTGCTCGCCCAGGGCGAGCGGCTTGTCCATCGCCTCCGCGACGAACAGCGAGGACATCGTCAGGTAGATCGCGGTCCCGTCCAGGTTGAACGAGTAGCCCGTCGGCACCGTGATGCCGACCACCGGCTTGGAGACCCCCAGGTGCTCCATCTTCGCGATCAGCCGCGGCAGCGCCGACTCCGAGGAGGAGGTGGACAGGATCAGCAGGAGCTCCCGGCCCAGGTAGCGCAGCAGGGCGAACACGCTGACTCCCGTACACACCCGGAGCAGGGTGCCCAGCACCACGAACACGAAGAGCAGGCAGGTCGTGTAGAAGCCGATCATGATGACGGCGAGGGACTTCAGCGCGTCGATCCCGGTCGCACCGACCACCGCCGCGATCGCGCCGAACGCGCCCACCGGGGCCGCCCACATGATCATCGCGAGGACCCGGAACACCAGCTTCTGCACATGCCCTATTCCGCGCAGCAGCGGCTCGCCCGCCGTGCCCATGGCCTGCAGGGCGAACCCGCACAGCAGGGCCACCAGCAGCGTCTGGAGCACCTGGCCGCCGGTGAAGGCCGAGACCAGCGTGGTCGGGATGATCCCCAGCAGGAAGTCCGGCGTGCTCTGCGCCCCGCCCGCCTTCGCCTGTGCCTCGCCCGCGTGGCGCGCGGCCTCGGTCAGGTGCAGCCCGCTGCCCGGGTCCAGCAGGTTCCCGACCAGCAGACCGATCGCGAGTGCCACCGTGGACATGACCATGAAGTAGCCGAGGGCGAGTCCGCCCACGGCGCCCACCTTGGCGGCCTTCCGGACGGACCCGATGCCCAGCACGATCGTGCAGAAGATCACGGGCGAGATCATCATTTTGATGAGGTTCACGAAGCCGGTGCCCAGCGGCTTGAGCTCCACGGCCACGCCGGGTGCGGCGAAGCCGACGGCGATGCCGAGGAGCACCGCGGCGATGACCGCGATGTAGAGATAGTGGGTCTTGTCGCGCTTGGCGGCCACGTCGCCTCCTGGTGGTGAATACGTTCCGGGAGACCATCACCCGCGGCTGTGACCCCGGTCACCCTTGCGTTCATTGAGTTCACGGCCGGGTGCACACTGAACGCCATGCTCCGTTTGCCCCGGCCGCCGCGCAGTCTCGCCGGCCAGCTGTTCGCCATGCAGGTCGTGCTGGTCGCCGTCGTCGTGGCCGGCTGCGCGGTCTTCGCGTACGTGACCGCCCGCGGCCAGGCCGAGGACGCCGCCCGGCGGCAGGCCGGGGCCGTCGCCCGCGCGGTCGCGGACTCGCCGTCCGTGCGGGAGGCGGTACGGGCATCCGCGCGCGGGACCGGTCCCGGAGCCGGCCCCTCAGTGGGCCCGTCAGTCGGTCCCGCAGTCGGCCCCTCGGCCGCCCTCCAGCCCTACGCGGAGCGCGTGCGCGTCGACTCGGGCGTGAACTTCGTGACGATCATGGCCCCGGACGGGCGGCGCTGGACCCATCCCGACCCGCGCCGCATCGGCGAGCCCTTCATGGGCAACACCGCCCCCGCCCTGCGCGGCGAGACCTTCAGCGAGACCTACACCGGCACCCTCGGCCCCTCCATTCGCGTGGTCACACCGCTGATGGACAACGGCCGGGTCATCGGGATGGTCAGTGCCGGCATCACCGTCCGCGCGATCAGCGCCCGGCTGGCCGAACAGCTTTCCGCCCTCGCCTGGGTCGCGGCGGGCGCCCTCGTACTCGGCGGAGTGGGCACGTACATCGTCAACGCCCGGCTGCGCCGCCACACCCACGGCATGAACGCCACCGAACTCAGCCGGATGTACGACTACCACCAGGCGGCCCTGCACGGGGTCCGCGAAGGGCTGCTGATGCTCGACGGCCAGCGCCGGATCACGCTGATCAACGACGCCGGGCGCGAACTCCTGGGCCTGGGCGAGGAGGTCAAGGGCCGCGGAGCCGCCGACTTGGGGCTGCCCGCGCCGCTCACCGGCGCCCTGCTCGCCGACCGGCCCCGGGTGGACGAGGTGCACCTGACCGCCGACCGGGTGCTGGTGGTCAACAGCTCACCCGTCGCGGGCGGCGGCCGCCGCGGCACCGTGGTGACCCTGCGCGACCACACCGAACTCCAGTCGCTGACCGGCGAGTTGGACCACGAGCGCGGATTCACCCAAGCTCTGCGCTCGCAGGCCCACGAGGCGGCCAACCGGCTGCACACCGTGGTCTCCCTGATCGAGCTCGGCCGCGCCCAGGAGGCGGTGGAGTTCGCCACCGCCGAGCTGGAGCTGGCCCAGGCGCTCACCGACGAGGTGGTCACCGCCGTCGGCGAGCCCGTGCTGGTGGCGCTGCTGCTGGGGAAGGCCGCCCAGGCGCACGAGCGGGGCGTGGAGCTGGTCGTCACCCCCGACAGCAGCGCCGTCGACGCGCGGACCGGGACTCCGCCGGCCCGGGATCTGGTCACGGTGCTCGGCAACCTCGTCGATAACGCCGTCGACGCGCTCACCGGGATCCCCGGGGCCAAGATCGCCGTCACCGTGCGCCCCGAGGGCGACGGGATGCTGATCCGCGTCGCCGACAACGGGCCGGGGCTGCCCGAGGGGGCGGATGTCTTCCGGCGCGGCTGGTCCGGCAAGGGCGAGGGGCGCGGGCTCGGCCTCGCGCTGGTGCGCCAGGTCGCCCAGCGGCACGGGGGCAGCGCGGACGCCGCCGAAGTGCCGGGCGGGGGAGCCGAGTTCACCGTACGGCTGCCGGCGTCGAGGGAGGCACACGCATGAGCACGCCCGAGGTGCGGGTCCTCGTCGTGGAGGACGACCCCGTCGCCGCCGACGCGCACGCCCTCTACGTCGGCCGGGTGCCCGGATTCACGGCCGTCGGCGCCGTCCACTCCCTCGCGGAGGCCACCCGGGTCCTGGAGCGGACCCGGGTCGACCTGCTGCTGCTCGACCTCACCCTGCCCGACGGGCACGGGCTGCGCTTCGCGCGCGGGCTACGGGCCGCCGGACACCCCGTCGACGTGATCGTGGTGACCTCGGCGCGTGACCTGGCCGTGGTCCGCGAGAGCGTCTCGCTGGGCGTGGTGCAGTACGTACTGAAGCCGTTCGCCTTCCCCACCCTGCGCGAACGGCTGCTGCGGTACGCCGAGTTCCGCGCGACGGCGGGAGAGGCGGCCGGGCAGGACGACGTGGACCGCGCCTTGGCCGCCCTGCGTGCGCCCCGCCCCGCCGAACTCCCCAAAGGCCTCAGCGCGCCGACCCTGGACCGGGTCGCCGCGCTGCTGCGCTCGGCCGCTCAGGGGCTGACCGCGGCCGGGGCGGCCGAGGCGGCCGGGATCTCCCGGATCACCGCCCGCCGGTACCTGGAGCACCTGGTGGACACCGGTCGCGCGGACCGCACCCCCCGGTACGGCCAGGTAGGCCGCCCCGAACTGCACTACCGCTGGCTGGCGGCGGCCGGCACCGGCTCGGTGTCGAAGGTGTAGAACTTGCGGTGGTCCAGCATGTCGGCCGGGGTCACGTCGTTCCACGGCCGCATGGTGTCCTTCAGGTCCACCACGTTCGGGGTGCCCGCCGCCGGCAGGTACGTGGACTGCGGGTGCCGGGCCTGCCACTCGGCCCACAGCTTGTCGATGTAGGCGTGGTGCATCCAGAACACCGGGTCGTTGGGGGAGACCCCGGTGGCCATCTGGCCGCCGACCCACACGTGGACCCGGTTGTGGAGGTTGGCGCCGCGCCAGCCCTCCAGGTGGTTGCGGAAGCCGTTCGAGGAGCTGTTCCAGGGCGCCATGTCGTAGACCGGCATGGCCAGTACGGCATCCACCTCGGCCTTGGTCGGCAGCTCGGCCACACCCGTGCCCAGCGCGCGGCGCAGGTACGGGCGCCCGTCCACCCGGACGGCTATCTCCCACTTGCCTGCCGCGTACGCGAACGGTCCGTCTAGGACCTGCCCGTCGCGGGCGCGGCCGGTGCCGCCGAGGAAATCGGCGGCCCAGAGGGAGGAGCGGGCGGTGCGGTCCGCGGTCCAGTCCCAGTACGGAAGCGAAACCTTCGCATCCACCTTCTGCAGCTCTGCCTCGAACTCCAGCAGAAACCGGCGGTGCCAGGGCAGGAAGGAGGGGGAGCGGTGGCCGACCCGGTCGCCCGAGTCGTTGTCGCTCATTATGAAGCCGTTGTGGGTGGTGACGAAGCGGTCGTATCTGCCGGTGCGCTTGAGTTCGAGCAGAGCGTTCGTGAAGGCGCGCTTCTCCTCGGGGGTGAGCGCGGCCTGGTTCTTGCGGACGGTCATGCCGCGCCTCCCATCGGCATCGACATCGACATCGGTGCGAACGGGGCGAGGGTGGCGCCCTGGAGCTCGCGGACCGCGGCGCGGGCGAGTGAGGCGGGATCGGCGAAGGTCTCGTAGTGGTTGACCACGCTGATCCAGGTGCCGTCGGCGTTGCGCATCACGTGCAGCTCGCGGCCGTCGATCAGGACGGTGGGCAGGCCGGCGCCGTGGTGGCCGCCGTGGTGGCCGCCGTGGTGGCCGCCGCCCGTGGCGGGCGTGATCTGGATGCGACGGCCCTGGTAGACCTCGTTGACGGTGCCGCCGGGTATGGAGGCGGCAGGGGTGGCGGCGTTCGCGACGTGGGCGGCGGCGCCGATGAGGCCGATGGCGCTGAGGGCGCCGACGCTGGTGCCTAAGGCCTGTCGGCGGGTGATCTTGTTCATGGCATGAAGAGGTATCAGGGCGCACCTGACCCTTGTTCTCTATCCGGACATCTGCCGATAAGTTGCCGGTAGAACCAAATTGGATGATCTTCCCGTCCGGACCAGCTCCAGTGGCTCGAACGGGAAGATCTGCGCAGATAAGCCTACTTCACGATAAATCCTGCGGCAGTCCCGGGTGTCTATGGAGAGGGTCACACCAGAGAGTCGGCCGGAACCTGAAGCCGGTTTCCTGGCGTTGTGTCACCTATATTCCCGATATGGCCCTGCATGAGACAAAGGACGCCCGTGCCCTCGACGCCGAGACGGACGTGTTCGCCTCCGCCCTGAGTGGCGAAGTCCTCCCCAAGTACCGGATGCCCGACGACCACTCGCCCTCCGGCGTGGTCTACGAGCTGCTCAGCAACGAACTACTCCTCGACGGCAACGCGGCCCAGAACCTCGCCACCTTCTGCACCACCTGGTCCGACGACGGCGTGCGCCGCCTGATGAACCTGTGCCTCGACAAGAACATGATCGACAAGGACGAGTACCCGCAGACGGCCGAGATCGAGGCCCGCTGCGTCAACATCCTGGCCGACCTGTGGAACGCCCCGGCCGGCGGCGCCGCCACCGGCTGCTCCACCACCGGATCCAGCGAGGCCGCCATGCTCGGCGGCCTCGCCCTCAAATGGCGCTGGCGCGAGCGCCGCCGGGCCCAGGGCCTCCCCGTCGACCGTCCCAACCTGGTGTGCGGGCCGGTGCAGATCTGCTGGGACAAGTTCGCCCGCTACTTCGACGTCGAGCTGCGCCAGGTCCCGCTGGAGCCCGGCGCCACCGGCCTGCGGCCCCATCAGCTCGCCGCGTACGTCGACGAGAACACCATCGGCGTCGTCGCCATCCTCGGCGTCACCTACACCTGCGACTACGAGCCGGTCGCCGGGATCTCCGCCGAACTCGACCGGATCCAGGCCGCACACGGCTGGGACGTCCCGATCCACGTGGACGGGGCCAGCGGCGGGTTCGTCGCCCCCTTCCTCCACCCCGATGTGGTGTGGGACTTCCGGCTGCCGCGCGTCGCCTCCGTCAACACCTCCGGGCACAAGTACGGGCTCGCCCCGCTCGGCGTCGGCTGGATCGTGTGGCGCACCGCCGAACTGCTGCCCGCCGACCTCGTCTTCAACGTGGACTACCTGGGCGGCGACATGCCCACCTTCGCCCTCAACTTCTCCCGCCCCGGCGGCGAGATCATCGCCCAGTACTACCTGTTCCTGCGCCTGGGCCGCGGCGGCTACCGGCGCGTCCAGCAGGCCTGCGCCGACACCGCCCAGTACCTGGCCGGGGAGATCGCCGCGATGGGGCCCTTCACCCTCCTCTACGACGGCCAGGGCGCGCTGCCCGCCGTCTCCTACACCCTCACCGACCCGGCCGGGGCCGGCTTCAGCCTCTACGACCTCTCCGACCGGCTGCGGATGCGCGGCTGGCAGGTGCCCTCGTACCCGCTGCCGGCCGACCGCGAGGACACGGTCATCCAGCGCGTCCTGGTCCGGCACGGCGTGACCCGCGATCAGATCGCCCTGCTGGTCTCCGACGTCCGGCGGGCCGTGCAGCACCTCACCGTCACGCCCCCGCCCGTGCCCGCCGCCGAGCCCCGGTCGGGCTTCCACCACTGACCGGTAAGGCTTCCACCGCTGACCGGTCAGGCGGACGCCGACCAGCTCATGCCCAGGGCCGACAGCGCCGCGACGCGCTCCGGGGTGAGGGCGTCGGCGCGGGAGCGCTGGTTGGCGATCCACGAGCCCAGGCGGAACTCCCGGTCGCCGACCCGCTCCACGTGGGTTCGGGGAACCCGCAGGTGCCGCTCGCGCTCGTGGAACCGGTGGGCCGCCTCGAGGTGCTCCGCCCACGCGGTGGCATGGCTGCGGCGCGGTGGCGGGCGTTCCGCGTCGGTCGCCGGGGTCACTCCGAGGGTGTGCTCCAGCAGCCAGCGCTGGGACCAGGACAGCCGCTCCCAGGACAGCCGCTGGGTACGGACCCACAGGCCCAGGTCCTCGCCCTGGACCACGACCTCGCCCGGGCCGAGGGGGAGCCGGCCGCCCGCGTCCAGGTGTACCCGGGTCAGGTGGAAGGCGCGCTGCCAGGAGATCGCCCAGGCCGGACACCAGGAGGCGTCGATCTCCTCCAGGGCCTCCCGGCGCTCCTCCGGCAGCGCCCCCGGCCCCTCGCGCCGCGCCGCGGCCCGGTTGTTCTTGACCCAGACCCCGACCGGCGCGCCGTTCCAGGTGGCGTCCACCGGGGGCAGCAGGTGACCGTGCTCCGCCGCCCAGCCGCGGGCGGCCTCGAGCCCATCCTCGAAGGCCACGTCGAAGTGGCTCCACACCATGCCGAGTCCGTCCAGCTCCGGAGCCCGCTCCCGGCCGAGGGCGCCCCGGCGGTGCGTGCGCCGGGCGTCCGCGATCCACTGGCCGAGCGGGAACCCGGCCAGCCCGGGCGGCCACTCCTCGCCGCCCGAAGGCACCTTGTAGGCGAACGGCACCTTCAGGTCCCCCGCCGAGGCGGCGTAGATCCGGGCGGCCTCGACCCCGCGCCGCCAGTGCTCCTGCTCCGGATTCAGCACGCGGAGCCGGATGAACGCCGCGAGCAGCGCCGGATCACGCGGGGTGGAGAAGCTCAGCAGGGCCGCGGCGCCGGAGGGCCCCGGGGCCGCCGCCGGGCGGCTCGGCGTCTGCGGCTGCGCCAGGGCCTCGACGAGCCGGGTGTCGTGCGCGCGCAGCGCCTCCAGCAGCCGCGCGAGGTTTCCGTACGCCCGCGAGGTCAGCATCGACTCCGGCGTCTCACCCGGCCCCAGCAGCACCGGCACCACCAGCGAGGCCACCTTCCCCTCCCCGGGACGGATCCGGAGCGCGCGGCCCACCGCCTGCACCAGGTCGGGCATGGACCCCCGTACGTCCGCCCAGTAGACGGAGTCGCATTCCTTGGTGTCCACGCCCTCGCCCAGGACGCGGACACTGCCCAGGAAGGCCTTCTCGGCGATGCCGTCGGCCGCGAAGTCGTCCAGCACCCGACGGCGGTGCGCCGCCGTGTGCTGCCCGCACAGCCAGTCGGCCCAGACGGTGCGTGGGTACGCCGGCTGCGGGGGATGCTGGGGCGCGCGGCTCGCGGCGCCGCCGGCGGCCCGGCTCTTGTCGCGGCGCGTGTCCCGGCTCGCGGTGCGCAGTCGTTCCGCCACCGCCGGGAGTCCGGCGGCGAAGGCCTCGGCCTCCTTGGTCAGGTGGTGGAAGACCAGCGTCCGCCGGAACCCCTGGTCCGCGGCCGCCTTCACCAGCGCCGTCTGGAGCGCCGCGAGCCGGCTTCCGCGTACTGCGTCGGAGCGCCCCTCGCGGCCCAGCAGGACGGCCGCCTGGAACTCCGGATCCGTGACGTCCACGCAGACCACCCGGTACGGCGCACAGATCCCCCGGTCGATGGCCTCGGACAGGGACAGGGTGTGGCAGCGCGCGCCGAACGGGCCGTCCGGATCGTCCTCCATGGACGCGACGAGCTCGCCCCGCCCCTTGCGGCCGCCCTCCTCGGCGCCCTCGCCCTCCTCGCCGTCCTGCCACACCCGGGGAGTCGCCGTCATGTACAGCCGCCGGACGGCCGGGATCCGGGCGTTGTCGTGCACCACGGCCCAGGGTTTGCCGATCCGCCCCGAGGTGCGGTGCGCCTCGTCGACCACGATCAGGTCCCAGCCGGGCAGCCCGGCGAGGTGCGCCCGCTCGATGGTGCCCAGGCCCAGCGAGGCGTACGTCGCGAACACGGTCACCCGGTCCTCCGGCCGGCCGGCCCAGCGGGTCAGCTCGGCCGGATCGGTGGTGGTGGGAACCCCCGCGTCCGCGCCGCGCAGGGAGCACACGGCGAGCGCCCGCCCGGTCCGGCCGCCCTCCCGCCAGGCCGCGACGGTCTGGACGAGCAGGTCCAGGGAGGGCACCAGGACCAGCACCCGGCGGGCCCGCAACTCCTCGGCCGAGCGGACGGCGACGAGGGACTTCCCTGAGCCGGTGGCCATGATGACCTGCGTCCGCAGCCCCGCCCGGGGCACCCGGCCCCCAGCGGGCAGCTCCAGCGCCCGTACGACGGCGTCGACGGCCTCGCGCTGATGTGGACGGAGCTCCTTCTTCGCCATCTGTCTCGCTCCGCCCGCTCTGATCAGCCCGTTCGGCTCCAGTCTCCATCCTGCCCCGTTTCTGAGACATTCACCGCCTCCACGAGCGGCGTGGCGCGGTGCGAGCGGGCCGCCATCACATCCGGGCGCCTACACCCCGGCGCCTACATCCGGGCGCCGAAGTTCTGCGTCCACCACGGGCCGCCCGCGCCCTGGTGGATACCCACGCCGATCTCCTTGAACGAGCAGTTGAGTATGTTCGCGCGGTGCCCCGGGCTCTTCATCCAGGCGTCCATGACCGACTCCGGGCTCTGCTGCCCCTTCGCGATGTTCTCCCCGTACGTCGACCAGCGGTACCCGGCGGCGGTCGTCCGCTGGCCCGGATCGGCCCCGTCGGGGTTGGTGTGCGAGAAGAAGTCCCGCTTCGCCATGTCGTCGGAGTGTCCCTGGGAGGCCGTACGGAGCTGCGAGTCCTCCTTGAGCGGCCCGCAGCCGGCCGCTGCCCGCTCGGAGTTGACCAGGGCGACCACCTTGGCCGCGTCACCCTGCGGAGCGGGCGCCGGGGCCGGCGCGGAGGCCCGCGGCGTCGGGGACTTGCTGGGGGTCCGCGAGCGGGTCGGGGTCGGGCTGGCGCTCGACGGGCTCGGCGAGGGGGAGGCCGACGGGGAGGGGGAGGCCGAGGCCGACGGCGACGCGGAGGGGGAGGGGGAGCCCGAGGGGAGCGCGGAGGCGGGCGCCGCGAGCGCGGCCAGCGGGGAGGCGGACGCGCCGCCGTCCGCCTGGGAGTCACCGGAGCCGGGCAGAGTGCCGAGGTAGACCAGGCCGCCACCCGTGACGCAGGCGGCGAGCACCGCGCCGCCGATGACCCGACGGCGGTTCTGGCGCCGCTTGCGGAGCGCGCCGCGGCCGCCGACGAGGGTGACCTTCTGATCGGCGCCCTGATCGCCCGCGCGCCGCCTGGCCGCCCGGCCCGGCCCGGACACGACCGGGGTGAGCTGGGTGGCCGCCTCGTGCAGCTCCGCGCCGGCGGGGACGCCGCCGCCCGCCGCGTGCAGCTGCGCGCCGGCGGAGACGAGACCGCCGCCCGCCGCGGCGGACCGTATGCCTGCCAGCAGGGCCGCCCCGACCGGCACCAGGGCCAGCCCGGCCAGCAGCCCTTCCGCCGGAACCAGCCCGCTCCACAGCCCGGAGCACCGCAGGCACTCACGCGCGTGCCGGGCTATTCGCTTGCGCCACAGCGCCGACGGCAGCCCGTCCCAGCCCGCCGTCAACGCCCGCAGCCCCTCGCACGGCGGCTGCGCGTCCAGCGCCCGCTCGACCACCCGGGCCGACTCCAACTGCGCCTTCATCCGCTGCACCCGGACCGCCGCGTGCTGCGGCGACAGCTCCAGCGCCGCGGCCATCTCGGCGCGGGTCAGTTCCCCGGCGCACTCCAGCCACCACAGCGACAGCAGCGCCCGGTCGTCCGGCTCCAGCCAGCGCGTGGCGCGGGCCGTCTCGCGCCGCTGCCCCGCCAGGCTGAGCCGTGCGACGGTCAGGTCGACGAAGTCGGCCCCCGGGTCCGCGAGGTCGCCGGCCTCCTCCAGGCCGCTCTGGCCGGGGCCGGTCTGCCGGGCCTGCCAGTGCGCCCGTATCCGGTTCATGGCGATGGCCACCAGCCATGAGCGGAAGCTCTCGTCCGCACGCAGGCCGCCCAGCCCGTCGAGCGCACGCAGCATGGTGTCCTGCACGACGTCGTCCACGTCGCACGAGCCGTTCAGGGCCCGCCCGACGATGTTGTAGACGAGCGGCAGATAGGCGCTGACCAGGGCGTCCTGCGCGCGGGGATCGCCCGCGCGGGCCGCTGCCACCAGCGCTGCCGTGTGCTGTGTACTCATGTGATGTTCCCTGTCCGTACCGGCGGTCGATGATGCCCAATAACTGGGAGACCGTCGAGGGGTGCCCCGATAACACTTATCGGGAAGGAGATTCCGCCGCCTCCGCGGGATAGTGCCGCGCGGACGCGTCCACCTGGGCGAGCCGCCTGAGCCCGGCGAGCATCGCATCCCCCAGTACGGTGCCCACCACCACCCGCTCGACCAGGTCCTCGGGCCGATTCCGGTGTGCCACGTATGGTCACCTGGCAGGCGCTGCGCGGGCAGGCGCTGACCTCGCCCGACGGGGTGACACTGGGCGCCGCCGGGGCGCTGGCCGCCGCGGTGGTCGTGGGGGTGGGGCTGGTGCTGCTCGCCGGGCTGGCGGCGGGTCGCCGACGCGGCTCGGGCGGCTCGGGCGGCTCGGGCGGCTCGGGCGGGTCGGCGGGCGGGTCGGGCGGCCGGTCCGGCTTCCTGGCGGGTGCCGCGCCCCGCGGCTGAACCGGCGAGCCCGGGCGGACTCCACCTTTTACGGGGCCCCGTGCCGTCATCCCGGCGCGGGACCCCGTCGGCCCCCTCTCACAAAAAGCCCTGGCCGCCGCCCACCGGAGCGCCACCGCACGCGGCGGACCGCCGTCCAGCTGAGGCACGCGGGAGCGAACAGCCCCGTGCCACCCCGGCCTACGCCGCTTCGAGCAGGGCGATCTCCTCCGGCGAAAGGCGCAGCGCCCCGACGGCGATGTTCTCGACCAGGTGGTGCGGGTTCCCGGTGCCGGGGATGGCCAGCACGTGCGAGCCGCGGCTCAGCGTCCAGGCCAGGCGCAGCTGGGCGGATGACACCCCGTGGGCCTTGGCCACCTCGCGGACCTCCGCGCTGTCCTCCTCGGTCACTCCGGCCTCCTTGCCGGCGCCGGCGATGGCGTAGAACGGCACGAAGGCCACGCCCTGTTCGCCGCACGCGTCCAGGAAGGCGTGGTCCTCGGCCGGCGAGCCGATTCCGTACGGGTTCTGCACACACACCACGGGCGCGATTGCCTGGGCCTCGGCGAGGTGGTCGGGGCGGGCGTTGGAGATGCCGAGGTGCCGGATCAGCCCGGCGGTACGCAGTTCGGCGAGCGCCCCGAAGTGCTCAGCGATCGACCCGGTGGTCTCCCGCCGCTTGACGCGGAGGTTGACCACGTCCAGGTGGTCCCGGCCGAGCTGGCGCAGATTCTCCTCGACCTGCCCGCGCAGCTGCCCGGGCTCGGCCCACCACCAGTCCCCGTCGGGGCCACGGCCCGGCCCGACCTTGGTGGTGATGACGAGCTCGTCGGCGTACGGGGCGAGGGCGCGATTGATCAGCTCGTTGGCGGAGCGCAGCGGGGAGAAGTAGAAGGAGGCGGTGTCGATGTGGTTGACCCCCAGCTCAACGGCCCGCCGCAGCAACCCGGTCACGCGCTCGCGGTCGCTGGGTGAGCCGTCGGCGAGGTGCGTCAGGCGCATCGCGCCGAAGCCGAGGCGGTTGACGGTGAGGTCACCCAGTCGCCAGGTGCCGGACGCTTCCGCGGTGATCGTCTTTGAAGTCATTCGGAGAAGGTATCCGGGTCCTCGTCCCCGTCGGCACGGGGGAGGGGGTCGGCGACCCAGCCCGCGGCGAGCACCAGCCTCGATGTCCGGTGGACGCAGAGGAAGCCGAAAGGCCGCAGGAACGAGACCTCGGCGCGACGGACAGGGCCTCCTCCAGCTCCGCCCGGGCCGGGCCGCCCGCGCCGTCCGCCAGGAGGGCGAGCAGCGGCCAGACCCCGGCCGCCGTGAGGACCGTGCCTTCGGCGCCGGTCACCGCCCGGCCGGCCCAGCTGCTGGTAAGCCTGTTGACCGCCCGCACCGTCGAGTTCCTCATGACGGGGAGCGTACGTGGTGGGGCGCCGCCGGGCCGGGCCGGAATCCGCGGCCCGGCGGCGTCGGCCCGACCGAAATTCATCGGTCACGGCACTGGGCACCTCTGGGTGCTGTGGCTACCCTCCGCGCATGATTTCCACGGTGGTCTGGGGTACCGGGAACGTCGGCCGTGCGGCGATCCGCGCCGTCGAGGCCCACCCGGCACTCGAACTCACGGCAGTACTCGTACACAACCCCGCCAAGGTGGGCCGCGACGCGGGCGAACTCGCCGGGCTCGACCACGCGTTGGGGGTAGCGGCGACCGACGGCATCGACGCCGTGCTGGCCGCCGGTCCCGACGCCGTGGTGTACGCCGCATCCGGCGACATCCGCCCCGACGACGCCCTCGCCGACATCGCCAAGGCCATCCGGGCGGGCGCGGTCGTCGTCAGCCCCGCCCTCTACCCGCTCTACGACCAGCGCAACGCCCCGCCGGAATTCCGCGATCCGGTACTGGCCGCGATCGCGGCGGGCGGCGGCTCGCTCTTCGCCTCCGGTGTGGACCCGGGCTGGGGCAACGACGTACTGCCGCTGCTGATCAGCGGACTCGGCACCACCGTCGACGCGATCCGCTGCCAGGAGATCTTCGACTACTCCACCTACGACCAGCCCGACTCGGTCCGGTACCTGGTCGGCATGGGCCAGCCCATGGACTACGAGCCGATGATGCTCCTGCCCTCGATCCCCACCATGGTGTGGGGCGGGCAGATACGGCTCATGGCCCGGGCCCTCGGCGTCGAGCTCGACGAGATCCGCGAGACCGTGGACCGCCGCGCGCTCGACACCACGGTGACCACCCGGACGATGGGCGAGTTCGAGGCCGGCTCCCAGGGCGCGATCCGTTTCGAGGTGCAGGGCATCGTCGAGGGCGAACCCCGCATCGTCATCGAACACGTCACCCGTATCCACCCGTCCTGCGCACCGGACTGGCCCACGCCGCCCGACGGGGCGGGGGCGCACCGGGTGGTCATCGAGGGCCGCCCGCGCATCGAGGTCACGGTCGAGGCCACCGACGAGGGCGAGAACCGCTCGGCGGGCGGGAACGCCACGGCGGTCGGCCGGCTGGTGAGCGCCATCGACTGGCTCATGGAGGCGGAGCCCGGAATCTACGACGCACTCGACATCCCGCTGCGTCCCGCAGTCGGCAAACTCGGAAGGAAGCAGCCATGAAGATCGACATTCCTGAGGGCCAGCACCCGATCGAGTATGTGTGGGGAGACATGGTCCCCGGCATCGGGATGGCCGCCGCCAACTTCTCGCTGTCGGTGTACGCCCACACCACCTTGGGGCTGCGCGAGTTCGAGGCCGCACGGCTGCGGGTCGCGCAGATCAACGGCTGCGTCTTCTGCCTCGACTGGCGCACCGAACGGGACGGGGAGAAGGTCGAGGAGGAGTTCTCCGAGGCGGTCACCGAATGGCGCACCACCGAGGCCTTCGACGACCGCACCCGGCTGGCCGCCGAGTACGCCGAGCGGTACACCCTCGATCACCACGGCCTCGACGAGGAGTTCTGGGACCGGATGACCGCGCACTACAGCCAGCTGGAGATCGTGGAGCTGACCATGAGCATCGGCTCCTGGCTGGCCTTCGGCCGGCTCAACCATGTGCTCGGCCTCGACAGCGTGTGCGTACTTCCCGGGCATTGAAGTGAGGTGGTCCGGGGCCTGCTCGGCTCTATCAGCCCGGGCGGCCCCGGCTTCGGCCTGGATGTCTACAGGTCGGTGGCGATGATCTTCTCGATGTTCCGCTCGGCGAGCGCCGTGATGGTGACGAACGGGTTCACGCTGGTGTTGCCGGGGATCAGCGCGCCGTCGATCACGTACAGGCCGGTGTAGCCGTGCAGGCGCCCGTAGTTGTCGGTGGCCTTGCCCAGGACCGCGCCGCCGAGCGGGTGGTACGTGAGGTGGTCGCCCCAGATCTTGTTGGTGCCGAATAGGTCGGTCCGGTAGATCGTCCCCTCCTTCGCGTTGATCTTGTCGAAGATGGTCTTGGCCATGTCGATGGACGGCTGCTTCCAGGCCGTCTGCCAGTTCAGCTGGACCGCCCCCGACGCCGCGTTGTAGGTGAACTCGGCGCGGTTCGGGTTCTTCGTGATCGACAGGTAGAACGAGGCGTACGTCTCGATCCCGGTCGGCAGCGGCGCCACCTCGGCGAACGCGCCGCCCGCGTCCCAGTTGTCGATGCCGCCGCACGGAATGGACGCCTGGACCTTGCCGGTCGGGTCCCACATGTGGTTGGCGCGGCCGCACATGACGTTGCCGTTGTCGCCCCAGCCCTTGCCGATCTCGCTGTTGAGGTTCGCCAGCGCGCCGGTGGCCTTCAGCCTGACGAGCAGCTTGCTGGTGCCGACGCTGCCCGCGGCGAAGAACACCTTGCCGGCGGTCACGGTCTTGGTGCCCGTGACGTCACCGGTGGTGTTGATCTGTTCGATGACGACGGTGTAGCCGCCGCCGGCCGCGGGCGTGACCGAAGTGACTTTGTGCAGAGGGGAGATGGTGACCCTGCCGGTGGCCCTGGCCTGGGCGATGTAGGTCTTCTGCAGCGACTTCTTGCCGTAGTTGTTGCCGTAGAGGATTTCACCGGCCACCGCGGACTTGGGGACGGTGCCGGCCGCTTCCTGCTCCATGTAGTCCCAGTCGTACACATCGGGCACGAAGACGAAGGGGAACCCGGAACGCTGCGCGTGCTTTCGGCCGACCCGGGCGAACTGGTAGCAGTCGACCGTGTCGAACCAGACGGGGTCGACCAGACCCACCCCGAGCCCGGCGTTGGCGCGAGGGTAGTAGGTGCCGTACATCTCCTCGGCGTCCACCGACGGGAGGATGGCGGCGAAGTTCGAGCGCTTCGGCGTGACGGCCATACCGCCGTTGACCAGGGAGCCGCCGCCGACGCCGCGGCCCTGGTAGACGATGATGCCGCCCATCTCCTCGGCGTCCAGGATCCCGGTGTAGCGGGGGATGTCCTTGTCGATCGGGAAGCCGAGGAAGTTGCTCAGGGGCTGCTTCGTCCTGGTCCGCAGCCAGTAGGACCGCTGGTCCGGGCTGGTCGTGTTGCAGAAGATCTTGCCGTCCGCCCCGGGGGTGTCCCAGGCCATGCCCATCTCGATCATGTGCACGTCGACACCGGCCTGGGCGAGGCGGAGAGCCGCGACGGAGCCGCCGTATCCGGTGCCGATCACCAGGGCGGGCACGTTGGCGCCGTTCTCGATCGGGGCACTCGCGGCGGCGGCTGCGGCGACGGTCCGGGCGGCCGCGGTGGCGTGACTCGCCAGGGCTGCGGCCCCGAGAATGGAACTTGTTCCAGCGATGAAGCCGCGGCGTGAAAGCCGTTGGGAGCCGGTATCGCGCAAGGAAGGATCACTCATGTGACGTACCTCACTCATGGGGGAATGAGAACGAGTTCTACTGCTGCTCGCCTGTGAAGTCACTAGATACGTCGAGGTAACTTTCGGGTGCTTACGCAACAGAAGCGCCAGGTCACAGTCAGTGTGTGCCGGAGGGTGAGGGGGCGGCGCGACGCGGCGGTGCTACGGCAGGCTCCACTGGCCGACGTCGTCGGCGAGGCCGCCGTTCAGCGCGAACTGGACGGCGGCGAGGCCGGCGTCCTTGGGGATCCGGAAGGTGACGAAGCCGAGCGCCGTGCCGCCGGGGTAGAGGGTGACGGTGTCGGGGAAGGCCGCCCCTGCCGGGACGGCGGCGTTCAGGCCGGTGAACCGCTGCCCCTCGGTGTCCAGGAGGTGTGCGGCGGGCGCGGGGGAGTCCTTGTATATCGCGGTCCCGGTGTTCTCCAGGCGCAGTTGTACGGAGACCAGCCGGTCGGAGGCGTCGGGCGCGGGGCTCGCGGGGTCGACCACCTGCACCAGTGTGACGTCGAGACGCTCGCCCGGCTGATTGCCCGCGAGGGAGACGGTCTCGACGGGCGGGGTGGGGGTGGCTGCCGCCAGGGCGGGGGCGACGGGGGCGACGAGCGTGAGCGGCGCGAGGAGCGCGAGGCCCGCGAGGGGGCCGCGGACGCGGCTGCCGATGCGAATGCCGATGCGGCTGCCGATGCGGGCGCGGGCTTCGAGGCGGATCCGGAGAGATCGCATGGCGGAACCTCCCGCTCCAGGGGTCACGCTGCCCACGATCCTCCGCGCGCCGCGGTGGCGCCAGTGGCTGGTGATCGTCTCACCTGCTGAATTCCACCCAGTTGAACCACGAAATCAGTGGATCTTCGGGCCGAGTCGTGTCATCGTTGGTCTCGCCGAAGGGGTGTAGCTCAGCTGGTCAGAGCGCTGGTCTCCAAAACCAGATGTCGTAGGTTCGAATCCTGCCACCCCTGCAATGAGTTGAAGCGCGTGACGCCGCCGGGCCGGACCCCCTCAGGGTCCGGCCCGGCGGCGTTTCGCCCGCCACTGCGACCGAAACCCCGTGCGGGGACCGGGAGTCAGTGGTGCCGGGACGTGCCTACTCGGCCGGGTCCGCCTGGTATCCATACGGGCGGGTGATGATCTCCATCGCGTGCCCGGACGGGTCCAGGAAGTAGACGCCGCGGCCGCCGTCGTTGTGGTTGATCTCGCCCGGGTGCTTGCGGTGCGGATCCGCGAAGTACGCGGTCCCCGCAGCCTGGATCTTCGCGAACGCCACGTCGAACTCCGCCTCGGAGATGAGGAACGCGTAGTGCTGCGCGGTGATGGACTCCGCCGGGACGGTCGCGAAGTCGAGGGTGACGCCGTTGCCGGTGTCGACGGGGACGAACGGGCCCCATTCGGCCCCGACCTCGAGACCGAGGACGTGTGCCAGGAATTCGGCGGACTCCCGGTTGTCACGGGAGTGGATGATCGTGTGGTTCAGCTGGACTGACATGAGTGAATGCCTCCGCAAGGCACCTCACGGGCACCTCCATGCCTCACCCAGCCGGTGACCGACACGCGATGCCGTCATGATGATCCTAAACAGCCCATCCGGGTGAAGTCCACCGGAATCGGAAGACTACGAACCCCCGTACACGACCTTGACATTGTCCTGCGCCGGGTGCGTACGGCCCGCCGGGCCGGCCGCGAACACCCGCAGCAGGTTCTCCGTCACCCGGGTGGTCAGTGCCCCCGACCGGGCGTCCAGGCCGTGGTTCCTCCCGCTGCGCCCGTCCCCCTTCGCGTCCAGGGCCTCCACCCACCGCATCGTCCCCGTGGCGAAGACCCCCGCCCCGCTCGGAACCGTGTAGTACGCCGTGTCCTGGTGGCTCGGGCGGCCCTCGCACACCACCGGGGAGTGCGCCAGTATCTCGATCGGCCGGGGCGTCGGGAAACCGGTGTTGACCTTGTCGTACTCCACACCCACCAGGTGCGCGAAGCGGTCGCCGGCCTTGGCTCCGGTGCCCTCGAACAGCCAGTGCCCCGGGTTGGTCACCACGTAGGGGGCGTCCACCGGGAAGCCGTCGTAGATCACGCCGAGCAGCGAGCTCTCCGGGTCGGCCGCGGGCGCGGAGCGGAAGTCGACGGTCGCCGGGTGGCCCCGCTTGAACCCCGGATCCTGGTCGTAGGAGGACTTGTAGCAGACCACCGTACGGTCCGGGCCGAGGTCGGAGGCCTCCAGGCGGATCCGGCGGTAGCAGCAGTTCGCGCCCAGGATCGCGACGTTGGTGCCGGCGTCCCGGGCCGCCGTGAAGTGCGCCCGCTGCTCCGGCGACCAGTACTCGTCGTGGCCGAGCGAGACGATCGCCGCCGCCCCCTCCAGTAGCCGCTTCTCCCGGGCGACGTCGGTGGTCGTCGTGTACGCCAGGGGTATGCCGAGCCGCTCGGCGAGCGCGATCAGCGGAGCCTCGTACACCAGGAACAGGCCCGCGCCGTCGTCGTACTCGTACGGCCGGTCGAAGGTCACCGCGAGGGAGCGCGAGGCGTATCCGCCGCTCGGACCGTCGTAGCTGCCGTAGCCGCCCCACCGGTTGTACGCCTGCCAGGTCGCCACCGCGTTGACCACGACCGTACGACCGGTGGCCGCCGCCGACCGCACGGTGAGCGGTACGAACCGCTGGCCCTCGCCGCCCTGCGCGTCGAGCCGCAGCAGGTAGCAGCCCTCGGGCCAGTCCTTGGTCTCGACCGTGGCGGTACGGGCCCACCGGGTGCGGACCATCCTGGTCCCGGAGTCCACCGTGTGCTCCGGCTGCCGGGCCCCGGGCAGCGCCTCGGAACGCCACACCAGCCGGCCCCGGGCCCCGCCGTACCAGCCCATCCGGTACGCGGAAACGGTGAACCGCGGGGCGGTGGTGGACACGTGCAGCCCGAAGGACTCGCCGGGCAGGACGCTGACCTTGTCCGCGAAGCCCTCGATGGCGCGGGCCGGACCCGGCTCGGTCACGGGCCAGTCGGCGTTCCCGGGCCGGGCGTTCTCGGCCTTGACGTCGAAACCGCGCGGCCCGCCCGGGCTGGGCGACCCGCCCGGCGCCGGGCTCCCGCCCGGCTTGGCGCCGTCCGCGTCCGGCCCGCCGGCGTCCCCGCTCGCGTAGCCGGCCACGGCCACGGCCCCGAGCCCGGCGGCCGTGGCCGCCCCCGTCGCTATCGTGAGAAACCGCCTCCGGCCTGCGCCTTCGCCGTCCCCCGGTATGTGCTCCTGATCCATGGCGAGCACGCTATGTCACGCTTGAAACCCCTTCGGAACCGGCCCACCCGTCATCCGGTGATCCAGGCCGGCGCGAGGCGGAGGTGCTCGCCGCGCAGCCGGTCACCGGCCATGGGCAGCTGGCCGCTGCCCCGCGCAATCGCTGTGCCTAGACTGACCACTTGGCCGATCACGTACCGGACGAGTGCGGAGGAACGAAACGCATGCGCTATCTCCCCCTGGGCAGTTCAGGTCTGCAGGTTTCCGCGGTGGGGCTCGGCTGCAACAACTTCGGCGGCCGACTCGACGCCCAGGCCACCCGCGCCGTCGTGGACGCCGCCCTCGACGCCGGGATCACCCTCCTGGACACCGCCGACATCTACGGTGGCCGCGGCGGCTCCGAGAGCCATCTCGGACAGGCCCTCAAGGGGCGCCGCGACCAGGTGGTCCTGGCCACCAAGTTCGGCTTCGCCGGGATGGACATGGAGTACGGGCCCGCCGCCGGATCCCGTGGCGGCCGCGCCTACATCCGGCGCGCCGTCGAGGAGTCCCTGCGCCGCCTGGAGACCGACCACATCGACCTCTACCAGCTCCACAGCCCCGACCCGGGTGTCCCCATCGCCGAGACCCTGGCCGCGCTCACCGAGCTGGTCGCCGAGGGCAAGGTCCGCTACATCGGCCACTCCAACTTCAGCGGCTGGCAGCTCGCCGAAGCCGCCCACGTAGCCCGCGAAACGGGCGCGGCACCGTTCGTATCGGCGCAGAACGAATGGTCACTGCTCCAGCGGTCGGCGGAATGGGAGCTGGTTCCGGCCGCCGTGCACTACGGCGTCGGCGTGCTCCCCTACTTCCCCCTGGCCAACGGGCTGCTCACCGGCAAGATCCGCCGGGGCGCGCCCGTACCGGCCGGCTCGCGGCTCGAAGGGCGGGACGCGTACCTCACCGAGGAGCGCCTGGACACCGTGGAGGCGCTGGCCGCGCTCGCCGACAAGCACGGCCGCAGCGTGCTGGAGCTGGCCATCGGCTGGCTCTCCGCCCAGCCCGGCTGCGCCTCCGTCATCGCGGGCGCCACCTCCGCCGAGCAGGTACGTGCCAACGCGGCCGTCGCCGACCGCCCGCTGGAGCCCGAACTGCTGGCCGAGATCGAGGCGATCGCGGCACCGAAGGCGTGACGCCCCACGCGTGTGCTTGTTGCCCTCCACCAGCCGGGCGAAGGCCGCCTGGGGGCGTGGTCGGCCGGGGTTCCGGCGCGGCCGTCGTCGCCTTCGGGGTGCTCGTCGACGAGCACCCCGAGAGCGCGACCACGGCGACCGCGAGGCCGCCGCCCAGCAATGCCCTACGGGGCGGAAGCCCTGTTCTGCCCATCGGTCGCCCCTCAGTGCCCATCGGTGCCCCTCGGTGCCCCTCAGCGCCGCTCAGTGCCGCTGGGGCGCGTTCGTACGTGGTGACGACGGCGATTGTTCAGCGGGGCGCGGCTGACCCGGCGGCAGGCACAAGCAGGCGCGTGCCCCATTGCCACGAACGGCCCACACGGCCCAGGCGCTCCGGGGGCGGGTCAGGACACGATGTCCTTGCGGGAGAACCCCCGGAAGGCGAGGGCGAACAGCACCAGCGCGTACGACACGGAGACCGCCGCCCCCTTGATCATCCCGCCCCACTCCAGCTGCGGCTGCAACGCGTCCGCCCACGCGAACTGCCAGTGCGCGGGCAGGAACTCCCGCCACGACCCGAGCGCGGTCACCGCGTCCAGCACGTTTCCCACGATCGTCAGCCCGACCGCCCCGCCCACCGCGCCCAGCGGGGCGTCCGTCCGCGTCGACAGCCAGAACGCCAGCCCGGCTGTGACCAGCTGCGACACGAAGACGAACGCGACGGCCAGTGCGAGGCGCGGAACCGTGTCCCCGGCGGCCAGCGAACCGCCCGCCGGCAGCTTCAGCGGTCCCCACCCGTACGCGGCCGTGCCCGCCGCGAGCGCCACCACCGGCAGCAGCACCATGGCCGCCAGGCTGAAGCCCAGCGCCACCACCAGCTTGCTCCACAGCAGCCGCGCCCTCGGCACCGGCGAGGCCAGCAGATAGCGCAGCGAGGACCAGCTCGCCTCAGACGCCACGGTGTCCCCGCAGAACAGCGCCACCGGAACCACCAGCAGGAAGCCGGCCGACACGAACAGGCAGGTGGCCGCGAAGTTCGCGCCCGAGGCCGTCGCCGTGTCGATGAGGGTGATCCGGCCGTCGCCACCGCGCGGGCCGCCGCCCGGGCCGCCGCCCACCGCGAACGCGATCATCAGGATGAACGGCAGCGCGGCCAGCACCCCGCCCATCACCAGCGTCCGCCGGCGGCGCCACTGCCGAAGCGCCTCCACCCGCAGCGGCAGCGTCCGGCTCGCCCGGTAGCCGGCGGCCACCTCGGTCTCGGCACTCACGCCGCACCTCCGATCAGGGTGAGGAACGCGTCCTCCAGGCGGCGGTGCGGCCCGACTCCGGACACCGGCACCTCCAGCCGCACGAGTTCGGCGATCAGCCCCTCGGCCGTCGCACCCTCCAGCCGCACCAGCAGACCGTCATCGGCTGCGACCACGGAACCCACTCCTTCCAGTGCCGCCACCTTCTCGACGGTCACCTCGTCCACCGGCCCGGCCAGCGTCACCAGCAGAGTGTCCCCACCGCCGGTGATCTCCGCGACCTCGCCCGCCTGTACGAGCCGCCCGCGGTCCATGACCACCAGGTGCGTGCACGACTGCTCGACCTCCGACAGCAGGTGGCTGGAGACGATGACCGTCCGGCCGCCGGCCGCGTACCGGATCATCACGTCCCGCATCTCCCGGATCTGCGGCGGGTCCAGACCGTTCGTCGGCTCGTCGAGGATCAGCAGGTCCGGCATCCCGAGCATGGCCTGCGCGATCGCGAGCCGCTGTCGCATGCCCTGCGAGTACGTGCGCACCGCCCGCTCCAGCGCGTCGCCCAGCCCGGCGATCTCCAGGGCCTCCGCCATCCGGGAGTCCCCGGCCGGGCGGCCGGTGGCCTGCCAGTAGAGCTCCAGATTGGCCCGGCCCGACAGATGCGGCAGGAATCCCGCGCCCTCCACGAACGCCCCGACCCGTGACAGCACCGGCGCCCCCGCCCGCACCGCGTGCCCGAACACCCGGATCTCCCCGGCGTCCGGCGAGATCAGCCCCATCAGCATCCGCAGGGTAGTGGTCTTGCCCGCGCCGTTGGGCCCGAGCAGCCCCAGCACCTGGCCCTTCTCCACCCGGAACGACAGGTCGCGCACCGCGTACCGGTCCTGTGCCTTCGCGTACTTCTTCGTCAGCCCGGTGATTTCCAGTGGTACGTCGGCCAGCGCGGGTTCCGGCCGCGCCACGCCGGCCCGTGCTCCCGCGCCGCCCCGGCCGGTCCGCCGGATGCCCAGCAGCCCGGCGGCCAGCGCCAGCGCGCCCAGCGGCAGCCCCCAGGTCCAGGCGGGCAACCCGGCGGACGCCGTCCGTACCGCTGCCGCGACGGGCACGGCCAGGGGGCTCTCCACCGCGACCGTGTAAACGGCCGGCGCGGCCGGAGACGCGTAGCCGAGGTCGGTGGCCGCGACCACCAGCCGCAGCCGGTGTCCGGCCTCGACGGCGTGGTCGATCGCGGGGAGCCGCAGCTCCACCGTCGCGCCCTGCTGCGCGTTCTCCACCCGTACCGGGGCGACCAGCTGACTCGGTAGCACCTGCTGCTGCCCGTCCGGCCCGACGTCGTACACCTTGCCGAACAGGACCGCCGAACCGTCCGCGGCCGTCGACCTCACCTTCAGGGTGACAGTCGGCGTCCCGGTGATCCGTACCTCCTGGGCCAGGGGCTTCGACTCGAACCGGGCGTTCTGCCCCGGGAAGTCCAGCGAGAGCCCGGCGCCGAGGGCGGCGAGCTGCCCGCCGATGCCGGGCAGCGAGGACAGCGCGGGAGGGGCGCCGCCGGCCGGGTTGGCGAAGGTCTGCTCCCGCCCGGCCAGCGCGAACTCCCGGGGAGCGGCGAGGAGCCCGGGATACCGGTCACCCGTCGCGCCCCGCAGCTGCACCACGCCGTCGGTGGAATCGATGCCGCCGGAGCGGGAGACCCGGAACACCGGGCCGGTGTCGGCGCCCTCGTCCTTCTTGAGGTACCGGTCGAACCAGGCCGTCACCCGGGCCTCGACCCGGCCGGACTCGCGCATTCCGCCGTCGTGCCCGCCGGCCGCCCAGTCCACGGCGACGGGCGCGCCGTTCGCCGCGACGGCCTTGGCGAGCGCATCGGCCTGGTCCAGGGGGAACAGCGAGTCGTCCTGGCCCTGCACGATCAGGGCCGGCACCTTGATCTTGTCCCCGACCGCGGACGGGCTGCGCTTCTCCAGCAGCTCCCGGGCCTCGGCGTCGGGCTTGCCGGCCACCGCGACCCGCTCGTACATGGCGCACAGTTCCGGCTGGAACCGCCCGCAGCCTGATGATCCCGGCGCGGTCACCGGGCCGGCCGGGCGCTGCGCCGGCTGGAGTCCACCGGCCGCACCGGTGGTGAAGAAGATGCCGCTCCACAGCTTCTTGAACACGTCGTCCGGGAAGAGCGAGTCCGCGAGATTCCAGTAGGTGATGAGCGGAGCGATCGCGTCCACCCGCCGGTCGTAGCCGGCGGCGAGCAGCGACACCGCCCCGCCGTAGGAGGCCCCGGACACGCCGACACGCGGATCGCCGGCCGCGTCGAGCTCGACCTCGGGCTGCTCGGCGAGCCAGTCGATGAGCCGGGAGACGTCCTTGACCTCGTGCTCGGGGTCGTTCAGCCCGATCCGGCCGCCGGAACGGCCGAAGCCGCGCGCCGACCAGGTCAGGACGGCGTACCCGTCGCGGGCCAACCGCTCGGCCTGCTCCCGGAGATCGTCCTTGCTGCCGCCGAAACCGTGCCCGAGGAGCACAGCGGGACGTTTCCGCCGTCCGTCCGATGCCCCGCTCGCGGTGAAGTAGGAGGTGTCGATCCCGGCGCCGGGCATGGCGAACACGCGGTCCTGGCGGTGCACGGCCGGAGCATCGCCGGCCGCGGCGGTGGCCGTCAGCGTGCCGGCCCCAGCGATGACGGCGAGTGCCGCCGCCCCCGCGAGCAGGCGGCTGCGGCGGCGCCGGGGTAGTCGGAGCTGTCGGAGCTTCATACAGGAACCCTAAACGCCGGGGCTCCGGCCCCCGAGCGTCCACAGGCGGAACTGCGCGACCTTCTCAGGGAGTACGCCGGCCGGCCCGCATACCGCAGCGGCGGTATGCGGGCCCGCGCCGCGAGCTCCGCCGACCTGCGGAGCGTGCCGACCTGCGGAGCGTGCCGACCTGCGGAGCGTGCCGACCTGTGGAGCGTGCCGACCTGCGGAGTGTGCCGACCGGCGGGAGGATGGCCGCATGCTGCTGGCCGAGGTCGCGCGTGTGTCCCGGGAGGTCGCCGAGACCTCCGCCCGGTCCCGGAAGACCGCCCTGCTCGCGGAACTGTTCGCCGCCGCGCCCGCCGACGAAACCGGCCTGGTGATCTCGTACCTCGCCGGGCGCCTCCCGCAGGGCCGCCCCGGCATCGGCTGGCGCGCGCTCAGCCGGGAGACCGCCCCCGCCCCGACGCCGACGCTGACCGTCAGCGCGGTCGACGCGGCGGTCACCGAGCTGGCCGCCGCGACCGGCGCCGGATCACAGGCCGAGCGGCACCGCATCCTGGACACCCTGCTGGGCGCGGCCACCGAGCCCGAGCAGCGGTTCCTGCGCAGCCTGCTCTCCGGCGAGGTACGCCAGGGCGCGCTGGACGCGGTGGCCCTGGAAGGGGTGGCCGCGGCCGCCGGGGTGCCGGCCGCCGAACTGCGCCGGGCCGTGATGCTGGACGGCTCGCTGCCCCGGGTTGCCGCCGCGGTGCTCGCCGAGGGGGCGCGGGCACTGAGCGATGTCACCCTGCGTGTGGGGCAGCCCGTACAGCCGATGCTGGCCAACACCGCCAAGTCGGTGGCGGCGGCCCTGGCCGCGCTCGGGCCCTGCGCGGTGGAGGAGAAGCTCGACGGCATCCGCGTGCAGGTGCACCGCGAGGGGGACGACGTACGGGTCTACACGCGGTCCCTCGACGAGATCACCCACCGGCTGCCGGAGGTGGCAGAACTGGCCCGGGCCCTGCCGGGGGACCGGTTCATCCTCGACGGTGAGGTCATCGGGAAGACGGTGGACGGCCGCCCGGTGCCCTTCCAGGAGGTCGCGAGCCGCGTCGGCTCCCGGCTGGACGTGGCGGCCGCCCGGCAGACGCTCGCCGTCGCGCCGTACTTCTTCGACGCGCTGGCCGCCGACGGCCGGGTCCTGCTCGACCTGCCGGTCCGCGAGCGCTACGAGGTGCTCGCCTCCCTCGTCCCCGACGCCTCCCGGGTGCGCCGTCTCGTGGTCGAGGACCCGGCGACGCAAACGGCCCAGGCCGAGGAATTCTGGGCCGAGACCCTGCGCCGGGGACACGAAGGGGTGATGGTCAAGGCCCTCGCCTCCACCTACGCGGCCGGCCGGCGCGGCAAACACTGGCTCAAGGTGAAACCGGTGCACACCCTCGACCTCGTGGTGCTCGCCGCCGAATGGGGCCACGGACGGCGCACCGGCCTGCTCTCGAACCTGCACCTGGGCGCGCGGGCCGCCGACGGCACGTACGCCATGCTCGGCAAGACCTTCAAGGGGCTCACCGACGAGATGCTGCGCTGGCAGACCGAACGGCTGCGCGAACTGGCGATCGAGGACGACGGCTTCACCGTGCGGGTGCGACCCGAACTCGTTGTGGAGATCGCCTACGACGGACTGCAGCGCTCCCCGCGCTACCCGGCGGGGGTCGCGCTCCGCTTCGCGCGGGTGCTGCGGCACCGGCCGGACAAAAGCGCGGAGCAGGCGGACACGGTCGAAACGGTGCTGGCCGGGGGTGCGGCGTAGCGGATCCAGCGGATCCAGCGGGGTTGCCTGGCTGGCAAGCCGGATTGCCAGCCAGGCAACCATCTGATCCGCGGAGGCCGTGTCCGCAGAGGCCGATCCAGCGAAGAACGTGCCGACCCTACGCAAGCGCATCGAGTCCAAGTTCCCGCGTGGGCTGGTCATCCGGCTGATCGCCTACCTGTTCGTCGGCCACCTCTTCGCGTTCTTCGTCTACCTGCTCTTCGTGCTGGGCGCCAAGAACCAGTGACGGCAGCGGCAGCAGCCGGATCCGTCCCGCGCCGGACCCAGCCGAGCACCAGCACCGACGCCACCGCGGCGAAGGCGCACCAGGTCGAGGCGAATTCCAGCCGCCACAGCGCCGCGCAGAGCAGCGCCCCGGCGGCCAGTACGGCCCCCAGCAGCCGCAGCCGGCGGCCCCCGGCGAGCAGCAGCGCCCCGAGCGTGGCGAACAGATAGCCCGCCAGGACCAGCGGAACGTACGGGACATCGACGACGTAGCCGATGGTGCGGCCCCGGAGCTCGGCGGTTGCCGGCCGGATGGCCAGGCAGTACGCGAGCACCGCGGCCGCGGCGAGCCCCACGGCCACCGGCCCCCACAGTCGCCGCCGGGCGTCCGGCGCGGCCGCGAGCAGCACCCCGAGCGGCACCCACACCGGCAGCACCGGCAGGGCGATCACCGCCCAGGCCGTGGTGGCCGGGCCGCAGCCGCCGCCCGACCTCCAGACGGCGGCTTCCACCAGCTGGTGCGCCCCCAGCAGCAGGGGCAGCGCGGCGACGGGCAGGTCGCGGGCCCGGCGCACGCGCAGTACGCACACCACCCCGACGGCGGTGATGACCGTACCCGCCGTCAGATCGGCCGTCGCGCTCCAGCACATGGGCCCACGTCGCTACGCGGCGGCCGGCTGCCGCATCGTCGAGCAGTGGATTCCCCCGCCGCCGCCCACGAGCCGGTCCACGTCGAGCTGGGGCTGTGCGGCGAGGCCACCGAGGGCCGGTCCCGCGGCTCCCGCGCCCGCCGAGCGCAGCGGGGTTCTGCGGCTTCGGTTCATTCGAGCCTCCCGTCGGCCCGCGGGGGCTCGAGTGGCGGGGCCGCCACCGAGCAGTGCGTGCGGCACTGCGGGTGGCACGCGTCGGGCACGGGCTTGCGTACGGTCCCCCAGGCCACGGCTGCGCCTACCAGCAGGACCCCCGCGCACCAGGGCATGGCCCGCTCGAAGGCCGCGTCGAACTGGGACGGCGAGCGGTACGCCTCCGGTCCCATCCCGGCCAGCAGCGGCAGCGCCGCCACCGCCAGCAGCCCGGCGGCCCGCGCGGCGGCGTTGTTGATACCGCTGGCCAGGCCGGCCCGGCCGGGGTCCACCGAGGACAGCACCGTCGCCGTGAGCGGGGCCACGAGGGTCACCATCCCCATCCCCATCACCACCATCGCGGGCAGCACGTCCTCTGCGTACGAGGCATCCGGCCCCACCCGCAGCATCAGCAGAGTCCCGGCCGCGCACAGCAGGGGCCCCACCGTCAGCGGGAGCCGCGGCCCGATCCGCTCCCCGAGTGCCCCCGACCGGGACGACAGCAGCAGCATCAGCGCGGTCGTGGGCAGCAGCGCGGCCCCGGCGGCCAGTGCCGAGTACCCGGCGACCACCTGGAGCTGGAGCACCACGAGGAAGAAGAACCCGGCGAAGGCCGCGTAAACGCACAGCGTGACCAGGTTGACGGCGGTGAACTGCCGGGAGGCGAAGATCTCCGGGGGCACCATCGGATCGGCCCGCCGCCGCTCGACGTACACGAACACGGCGGCCAGCAGCAGCCCGCACACCGCGGCGGCGATCACCACCGGGGATCCGGACTGGGCCTCGATCAGCGCATAGGTGAGCAGCGCCAGGGCCGCCGCGCCCAGTACGGCACCGGCCACGTCGAACCGCTCGTGCGCCTGTGGATCCTTCGATTCCGGTACGTGTCTCAGCGCCACCGGCACACACAGCGCGGCCACCGGCACGTTCAGCAGGAACACCCAGCGCCAGCCGGGCCCGTCCACCAGCCAGCCGCCGAGGAACGGTCCCACCGCCGCGCCCATGCCGCCGAACCCGGACCAAAGGCCCACCGCCCGGGCCCGGTCGTCCGGGTGGATGGAGCCCTGGATCAGGGCGAGCGAACCTGGTGTCAGCAGGGCGCCGCCGACGCCCTGCAGGGCGCGGGCGGCCACCAGTACGCCGGAATTCGGCGCGATTCCGCACAGCAGGGAGCCGACGGCGAACCACACCGCGCCGAGGACGAAGACGCGGCGCCGACCGAACCGGTCCCCGAGCGCCCCGCCGACCAGGATCAGCCCGGCCAGGGTCAGCAGATAGGCGTTGACCGTCCACTGGAGCACCGCCAGGTCGGCGCCGAGATCCAGCCCGATGCGGGGGAGCGCGACGTTGACGACCGTCGAGTCCAGCAACGCCATGCTCGACCCGAGCACGGTGGCCAGCACGATCCACCGTCCCCGGGCGGACGCGAGCCGCACATCGGGGGCGGGCGGCTCACCCGGTGGCTCCCCGGCCGGAACGCCGAGCGGCTCACCCGCCGGTTCACCGAGCGGCTCACGGGCCGGAACGCCGGGCGCGACACCAGGCTCAACACCGGGCGCGGCCGGCTCGCCCGCCGGCTCTCCGAGCGACGGCGGCTCACTCGGGGGCTCGCCGTGCGCAGTCATGTCTCCAGGCTGGCCCGCCCGGCCCGGAAGGGCCACCCGGAGGGCCCGGCGCGACGGCGCGCGGCGCAGTCCGTGTGCGGGTCCGGTGCGGGTCCGGTGCGGGTCCGGCACGGGTCCGGCGCGGCTCATTTGGCCCTCTTGTAATGGCCATGACGACTCATTCACCATGACCCGCGCACATCACGCACGCCTTTTCCGCACAACCTGCACACGGCGTCCGAGGAGACAACACGTGGCCCAACGCGACAAACGACCTTTACGCGCGGCACTCGCCGCCCTTGCCTCGATCCTGCTCCTACCCGTCGGCGCGGGCGTCGCCGCGGCCGCGCCGGAGCCCGGCCCCACCCCCGGTGCGGCCGAGCGCAAGATCGAACCCAAGCTCCGCGCCCAGCTCGACGACTCCGCCAAGGCCGTCTTCTGGGTCTACCTCGACAGTGCCGCCGACCTCACCGCCGCCCGCGGCCAGCGGACCCGCGCCGCCAAAGCGGAAGGGGTCCTGCGGGCCAAGAGGGACCATGCCGCGCGCAGTCAGGCCGAGGTCGTCAAGGCCCTGGACGGCGCCAAGGCCGAGTACACCTCGTACTGGATCGTCAACGCGATCCGCGTCGTCGGCAGCGAGAAGCTCGCCGGGACGCTCGCGCAGCGCCCCGAGGTCTCCCGGATCGACGCCGACGACAAGGTCACCCTCCCCAGGCCCGCCGAGGGCAAGCGGGAGCAGGCCGCGGCCGACGCCGTCGAATGGAACATCGACCGGATCAAGGCCCCCCAGGTGTGGGACCAGCTCGGTGTGCGCGGCGAGGGCATCGTCGTCGCCAACATCGACAGCGGAGTCGACTACACGCATCCGGCCGTGAACAACCAGTACCGCGGGAAGAACGCCGACGGCTCGTACGACCACAACTACAACTGGTTCGACCCCGGCGGCGTCTGCCCCACGGCCGCGCCGTGCGACAACAACGACCACGGCACCCACACGATGGGCACGATGGTCGGTGACGACGGCGGCGCCAACAAGACCGGTGTCGCCCCGGGTGCGAAGTGGATCGCCGCCAAGGGCTGCGAGACCGGCTCCTGCTCCGAGGCCTCGCTGCTCGCCTCGGGCCAGTGGATCGTCGCCCCGACCGACCTGAACGGCCAGAACCCGCGCCCCGACCTCGCCCCGCACATCGTGAACAACTCGTGGGGCAGCGCGGCGCACGACGACTGGTACCAGCAGATCGTCGATGCCTGGCGCGCCGCCGGCATCTTCCCGGCCTTCTCCAACGGGAACTCCGGCCCGAGCTGCGCCACCAGCGGATCGCCCGGCGACTACGCGAGCTCCTACAGCTCCGGCGCCTTCGACATCAACGGCGCCATCGCACCGTTCTCCTCCCGCGGCGCCGGCCCCGGCGGCATCGTCAAGCCGGACATCGCGGCCCCGGGCGTGAACGTCCGCTCCTCAGTCCCGGGCGGCGGGTACGAGGCCTTCTCCGGCACCTCTATGGCCTCCCCGCACACCGCGGCCACCGTGGCGCTGCTCTGGTCCGCCGCGCCTTCCCTCGAAGGCGACATCGCGCAGACCGAATCCCTGCTGGACGGCACCGCGCAGGACACCGGCAGCGACCAGTGCGGCGGGAGCACCGCCGACAACAACGTCTTCGGCGAGGGCAAGCTCGACGCGCTCGCCGCAGTCACCGCCGCCCCGCGCGGCGCGACCGGGGCCCTGGGCGGCACCGTCCGCTCCGGCGGCCAGCCGGTCGCGGGCGCGAAGATCACCGCCGACGGCCCGATCGACCGTACGACGACAACGGCGGCTGACGGGACGTACAGCTTCCGTTCCCTGTCGGTCGGCGAGTACACGCTGACCGCGTCGAAGTTCGGCTACGGACAGCAGACCGCGACGGCGTCCGTCACCGAGAACTCCACCGCCACCGGTGACTTCACCCTCGCCCAGGCCGCCTCCGGCAAGCTCACCGGCACGGTCTCCTCGGCCGCCGGCCCCTCCGCCGGAGCGTCCGTGACCATCGCGGACACCCCGGTGACGGCGACCACCGACGCGCAGGGCCGCTTCGAGGTCACCCTGCCGCACGGCTCGTACGACGTGAACGCCACCCACTCCTCGCGCTGTGTCACTAGTGGCACGGCGAAGGTCACCGTCGCCGGGGACACCACGGTCGCGGTGAACCTGCCCGAGCGCACCGACGGATACGGCTACGCCTGCGCCACCGCGAGCGGCCGCCCGTACGCGGCCGGCGACCGGCAGCTCGCACTGACCGGCGACAACACCACCGAGCGCGTCGAACTCCCCTTCCCGCTGCCGCTGTACGGAAAGACGTACGGCCAGGCGTGGATCGGGACCAACGGCACGGTCAGCTTCGGCGGCAACAACACCGGCGACATCAACGGGGACCTCCCGAGCACGGCCACGCCCAACGGTGCCCTCTACCCGTTCTGGGACGACCTGGTGGTCGGCCCGGCAGGCAGCGGCTCGGGCGTCTTCACGGCGATCACCGGCACGGCGCCGCACCGGCAGTACGTGATCGAATGGCGCGAGGTGTCCCACTGGTCGGCGCAGGCCGACAAGTTCTCGTTCTCGGCGGCGATCGGCGAGGACGGCACCGTGGCGTACCACTACAAGGGGACGGGCGGCACCGGTATCAAGGGCGGCTCCACGGCCACGGTCGGCGTGGAGAACGCGAACGGAACCGACGCCTTCAAGTACTCCTTCAACACCCCCGTCATCACGGACGGCCTGTCCGTCTCGTTCCGGACCACCAAGAGCGGTGTGGTCGCGGGCCGGGTGCTCGACGCCAACGACGGGAACGGCGTCGCGGGCGCCACGGTCACGGTCGGTTCCGGCGACGCCGCCGTCTCGGCCGTCACGGCGGCGGACGGCGGGTACGTCGTCCAGAGCCCGTCCGGCTCCCGGGCGGTCTCCCTCGCGGCGCCGTCGTACGAGTCCGCGCAGGCGACGGTGGACGTCAAGCCGGCCGACGTCACGACGGTGACGCAGTCCCTGCGCACGGGCAGGGTCACCGCCTCCAAGGCGTCGGTGGAGATCGTCCTTCCGGCGGAGCAGAAGCGCACGCGGACCGTCGAGCTCACCAACACCGGTCTCGGTACGGCGTTCACGGTGGCCGAGGACGCGGCCTGGCTGACGGCCACGCCGGGGTCGGGCGACCTCCCGACGGGCGGCAAGGCCCCGCTGACCCTGGCGGTGGACACGGCGGGCCTGACTGCGGGGTCAGTGCTCACGGCCGACCTGAAAATCCAGTCAGTCAGCGGCCGGGCCCCGGTGCTCACGTTGCCGGTCAAGATCGTCGTTCCGCGCTACCAGGTCGCCCTGGACGCGGGCTCCGACTACGCGGGCACGGACCTGGCGGGGGACACCTGGTCCCCGGACCGGAAGTACACCGCCGGCTCGTACGGTTACCAGGGGAACAGCTCGGTGCGGTCCACCGGCCGCACGGTGGCCGGCACGGACGAGCAGCGGCTGTTCCGCAACGCCCGTGAGGGCATGTACGAGTACCGCTTCGACAACGTCCCGAACGGTACGTACACGGTGGAGCTGGGCTTCGCGGAGCTCTCCGACACCAAGCCGGACAAGCGCGTCTTCGACGTCCTCGCCGAGGGCACGCAGGTGCTCCCGTCCCTGGACATCTCCCTTGAGGCGGGCACGTACACGGCCCTGACCCGGACCTACACGGTCACGGTCACGGACGGGGTGCTCAACATCCGCTTCGTCACACACAGCGGCTTCGGCAAGCCCCTGCTGAACACCCTGCGGGTGACCGACCGCCCCGACAGGAGCTAGGAGGCTCTTGAAGATCTTGCTCCGGCCGACCGATTCACCCCATATTGCCGGTAAATGCCAATCGGGTTGAACCGGTGCAAGCCGGGCGCGTTTTCAAGATCTTCATCAGACTCCTAGGGCCGGGCCCGGTCGGGCCGCCGGCGGGCCAACGGGCGGGGCACCTCCGGGTGCTCCGCCCCTCCGGCCGCTCCGCCGGGCGGACGCGGACGGACGGCGGTCCCGGCATTCGGGTGGCCGGCCGGCGACTTCGCCGCGACGTGCCCGGGACGCCTGTCGGGCGTCGTTAGCGTGGCCGACTATGACGCTTCACAGCGACCAGGCCGTGCACGCGCTGCTGCGGTCCGCCGATCCGGGAGCCGTCTGGGCGGTCGGGGGACCCGGGGGCGTCGGCACGGGGTCGGCCGACGGTGACGCCGACCTCGACGTCAGCGGGCTCGCGGCCGTGCTGGCGCTCTGGCCGGTCATCGGGAGCCTCGTCGCCGATGGCGAGCTCGCCCTCCACACGCCGCTCTCCGCGTTCGGCGGCGCGGCCGGGGCCGGGCTCCCCGCCGGTACCACCGCCCACCACCTGCTCACCCACACAGGCGGGCCGCCCGCCCTCACCCGGCTCGCCGAACACCTCTGCGGCGGCACGCTCGCCGAGTACGCCGCCGCCCGGATCTGGCACCCGCTCGGCATGGCCCGTACCCGGTTCACCGCCGAAGGGACGCTGTACGCGCCCCGCGCCGACCTCGCGCGTTTCCTGAGCCACCTCCTCTCCCCGGCGGACCACCCGATCACCCGAGCCTGGACGGCCGAGTCCCTGCGGATCCGCACCGGCGAGCTCACCCCCGCACGCGGCCTGCTCTGGCACCCGGGGCCGCACGGCGTCTGGTGCCACCCCGCCCCGGCCGGCCCGGCGGGCCCCGCCCTCTGGGTCTCGCCCCGGCACGGCCGATGGGCGTACCTCCTCCCGGCCGGCCCCGGGCCCCCGCTCCGCGCGGCCTTCCGTGAGGCCGTCTTCGCCGGACCCTCGGAGCGCGAACCCTCCAAGATCGACGTACGGTGAGCCAATCGTCACCGACCGTTGATTTCCGGCTGTGCGGAGGTATACGGATGTGCACGGTCCACGAGGCCGCCCCCCAGGCAGCGCCCCATGCCGCGCCCCATGCCGCCGTCCCGGCGGTCCCGGCATGACGGCGGCGCCACGAACGACCGGTTCCGGCACCAGCCGCCCGGCCGCCAGCCCCGATGTGCCGCCGGCCCGGGCGGGCCGCGCCGAGGCCGCCCGATTCGTCGCCGCCCGTACCGTGCCCGGATTCGCCCGCCCGCGCGCGATGCGGGCGTACGCCGCCACCCTGCGCGCCCTGCGCGCACGTCACGGCGGCGCGCCCGTCCTCGTACGCGGGCTGTCCGGGACGGTTCTCGTCCTCCTGGACCCGCAGGACATGCGGCAGTTCTACGCCGAACCCGTGAGCTGCCCCGCCCCGGACGCGCAGGACCCGCAGGCCCCGCAGGACCCGCCCGACCGGCCCGACCCGCCCGACCCGCACAAGAGCCTCATCCGGCGCGACCACGAACGGCGCGAGGAGCAGCGGCGGATCAACGACCAGGTGCTGGCCGCGGGAGCCCCCGTACACCCCTCGTGCGGGCCGTTCCTCGGCGTCATCGCCGAGGAGGCCCGCCATCTGACGGCGGCCGACACCCTCCGACTCGCCCGCGCCCGGCGCGCGGTGGCGCGGACCGGCCGGCGGATCGTGCTCGGCGACGCGGCCGCCGGGGACGAGGAACTCGCCGGGTGGCTCAGCCGGCTGCGGGGCGCGGGCAACTGGCCGGGACTGCGCAAGGCCCGGGGCCGCGCGGCCCGCACCGTCTACGACCGGACCACCGCGCGGATCGCGGAGTACGCCGCCCGCGCCGAGCCGCACACCCTCGTCGGGCGGGCCCGCGGGCACGCCGACCCCGCCGGTCAGGCGTACCACTGGCTGCTGGCCATGGACACCGTCCCCGGGACGCTGCTGCGCACCCTGCTGCTCCTCGGCGCCCACCCCGCCGAGCAGGACACCGCCGCCGCCGAGGCCCGCGCCGCCGGGCCCCGCGCGGGTGGCGCCGCACTGGGGGAGCTGCCCCGGCTGCGGGCCTGCGTACGGGAATCCCTGCGCCTGTACCCAGTGGTGCCCGACCTGATCCGGGTCACCCGCGCCGAGACCGAGTGGCGCGGTGTGCGCTACCCGGCCGGCACATCCGTACTGCTGCCCGCCCTGTTCCATCAGCGGGACCCGGAACACGTGCCCGCCGCGCACGTCTTCGTGCCGGGCCGATGGACGACCCCCGGTGCGGACCGGGACATCCGGATGGCCCCCTTCAGCCACGGCGCCGGCCGCTGCCCCGGTGACCAACTGGGGCTGCTGGTCACCGCCGCGCTCTGCGCCGAGGTGCTGCGCGGCCACCGGGTCGCGGGCGGCCGGCCGGTGCTCGACCCGCCGGGGCCGCTGCCCGCGACGCTGGACCCGCAGGGCATCCGGCTCACGCTGACCCGCCGCTGACCCGCCCTGACCCGCCCTGACCCGCCGCCGACCTGACGCCGACTTGACGACCCGCGAGGATCCCATGTCCGACGCCCCGACCTCCCTCCCCGCCGAGCCCGACCTCGGCCAGTTCGACGTCGTGTGCCGGGAGCTCGCCGAGGCCGCCGACGCCGTCGCAGAGGCGGCCCGCCACGCCTCCGAACTGGCGCTCGGCGTCCGCCTGCCGGCCGCCGCCCTCGGTCGCGGCGGCCGCCGCCGCCTCGCCTGGCGGACCCTGCTGCGCACCCTCACCGACCCGGCGGGTCTGGGCTGGGCCCCGCGCGGCCGGGGCGCGGCCCGGGCCGGACGGCTCGCCGGGGTGCTCGCCGGCCGGGAGAGCCTCGCGATCAGCATCGCCGTCTGCGGTCTGAAGGCGCGGATCCGGGCCGCCCGCGCGGGCCGCCCGGAGCTGCGCGGCGACCCGGACGCCGCCGCGATCCTCCAGGCCGTGGACGAGGGCCGGCAGGGCGCCGCGGTCCGTATGTTCCGCGAGTTGATGCGAGCCCGGGGCGCCGAGCACGCCTTCGGGATGCTGGCCCCGTCCTTCGCCGACATCCTGGCCTGGAACGCGCTGACCGACGGGAATCCCTTCAACGACCACGCCGGCTGGCAGGTCGCCACCGGACGGGCCGTGACCGCCGAACCGCTCCTCGGCCTCGGCGCCGCCTTCTGGGCCTTCCTCGACCGAGGGCCGGGCCGCGCCCGCCCCGTCGCACCGGACGACACCGCCGTCCGCGTGCCCTTCGCTCCCGGGAGGAGCCTGTGAGCCGTCGTCTGCCCGCCGTCCCGTGGCTGCGCCCCCACCCCCGCCCGCGCCTGTTCCCGGGCCGGCACCCGCACCCGCAACCGCACCCGGGCCCGGCCGACGGCCTGCGCACCCACTCCACCGCCCTGCGCTCGCACGCCGAGCGGCTGCGGCTCGCTGCCCGCGCACTGGACTGGCAGGGCCCGCAGGCGGACGCCTTCCGCGCCGAGGTCGAGGCCCTCGCCGACCGGTGCGCCACGGCGGCGAACGGTCTCGCCCTCGGCGCCGCACAACTCGACGAAGAGTGAAGGCCACCCCGCCCGCGATCGGCGCGGCCCCGCACGCCCCGTCATGGACGGCGTCCCTAGAGCACCGGTGACAGCAGCAGGACGAAGCCCAGGCCGCCACCGAGATGCACACCCAGCACGCGGTGATGTTCGACGGCCCCGTCCGGCCGCCCTCACGCTCCACGTACAGGTGGCCGAGGCCGTACGGGAAGGCGACGCGGCCCGGGCCGAGGCGCTGACCCGGCAGATCGCGGTGGGGGCACTGGAGGAGCTCGACGTACTCGCTCCGTGCCGGCGCCCGCTTTCCGCTTCCGGGCTACGGGAGCTACAGGGACTGCGGGGACGGGAGGGGGACGGGCATGACGAGCGTCGTGAAACTGCCCTGGTCGGCGGAGCGGACCAGCACCGGCCGGGTTGCCTCGGAGGTCTCCAGTAGGACGTCCGGGCCGACGCTGACCTCCAGGGCCGACGCCAGCACCGCCGGGTCGAACCCGATCCGCACCGGCTCCGACTCCCCGCGTACGGCGGCCGGCGAAGCCGTCGCACCCGTGCCGTCGGCCCGGCCCACCAGGAGCCGGTCGCGGCCCAGTTCCAGGGTGACGGCGGCGGTGTCCCCGCAGTCGTGGAGCGCGGTGATCAGCGCGGCCCGGTCCACGACCACCCGGTGAGCAGGCGCGGCGAGGGCGGCGAGCATGTTCCGGTAGGCGGGGAAGACCCCGCGTGCGGCAGGCACCTCGCGGGAGCCGCCCGGGTGCCGGACCGCGAGCGGGGCCCTCTCCGGGCCGGCCGTCAGGGTCACCTCGGCGGCGCGCGCCGCCCACGCCCCCAGCGCGACGAGGGTGTCGGCGTCGATCAGCACGCTGCCCTCCGGTCCGGTCAGGGAGGCGGGACGCAGGGTGCGCAGGGAGAGCCGGTACTGATCGGTGGCCACGAAGCGGATCTCGTCCTCGTCGAACTCCATGAGCACGCAGCCCAGGACCGGGTGCGCGGGGTCGCGCCCGGCAGCGGGCGCCACCTGCCGGACCGCGCTCGCCAACTCGGCTCCGCCGAGGGTGAATTCGGTGCGGGCCGGGCCGCCGGGCAGGCCGCCCAGCACGGCCCTGATCGCCGCGTCGGCGGCCCGCCCGCCCTCCCGTACCGCCACCCGGTGCCGTTCCAGTACTCCCCGGGCCTGCTCGGCGGGCCCGTCCAGCACGGCGACCACGTCCGGCAGCGCCAGCCCGGCCTCGCGCAGACCGCGCAGGAGCACGGCCCGGGCCTCCTGGGCGGCGGTGTAGTAGCGGTAGCCGGTGGCGCCGTCCACGTGCGCGGGGAGGAGCACGCGGCAGTCGTCGTAGAAACGCAGGGCGCTGGGCGCGAGTCCGACCCGGCCGCCGAAAGTGCTGATGCTCATCAGTTCAGATGCAGTGGTGTCGTCCATGGCTGCGATTGTCGACTTTCATCCCACTTGAAGGTCAACTCGGTCCGCGCCCCCCCCGGGCCGTGCCCCGGCGAACCGGCCGGAATCCGCCCGGAATCCGACCCGTCGCGCCCACCGGACGACCGGACTGCGCCCCGGTGGGAGCGGAGCATGGTGGAAGAGGGCCGGATCTGGCTTGTAGGGGCCGCGCGGGCGGTGCGATCCTTCCGCCATGTCGCTCACACAACTGCCCGATCACGGGGCGGTCCTCGCGGAGGTGAGGGAAGTGCGGCGGGCCGGGATCGTCCGACTGCGTGAGCTCAGGCTTCCTGTGCTCACCGAAATGTCGGTCGGCCCGGGGGAGGGGAGCCCCGGAGAGCCGCACTTCCCCGCCGTCGAGCGGCTGCTGCGCACGGCTGTGGCCGAAATGGGCGGCGGGACTCTTCAGGAGGCCGCCGAGTACAGCCTCGGGCTGGCCAGGGGGACCCGGGACTGGCCGCCCGCCGACCGGCGCCGCAGGGCCGCCCAGGTCTACGGCGTCAGCGTGGAACGATTCCGCAAGCACCAGGAGCTGATGGTTCTCGGCCAGGTCGCCGAACAGCTCGTACGCCTCGCCGCCGGTGCTTCCGCCGCTGGTTCCGCCGGTGGTTCCGGGGGCGGTTCAGTGGCCGCCGGCACGGCGGCCGCCGGCGCGTCCTCCTCCCCGGGCCCGCGCCAACTGGCGCCCAGCCACCACGAGATACCGGTCCGGGCCGGCGGGCGGGACCGCCGCGTCACCCTGCACGTGCACGCCGTCGACCTGCTGCGCGACATCGACGTGGTGGTCTCCCCGTCCAACACCCACCTCGCCCTGCCCGAGCCGTACAAGTCCTCCGTCGCCGCCTCCCTGCGCCGGGCCGGCGCGCTCCGCGATCCGGCCGGGCGGCTGGTCGAGGACCGGATCCACGACGAACTACGGGCCTGGACCGACCGGTTCTCACCGCCCGGGCTGCCCGTCGCAGCCGGTACGGTCGCCGCCACCGGGTCCGGCGCCCTGGAGTGGCAGGGCATCCGCCGCATCTACCATGCCGCGGTCGCGGTTCCGCGTCCCGGAACCAACGACTACGACGTGCTGCCCGTCGACGTCACCCGGGCCGTCACCCGTGTCTTCGCCCTGCTCGCCGAGGAGAACGACCGGTCCGCGGCCGCCGGGCGGCCGCCGCTCAGGTCGCTGTGCCTGCCCTTGCTCGGCGCGGGACGCGGCGGCCTCACCGCCACCGAGAGCTTCGGCGCCCTCTGGGCCGCGGTCGAGGCCGAACTGGCGCGTGGCGGCGACTGGGACGTCCACTTCCTGGTGCGGCGACCCGAACGCGCCTTGCTGGTAGCTGAGTTGCTGGCCACCACAGTGGATGCGGTAGAGCGCGGAGCGTCAGCAGACACAGTCCCGTTGAACGGAAACCCGACGTGACGAACCCCGGCAACCCCGGCAACCCCGGGAACCCCTACGCGCGGCTGGCCGCGGCGGCCGCCGAGTGGGACGAGCTGCACCCCCGGCTCGCCCCGGCCGCCCTGGATCGACTCGCCCTTCTCCTCGCCGCGTTACGGACGGCCGACGGCGAGGCGGCGGAACGCGCCGCGCTGCTGGCCGCCAGGCTGCTGGGGGAGCAGCTGCCCGACCGGTTCCCCGGCGAGAGCCGGCTCGCCGCGGCCCCGGAAGCCCCCGCCGCCGGACACCTCGGCTTCAGCGCCGACGACCTGGCCGTGCTCGTCCTCGACGGCCACCGCATGGTCGGTCCCGTCCTCGGCGAGGTCCGGGACCGGCTGCTCGCCGCCCCCTCCGTCGGCGACGCGGAAGCCCTGGAGGGCGGCTGCGACCCGTACGCCCCCGGCCTGATCCGGTTGCACGGCGCCGGTGGCCTCGTCCGCCTCCCCGCCTTCCAGTTCACCGCCGACGGCCGGCCCCGCGCCGTGGTCCTGGAGGTGAACGCACTGCTGGACGCGGACCACGATCCCTGGGCCGCGGCGGACTGGTGGCTCTCGCCGAACGTGTGGCTGGACGACACACCGGCACGGCTGCTGGGTACGCCGCAGCAGCAACGCCTCGTCACAGCGGCCCAGTTCCTCATCGAGGGGGAGTAGTACGTGCCCAACTACCGTCCCCCCGCCGAGCCGGCCGGCACCCCGGCCAAGGTGACCCTCGCCGCGGAGACCCGCCTCTACCGGGTGCACTCGGCCCGCCGCGGCGGCGACTCCTTCAACCCCGTGCCCTCCCACTGTCTGTACGGCGGCGGGCGGTTCGACTCCACCGCCTGCGACCCGTACGGCCATCTCTACGCCGGGCTCACCCCCGAGGCCGCGGTCAGCGAGAGCGTGCTGCACTCGCTCCCCTTCGATCCGGCTGGCGGGGCGCGCCTGGTGCCCCGGGTGGCCGTCACGGGCCGTCGGCTCTCCGTGCTCCGGCTCACGGCCGCCGTCGATGTGGTGTCGCTCGTCACGGGCCAGGACCTGGCGGCCGTCCACCAGGACAGCTGGCTGGTGCAGGCGGAGGCCCGCGACTACCCGTACACCAGGGACTGGGCGCACTGGATCCGCAGCCACACCGATCCCTGGGCGCAGGGTTTCCTCTGGTCCTCCAAACGCGAGCCGGGCGAGCGGGCCCTGGTCCTGTTCGCTGACCGCTGCCCGCCCGGTGTGCTGGCCGAAACCGGTGACGCGCCGGTCGACTTCGCCACCCCCGACGGGCGGCGGTGGCTCGACGAGGCCCTGCTGCCGTACCACGCGCGCCTCGCGCCCTGAGCCACAGGAGTGCCGTTGTCCCAGCCCGAGAGGTCCCAGCCCGGGGAGTCCCACCCCGAGAGGCCCCACCCCGAGGAGTCCCACCCCGAGGATCCCGCCGCCTGGCGGACCGAGCGCGACGATGCCATGGCCGCGCTCACCACCCTGCCCGCCGGCGACCCGCGCGCCCGGGAACTGTGCGGACGGGCCGGTGAGCTGAGCTACCTGTTGTACCGGGAGCAGGAGGACCCGGAGGATCTGGCCCTCGCCGCCGAGGCATTCGCCCACGCCTTCCGGGGGCGGGGCGAAGGCTCCCCGGGATCCGGCCGGCCGCTGTGGCAGATCATGTACGGCCACATCCTGGCCCTGCGCTACGACGAGGCGCCCGACCCGGACCTGCTGGCCGAGGTCCACGAGCTGCTGGCCCGGGGGCTGTCGGCGTTACCGGAGGATCCGGACTTCGAGGGCGCCGCCCTGCTGGCCCGCCGGCTGCTCGCCGTCACCGCCAAGCTCCGCTACCTGGCGGCGGAGGACGACAGGGAGCTCCTCGACGAGGCCCTGCACCGCAACCTGAGCGCCCTCGACGACATCGACGGAGCCGACCCCGACCTCCAGGAGACCCTCGGCTACCTCTGGCTCCGGCACGGCGTTCTCGGCGGCGGGGCGGCCTCGTACGCCCATTCCGCCCGGTACTACGGCGCGGTGCTCGCGGAGCCCGGCCCCGCCAGCGACCTTCCGCTGGTCCGCCACAGCCGGGCCATGTCCCTGACCTTCCAGGGATACACGGAAACCGACCGGCGCCTGCTGGAGGAGGCGCGCGAGGAGAGCGCCGCCGCGCTGGCCGACGCCCGCGGCCGGGGCGGCGACCCGCCTGAGTGGCGGCGCGACGCGGAACTGCGGATCACCTTCATCCGGACCGTCATCGCCGTCACCTGGGACGACGAGGCCCAGGGCGCCCTCGCCGAGGCGGACCTCGCCGTCATGGCCGCCGCCCCGCAGGACATGGACGCGCTGGCCGAGTCCCAGCTCGACGTGTTCGGACGGCTCCTCAGCCTGCGCGGTATCGCCCAGGACAGTCCGAAGCTGCTGGACCACGGCATCGAGCTGCTCACCCGGGCGCTGGACCGGTGGCAGCCCGAGCGGGACGGCAAACCCACCCGGCCCGCGCTGGCCCTCGCCGTGGCGCAGTCCATGCGCCATGACTCGGCGGCCGACCCGGAACGGCTGCGCGCCGCCGTACGGGCCCTGCGCCTGGCGCTCGCCGACGAGGAACTCACCGGGGAGGAGCGGGACCACGGGCTGATGCTCCTCATGGACGCCCAGCGCCAACTGCCCGGCGACGGCCCGACCGATGTTCCGGTGGAGGAAGTGGCCCGCCTGGACCGGGAGTTCCGCGCCAGTGTCATGGAAGGCAACCCGCTCGACTTCGGGACCGACAACCGTCTCCTCGCCGACACCCCCGAAGCCCGGGCCCGTTGGGAGCTGCGCTTCGCCCCCGTGTTCGAGCAGTGGCGCGCGACGGAACCGGACGGCTTGCGGCGGGCCGAGGGCGCCGCCCAGCTCCTCGTCACGATGTCCATGCTGGACCCGCACCGGGACCGCCTGGGCGAGGCCCGGGAGGAGGAGCTGACGCAGAGTGTCCTGCGGTACTGCGAGGACCACCCGGAATGGCGGGGGCGGGGGTACGCGGCCCTCGGCGGCTGGCGGCTGAACCAGGGGATGGCCGGCTCGGCGGCCCGGCTGGCCGAGGCCCAGGCGTACTTCGCGGCAGCCCGGGAGGCCGGGGGAGACCGCGCCTGGACGAGCTACGGCGAACGCATGGCGGCCGGGATGCACGAGCAGCTGACCGGAATCACCGGCGGTTTCGCCACCGCCGTGGAGGACTGGGCGGAAATGCGGGAGGCCCTGGGCCTGTCCCCGCGCCTCCAGGCCATGTGGGTGTGCCAGCAGGCGTCCGCTCAAACCATCGTCGCCGCGAAGCGCGGCGACCTGGCCGCCGCCGACAGCGGGCTCGCCGAGGTCGCCGAGGCCGTCTCAGCGCTGCCGCGCGACGACCCGGCCTTCATCGAGGTCTGGACCCAGTGGGAGACCGCCCGCCTGGCCCGGGAGGACCTGGCCGACCGGGTCGGAGCCCCCGCTTCGCGGCCGCCCGCTGCCCGGCCCTCGATCGCCGAACTGAAGCGCATGGCCGCCACGTATCCCCGGCAGGACCGGGCCGACCTCCTCGGCAACAACGCCCTGGCCCGCTCGCGCGACGCCCTCCGCGCCCACGACATCCCGCGGGTGCGGGGGGTGCTCGCGCTGACGGAGGAGGCGTGCGCACTGAGCGCCGAAGGCAGCGACCCCTGGATGCGGTTCTCCGCCGAAGCGGGGCACCTGTACTACGGCCTCGCGATGAACGCCCCCGACCCCCGCTCCCGGGAACGGGCCCAGGACCTGGAACGCTCCATCACCCTCCTACAGCGCGCCGTCGACGCCATGGGGGGACCCGAGCACCGGCTGTGGGCCTTCACCGCCTTCCCGCTCGGCTGCGCCTACCGCGCACGCGGCAACGCGGCCCGCGGCGACCGTGAGGCCGCCCGCCGGTACGGCATCGACTCCCTGCGCGGCTACGTCTGGGCCGCACTGCTCCAGTCCGGCACCCACGACGCCGCCGAAGCGGCCCGGATGGCCGGTGAGAACTCCGAGGAGGTGGTCCGCTGGTGCCTGGCCGACGGCTGCCTCGAAGAGGCGGTGCAGGCCCTCGACGCCTGCCGCGGGCTGGTCCTGCACGCGGCCACGACCAGTCGGTCCGTCCCCGAACTGCTCGCCGCGGCGGACCGGGAGGACCTCGCCGAACGCTGGCGCCGTGCGAGCGCGGAGGCGGACTCCGTCCCCAGCGCCCTGCGCCGCGAAGTCATCGCGGCCCTCACCGGCGAAGGGGGCACCCTGCTCGACCCGCCCGGCGCCGCCGAGATCGGCGAACGGCTGCGCGCCCTGCGCAAGGACGCCCTCGTCTACCTCGTACCCGCGTCCTTGTACGGTCCCGGCAGCGCCCTCGTCGTCACCGCCCAGGGCGACATCCACGCCGTACCCCTGCCCCGGCTCACCGAGGACGCGGCGCCCCTGCGGGAGTACGCGCCCGGCGGGCGCACCGGCCGCGACCTGGGGCCCGTACCCGGCTGGGAGGCGCCGGCGTCGGCGCCCGCGCCGGTCCCCGCGCCGGTCCCCGCGCCGCTGCGCGAGCAACTCGACCGGCTCTGCTCCTGGGCCTGGTACGCCGCCGTCCGCCCGCTGTTCGACCTCTTCGCCGTACCCGACCGGCCCGGCCGGGTTGCCCGGCTGGTCCTGCTGCCCATGGGCGCACTGGGCCTCGTCCCGTGGCACGCCGCCTGGAACGACGACGGAACCGGCCGCCGCCGCCACGCGATCGAGGAGGCGGAGATCTCGTACGCCCCCTCCGCGCGCCTGCTCTGCGAGGTCGCCGCCCGGCCCCCCGCCCCGCACACCGCGACCGCCCTGATCGTCGGCAATCCGACGGGCGACCTGCACTACGCGGGCGAGGAGGCCGACGCCGTGCACCGTGCCTTCTACCCGGACGGGCGCCTCCTCGGCCTGAGCACCGGCGACGGAACCCCGCAGGAGGTCGCCGAATGGCTGCGGCGGGACAGCGACGACGGCGCCGTGCTGCACCTCGCCTGCCACGGCACCGTGGCCGAGAACCGGCCCCGGAGCTCCTATCTCTCCCTCAAGGGAGGCGAGTTGACGGCGGAGGAGCTCACCGACTCACTCCCGGGCCGGCTGGGGCTCGTCGTCCTCGCGGCCTGCCGCAGCCAGGTCTCGGGGCGCGGGCACAACGAGGCGTACAGCCTGGCCTCGGCCTTCCTGGTGGCGGGGACCCGCTCCGTCATCGGCTCGCTGTGGCCGGTCCCGGACGAGGCGACCTCTGTCCTGATGTTCATGACCCACCACTTCCTGCGCCGCGAGCAGGAGCCGCCGGCCCGGGCGCTGCGCCGCGCCCAGCTGTGGGTGCTGGATCCGGCCCGTACCGTACCCGCGGAGCTGCCACCGGTCCTGGCCGAGCGGCTGGCGGACCTGGATCCGCGGGACCTCAGCGCGTGGGCGGGCTTCACCCACCTGGGGCAGTGACGGGGCGGCCGGTGTCCGGGGCCGTCCCCCCGTCCGGGACCACCGTGCGCAGCGCGACCGTGCGCGTGGCCCACTGCCCCGGCGCGGCCGGGCGCGCCGGACCGAGGTCCCGGCCGCCGGCCGGCCCCGGACGGCCGGTCAGCCGCAGCAGGCCGTCGACCGGCGGACCGGACCGGTCCCGGGGGCCGTCGGGGTCCCAGGAGGCCAGGTGGAACGGCACGGTGTTCAACTCGCCCTCCGCCACGATCAGTTTGAGCCAGTCGCGGGCGCAGGCCCCGGGCCGGGCGGGCCGGGAAGGAGGCAGGCTCAGCTGCACGGGCGCCCCGTCGAGGGCGTACCCGGTGCCGCCGGGCCCGATGAACTGGCCGGGGAACAGGGCGGATCCGGCGCCGAAGCGGTCGTTGAGGTCCAGCAGTACGCACCAGAGCGGGCGGTCCCCGGTGTTGCGCAGCCGCACCGACACCCACGGCTCGCGCGGGCCGTCGTACGCCCGGACGATCTCCCCGTTGCCGTCCGGTACGAGTGGCCGTGCGTCCTCGTCCCCCCACGGCAGGACCTCCACCCGGACGTGCCCGCCGAGCGGCGAGAGCCCCGAGCTGAGATCGCGGATCCGGTACCACTGCGCGAGCCGGGTCAGGCAGTCGGTGAGGCGGGCCGCGTCCGCCGCTCCGCCCAGCGGCAGCGGAGCCACGTACGGCGACCCGTCGCGCCGCAGTACGTGCGCCCGCGCGTCCCGTACCTCCACGCGGAACAGCAGCGCCGCCCGCTCGGCCTCGGCGGAGCCCTCCGCGGCCACGCGCAACAGCGGCGAGTCGGGCCGCGGGGCCGCGCCCTCCCCGGAGACCACCACGGCCGCCGGGGGCAGGGCGAGGGCGGACAGGGCCACCGGATGCACCGAGCCGGGCTCCGGAACCCAGCCGTGCGGATCGACCAGCGTGCGGTCCGCCGCCACCGACCGGGCCCGCACGACGCCCCGCGCCGCGGCGAACTCGGTGCCCGCCTCCCCGGTCAGCCCGTGCACCCGCCCGCAGTCGACCTCCCAGCCGTCCGGGCCCTCCCGCAGCAGATGTGGGCTCGGCGTCCGGGCCGCACCGCCCAGCAGCGGCCGGTCCGCGAGCCCGCCCGGCTCGGCCGGGAACAGCACCGGATGCTGGCCGTCCAGCAGCCGCCGCACCCGGGCATGCGCCTCGGCGAGCAACTCCCGGGCGCTCACGGCCGGCCCGGCCCGGCGCAGCGCGTCGACCAGGGCGTACGAGAACACCCCGTGCACGTCAGCGCCGTCCGCGCCGTCGGCGCCGTCCGCGCCGCCCGCGGGCTGCGCAGAGCGGAAAGGGCGCTCGTACGACAGCTGCCCGAGCCGGCTCGCCGCCAGGAGTACGTGCGCCGGCCGGGTGTCGGGCCCGCTCGCGTCCCGCGACACCGCCGGAGGGCGCCAGCCGGGCAGCGGGGGCAGGTACCGGGCGCCGCCCCGTTCCTCCCGGGTGGCGCCCCCGGAGAAGCAGCAGTCCAGCACCGCCACCACATGGGCGCCGCCCGCCGCCGCCCCGTCCAGCAGGGCGCCCAGCCGCTTGTCGGGCAGCGGTCCGTCGGCGCACACCAGCGCCTGGCAGCGGCCCGTCGGCTCGGCCGCCAGCTCCTGCGGCGTGCGCGCCGCGTACTCCGTACCGTGCCCGGAGAACCAGAGCAGTGCGGTGTCCTCGGGCCCGGCCTGCCCCAAGTGCGTGCGGATCGCCGCCTCCACGGCGTTGGCCGTCGCCGCGCCGTTCAGCAGCGTCCGCACCAGCAGCCGGCCCGCCGCCCGGCGCTCCAGTTCGGCGCGGGCGGCGGCGACGTCGTTCAGACACCCGCGAAGATCTGCGCGGGCGGCGCTCCCGTACTCGTTGATGCCCACCAGCAGGGCGTAAACCTTCCCCATGGCGCAAGTCTCGCAGCGGATCGGGCGGCCCGACCGGCCGGAAACCGGTCGTATCGAGGTCGCTTCCGGGTCACCCGTGGCTCGAATCCGTTTTGCGGTCGCATGATTGACGCAACGTCATTAGCCTGCGTGCTCCGCTCATGAAAACCGGGGAGACCATGGGGTACATAGAGCGTCCGCGCCGTGTCGTGCGACCGGCGCAGGACCTCCAGCAGACAACCGGCCCGGCGCCGGCGGCCACACACGCCCCAGGCGCCCAGGGCCGGCTCGCCGACCGCTTGCGCAACCGCTCCGGAGAGCTGCTCGAAGCCCTGTCCCGGCTCGACGCCGGGCTGGACGAGACGGCCCGCAGGCAGCTCGCCGAGTGGATCCGCGAGCAGTACGAGGTGCAGCACCACACCGCTCCGATCGGCTACGTGGCCAAGTGCTGGCTCGGCCCGCCCTACGTGGACCACATCCTGGACCTCTCCGGCGCCATCCTCACGCACTACACACCCGGCGATGTGATGCCCCCGCCGTTCGCGGACGCCAGGATGCTCGCGCGCAACGGCAGTTACGCGTGCGTGGAGGTGTACTCCGACGGGCTGGTGCTGCCCGTCCTGGCGAACGGGTCGGTGGTACGGCCCAGCGGACGATCGGAGAACTGGCTGTGACGGACATCGACTACTCGCTCCACAACAAGGTCGCCGAGGTCAACCGGCTCGTCATCCAGGTCGCCGAACAACTCGGCCACGTCTCAGGCCAGGTCACCTCGGTGGAGGCCAAGCAGCAGCAGACCCGCACCGAACTCCAAGAACTCCGGGACGAGTTCGCGGCCTTCGTCGCCCAGGCCCGGCTGACGGCCGCCCTCCAGCGCGCGGAAACCAGGGTCGGCGTCATCCAGGACCAGCTCGACCACGAGTTCGGCCACCACAAGGTGGTCCGGCGCACCGCCGTCGGCATGCTCCAGGCCTTCGACATCGGGCTGGTCTCCGAGGACACCGTCCGCATGGTCGGCGACCAGCTGATGCTCCAGACCCCGCGCTACTGGCTCGCCCCCGCGCTCGTGGCGCTCGCCGCCTGGTCCTCGGACGACCCCGCCCTGTGCGAACGCGCCGTCCAGGAGTGCTTCCGCCGCTCCCCGGACCGCACCTCGCTGTTCTTCGCCCTCGTCCTGCGCCGCCAGGGCCGACACGCCGAGTCGACGCGCTGGCTGCGCCACTACCTGCTCGCCCAGGACCCGGCCCGGCTCGGCCGCGAGTTCGCCGTCATCCTGGAATCCGTGGCCCAGGGCGCGTTCGGCGCGGCAGGGCGGGACATGCTGCGGGACTCCATGGACGAGTGGCGCGAGCTGCTCGGCAGCGACATGGACGCGCAGAACGCCCAGATCGAGCGCTGGCGGGCCGAACTCGGCACGCTGTGCCCGGCCGTGACCGGCGACGAGTTCCCGTTCCTCTTCCGGGTGTCGCCACAGTGGCCGCAGCTCGGCCAGGTGCTCTCCGCCGCCCGCACGCAGCAGGTGATCCTCGACAAGTACACGGCGATCATGAGCGCGGAGCACAAGCCGTCCAGCCGGATCGAGGACGCGGTCGACGACATCCTGGACCGGCTGGTCTCCGAGTACGACAACGACGAACTGCCCCTGCGCCGCGACCTCGCCTACCAGCAGGCGGTCGTCGCCCACGACGGGGACACCGCCCGGGCCCAGGCCGTCGCGGACGCCGACGCCGCCTCGTACGACGAGAGCCTCGACTACCTGACCGTGCAGAGCACCGCCGCCCTCAACCCGGGCGCGATCGGCACCTCGCAGGCCACCCGGCGGCTCGCCGTCGCCGCCTGCCGGGACTGGTTCCACCACGCCCACCAGGGCTTCTCCGCGGACTACCGGGCCGCCGTGCCGCAGGACGTGTGGGCCCGCTTCGACGCCACCTACCCGGTGGGCGCCGCACAGCAGTTCACCCTCCCGCAATGGGGCGGCTCGTTCCGCACCCCGCTGCCCGAGTTGCAGAAGGACCTCGGCGACCACTGGGACCGGCACACCGCGCCGTTCCTGGCCGCCCTGGGATACCGGTGGGGAGGAAAGGCGGCGGTGGCCGTACTCATCGCAGTACTGGGCCTGTTCATCGGCTCCGCCATCGGCACGGCCGCGACCGTGGTGATCCCCCTGCTGGTCGGGGGCGTCGCCGCGATCGTGATCAGCCAGGGCCTGGCCAAGGCGCGCAAGGTGCAGGACTCGGCGCGGCTGCTGCTCGACGAGGCCAAACGCGACGCGCTCCACCAACTGGTCGGCGCGTCCGCCGAATTGACACACTGGCAGAGCGGCTACGCCGAGGCCGACGCCGTCGAGGGCCGGGTACGGGAGCTCATCGAGTCGCTGTCCACCGCGGCCGAGGGTAACTCCCCGTTCGGCGGCCGCATCGTTTCCCGCGAAGGAAGGCAGTCATGAGCACCCCGAACCCCGGCCAGGTCGGACAGGGGGCGCCGTCGCGCCGGCTGTGGGCCGCAGGCGCCGAACCCGCCGACGAACGCACCACCGCGCGGCTTCGGCGCGTCGTGGACGGGCTGCCCGAATGGTCCCCGCTGCCCCCCGGCGAGCAGCTGATCCGGCGCCCCGGCGCCACCCGGGGGGAGTCCTGAACGGCATCTGGGGCCACGGGGGCGACTACCAGACCTGGACGGACTACCTGCGCCGCTGGGGCGAGGAGGGCGCGGCGGGCACCAGGGAGGCCGCCGCCCTGCTGCCGCGCCTGCGCCAGGAGGACTACCACCACGAGACCTGGGTCCGGCTGGTCAACCAGCTCACGGCGGCCGTCGACCGCCGGCTGCGCAGCTGGGCGGACGCCCTGACCGCAGCCCTGGAGGAAGCGGCCGACGAGTTCGGGGCGGGCAGGGCCCTGGTCCAGTCCCGCACCGGGCTCGACACGATCCGTGCCCTGGCCGCGCACCCCTCCCTGCCGCAGGACCTGCGCGAGCAGCTCGGAAAACTGGTCGCCGGTCAGATCGTGGGCCTCCAGCAGCAGTTGGAGGACATGCTGAACCGGGCCGAACGCGGCGGAGCCGACCGGCAGTTCATCGACGGGCGCCGTCGCACCCTGCGTGACAACCCGCTGACCACGGCCGGCCCGGGCGCCGCGGCCGCCGCCCCGGCCCCGGGCGAGGGCTGGTCGTACGACCCGGCAGGGCCGGCCCGCCGCCGCATCATGACCGACTGACTGACCGGAGACCCGCCCCATGCCCAACTACGCCGAATGCCACCGCGATCTCGACAGCTACATCTCCGCCCGGGTACCGGTCATCTGCATGCGCACCATCGAGCAGCAGCGCGCGCTGCGCCTGGTCCGTACGGCCGCCACCCACGCTCGCCGCAGCAACATGCCGTTCTGGATCTACACCCGGGCCACCGGACTGCGGGACCTGCGCACCAACGCACCGCTGATGGACGACCGTTCGCTCACCGGGGCCATGGAGTTCGCGGCGACCCAGTTCACCTCCCGCCCCAACGCCACCCTCGTCCTCGTCGAGCCCGACGAGCTCGACGCCGACACCCCGCTGACCCGGCACGTGGCCGAGCTCGCCCGCCTCGCCGACACCAACATGGGCAGCATCATCCTGATCACCGACAGCCCGGTGTGGAGCGGCCTCCAGCGGCTCGGCATGAGCCTCCAGCTCGATCCGCCCGACGCCGACGAGATGTACGCGACCCTCTCCGCCTTCCTCGGCGACCACCGGGGCCACATCCCCATCGCCTGGAACGAGCAGCACACCCGCCGCGCCGCCGAGTTCCTCGTCGGCGTGACCGAGGGCGAGGCCATCAACCTGATGGCGACGGTCGCCGCCAAGGGCTCGGTGGAGGAGGACGACGTCCTCGTCCTCGCCCAGTCCAAGGACCGCATATTCAACGACCTGACCGGCCTCCAGAAGGTGCCGCTCAAGGCCGCCGACTACGCCGTGGGCGGGCTGTCCAACCTCCGGGACTGGCTCGAGCGCCGGGGCAGGCTGCTCCAGGCCGACCTGCGCGCCACCGACCTGCGCCCGCCGCGCGGGGTGCTGCTCGTCGGCGTCCCCGGCTGCGGCAAGTCGCTGTCCGCGAAAGCCATCGCCGCGCAGTGGCAACTCCCGCTCTACCGGCTGGACATGGGCTCCATCCACGGCAAGTACCTGGGTGAGTCCGAAGGCCGGTTCCGGGAGGCCCTGGAGACGGCGGACCGGGTCGCGCCCTGCGTGCTGTGGATCGACGAGATCGAGAAGGGCCTGGCCGGGGCGGGCGACGGGACGGGAGTCCCGCAGCGGATCATCGGCCAGTTCCTCTTCTGGCTCCAGGAGTCCCAGTCGCGCTCCTTCGTCGTGGCCACCGCCAACGACGTCCGCAGCCTGCCGCCCGAGCTGCTGCGCAAGGGCCGCTTCGACGAGCTCTTCTTCGTGGACCTGCCGGACGCGCAGGACCGCGAGGAGATCATCGGGATCTACTACCGCCGCTATCTGAAGACCGACCCCGACCCGGAGCAGCTGGCCCGGCTCGTCGACCTGTCCGAGGGTTTCGCCGGCTCCGACATCGAGGCGGCGCTGCACGACGTCGGCGCGGAGGTCTACCTCGGCGGCGGTACGGAGAACCTGAGGCCCGCGTTCGTCCTGGACACCTTCGCCAATACGGTCCCGCTCAGCCGGAACAACCCCGAGCAGATCGAGGAGATCCGCACCTGGGGCCGCGAGCGCGCCGTCCCGGCGGGGCGGTTCGCGGCCGCCACCGCGCAGAGCCCGGGCGGCCCGGCCCGGCGGATCGTGTTCCTGGACCCGGAGGACTGAGCCCGGACCGGACGAACCTGACCTGACCTGACCTGACCTGACCGGGCCGGGCCGGGCCGGGCCGGTCAGGTCAGGTCAGGTCGCGCCGTCGGTACGGGTGCACGTGTCCCCGTACCGACGGCGCCGGCGGATTCAGCCGGCGGCCGTGCGCGGCTTCGTCTGCTGGACGGCCCAGCCGTTGCCGTCCGGGTCCGAGAAGTAGACGAACGACCCCCACGGCATGTCCTGGATCTCGGTCACCTCGATGCCCCGCCCCCTGAGGTCCTCGTAGGCCTCCTCGATGTCGGTGACCACCACCTGCATGTTGTCCAGGGAGCCGGGTGCCATCCGGGTGAGCCCCTTGCCCAGGGCGATCGAGCAGGCCGATCCCGGCGGGGTCAGCTGCACGAAGCGGACCTCCTCGCTCACGGTGACGTCGTGATCGGCGTTGAAGCCGACCTTCTCGTAGAAGGCCTTGGCCCGGTCGACATCGGTCACCGGGACGGCGACCAGCTCCAGCTTGATGTCCATCGCATGCTCCAGGATCGGCAGGGGCCGCGGGACCGGGGCCCGTCGGCCATCATGCTCCCGGGGCCGGTACCGCGCCGCCCGGCGCACTGTCGGCCGCCGCGAACTGGGTCCGGTACAGCTCCTCGTACCGCCCGCTCGCGGCCAGCAGCTCGGTGTGCGTGCCGCGTTCCACGATCCGGCCGTCCTCGACCACCAGGATCAGATCGGCCGCCTGGACGGTCGACAGCCGGTGCGCGATCACCACGGCCGTCCGGCCCGCCAGCGCCTCGCCCAGGGCCTCCTGCACCGCGGCCTCCGAGGTGGAGTCCAAGTGGGCGGTGGCCTCGTCGAGGATCACCACCCGCTGCCGGGCCAGCAGCAGGCGGGCAATGGTCAGGCGCTGGCGCTCCCCGCCCGACAGCCGGTAGCCGCGTTCGCCGACGACCGTGTCCAGACCGTCCGGCAGGGAGGCCACCAGGCCGTCCAGGCGGGAGCGGCGCAGAGCCTCCCAGATGTCGGCCTCGCTCGCCTCCGGCCGGGCCAGCAGCAGGTTGGCCCGTACCGACTCGTGGAACAGGTGGCCGTCCTGGGTGACCATGCCCAGCGTCTCGCGGATCGAGTCGGCCGTCAGGTCCCGCACGTCGACGCCGCCCAGGCGGACGGCGCCCTCGTCGGCGTCGTACAGCCGGGGCAGCAGCTGCGCGATGGTGGACTTGCCGGCGCCCGAGGAGCCGACCAGCGCGATCATCTGGCCGGGCTCGGCACGGAAGGAGACCTCGTGCAGTACCTGCGTACCGCCGCGGGCGTCGAGGGTGGCGACCTCCTCCAGTGAGGCCAGCGAGACCTTGTCGGGGGAGGGGTAGCCGAAGGAGACCCCGTCGAATTCCACCGCCACCGGGCCGTCCGGCACCCGGCGGGCGTCCGGCTTCTGGGCGATCAGCGGCTTCAGGTCGAGGATCTCGAAGACCCGTTCGAAGCTCACCAGGGCGCTCATCACCTCGACGCGGGCGCCCGCGAGCGCGGTGAGCGGGGCGTACAGCCGGGTCAGCAGAAGAGCCAGGGCCACGACGGCCCCGGCGTCCAGGGTCCCGCGCAGGGCGTAGTACCCGCCGAGCCCGTAGACGAGCGCGAGGGCGAGGGCGGAGACCAGGGTGAGGGCGGTGATGAAGGCCGACTGGGCCATCGCGGTACGGATCCCGATGTCCCGTACCCGCGCCGCCCGGGCCGCGAACTCGGCGGACTCGTCGGCGGGCCGCCCGAACAGCTTGACCAGGGTGGCGCCGGGGGCGGAGAACCGTTCGGTCATCTGCGTGCCCATCGCGGCGTTCAGGGTGGAGGCCTCCCGCTGCATGGCCGCCATCCTGGCCCCCATCCGGCGGGCCGGCAGCACGAACACGGGCAGCAGCACCAGCGCGAGCAGGGTGATCTGCCAGGAGATGCTCAGCATGACGACCAGCGTCAGCAGCAGGGTGACGGTGTTGGCGACGACCCCGGAGAGGGTGTTGCTGAAGGCCCGCTGGGCGCCGATCACGTCATTGTTGAGCCGGCTGACCAGCGCCCCGGTCCGGGTCCGGGTGAAGAACGCCACCGGCATCCGCTGCACGTGGTCGAAGACCGCGGTCCGCAGATCCAGGATCAGCCCCTCGCCGAGGGTGGCCGACAGTCTGCGGGTCAGCAGGCCGAGCCCCGCCTCGGCGACCGCGATCAGGGCGATGAGGAGGGCGAGCCGGGTGACCGTGCCGGAGTCCCGGCCGTCGACGATCGCCGTGACGACCCGGCTTGCGAGCACCGGGGTGGCCACCGCGAGCAGCGCCGTGACCACGCTGAGCAGCAGGAAGAAGGTGAGCCCGCGGCGATGCGGGCGGGCGAAGGCGGCGACCCGGCGCAGGCTCGCCCGGGAGAGCGGGCGCCGGTCCTGCTGGGCGTTCATCGCGCTGTGCAGCGATGTCCAAGCGGTGACTTCCATGTCCATGACCCGAACGGTATGACCTCAAGCAAGCTTGAGGTCAATGTTTTCGGTCCGATCCGCCCGCTCCCTTCCCCAACTCCCGCCCGTCAGAGGCATATCGGAGGGACATCGCAGGGAAATTCGCGCACCTCCTCCGCTGTCAGTGCGCGGTGGCATCATCGGGACATGACGCAGGGATCAGAGTCCGCTCACACCGGTCGGCTGACCGCCGACACCGTCCTGCACCGCTTCGAACAGTGCGCCCGGGACACTCCCGAGGCGCGCGCGGTCATCGCCGGCCCGGACAGTCTCACCTACGGGCAGCTCGACGCGCGCGCCAACCAGCTGGCCCGTCATCTGATCGACGCCGGACTGCCGGCCGGCGGCCTGGTGGCCATCGGCACCGCCCGGCAGACCGAAATCGTCATCGCCCTTCTCGCCGCCCTGAAGGCCGGCGGAGCCTACGCGGTCATCGACGTCGAGGCCCCCGGCACCGGGCGTCGGCAGCTCGCCCGGATATCGCCCTACGTGCTGCTCACGCATGCCGCCGGGCACGCCCGGCTCGACGACGGCAGCGGCCTGCGGGCGATCCGCCTCGGCGCGGAAGCCGCCGAGATCGCCGCACGGCCCACCACACCGCCGGCCGGAACCGTGCCCGGGCCCACCGCCGCGGTCCTGTTCACCGGCGGAGCCGAACCCCGCCCCGTTCCCGTCAGCCGGCAGCGCCTGCTCGCCGCCCATGATGCCTGGGCCGAAGTGGCCCGGCTGACCCCCGAGGACCGGCACCTGATCACCGCGGGGCCGGACGTCACCGGCTTCGCCGCCGGCTGGACCCGGGCCCTGTGCTCCGGCGCCGCGCTCGCCGTTCCCGAGCGCTCACCCTGGACGCCCCGCGCGATCCGCCGCGCCGTCGAGGACGAGCAGGTCACCGTGGTCCACACCGACCCGGCCGGAGCGGCCCGGCTGCTCATACGCGACGACACCGCGCCGCACGCGCAGGCGCCCCGCCCGAACGCCTCCCGCCCGAACGCCTCCCGCCCGAGCGCCCTGGGCCAAGCCGATTCGGCGTTGAGGTCGTTGCGCATGGTCACCGTCACCGGAGACCGGCTCTTCCTCGACGAACAGGCCGCCCTCCAGGCCCGGCTGCGGCCCGGCGCCCGGCTGCTCAACGTCTACGGTCCCACCGAGGCCGCGGGCACCGGCACCTGGTTCGAGCTGCCCCAGCTGCCCGGCCCCTTGGACGACCCCGAGCAACTCTCACTGCTCGGCACCCCGTTCCCCGGCTGCCGGGTGGACCTCCGCGACGGGGAGATACGCCTCACCCCGCCCGACGGCGGCGACCCGATCCCCACCGGCGACCTCGCCGGACTCCGCCCCGACGGACTGCTGGAGTTCGGCGGCCGGATCCGGGACCGGATCACCCTCGACGGCCAACGCCTCGACCCGCACCGCCTGGAATCCGTCATCCGCGGCCATCAGGACGTCGGCTCCGTGATCGTGGCCGAGGTCCAAGGCGGAGGCGGCCGCGGCGGCAGCGTGCGTCCGGGACGGCTCGTCGCCTACCTCGCCCCGCCGCCCGACGCACCGGCCTGGCCCCCGGGCGCGGACCTGCCGGACATCGAAAAACTCCGCGACCACCTGGCAGGAAGACTCCTCTTCGAGGAGACCCCGCGCGCCGTGATCCGGTTGCGCACCCTGCCGCGCAACCGGGCCGGGCAGGAGAACCGCACCGCCCTGCCGCAGCCCACACTCCTCGGGAAGCCGGACGCGCAGGCCGTCCGCGCCGCCAAGTACGCGCCCTCGGCCGGCGGCGGGCTCGCCGACGCGTGGGTGGGCGGCTGCGCGGCCCTCGTACTGGCCTTCGCCGGCCTGGTCCTCCTTGTGCTCGCGAAAGGCATCTGGCCCGGATCGACCGACCTCACCGGTGTGCCCAGCCCCTGGGCGTTCCTCTTCTTCGTCCTCTACCTGTTCGAAGGCGCGGCCTTCGCCACCGGGCTGCTGTTCCTGCTGGGCGGGCGCCCCATGATGCGGCGCCAGGGCCGCGGCCGCGCCCTCACAACTGCCGCGCACCTGGCGGTGGTCTACCTGCTCGTCGCCTGGTGGCCCCAGGACAACTTCTACCGGCTCGCCGCCAAGCAGGACTGGCCGCGCCAGGCCGCGCTCGTCTACGCCTTCAACATCCCCCTGATGATCGCGGCAGGCATCGTGGCGTTCTACGTCTCCCAAGCACCGGCCTCCGCCTCCGCCTTCGACTTCGACGACTGACCGCGCTCCAGGGGGCCGAACGCCGCCCCCACCCCGAGCGCCTCCGCCCGAACCAGCGCCTCGGCCGCGTCCAGCGCCTCCCTGCTGTGCGCGGCCACCAGTACGCCCAGCCAGGGCGCGGGTTCGAAGGCCCCGGTCGGGATCGCCGGGACGAACACCGCCCCGAACTCGGCGCAGCCCCGGGTCATGGCCGTGCACAGCTCTGCCAGCTGGGCGTCGGGCAGGCGCGCCCCCAGCTCCACCCGGTCGGCGATCCGTACGAAGTGCCCCGCGCCCCGCAGCGCGTCGAGCCGGGCCGCCACCATGAAGGCGATCGACGGCCCGGTCAGGCGCAGGTTCGTCTCGGTCGGCGCGAGCCGCCCCGCGCCGTCGGCGACGAAGTCCACGTCGAACCAGCCCCGGTAGCCGGCGGCCGCCAGCTCCCGGCCCACCGCCTCGCCGAAGCCGAGCAGCCCCTTTTCCGCCCAGGCGGGCACCACCCCGGGCCCCACGGTGGCCCCGCGGTACCCGACGCCCTCCACATCCATCACCGCCCCGCCGACCTCGTGCACCCGGGCCGCCTCGTCCACGAACCCGTCGTACGTCAGATCCCGGGGCCCGCCCCCGCCCCCGCCCTCGCCCTCCGCCGGGCCGTGGACGTACTCCTCCACCAGCAGCGGCCCGCGCGGCAGCCGCCGCAGCACGGCCCGGGCGCCGCCGGCCGCGCGGACCCCGGCGGGCGTCAGCACGGTGGTGCCCGAACCTCCGACACCGTGCTCCGATTTCAGAACAGTGCTCTCGCCGGCCTTCGCCCGCGCGGAAACCAGGCGCACGGCTGCCCGCCTGGTGCCGGCCCGCCACTGTGCGGGGAGCGTGATCCCGGGGTGGTCACCGGTCGAGAGGATCCTGGCGAACATGGTGTGCGCCGCGGACTTGGACTCGTACCGCAGTGCGCGCGCCCGCCACGGCCGGCCCTGAAGCCGTGCGAACGGCGCCGTCCGCCCCCACGCCACGAGGGGCAGCCCGGGCACGGTGAGCCGAGCGGCCAGGGCAGGCCGGGCCCGGACCGCGTCCGACAGCCCGGGACCGCCGCCCTCCACCAGGCCGTCGTAGACCTCCACCCCCGCCCACCCCAGCTGTCGGCACACCAGCTCGATCCAGCCCGGCGGCACCGCCCGCGGCAGCACCAGGGCAGCGGGCTCCGGGCTGTAGAAGGCGGCCAGGCAGGCGTAGTGGTGCGCCGCCCGCTGCTCCCGGTCCAGGGAGGCATCGCCGAACTGGGCATTGAACTCGGCGACATTGCCCACGTGCACGGCCGGACGGCCACCGGTCCAGGCCCGCGCCCAGCCGGCGAGCGGGGCGGGCGCCACCTCGAACCGCACCAGGCCGCTTCCGGTGCCCTCGGCCGGAGCCGACGCGCCCATCTCCCGCGCGCCCATCTCCCGGTAGAAGCCCGCCGCGTGCGGATCGGCGTCGATGCGCAGCCGGCGCATGCCCAGTGCGGCGGCCCGGCGCAGCACGTCCCGGTACAGCAGCCGCCCCACTCCCTGCCCGATCGCCGCCGGTTCCACGAACATCAGCCCCAGCTCGCCCTCCGGCGCGTGCCCCTCCAGGGAGGCGACTCCCGTCACCACCCCGCGCCCGTTTTCGGCCACTACGATCCGGCGGGCCGCGACGTCCGAGCCGCGGATCCGCAACTCGGGCACGCAGGCGGCCAGGAACTCCGGGCTGTACCCCCAGTACGCCTTGGACCGCATCACCAGCCCGGTCAGCGCCTCCGCCTCATCACTCCGCGCCGCCCTGACCTTTGCCATGTACTGACCTCCCCATGGTCCGTCGCAAGGCCGTGCGATAGATTCGGCCAGCCCCCGACGGCAACTCCCGTACGTCCCATCTCGCGAAGACAGGCTTCCCCATGAGCGACATCATCAACGGACTCGGCCGCACCAGCGCGTTCGGCGCGATCGGCCTGGTGCTGCTGATCCTCGGCATCGTCCTCGTGGACGTGCTGACGCCCGGGAAGCTCCCGAAGCAGATCTGGGAGGACCGCAACCGCAATGCCGCCATCCTGCTCAGCTCCGCGCTGCTCGGCATCGGCGGCATCGTGTTCACCTCGATCTGGACGACGTACGACGACTTCGGCAAGGGCCTGCTCTCCACCGCGGCCTTCGGCCTGCTCGGTCTGCTGCTGATGGCGGTGGCCTTCCTCGTGCTGGACTGGGTGACCCCGGGCCGGCTGGGCGCCATAGTGGTCGACCCGGAGCCCCACCCGGCGGTCTGGGTCTCGGCCTCCTGCAACCTCGCCGTGGCCGCCATCGTCGCGGCCTCGATCGCCTGACGCCGACAGGCCTCACGCCAGCCCCAGCGCGAACCCCGCGAACCCCGCGAACCCCGCGGCCAGTAGCCCCGCCGCGGTCCGGCGTACCGCCGTGGCCCTGGTCCACGGCTGCTCGAACCGGCGCGCGTACCGGGCGATGAGCACCAGCAGCGCCGCGAACACCGGCATCCACGCCAGCCGCGCCGCGATCCAGCCCAGGCTGTCCGGCGCCGTCGTCAGACCCGTCAGCTCGCCCACGAAGGAGCCGGGAACGGCCGCCGCCAGCATGGCCGTCTGGTGCCAGCACAGGATCGTCATCGCACACAGGTTGATCACGACCACCGGGGCCCACAGCGCGGGCCGGGCCAGCCGCCGCGCCAGCCGCTCCCGCAGCAGCATCGCGGCCCCTGACTGCGCCGAGGCCAGCGCGAGCACCAGCAGCGACGGCGGGTGCGAGTTGGTCCGCACCTCGCCCGGTACGCCGACCATCGACGCCGGGTAGTGGAAGACCATCAGCAGCGCCGCGAACAGCACGGCCCCGCCCACCAGAAGCAGCCGGGCCCCGCGCCGCCCGATCCGCCCCTCGCCCCACGAGACGCCGAGCCGAGGGCGCCAGCACGACATCGGGGTGCATGGTGCGGGAGACCCGCACCCCCTCCCGCCCGTCGGGCGCCTCGCCCACCACGTCGATGTCGGCCTGCGCCGACAGCAGTGCGGCCAACCCCGCCCGCACCATGGCCTGGTTGTCGACGATGATCACGCGAATGGTCAACTGGCCTCCTCGGCCGGGTCGTTCAGGCGGTCCAGCCTATGCGCGATCGGGCCCCCGAGAGGCGTACGGGTAGGCTGCTCGCGGTCGATCACGGGGGAGCCGGTACGCATGGGCGGGGCAGCCGCACTCGAGAAGCTGGTGCCGGTACTGCTGGCCTTCCTCGGCGGGGTGCTGCTCGCACGCCGCAAGACCGTCCCGGCCGAGGCCTCCAAGGTGTTCGCCGACTACGCGTTCCTCTTCGCCGTCCCCTGCTACCTCTTCGGCAACATCTACGCCAGCGATCTCGGCGCCCTGTTCAACTGGCGGGCGATCGGCGGCTACGCGGCAGCGGCCGGCCTCGCCGTCCTGGCGGTCGTCCTCGCCACGGCCGCCTACGGCATACGGGAGCCCCGTGCCGTGGCGCTGCGCGTGATGGCCGGAGTGCAGGTGAACACGGCCTACTTCGCCGTCCCGGTGTTCATCACCGTGTTCGGGACGGCCGCACCGATCTTCCCCGTGCTGCTGTTCCAGGTCTGCGTGCTGTCGCTCGTCGTCATCTCCATCATGGAGCTGGGCCGCGCGGACCCGGACGCGGGCGGCCCCGGCACCCGGTTCTCGCGGGCCGTCGGCGCCTCGCTCGCGACCCCGCTGGTCCTCGCCTGCAACGCGGGCATCCTGCTCAACCTGCTTTCGGTGCACGTCCCGGCGGTGGTGCTGGACGGGGCGGCCTTCGTGGGCGACAGCGCCTCCCCGGTGGCCCTGTTCGCCCTCGGCCTGCACCTCGGCGGCCGGGGGCTGAACGTCCGGGGCACCTCGCGGGAGGAGCTGGCCCTGATCGCCTGCAAGTGCCTGGGCTTTCCGCTGCTGGCCTGGGTGGTGTGCGAGGCCATCTTCGAGGTGCGGGGCGCGTGGCTCGCGTACCTCGTCGTGCTCGCCGCGATGCCGACACCGCAGAACCTGTTCATCTTCGCCCAGCGCTACGACGTCGGAGTGGACCTGTCCGCCTCCCTTGTGATCAAGTCGTCAGTGGTTTCCCTCCTGTTGCTGCCCCTCTGGCTGCAGACTGTGGCCTCATGAGCGAATCGAACGCACCGGCGAAGAGCGGCGCAGCCCTCACCACCGCGACCTTAGGCCTGCTGGCCGCCTGGGCCGTGCACGATCTGGAGGAGGTGGCCACGATGGCGCGGTGGTCCCGCACCCGGGTGCCCGTCCTGCGCGAGCGTCACCCGCGCGTCCCCGACCGGGTGTGGCAGCGCTTCACGAACGTCGACGGGCGTGAATTCGCCACCGCCGTCGGCGTGATGGGCCTCGTCGTCGCCGCTGCCGCCGCCGACGGGCACCGCACCGGCGGGCGCTCCGCCTTCTACCAGACCGCCCTCAACGGTTTCGGCCTGCACGGGCTCGTGCACCTCGGGCTGTCCGCCGTCACCCGCGGCTACACCCCGGGCGTGGTCACCTCCCCGCTGATCGTCGTCCCCTTCTCCCTGTGGGCGCGGGGCCGGCTGCGCCGCGCCGGAGTCCTGCGGCCGACACGGGCGGGCGACCTCGTGAAGGGGCTCGGCCTGGCCGCCGCGGCCACCGCCGGGGCGCACGCCGCGGCCCGGCGGATCCGCTGAGGAGTGTCCACTGCCGGCCGGACCGCATGGGACCGGGCGGGGGTCGGCTGTCCGGCCGGGTCAGGCGAAAGGCGCCGGGCGAGGGCGCCGGGTGAGGTGCCGGGCGGGGCGCCGGGCGGGGCGCTGGGTGAGGCGCCGGGCAAAGGGCGCCGGGTGACGGCCTCGGGCGAGGGCGCCGGGTGAGGGCCCCGGCCCCAGTTCGTTCCCCCGGCCGGTGCGGCTCGTTCCCCCGGCGGGCTCCGCTCGCTCCCCCGGCGGCCCCCGTTCGTTCCCCCGGCGGGCTCCGCTCGTTGACCTGGCATGGAGCTGCCGATCATCGCGGCGCCGGGCGTCGGAGAACGGGCCGACGCCGCGGCCGATGCCGCCTGCCACCTTTACGACGCCGTCGCGCCCTGGCGCGCCGACGGGCCCGGCGGGTGGAGCCGGACCGCGGCCGAGGACGCGGCCATTGAGACCACCGCGCACGCCCTCGCGCACATCCACCCCCGCGCGGAGGTCATCCTCGGGCCGGTCCACGCCGCCCTGGCCGATCTGCGCCGCCAGTTGGCCCTGTCGCCGCCGGACACACTGACCACCGAGGGGCTCCCGAGCACCCCGCGCACGGTCGGGAACCCGCGCCGGACCCGCTGGGAGCGGGTGGTCACACCGCCGCTTCCCCGGCAACCGCAGCCCCGGCAACCGCTGTCTCGTACAACTTCCTGATCTCCGCGCCGAAGTAGGAGCTGTATGAGGTGTCGGCGGTGTTCCCGCCCGTGTTCCAGCCGCCGATGACCCCGACCACGTCGCCGGTTCCGGTCCACGGGTCGTAGTGCGTGAGGAACGGACCGCCGCTGGTACCGCCTGGATACCCGGTGCAGTCGATCCGCAGAAACGACCCGGGGATCCCGGGGTCGGTGCTGGTGAACTTGGTCGTCCGGTTCTGGCACCGGCGCGGCCGCGGGGCCGATGCCGGATAGCCGATCAGCTCGACCCTCGGGTGCGTGAAACCGGCATTGGCGACCAGGCGGTTCGCCCCGACCACCTCCTCCACGGGCCGGCCCTCCGCATCCGGTCCCACCTGGGCGAAGGCCACGTCGAGGGTGGCCGCCAGATCCGGCCCGTCGCGCGGGTAGCGCGGGTCGATCCACACCTGTGAGCGCCCGCCGGCATCGCGCAGGACCGGGAACATGCCGTACGGCTGCGGTTCCTCGCGCGTGTACAGCGGTACGAAGGCCACCTGCCGGGCATCCGTGCCCAGCAGGCAGTGCGCCGCGCTCAGCACGAGGTCGTGGCCCGGGGAGGCGACCACGCTCGCGGTGCAGAAGTAGGCGCCCGCGCCCTTCATGACGAACATCCGCCCGACGACCGGGATACCGTCGAAGTCCTCGCCCGTGCCGGGTTCGGCGGCGGTCGGAGCCCCCGGCGCCGCCACGGGGGCGGCGGAGGCCATCCGCTCGGGCGTCCAGAAGGCCTCGGCCTCGCGCGCGGACCAGCGGCCGGGGACGGCCTCGACCCCGGCCTCGGCCACCGGCAGGGGGCCGCCGACCAGCATCAGTGCGGCCGTGGCCACCGCCACCGTCAACGTGCGTCGCATGTCGTGCTCCTCTTCGTCGTGTTCGGCGTGGACACGGCAGCCCTAGAGGGTGTCCGGCTAGACGGCATGGGGGAAACGGAAGAGGCGCCCGGGGTCGTAGGCCCGCCGGACGCCTTCCAGCCGGGGCAGGTTGGGGCCGTAGTAGGCCTCGCGCCAGCCGCCGAGCTTCGGGTCGGTGTAGTTCTGGTACGCGCGGCCGCTCGCCCAGGGGCGCAGGTCCTGCCAGAGCCCGTCGAGCCAGCCCTGATGGCGGGCCACGTCGGCGGCCGGCGCGGACGGCGGCCAGTAGGCGAGGTACTGCGCCAGGAAGGCACTGTCACGGTGTACGAAGGCGGTCCCGGCGGCCGGCACCCGGTTCACGGCGCCGCCGCACACCCCGTCGAACTGGACCACCCCGATCCCGCCGGGCGGTACGGCCGCCGGATACCGCCGGACGGCGTCCAGCACCGCCGCGACCGCCGCCTCCGTGAGCCCGCCGCCGGTCCAGAAGTCGGAGCGGGCGGCGTACGAGTCCCGCCCCAGCCGCCCCTGCGGGTCGTGGCCGGGCAGCAGACCCGGGAGGCGGCACTGCGCGGCGCTCTGCTCCAGGCAGCCGGACATTGCCCGCACGGTGTCCCCGTAGCTCCGTACGGCGATCCAGCTGTCCTGCGGCTGCCCGCCGACCAGGTCGGACAGCCGGGTCAGTTGCCGCTCCAGCTCGGCGCGCCCGTCGAGGCACACCACGCGGACCGCGGGGACGGCCGCGGGCCCGGCCCCGACCACGAACTCGACCTGGCTCCAGAAGGGGTCGGGCAGCCCGCCCAGCCAGCGCTGCCAGCCGCCCAGTACTGCCGCGGAGCCGGCGCCGGGCCAGTGCAGTTCGGCGAAGGCACAGTCCGCGACCGGGTGGGAGCGGAAGCGGAATTCGGTGACCACCCCGAAGTTTCCGCCACCGCCGCCGCGCAGCGCCCAGTACAGGTCCTGGTCCCGGTCGGCGCCGGCCTCGCGGACGACCCCGTCGGGGGTGACCACCTGTGCGCCGGTGAGCCGGTCGGCGGTGGTGCCGTACGCCCGGGAGGCCAGGCCCAGCCCGCCGCCGAGGGCGAGCCCGGCGATGCCGACGGAGGGGCAGAGCCCGGTCGGGATGCCCAGGCCCCGCCCCGCGAGGGAGGCGTTGACGTCACCGAGCCTGGCCCCCGCGCCGATCCGTACGCCGGAGCAGTCGGCCACGACCGCCGCCATGGCGCCGGTGTCGATGACGAGCCCGGCGGCGCAGGTGGACCAGCCGGCGTAACTGTGGCCGCCACCGCGCGGTACCACCGGCACGGCGGACCGGCGGGCGAAGTCCAGGCAGGCGGCCACATCGCCGGCGTGCGCGGGATAGGCCACCGCGGCCGGCGCGACGGAGTCGTAGCGGGGCTGGAACAGCTGCCGGGCCTCGGCGTAGTCACGGTCGCCCGGGAGTACCACCCGCCCTTCCACGGCCCGGGCGAGCGCCCCGAAATCCGGGCCCCGGCGCCGCGGAGCCGCCCCGGCGGTGGCGAGGACGGCGGCGGCCGCGCTTCCCAGGACCCGGCGGCGGTGGAGGCTCATCCCTCTTTCCTGCCACCGTCCGGCCGGATCGGAGCGAAGGCGGGCCCACGGAGCGTGGGCTGTCCCCCGAACGGCCCACGCCGGGTGTAACGACGGCTGGTCCGCCGGGGGGGCGTGCCCGGGGCCTGCCCCGCCGACGGAACGCCTTAGACGCCGGGGGATCCGTTGGATCCGGGGGCTCCAGGGGTTCCAGGGGTTCCAGGGGTTCCGGCAGAGCCGGGGGACTTGCGGGCCAGCAGGAAGCCCTGCGGGGACCTCTCGTGGGCGTCGGGCTCCCGCACCAGGCGGGCCACCTCGGCGAGTCCGGCGTCGGCCAGCAGGGCCGCGATCCGGTCGGGCGGGGTCCAGTACACCTCGAGGTCCACCGGATGGCCGTACGCGTGTTCCAGCCGGAACCGCTCGTCCCCGGCCTTGAACGCGATCAGTACGTACCCGCCCGGCGCCAGTACCCGGGCGAACTCCGCGAACACCGGCGGCAGTTCCCCCGGCGGGGTGTGCACCGTGGAGTACCAGGCCAGGACGCCTCCGAGCACGCCGTCCGCCACGTCCAGCGCGGCCATCGAGCCCACCTCGAACCGAAGCCCCGGATAGGTCCGGCGGGCCACCGCCACCATCGCCGGAGACAGGTCGACGCCGAAGGCGCGGACGCCGAGGGCGTCCAGATAGGCCGTCACCCGGCCCGGGCCGCAGCCCAGGTCCGCGACGGCCCGGCTCCCCCCGCCATCGGTGTCGCCTCCGCCCTGGCCGCGCACGTACTCGGCGAACGCGGCGAGCATCGCCCGGTCCAGCGGTTTGCGGCCCAGCTCGGCGCTGAGCAGCCGGGCGTAGTCGACGGCGACGGCGTCGTAGGACGCCCGTACGGCATTCAGGTACGAGGTCTCGCTCATGTCTCTTGACAGTAGCCGCCCACCCTGCCGCTCACCTCCCGGTCAGCGGGTTCGGCAGTTCGGCCCACTGATCGCCCGGAACGCCGGGGCTCAGCCGCATCAGGGTCAGCGCCTTGGCCGGCAGCGGCCCGGTCAGCAGGGCCTCGGTGTCCGCGGTGGGCGGGAGGCCGGCCACCGCCCGGGTGAGGTCTTCGCCGAGGGCCGCGGCCGAGCCCGCCGTGGCCCCGAGGGCCCCGGTCAGCAGCGAGCCGAACAGCTTGCGCCGCAGCACGGTCACATCGTCGGTGATCAGCCGGCCGGACAGCGGGGGCACCGGCAGGCCGTGCCGGGCGAGCCGGGCCGGGCTGATCCTGATGTCGGCGAGATCGCGGTAGACCAGCCGGAGCGGCGCGCCGGCGGGGGAGAGGACCACGAGGAGGTTCTGGCCGTGGGCCTCCAGCGCCACACCGAGGTCCAGTATCCGCAAGCACACCGACAGCGCGAGGCGGGCGAAGGCGGCCCGCCAGTGCGCCGACCGGGCGAAGGGAGTACCGGCGAGAGCCGCCACCGGGACGACCCGCTCGCCCGCGGCGGTGCCGGCGTACATCTCGGGCGGCTCGCGCAGCACGGCGGCCAGGTCCGGGCTGTACGCGGTCGCGGCGCCCAGGGTGCGAGTGATGTGCAGGCGCCCGTCGAGCCGTTCGGCCAGTGCCTGCGCGAAGGCGGAGACCGCGGCGGCCGTCTCGATGGAGTAGACGGAGATGTCACGCACCGAGGAGGTCAGCCGGGTGCTCAGAGCCGTCTTGACGTGAGCACCGCCCCCGACCGGGGCCAGGGTGCGCAGGGCCATCAGCGGATGCGCCGCGAACCCGGGGCGCACCTCCTCCCGCTTCAGCACGTGTTCCGCCTGCCACGGGTGCACCGGCACCAGGAGCCGCCCGCCGTCGCGCAGCTCCGCCGGCCAGGCGCCGGTGACCAGGCACTCCCCGGCCGGTACGGCGACCAGCCCGAGCTCCACGACCGGCCGGTGCTCGGGTGCGTACGCCAGCTGTTCGGCCACCGAGAAGCCCGGCCGGGAGCGGCAGTTGGGGTGGTACGGGTGTCCGTCGACCACCCGCTGCTCCCACTGCCACGTGGTCTGCGGCGGCGCCTCGTCCACGGCGGGCCGCCCGGCCCGGGACAGTGCCAGCGAGGCGGTGCTGTCGTCCAGCTCGGCGGCGAACTCGGAGCCGTGCGCCACCTCCAGCGCCGCCATCAGCCGCGCGGCCTGCCCGTACGGCCGGCCGTCGAGGCGTACCTCGGTGACGTAGGCCCCGGTCGCGTACGGATCCGGCAGCGGCCCCTCCAGCCGCCCGCCCCCCGCCAGCCGCAGGGCCAGCGAACCGGAACCCCGCTCGCGGCCCGTCACCCACGGCAGGGGTTCGTGGGCCAGTGCCCGCCACAGCCGGGTCAGCACGGCCGCGCGCGCACCGGGCAGGGCGGCGGCGTACGCCGGTCCGAGAGCGGTGCGCGCGCCGGCCGGGCCTTCGGCCGGCCCGTCGGCCAGAGCGCCGGCGACGGCCTCCTCGGCCGGGGAGGCTGAGATGTGCGTGCTGTGGTCCAGGGCCCTGCTCCTCTCGCATCGCCTGAGCTGATGATCACGTCATCATCGCGGATACTGAAGATCACGGCCGGTGGCACACCCTGCGAACTCCGGCACACCCGATGGACGACGGGACCGGTGCAATCAGTGGATCTCAACGCCGCCGCCGACGCGTACGCCGCGACCCCGCTGCTGAACTGCCTGCTGCGGGAGGCGGCCCGGCCCGAGGGCGAGGGCGTCCACCAGCTGCGCGGCAGCGGGCGGCTGCTGCGGGTGGGCGGCGGGCGCCGGCCCGTACGCCCCGAACTGCGCACGGTGGACGGCTGGCATCCGCTCAGCCACACCGAACTGGTCAAGCTCACCTCCGACGAACTGCGCCAGTACACGGGCGCCTCCAACGACGAGCTGCCGGCCGAGATAGCCGACAGCCGCAACACCGTCGCCGCGCTGCTGGCCGCCCGGGCCGCGGCCGATCCCCCGGCGGACCCGTACGTCCTCTCCGAGCAGTCCCTGGTCATGGGGCATCCGCACCACCCGGCCCCCAAGGCCCGGGGCGGCGGGCCGGCCGCGAGCTGGCTGCCGTACGCCCCCGAGGCCCATGCCCGCTTCCCGCTGGTCTTCCTGGGGCTGCGCGAAGACCAGCTCGTCGAGGAGGGCGGCCCGGCCGCCGCCCGCTCGATCGACTCCCTCGCCGTCGCCCTCGACGGCCCGCGTGCGCCCGCCGGTTACCGGCTGCTGCCCGCGCACCCCTGGCAGTTGGACCTGGCCGGCGCCCGGCCGGAGGTGCGTGAGGCCTTCGCGGACGGGCGGCTGCTGCGGCTCGGCCCGGGGCGGCTCCCGGCCTGGCCCACCGCCTCGATCCGGACCCTGTACGTGCCGGACCCGGCCGCGGACCTCTTCGTCAAGTTCAGCCTCGACGTCCGGATCACCAACGACGTGCGCCGGCTGTGGCGGCACGACCTGCTCAGACTCCGCCGCACCGACGCCGCGGTCGTGGCGGCCTTCGCCGGGCTGCGGGCCTCGGGGTCGAACGCCGCGTGGCTCTCCGACCGGGGCTACCGCACCGCCGCCTTCGCCTACGAGGAACTCGCCGTCCTGGTCCGCGACGGACTGCACGCGCAGAGCGAGCCGGGGGCCACGCCGCTGCTGGCCGCCGCGCTCGCGGAGGGCTTCGACGGCAGCCCGGTGGGCCGTACCGCCGACCCGGCCGGGTGGTGGCGGGCGTATCTGCGCCATGTCGTGCCCCCGGTGCTGGAACTCTTCGCCCGGCACGGGATCGTGCTGGAGGCCCACCTGCAGAACACGCTGGTGGCGGTCGACGCCCAGGGGACGCCGGTGCAGGCGCTCTTCCGGGACGCGGAAGGGGTGAAGCTCCCGCCGGACCTGCCGCGGGCGGCGGCCTGGCAGCGACTCGTGTACTGCCTGGTCGTCAACCACCTGGCCGAGGTCGCGGGGGCCCTGGCCGAGCGGCATCCGGACATGGCCGCGCTGGTGTGGCCGGCGGTCCGCGAGGAGTTCCTCCGCTACGACGCCGGACGCGGCGGGCTCCCGGAGATCGGGGACCTGCTTGACGGCCCGGCCCTGCCGGCCAAGACGAATCTGCTGCTGCGCTGGACCCGGGCGGACGGCGCGGACGCGCGGTACCTGCCGCTGCCGAACCCGCTGCGGGCCCTGCGCGGCTAGGGGTGTCCGGAAAGGTTCACCGGGTCG
>NZ_JAGGOY010000061.1:0-18446 GCF_018614095.1 Streptomyces sp. ISL-87 | reverse complement strand
TTTCCGGCCACGGCACTAGCTGGACGTAGCGGGACGGGACCAGGGGTAGGGATCCGGCCAAGGTGGTCGGGGTCCCCGGGACCCCGTACCGAAAGGTATAGACCAATGCTACGTTGGTCCGGCAGAGCGCGCAGTCCTTGACCACCCGTCAGAGGAGAAGCCATGCCCTCCCCTTCGCGGGGCGGCGGCCCGGCCGTCATGCCCAAGTACCAGCGGATCGCCGCAGCGCTGCGGCACGAACTCGACCGCACCGCGCACACCCCCGGCGGAAAGCTGCCCTCGGAGCGCACCCTGGCCGCCCGCTACCAGGTCAACCGGCAGACCGTCCGGGCCGCCCTCCAGCACCTGCGCGAGGACGGACTGGTCGTCACCGGCCGCCGGGGCACCCGCCCGGTGGCGTCGGCCTCCCCGGCCGCCCGCCCCGCCGCTCCCGCGCAGAGCCGGCTGGCCTTCGTCACCGTGCCGCCCTCGCTCGCCGCCCTGCTCCGCATGAGCGGCGGGCAGCGCACCCTGGTCCACCACCACCGCGAGCTCGGCCCTGCGGGGGAGACCCTCCGGCAGGCCGTGACGTACATCTGCCCGCGCGTGGTCGCCGAAACCCCCGACCTGGCCGGCTACCGCGACCGGCCCGGGGGCAGCGACGGGGACCGCGACGAGGACCCGGGCCCCCTCCGCCGCTGGCTCGACGGGGCCGCGCTGGACGGCCGGGTCGCCGAAACCATGACCATGACCATGACCATGACGCGGACCAGCCCCCCGGCGGCGGCCGCCGCATCCCCGGCCTGCGGCCTGAGCGTACGGCGCACCGTGCACGACCGCTCCGGAAGACTGCTCGCCGTGACCGACCTGGCGTTCCCCACCTGGGACCGGCTCACCATCCACCGCGACCGCGAGTCCGCCGGATTCCGCGTCACGTAAGGGGGCTTCGAGGCCGGTGGGCGTGTTGTCAGTGCCGCCTGGCAGGGTTCTCCGTATGGGACTTGACGTATACGCAGTACGCCCCGGCGACGCGGGCGTGACCGGCCACGCCACGCTGGTGAAGCTGGTGACCTTCAGCTGGATGGCGCCGGCGGATCCCGCCCCCTTCGAGGCGGTGCCCCGGGGAGCCCGGGAGGGGCTGTGGTGGCCCTCCGACGGGATGGTGTTCGGCTTCCGCGGCGGTGTCTACCAGCAGTGGATGCAGGAGCAGTTCGAGGTCAGCCTCTACGAACTCGCCGACCCGGTCGAGGTCGCCGAACTGGCCGCCCGCCTGGAGGCCTGGCTCGCGGAGGCCGAGGCGGCCGGCACCGCCGAGCTGGACCTCGGTGACGGCGCTCCGACCGCGCTCAGCGCGATAGCCGCGCTGAGCCGCTTCGTCACCGCGGCCGCCGACCAGAAGCTGTGGCTGTTCCCCGATTACTGATCCGTGACCGCGTGGTCGCGGGCCCGCTCTGATCCGGAAGGCAGGCCTTGGGGGTCGTCCTGGACCTGGAGCTGCGCCTCGACATGGGCCTCGACCTGCGCCTGGGCCTCGGCGGCCGTGGGGGCGCCGGTCAGCAGGGCGAGCAGCCCGGACACCTGGACCCCGGCCTCGGCCGGGTGCCGGAAGACGGCGCCCGCGGAGATCTCGTACCGGTTGCGCCGGCCGTCGCGGACACGGCGCAGGTACCCGTCCGACTCCAGGTCGGTGACGATCGTCTGCACGGTGCGTTCGGTCAGTCCGCAGACCGTCGCCACATCCCTGAGACGAACCGCCGGGTCCCGGGCGATGGCCACCAGAACGCGCGCGTGATTCGTCAGAAATGTCCAGTAATGCCGCTGCGGCATGCTCCCCATGCGCTCATGATGCGTTACACGATTCATGTGATGCAAGACGTGAAAAGTATTTCCGGTAATTCTTGACGTATGACAAGAAGGGGTCCACCATCTACGGCAGTCAAGGTCCCGCGCCGCAAGCCGACAAGCCCAAGGAGCGAACCCCATGCCGGCCCCTGTCCCTTCCCCCCATACCGCCGACACCGCCACCGCCGCCGCGGCCGTCCCTCACCCCCGCCGCGCCCGCAACGAGGCCGCCCGGGTAGCGGGGCTGCCCCGTATCGACGAGCCCCGAGAGGTGGCCCCCGCGGACGCGAGGGAGCTGTCGAGGGTCTTCTTCCGGCGACTCCGCGAGCTGACCGAAGGCACTCCGGAGTACCAGTACGTCCGCAACACCCTGATTGAGATGAATGCCTCACTCGTCCAGTACGCCGTCCGCCGCTTCCGCGGCCGCGGCGACGGCGGGGACATCGAGGACATCGTCCAGGTGGGCACCATCGGCCTGATCAAGGCCATCGACCGGTTCGACCCGGCTCGTGAGAACGAGTTCTCCACCCTCGCCATGCCGTACATCACAGGCGAGATAAAGCGGCACTTCCGCGACACCACCTGGGCCGTCCGCGTCCCCCGCCGCCTCCAGGAACTGCGCATCGACATCGCCAAGGCGAAGGAGGAGCTGACCGTCCTGCTCGACCGCTCGCCGACGGTCGCCGACCTCGCCGAGCGTCTGTCCCTCACCGAGGACGAGGTCATCGAGGGCTTGGTCGCCGCCAACGGCCACACCAGCGGCTCCCTCGACGCCCCCTACGCCGAGCACGGCGAGGGCCCGGCCGAGAACCACACCCTCGCCGACGTCATGGGCGAGGAGGAGCCGGCCATGGAGCTCGTCGAGGACGTCCAGACCCTGGCGCCGCTGCTCGAAGAGCTCACCGACCGCGAGCGCAGCATGCTGCGGATGCGCTTCGGGCAGGAGCTGACACAGGCCCAGATAGGCGCCGCCCTCGGCATCTCCCAGATGCAGGTCTCGCGGCTGCTGACACGCATCCTGGCCCACCTGCGCACCTCCATGCTGGAGGACCCCGAGCCCGAGCCCGAGGCCACGCCGCTCCAGCGCTGACACCGCGCGGGCCGGCGTATCCGCGTGAGGTGGGTCACCTCTGCGTTTGCGCCGGCCGGGCCCGGGCACCCGCGCCCGTGGAGCGGACCCTTCCGCCTGTCGCGACGCGGCCGGCGCGAGGGCGGGCGGATCCCGCACCGCTCCACGGCCCGCCCGGCCGCCATGGCCGGCGCGCGCCGTACCCGGTACGACCCGCGAGGTGTATGTGTCCACGCTCCAGGCCGAGCACGTGTACAAGGTGTTCGGAGGGCACTCCGGCAACAAGGCGGCCAAGGCGGCCAGCGCGGCCGACGCGGCCGCCGTACGCGCCCTCGAACGCGGCGCGAGCCGTGACGAGCTGCGCGCCGACGGCACGACGGCCGCTGTGATCGATGCCTCATTCCAGGTCGAACCGGGCCAGATCTTCGTCATCATGGGTCTGTCCGGGTCCGGCAAGTCCACGCTCCTGCGCATGCTCAACGGACTGCTGGAGCCCACCGCGGGACGCATCCTCTTCGACGGCGAAGACCTCACCGCGCTCACCCCGCGTGAGCTGCGCCACGTACGCTCCACCAAGATCAGCATGGTGTTCCAGCACTTCGCGCTGTTCCCGCACCGCGACGTCCTGGAGAACGCCGGCTATGGACTGGAGGTCCAGGGCGTCCCCCGGGCCGAGCGCGAACGGCGCGCCGCCGAGGCACTGGCGCTGTGCGGGCTCGGGGGCTGGGAGAAGTCCTGGCCCGACGAGCTGTCCGGCGGAATGCAGCAGCGCGTCGGCCTCGCCCGCGCGCTGGCCACCGACGCCGACCTGCTCCTGATGGACGAGTCCTTCAGCGCGCTGGACCCGCTGATCCGCCGCGACATGCAGGACCAGCTGCTGGAACTCCAGCGGAGCCTCAAGAAGACCATCGTCTTCATCACCCACGACCTCAACGAGGCCATGCGACTCGGCGACGCCATCGCCGTCATGCGCGACGGCCGCATCGTCCAGCAGGGCACCGCCGAGGACATCCTGATCCGCCCCGCCGACGACTACGTCGCCTCCTTCCTCCAGGACGTCGACCGCTCGCGGGTGCTCACCGCCGACGCGGTCATGGACGAGGCCCCCGCCGGCGCGGACGGCTGCGGCTGCCCCACCGTCACCGCCGACACCCCAATCGCCGAGCTCTGCGCGGTCAGCGCCCGGGTTCCGCACCCGGTCGCCGTCACCGACGCGGACGGCGTACTCGTCGGCTCCGTACCGCACGACCGCCTGATCGCCTTCATCGGCGACGAACACCGGCCCCCGATGGCCTGTGCGGAGGTGGCCGCCTGATGCCCCGCCTGCACCTCGGCGCCTGGGTCGACAGCGGAGTCGACTTCCTCCAGCGCCACTTGTCCTGGTTGTTCGACGCCATCAGCTCACTCGTCACCGGCCTCTACGACGGTATCGACGCCGCGCTGTCCGCCCCCGCCCCGCTGCTGCTCGCCGGCATCCTCGCCGTCGCCGCCTGGTGGCTGCGCGGGCTGCTCGCGGGCCTGCTCGCCTTCGCCGGCTTCGCGCTCGTGGACTCGGTCGGCCTGTGGGCGGAGGCGATGTCCACGCTCTCCCTGGTCCTCGTCGCCACCCTCGTCACCCTGGTGTTCGCGATGCCGCTGGGCATCTGGGCATCCCGCTCCGACCGGGTGAGCGCCGTCCTGCGGCCCGTCCTGGACTTTATGCAGACCATGCCGGCCATGGTCTACCTCATCCCCGGCATCATCTTCTTCGGGGTGGGCGTGGTGCCCGGCATCATCGCGACCATCATCTTCTCGCTGCCGCCGGGCGTACGGATGACCGAGCTCGGCATCCGCCAGGTCGACAGGGAACTGGTCGAGGCCGCCGACGCCTTCGGCACCACCCCGCGCGACACCCTGGTCCGCGTGCAGCTGCCCCTGGCGCTGCCCACCATCATGGCGGGCATCAACCAGGTCATCATGCTCGGCCTGTCCATGGTCGTCATCGCCGGCATGGTCGGCGGCGGCGGGCTCGGCGGCGCCGTCTACCGGGCCATCGGCAATGTGGACATCGGCCTCGGCTTCGAGGCGGGCGTCTCCATCGTCATCCTCGCCATGTACCTGGACCGTATGACCGGCGCCCTCGGCCGCCAGGTCTCCCCGCTCGGCCGGCGCGCCCTCGGCAAGGCGCAGGCCGCCACGAGCGGCGCCGCCCGGCTGTGGAACCACCGCCCCCAGCCGGCCTACGCCGCCACCGGCGCCGTGATCCTCGCCCTCGTCGCGGGCGCCCTGAGCACCTTCGGCGGCGCGGCCACCGGCGACGGGCCGGCCGGAGCCGCGAACATCGGCAAGGGCCGCACCGTCTCCATCGGCTACATCCCGTGGGACGAGGGCATCGCCTCCACCTTCCTCTGGAAGGAGCTGCTGGAGCGCCGCGGCTACAAGGTCGACGCCCGTCAGCTGGAGGCCGGCGCGCTCTACACCGGTCTCGCGGGCGGGCAGCTCGACGTCCAGACCGATGCCTGGCTGCCCGTCACCCACGCGCAGTACTGGGAGAAGTACGGGAACAAGCTGGAGGACCTGGGCTCCTGGTACGGCCCCACCTCGATCGAGGTGTCGGTCCCCTCGTACATGAAGGACGTCCGCTCGCTCGCCGACCTCAAGGGCAAGTCCGGCCGGTTCAAGGGCAGGATCATCGGCATCGAACCGAGCGCCGGCGCCATGTCCCTCCTCAAGGACAAGGTCCTCGGGGAGTACGGACTGGACGGCGAGTACGAGGTCGTCGACGGCTCCACCCCCGGCATGCTCGCCGAGTTGAAGCGGGCCTACGAGAAGAAGGAGCCGGTCGCGGTCGTGCTGTGGTCCCCGCACTGGGCCTACTCCACCTACGAGCTCACCAAGCTGGAGGACCCCAAGGGCGCCTGGGGCAAGGGCGACGGCATCCACACCCTGGCCCGCAAGGGCTTCGCCGCCGACGAGCCCGAGGTGGCGAAGTGGCTGAGCTCGTTCAAGCTGACCGAGGAGCAGCTGACCGGTCTGGAGGCGAAGATCCAGGAGACCGGGAAGGGCAAGGAGCAGGAGGCGGTCCGCGCCTGGCTGACGGACCATCCGGAACTCGACAAGCTCGACAAGCTCGCCTGAGCACGGCAAACGCCGGCGCCCGGAGGATGTACGTCCTCCGGGCGCCGGCGTTTTCGCGGCCTCAGGCCACCGGGACCCGTTCGGGTTCGGGCACGCACCGCTCATCGGCGGCCGGCCGAGGCCGGAGCGGCCACCAGAGGGAACGGCCCAGCAGGGCGGCCAGCGCGGGCACCAGCACGATCGACAGGAGGAACGCGGAGAGCAGGATCCCGAGCGCCGTGGCGAAGCCCACCTGCTGGGTGGAGGGGGCCGGGTTCACGGCGAGGCTCCCGAACGAGGCGGCCAGCACCAGTCCCGCCGTCGCGATGGCGGGTGCGGTGTGCCGTACCGCCCTGGCCACGGCGGCCCGGGCCGGACCCGGCCGCTCCATCTCCTCCCGGATCCGGTCGCTGATCAGGATGTTGTAGTCGGTGCCCAGCGCGACCACGAACAGGAACAGCACCAGCGGGAGCGAGAAGGCCACCCCCGGCCGGTCCAGGACGTGCTGGAACACCAGGGTCGAGGCGCCGAGGGTGGCGGCGAACCCGAGCCCGACCGCGATCATCAGGACCAGCGGCGCGAGCAGGCTCCGCAGCAGAAGGAGCAGGATCAGCGCGATCAGCGCCGCCGCGACCGGGAAGACCAGCTTGAGGTCCTTGTCGACGGCGGCCGAGATGTCCGCGAAGATCGCCGGAGTGCCTCCCACATGAGCTTCGGTACCGGCCGGCTTGTGCCCTGCGACCGCCTCCCGGACCGGCCCGGAGACCAGGTCGCGGGCCTTCTGGCCCTGGGGATCGGCCGTCAGGAACAGGTCGATCCGCGCCGCCCGGCCGTCCTCGCTCAGCACGGTCGGAGCGACCTGCCCCACGCCGTCGACCCCGGCCAGCGCCCGGGACAGCCCGCCGACCCGGTCCGCGGTGAGGGCGCCGCCGTCCGGCGCGGTGACGAACACGCTGGTCGGATCCGACACACCGGCGGGCAGGGCATGCGAGATCTCGGCGGCTGTGGCCGCCGCCGCGGTGCGTTCGCCGCCCGCGCCACTCTGCCCGTAGTCCACCCGCATCCCCACCAGCCCCGCGGCCAGCGCACCGAGCAGCGCCACCGAGGCGAGGACCAATGTCAGCGGCCGCTTCGCCACCCGCCGGCCCATCCGCCCGGCAGCGCCCTCGCGGGGCTCCCGCTTGAAGGCGCGCGAGGGCCAGAACATCCTGCGCCCGGTAACGGCCAGCAGGGCCGGCATCAGGGTGAGGCTGCCCAGCAGCATCACCAGGACGGACACCGCGATCGCCGGGCCGAGCACCCGGAACTGGCCGAAGGACGCGACCCCGAGAGTGGAGAACGCGGCGACGATGGTCAGCGCGGCCGAGGTGATCGCCGTACCCACCCGGCCGGCGACCTCGGCCGCCGCGGCGCGGCCGGACTGCTCGGGCCGTGTCCGCAGCTGCTCGCGGAAGCGGAACAGCAGGAAGAGGAAGTAGTCGATCCCGATGCCGACCAGCACCACACTGATCAACTGAGGGGTGGACGAGTCGAGTTCTATGCCGGTGAGCATGGCGGCGCCGACCACCGCGCCGGAGGCCGCACCGCCGATGACACTGACCACGAGCAGCGGCAGCAGCGCCGCGAGGACGCTGCGGAACACCAGTACGTGCAACAGCACGATCACCGCGAGCATGGCGATGCCCACGACCGTCGAACGGGTCTTCCCGGCCTCGGCCGTGTCCGTACTGTCCGCGAGCCCGCCCGTGAAACCGGTCCGCAGGCCCGCCTCCGCGAACGCGGCCCGGGTCTGATCCCGGAAGGCCCGGTAGAGGTCCTGCATCCCGGGATCCGTCGGATTGCCGGTCAACTCGACGGACAGCAAGCGGAAACTCCGGTCGGGCGCCGTCATCGCCGGACTGACCCGCGGCAGTTGGGAGTGGTCCTGGACCAGGAAGGGCGGCGCGTCCTTGGACTTGGGCATCGCGACCCACCGCCGGGTCAGCTTCGTGGCCTCGGCGTCGGTCCGCCGCTCGTCGGCGGCCGCCATCGGCGCACCGTCCGACCGGGCCACCAGCACGGTCAGCGGGTTGGCGTCGGGCTTGACCCCGAAGTGCCGCTCGGCGACCTTCAGGGCGGCCGCCGAATCGTAGGTGGCGGGCAGGAACTCGCCGGTGCTGGCCTGAGTGGCGCGGAAGACGAGAGCCTGGCCCACGAAGGTCAGCGCGACGCCCAGCACCACCCAGAGGGCGATGACCTTCCATGGACTCCGGGTCGCGAAGCGGGTCAGGGCGCGGATCACGTGGTCCTCCGGGAGAGTCGCCGTACCGGGGTTTCCCGGCTGCTCTCCAGCCCATCACCGGCCGCGGCCCCGAACGTCGGGGCACGGGACGACCTCGCACCTGGTACCCGAGTCCGGTGCGGGCCCCGGACCAGGACTCCGGTCCTGGTCCGGGGTCCCCCTCGGGCCCGGCGCACGGCGCGTCGCCGCTTGCGAGAATGGCTCACGTAAGCGAGCGACCTGTACGGAGGGGGACGGCGGGCATGCCGATATGCCGCGAAGGCCGGGTGGGGGCCGCTGCCTTCACCTGGACACGCAATGACGCGCTCGTGGCCATCGGGGCCGCCTCGGTGGACCTGCTCGGCTACTCGATCGGCACCTCGCAGGACGGCCGGCCCCTCACCGTGCCCGCCTTCGTCCTCCTGGTCCTGGCCGATCTGTGCCTGCTGGCCCGGCGCCACCGGCCCGTGGCGACACTGGGCGCGGTCCTGGTCCTGGGGATCACCCTGAACCTGACCACCCCGGTGTTCCCGCACTTCGCCGCCGCCCTCGCCGTCGCCCTGTACTCGGTCGCCCGGTTCCGCGGCCCGGCGGTCACCGCGGCCGGCGCTGTCGCGACGGTGCCGCTGTCCCTCGTCGGCATGCGCGGCGACTGGACCGGGGCCGGCTGGGAACTGGTCAGCAACGCCGTCGCGGTCGCCCAGGTCGTGGGCGCCGCTCTCCTGATCCGCCGCTGGCAGCGGGAAGTCGAGGCCAACCGCACCCTGCTGGCCGACCGCGCGGTGGCCGAGGAGCGCCGCCGGATCGCCCGCGAACTGCACGACATCGTGGCCCACCACATCACCACCATGCAGCTGATGGCCGGCGGGGCCCGGGCCAACCTGGCGCACGACCCCGAGGTGGCACGCGAGGCCCTGGTCACCCTGGAGGGCTCCGGGCGGATAGCCCTACGGGAGATGCGCCAGCTCCTCGACGTACTGCGGGCCGGGGAGGAGCCGGAGCACGCCCCGCCGGCCCCGCAGCCCGGCACCGGGGACCTCGACCGGATCGTCACCGAGTCCCGCCTGGCCGGGATGCCCACCGAGTTCACCGTGCACGGGCCGGGCCGGCCGCTGCCGCCGTCCGTAGGCCTGGCCGTGTTCCGGATCGTGCAGGAGGCCCTGACCAACGCCCGCAAGCACGCCGGTGAGGCGCGGGCCCGGGTGCAGCTGACGTACCGTCCGGACGAGGTCGCCGTCGAGGTACGGGACGACGGCGCGGGTTCGCTCCAGGTGCCTTCGCGGTCCGCGGCCCGGTCCGGGTACGGTCTGATCGGAATGCGTGAACGCGTCGCCCTGCAAGGCGGCACCCTGGAGGCCGGCGCGCTCGACGGCGGCGGATTCAGGGTGGCGGCCCGGCTCCCGGCCTCACCGGGCCCGGCCGCGGCCGGGGGAGAGGGAGAGGAACGGCACCGATGATCCGTGTGCTCATCGCCGACGACCAGCCGCTGGTACGGCGGGGCCTGGCCCTGATCCTGGCCCCCGACCCGGAGTTCGAGGTCGTCGGCGAGGCCGGGGACGGAGCCCAGGCCGTCGCCCTGGCCCAGGAGTCGCGGCCCGACGTCGTCGTCATGGACATCCGGATGCCCGTGCTCGACGGCGTCGAGGCCACCCGGGAACTGGCCCGGACACTGCCCGGGATCCGGGTCCTCGCGCTCAGCACCTTCGACATGGACGAGTACGTGGTGGCCGCCCTGCGCGCCGGCGCGTACGGGTTCCTGCCCAAGGACGTCTCCCCCGAGGAGCTGATCGCCGCGATCCGCACCGTCCACACCGGAGAAGCCGCCGTCGCGCCACGGCTGCTCACCCGGCTGATCTCCACCTACGTGCGGACCCCGCACCGGTCCCGTCCGGCGGCCGGGACCACCGGCCCCGGCGAACTCACCCCGCGCGAGACGGAGATCTGGCACCTGCTGGCCACCGGCCTCGACAACGCCGGGATCGCCGCGGAGCTGGACATCAGCGTCTCCACGGTCAAGAACCACATCACCGGCCTTTTCGCCAAACTGGGCGTCCGCGACCGCGCCCAGGCGGTCATCGCGGCATACGAATCGCGCCTGGTGGAGGCCGCCCGCGCGAGCGGTTGATCACCAAGTGCCCGCAGAGGACCGTATTTCCCCCGGCGCTCAGACCTCTGACCAGCCAGAACACTGGATGATTGGCCCGTGCACACCGGGGCAGGTCCATGGCACAGTCTCAGCAGCACCACCGCCGGACCAGGGAGTCCCCATGCGCGATCCGCACGCCATGCCGCCGCTGACGGCCGCACCCGAGTGCCCGCCGGAGCCGAGCCCCCTGCCCCGCTGCCCCGTCTGCGAGCGCGCCCCGGAACGCATCTCCTGGCGCCAGCGCCCCGGCCGGCCCGTGCTCCTGGTCTTCGAACCCTGCGGCCACCGGCGCACCTCGTCCGCCGCGCCGATCCTGGCCGTCACGCCGTTCTGAGGGCCACGTTCAGGTCGACCACGTAGTGCTCCTCGACCCAGCCGTCCGGGAACAGGGCCGTCAGGCGGGCGTGCTCCTCGGCGAGGAAGGCGTCCGTGCCGGGTTCACGGATCAGGAAGAGGGAGTGGGTGGACAGCTTGGCGAGATGGGTGTCGATCGTGACGCGGCGCGACCAGGGCAGCAGGCGGGCCGTGAACTCCAGTCCTTCCCGCGAGTGCGCGCGGGCGTTGATGTACCAGCCGGGACCGAAGCGCTCCTCGATCCGCGCGTGCTGACCGGCGATCCACCCGACCCGGACGTCCGGGTCGTTCGACCAGACGGCCAGTGCCCCGCCGGGACGCAGGACGCGCAGGACCTCGGGAACGGAGCGGGCGGGGTCGGTCCAGTGCCACGACTGGGCGTAGGTGAGCAGGTCGAGGGAGCCGGTGGCGAACGGCAGCCGGTTGCCGTCCCCGCGTACGAGGGGGACCCGCGGGTTGCGGCGGCGGAATTCCGCCGCCATGCCCTCGCCGGGCTCGACCGCGACCACCCGGGCCCCGCGCGCGTGCAGCAGGGCGGTCGCGATGCCGGTGCCCGCACCGACGTCGGCGGCGCGGGCACCGGGCAGCGCGAGGCCGGCGAGTTCCTCCAGGGCGTCGAAGAGCTCGGGCGGGTACGAGGGGCGGTGGGCGGCGTAGCGCGCGGCCGCGGTGCTGAAGGAGCGAGCACGGGATCCGGTGGTCATACCGGCCATCATCAGCTGTCAGGAGGCGGAGTCGTCGGCTCCCTTGATGACCTCGACCTTCTTTTCCCCGGCTTCCGAGTGGGCCTGCGAAGTGGCGCCGAACGCCACGACGAAGGCAAGGGCGAAGACTGCGATGGCGGCGACTGCCAGGCGCTGACGGTTCATGTTCCCCCTCAGGTGTGCCGGTGTGTTGCGCGTGCTGGCAGGTTGTCAGGCGCCGGGCCTCCCCGCAACAGGTGCGACGAAGCTTGTACGGTCGTCCCCGGACTCTGAGAGGTGGTGGACGTGGCCGCACGGTATGTCACGGATCTGGTGGGGGCGTTGGAGCGGCACGCGGGGCGGCCGGCGCTCGGTGCGGGCGGCGCCGTCATGGACTTCACCGAGGTGCTGGACCTCGTACACCGGCTGGCCGGGGCGCTGGCGGACGCCGGGGTGGGGCGGGGCACCGGGCTGTCCACGACGTGCCCGTACCGGACAACGTCTACTGCCTGCCGGGGGAGGCGGCGCTGGCCCGGCATCCCGCGGTCGCGCAGGCCGTGGTGGTCGGCCGGGACAGTGCGGTGACCGGCGAGGAGGTCTGCGCCTTCCTGGTGCCGGCGCCGGGGTGCGAGCCCGACGCCACGGCGGCCGACGAGGCCTGTGACCTGGTGGAGGCACTGGCTCCGGCGCACCGGCCGACGGCCGTGTTCTGGGAGCGGGAGATCCCGCTGACCGCCCAGGGAAGGCCGGACAAGCGGCTGCTGCGGGCGCGCGCGACCGCCTGACCCGGCTGAGGCGCGGCGCTGAGGATTGCTCAAAGCTGCTTGTTTGCAGACTACTTCGAGCATCTTCCTTCAAGTGATCTCCAGGGGCCGCTATGTTGCCAGGCGCATGCCAAAGCGGTGTGTCCGCGATCCGGACCGCACGAGGAGCTGCCCCATGAGACTCATCCGCATCCGCTTCCCCAACCGCACGCGCGAGAGGAAACGGCGCCGCGCCCCCGTCGCCGCCCTGCTCGCCGCCGCCCTCACCGTGGCCGGCCTGGCCGGCGCCGGGCCGGTGGCCTCCCCGGCCGCCGCGGCCCCGGCCCCCGCCACGGCGGGGAACGTCACCGGCTTCACCCAGTCCGGCAACACCTTCACCGTCACCGCGTCCGGCGGTGCCAAGGCCCGCGTCGTCATCGCCCGCGCCGACATCTTCCGGCTCTGGCTGTCGCCCGACGGGGGCTTCACCAACGACCCGGCCGGTTCCGACCTCGCCCCCACCACCGATTTCGGCCCCGTCAGCACCGGTTACACCGACGCCGGCACGTACTACCGCATCACCACCGGCGCCCTCTCCATCCGCGTCAACAAATCACCGCTCCAGTTCTCCGTCTACCGCGCCGACAACTCCACCCCGGTCTGGCAGGAGACCCAGCCCACCTCCTGGACCGGCACCCAGACCACCCAGTACCTGGCCCGCGGCGCCGACGAGCAGTTCTACGGGACCGGCCTGCGCCTGGGGGAGTGGGCCCTGCGCGGCAAGACCGTCCCCGTCGCCGTCGACAACAAGTGGCGCGAGAACAACAACGCCAGCCCCGCCCCCTTCTACATGTCCACCAACGGCTACGGCGTCATGCGCAACACCTGGGCCCCGGGCTCGTACGGCTTCAACTCCCCGAGCACCCTCACCCACAACGAGAAGCGCTTCGACGGCTGGTACTTCACCGGCGACTCCCTCAAGTCCGTCCTCGACGCGTACACCGATGTCAGCGGCAAACCGTTCATGGCGCCGATGTGGGGCTTCGAGCTCGGCAACGCCGACTGTTTCAACGCCTCCAACCCCGACTACCAGGGCGACCACAACCGCCTGCGCCACCAGACCACCCCCGACGTGGTCGGTTACGCCACCGACGCCCGCGCCGCCGACATGCCCTCGGGCTGGTTCCTGCCCAACGACGGCTACGGCTGCGGCTACACCGCGCCCCTCAAATCGACCGTGGACGCCCTCAAGGCCAAGGGCTTCCAGACCGGCCTGTGGACCTCCACCGGCCTCGGCTCCATCGCCGACGAGGTGGGCGTGGCCGGCACCCGGGGCGTGAAGACCGACGTGGCCTGGATCGGCGGTGGCTACAAAACCGCGTTCAACGGAGTGCAACAGGCCGTCGACGGCATCGAGAAGAACTCCGACGCCCGCCGCTACGTCTGGACCGTGGACGGCTGGGCCGGCACCCAGCGCAACGCCGTCGTCTGGACCGGAGACACCAACGGAACCTGGGACGACATGCGCTGGCACGTCCCCGCCATCACCGGCGCGGGCCTCTCCGGCCTCAACTACGCCTCCGGCGACGTCGACGGCATCTTCGGCGGCAGCCCCAAGACCTACACCCGCGACCTCCAGTGGAAGGCCTTCACCCCGGCCTTCATGACCATGTCCGGCTGGGGCGCGACGAACCCGGCCGCGGGCTACCAGGACAAGCAGCCCTGGCGGTTCGCCGAGCCGTACCTGTCCATCAACCGCAAGTACCTCCAGCTCAAGATGCGCCTGATGCCGTACCTGTACACGATGAGCCGCGTCGCCCACGAGAGCGGCGTCCCCAGCACCCGCGCGATGGTCCTGGAGTACCCCGACGACCCGGTGGCCCGTGGCAACCTCACCAGCGGCCAGTTCATGGCGGGCGACTCCCTCCTCGTCGCGCCCGTCGTCTCCGACACCTCCGTCCGCGACGGCATCTACCTCCCCGCCGGCACCTGGACGGACTACTGGACCGGCAAGACGTACGCCGGCCCGGGCTGGCTGAACAACTACCAGGCCCCCCTCGACACCCTGCCCCTGTTCGTCAAGGGCGGCGCCATCGTGCCGATGTGGCCGCAGATGAACTACACGGGCGAGAAGCCCGTCTCCACCCTCACCTACGACATCCACCCGCGCGGGAACAGCTCCTTCAGCCTCTACGAGGACGACGGCCTGACCCGCGCCCACCAGTCCGGCGCCTTCGCCCGCCAGCAGGTGAACGTCACCGCCCCCGCCACCGGGTCCGGCGCGGTCACCGTCTCCGTCGGCGCCCCCACCGGCAGCTACACCGGCAAACCGGCTTCCCGGGGATACGAGTTCACCCTCCACGTGGCCTCCGCGCCCGGCACACTCACCGTGGACGGGACCGCGCTCACCCGCCTCACCTCCAAGAGCGCCTACGACGCCGCCACGTCCGGCTGGTTCTTCGACCCGGCCGACCGCTCCGGCGTCCTCTGGGTCAAGACCGGTACCAAGTCGGGCGCCTTCACCGTCACGGCCACCGGCACCACCATCCCGTCGGCCGGTCCCATCCCCGCCACCTCCACCCCGATCCCGCAGTCGGCCTGGACCCTGGTCTCCGCCGACAGCCAGGAGACCAGCGCGGAGAACGGCGCCGCAGTCAACGCGTTCGACGGCAAGCCGGACACGATCTGGCACACCGCCTGGTCCTCGGGCACCCCGGCGCCGCTGCCGCACGAGATCCAGATCGACCTCGGCGCCCGCTACACCGTGGACGGCCTCGGCTACCTGCCCCGCCAGGACGGCGGCGCCAACGGCCGGATCGGCGGCTACGAGGTGTACGTCTCCGACACCACCGCCGACTGGGGTTCCCCGGTCGCGACCGGCACGTTCGCCGACACGGCGGCCGCCAAGTCCGTCACCCTGTCGGCGAAGACGGGCCGCTACCTGCGCCTGAGAGCCCTGACCGAGGCCGGCGGCCGGGGCCCCTGGACCAGCGCCGCCGAGCTCACCCTCACCGGCCGCGCCGCCCCGCTTCCGGCCGACGCCACCCTCGTCAACGCCGCCTCCGCCAGCTGCCTGGACCTCCCGCACAGCGCCACCACACCGGGCACCGAACCCACCCTGTACACCTGCCACGGCGGCCCCAACCAGCGCTGGACGCTCCAGAGCGACGGCCGCCTGACCGGCCTCGGAGGTGTCTGCCTCGACGGTGCGAACGCCGCCCGCATCACCATCCAGACCTGCGACGGAAGCTCCGGCCAGACCTGGCAGGCAGGCCCGCAGAGCACCCTCCGTACCGCCGGCCAATGCCTCACCCCGGCCGGCTCGGCGACCGCCAACGGCACCCCGCTCACCCGTACCGCCTGCGACGACACCCCGGCGCAGCGCTGGACCTTCACCCCCTGACGCAGGGGCGGGTCGGCACCCGCCCCGCCCTCGCCTGGGTCCGGACCGTGGCGAGGGCGGGGACGGGTTGCCGCCCTGGGCCCTGTGTTGATCTTCGACCAACCGAAAACCCAAGTCAATCCTCTGATTTCCTATCACGGCCCAAGGCAGGACTTGGGTGTTGGCCGGGGTAGTTTGACGGTCATGACTCTCGACGACCTCCGCGTCTTCGTGGCCGTGTGCCGGGCGGGGAGCCTCAGCGCCGTCGCCCGCGACCTCGGCTGCACCCAGCCGGCCGTCAGCCAGCACATCCGCCGACTGGAGAAGGAGACCGGCGCCGACCTGCTGGAGCGCCACGCCCGCGGAGTCGTACCCACCGAAGCCGGCCGCATCCTCCAGGCGGCCGCCGCCGACGGCATCGCGGGCCTCGACGGAGCCCTGCGCCGCCTGGGGGACCTCGTACGCGGCGACAGCGGTACGGTCCGCGTCACCACCGGCGCCACGACCGTACGGCACTTCATGTCCGAGGCCGTCGTCACCTTCCGCCGCCGCCACCCCCAGGTGAGCCTGGAGTTCCAGACCGAGAACTCCAGCCGCAGCTGCTTCGACGCCCTCGCCGCCGACGACCTCGACCTCGCCTGGATCACCATCGGCGGCCCGGTCCGCGGGATCGAGCTGCGCCCCGTCATGGAGCTGCCCTGGGTGCTCGCGGTCGGCGCCGACGACCCGCTCGCCGCCCGGCCCCGGATCGAGCCGGCCGACCTCGCCGGCATCCGGCACGTCCGGCTCCCGGAACGCTCGGCATCCCGCGCCCATCTGGACTCGGCCTTCGCCGAGTTGGGCATCCGGATCCGCTCCGACACCAGCGTGGCCGACTGGGACACCGCCCTGCTCCTCGCGGAACTGGGCCTGGGCCACGCGGTCGTGCCCGCGCTGCCCGGCTGGCAGGTTCCCGGCTCCGGCGGCCCCCTGCGCCTCCTGCCCATCCCCGCCCTCCCGCCCCTCACGGTCGGCTGGGCGGTCCGCCGCTGGAGCGCCCTCGCCCCGCTGGCCCGCGTCTTCGCCGACGAGGTGGCCCGTAGCTGCAAGCAGAGGGCGGCCGGGCGGCACTGACGCGGGCGGAGCCCCCGGGCGGCGCTCAGTCGACGGAGTCCATGAAGCGCAGCATCCGGGTGTTCGTCTCGTGCGCGTGGTCGATCTGCGGCCCGTGCCCGGTGTTCCCGATGATCTCCACGGTCGCGCCGGGCACCAGACGCGGCACCCGCTCGCGCTGCCGCTCCGGGTGCACCAACAGGCTGTGCTCGCCGAGCAGTACGTACATCGGGGTGCGGATGGTGCGCAGCTCGTCCTCGGCGAGCGGCAGCGGCGTGGGGCGGCGGATCCGGTACGCCCGGACGCTGAGCATGATCATGGCGCGCAACTCCGGCACGATGAGCACCGGCTGGTCCAGCCAGGCCGCCGCGCGCCGCCGTACCGGCTTCGGGGCGATGGTCGCCAGCAGGCTGATGAAGATCCAGGCGAAGAAGCGGGCCCCGGTCTTCTCCAGCCCGCCCGGGTCGAGCAGGGTGACCGAAGCCAGCCGCCCGGGGCCGCGGTGTGCCTGGTTCAGGGAGAGCCAGCCGCCGTACGAGGACCCGACGAGGTGGACCCGGTCGAGACCGAGGCCGGCGAGGACCTCGTCCAGCCACTGCGCGGAGCGTTCGGGCTGGTGGATGGGGGTGTGCTGGACGCTGCGCCCCGGCTCGCCAAGGGTGTCGATCGCGTACACCGGGCGCTGGGCGCTCAGGTCGGCCAGATTCGGATACCACATCGCCGAGTTGGCGCCGGCGCCGTGCACGAGCACCACCGGGGTCCGGCCGGCGGCGGCGGGATCGGCGGGGCCGTACCGGTAGACGTGCGTGGTCCCGAAGCTCGTCTCGATGTCCGTCTCGGAGTCCGCGGCCGGCGCGAGCGCGTAGACGGCGTCGCAGGCGGCGAAGTACCGCTCGCGCAGTTCCTCGCTGACGTAGCGGCCGACATCGGCCGGGACGCGCTCGCTGCTGCGGCCGCGTTTGCGGGTCGTGGTCTCGGGCACGGGGGACCTCCAGGATCATCATCCGTTTTTGATACGACCGTACCATGATGCTGATACGGCGGTACCATGAAATCTGCCGGGCAGGCAGCGGCAGACCAGAGGCACCGACGGGGCGGAGACACAGCACATGCCGAAACGCGTGGACCACGAGGAGCGGCGCGCCCAGATCGCGGAGGCGCTCGTGAGCGTCGCCGGACGCCGCGGACTGCATGCGGTGGGGATGCGCGACGTGGCCGCCGAGGCGGGCGTGTCCCTGCGCCTGGTCCAGTACTACTTCCAGACCAAGGAGAACCTGCTGCTCTACGGGCTCCAGCACCTGGCCGCCGGTCTGGGCGCCCGAGTCGCCGCGCGGCTGCGGGCCGCCGGTCCCGATCCGGGACCCCGCGCGACGATCGAGGCGCTGCTGATGGAGGCACTGCCCACCGACGGGCCCAGCCGCACCTTCCACATCGTCTACACCGCCTACGCCGCGCTCGCCCTCACGGACGCGACCCTCGCCGCCCAGCCGTTCATCGACAACCCCAACGCCGCCGAGGACGCGCTGACCGCCCTCCTCCAGCAGGCGCGGGACGCGAAACTGGCCCGCCCCGACACGGACCCGCGCACCGAGGCCATCAGCCTCCTCGCCATGTCGGCGGGGCTCGGCACCAGCGTCCTGGTCGGCCAGCGCACCCAGGAGGCCGCGGCCGCGGTCCTGGAGCACCACCTGAACCGCCTCTTCCCGGCCGCGGGGCACGCCGGCTGATCCGGTCGGCCCGGCCCGGCCCGGCCCGATCCGGCCGGCCCGATCCGGCCGGCCCGATCCGGCCGACCCGACC